>NZ_MSJP01000009.1 GCF_014596525.1 Streptomyces sp. CBMA291
CTAGGGCCTGTTTCTCGGATCTCCTGACGTGGGTTGGGTGCTGGGTCCAGGGTGGATGTATGGGCCGTGGGGATCTGACGAATGCGGAGTGGGACCGGCTGGAGTCGTTCCTTCCGCGAGGTGGCACGCGTGGAGGTCGCTGGAGTGATCACCGTAGGGTGATCAACGGGGTTCTGTACCGGGTGCGGACGGGTGTGCAGTGGCGGGATCTGCCGGAGCGGTTCGGTCCGTGGGAGACGGTCTACAAGCGTCATCGCCGCTGGTCGGCGGATGGGACCTGGCAGATGTTGCTCTCGAAGGTGCAGGCCTCCGAGGACGCCGCCGGCCGGATCGACTGGGACGTGTCGGTGGACTCCACCGTGGTGCGGGCTCACCAGCACGCCGCCGGCGCGAGAAAGACGTCCCCGCCCGCAGTTCCTCAAAAGGGGGCCGGGCGAGGGACGAACCAGGTCGGTCCGGTGCTGCGGAAACTGGTCGTCCGGCTGGAGGAGGTGGTCAGCTCGGCGAATGCCCGGGACGCTCCCGAGGCGGCTTCACCACCAAGATCCACCTCGCGGCCGAAGGGCGATGCCGCCCTCTCTCCCTGGTCCTGACGCCCGGGCACTACGGAGACGGCCCACAGTTCAAGCCCGTGCTGGAGTTGATTTCCGTGCCCCGCAACGGAGTCGGGCGACCTCGCACCCGGCCCGGCCATGTCCTGGCGGACAAGGCATACACGTCCCGCACGAACCGCCGCTACCTGCGAAGGCGTGGAATCCGGCACACCATCCCCGAACGCCTTGACCAGCAAAGGCATCGCAAGAACCGAGGCTCCCGAGGCGGCCGGCCCACCGGCTTCGACCGCGAGCGCTACAAGAAACGCAACACCGTCGAACGTGCCATCAACCGCCTGAAGGGCTTCCGCGCCGTCGCCACCCGCTACGACAAACGCGCCTATGTCTACCTCGGCACCGTCACCCTCGCAGCCCTCACCATCTGGCTCCGAACATGATCCAAGAAACAG
>NZ_MSJP01000090.1 GCF_014596525.1 Streptomyces sp. CBMA291
ACGTGGAGGGTGTTGCTGTCTTGCGTCGGGTTGAGGCGCGGAGTGCGGCGGTGAGGGTGAGGGCCAGGGTGGCGATGGAGATGGCGGTTACCACGTAGAGGCCGGAGTGGTAGCCGGTGAGTGTCGAGGCCGTGCCCTTGCCGTCGTCTTCGGCTGCCATGGTGGCGGTGACGATGGCGAGGACGATCGCCGCGCCCACCTGGTAGCCCGTCTGGAGTACGCCTGCCGCGAGTCCCTGCTCGGACTCGGCCACGCCGTTGGTCGCCTGGACGTTGGCGGCGGGGAAGGAGAAGGGGAAGGCGATGCCGATGAGGACGATGCTCGGCAGGATGACCCAGAGGTACGAGGACGTCTCGTCGATACGCAGGAAGAGCAGGTAGGAAGCGGTGTAGGCGACGAAGCCCGCGAAGATCATCCACTGGATGCCGAAGCGCGCGATCAGCTTCCCGGCACGCGGGGCGATCGTCATGATCAGCAGGCCGATGGGCAGGAAGGCCAGGGCCATCTCCATCGGCGACCACCCGCGCAGCGTCTGGAGATAGAGACCGCCGATGAACTGGAAACTCATGTAAGTGCCGAGGATGGCCGCGGCGACCAGACTCGCGCCCACCAGGGCGCGGTTGCGCAGCAGTCCGAGGCGGAGCAGGGGCTCGGCGGCCCGGCGCTCGACGATGACGAAGAGGACGAGCAGGACAATCGCGGCGGCCAGGGTGCCGAGGGTGCGGGGGGAGGTCCAGCCCGCGTGGGGCGCCTCGACGATGCCGTAGACGAAGAGGAGCATCGCGGCGGTGACGCTGATGGCACCGGTGACGTCGAACTTGCCGCCGCGCCGCTCCCCGCGCGGGTCACGGGGCACCAGCCACACCGCGCCCGCGAAGGCGATGACCGCGACGACGACCGGGAGGAGGAAGGTCCAGCGCCAGCTGATCGAGGTGAGGGCGCCGCCGACGATGACACCGGTGGAGTAACCGACGGCTCCGCAGGCGGTGTAGATGCCGACGGCACGGTTGCGCTGGGGACCTTCCCTGAAGTTGGTGATGATGATGGACAGACTGGCCGGCGCGGTGAAGGCCGCGCCGATGCCCATGACGAACCGGGCGACGATCACCACGATGCCCTCGCCGGTCAGCCCCCCGACCAGGGACCCCACCGCGAAGACCGCCACGCCCAGGAGGAACATCCGGCGCCGGCCGAGGAGATCGGCCATACGTCCGCCCAGCAGCAGGAAACCGCCGAAGCCCAGAACGTACGAACTGACCACCCACTGCACGGACTCGGTACTCATCCCCAGATCCGCCTGGATCGGCGGAACCGCGATACCGACCATGATGTTGTCCAGAGCGTCCAGGAAGAACGCCGCGCAGACGCTGACGAGCAGACCCCACTCGCGAACGCCCCACCTGCCATCGCCCGCACGCCCACCACCACCAGGCACCACGTCGACCTCTACATCACTGGGAGTTGCTGCCATTCGACTGTCCTCATCTAGTCACGTGCCGGTCACTTCGACCCGATACCGGCGAGACGGCCGACAGACGGAGC
>NZ_MSJP01000091.1 GCF_014596525.1 Streptomyces sp. CBMA291
GGCGGGCCGGTGCGGCGCCGGGCGCGAGCCGCACCCGGCCGAGGTCGGCGCGGGCGGCGGCCACCTCCCGGAAGGCGGCGAGCGCGGCGGTCTCGCCGGGGAGTTCGGCGTCCTCCGCCGGAGGAACGGCCGGGGTGCGGGCCTCGTCGAGGGCCTCGGAGAGACGCACGGCCTGGGCCCGCTCGTGTGCACCCGCGGTGCCGACCGGCTCGCCCCGGAGCAGCCGCTCCGCGGCCTCCCGGTCGAGCCACTGATACCGCTCGTCGGCCATCACATGTCCTTCTGCGTACACGCACGTGATTGCGTCACACCGCCGGGCGTCATGACCTCCGGTGGACGGCCGCGCTGCGGAGGGACTCCGTCCAGCGGGACGACGGACCCGCCGGCGCCGTCGGGACCGGCCGACTCCCCTTCGACGCCGAGGAGTTCGGCGAGCTTCTTGAGCCCCCGGTGGGCGGCGGTGCGTACGGCGCCGGGGCGCTTGCCCAGGGTGTCGGCGGCGCTCTTGGCGTCCAGACCGACGACGACGCGCAGCACGACGGCCTCGGCCTGGTCCTGCGGCAGCTGGGCGATCAGATGCATGGTGTGGCCGGTGGCCAGCGCCTCCAAGGCCTCGCCCGCCGTGTCGGACGCGGCGGGTTTCTCGGTGAGTTCGGTCTCGTCGGCGCCGACGGCGGGGCGCCTGCCGCGCATCCGGACGTGGTCGAGGGCGCGATTGCGCGCGATCCGGGCGGCCCAGCCGCGGAAGCGGTCGGCGTCGCCGTCGAAGCGGTCGAGGTCACGGGCGATCTGGAGCCAGGACTCCGAGGCGACGTCCTCGGCGTCGGCGTCGCCGACCAGTGTGCGTATGTAGCCGAGCAGCCGTGGATGCACGGCGCGGTACACAGTACGGAAGGCGTCCTCGTCCCCGTTCTGCGCAGCGAGCACCGCGGCCGTCAGCTCCGCGTCGTCCCCCAGCACTCCCCAAACCCTGTTCGTCGGTCGCGTCGTCGGCTGCGTGAACGGCTGGTCATCGCCGCCACGCCACCTCGCGCTTCAGAACGCTACGTCGTGCCGAGGCGCCGCGTCCACGCGATCCGCGCACTTGTACAACTTGCAACCTTCAGGCCCGGCCGGACGGTGTGACAGAAACCGCGGCCCCGGCGCTGATAGGAGTACGGAGTCGCGGCGCGGCTCCGCGGACGACGACCGAGGCCTCTCCTGTGGGGGGTGGTGGCCTCGGTCGTCTTCCCTTTTCTACGCCCCTGACCTGGGGTGATACCCAGCTTCCCGCATCGTGGCACGGTCCCGCGCGACCGACGCGCCGGAGCCTTCCCCTCCCCTTCGCCCCCTCCCCCCGAAGGGGCGCGTCCCGTCACGGGAACCCATGCGAACAGGCTGGCGACGGGGTACCCGCCCCCGCGCCCGGGACGACGCGGCGGCCTCGGCGGTGTCCGGTTCCCGCCCCCACTGTCAACCGAAGGTTGACACCCCTTAGGTGTCAACCTAGGGTTGCACTCATGACGAATCCAGTCGGTCCGAACGTCCCCATCCGTCTCGACGAACTCATCGAAGCGATCAAGAAGGTCCACCCCGACGCGCTGGATCAGCTCTCCGGCGCCGTCATCGCGGCGGACCACCTCGGCGACGTCGCCGACCACCTCATCGGCCACTTCGTGGACCAGGCCCGGCGCTCCGGTGCCTCCTGGACCGACATCGGCCGGAGCATGGGCGTCACCCGGCAGGCCGCCCAGAAGCGCTTCGTGCCCAAGGGTCCGGACGCGGAGAAGACGGACCCGAACGCGGGCTTCGGACGCTTCACCCCGCGGGCCCGGAACGTGGTCATGGCCTCCCAGAACGAGGCCACCGCCGCCGGAAACGCCGAGATCACCCCCGCCCATCTGGCCCTCGGGCTGCTCGCCGAGCCCGAGGGGCTCGCGATGCACTGGATCGGTACCCGGGGCGTGACCCCGGAGCGGCTCCGCGAGACGCTCGCCGCGACCCTGCCCCCGGCCGCCGCCGAACCGCCCACGCTCGTCCCGTACGACGCGGCGGCGAAGAAGGTCCTCGAACTGACCGTCCGCGAGGCCCTGCGCCTCGGCCACCCCTTCGTCGGCACCGAGCACATCCTGCTCGCCCTCCTGGAGCACGAGGACGGCACGGGCACCCTGACCGGACTCGGCCTCGACAAGGCGACGGCCGAGCGGGAGATCGCCGAACTGCTCGCGGCCGTGACGATCGAGACGCCACCGGAGGCGTAGGGGGCCGACGGGGGCGGGGAGGGCGGTTCCCGGAGGCGGCTCCGGGGCTCGGCTCCCGGGCGGTCCCAGGACTCGGCTCCGGAACCGGTCCCGGGGCGGTCCCGGGGCGGTCCCGGGGGCGATCCCGGGGGCGGTCCGGGGGCGGTCCCGGGGGCGCGCACGCCTAGGGTCGGACGGTCCGCGGGGGGACTTTTCGGCCCAGGCGCGCGCGGCCCGAGCCGCGTTCAGGACCCGCCTCCCCCAGGCTCCCCCGCCGGCCCGCCGCTCAGGCCGTGCGGGCCCGGCGGGAGACCACCGCGCGCAGGACCCGGCCGCCTTCGGCCGAGAGTTCGCGGGCGCGGCGCAGACCGGTGGGGCCGTGGGCGGCGGATTCGAGGACCGTGCGCTGACGGCGGAGTTCCCCGGCCAGCAGCGGGCCCGCGCCCTCCGCGTCCCCGGCCCGGCAGCGCTCGGCCAGTCCCTCGGGGCCGTCACCCGCGTCGTACCGCCCGTGCAGGACGAGGGCGGTGACGGAGCAGGCGTCGGCCCAGGCGCGCAGGGCGCCGGGGGTCCACGCCTCGGGGGCGGCGGCCAGCATTCCGCGTACGGCCTCGGCGTCCGTGGTGGCGGGTCCGTCCTGCGCCGCGTCCGCCGGGGCGGCGGGTGCGTCCAGCTCGGTCCGGGCCTTGGCGACGGCCTCGGCCCAGGCCCGGCCGTCACCCCGGGCGACGGCCGCCCACACCGGGCGCAGGACGTCGGCCCGGTCGGCGGCGAACAGCGGAAGGCAGCGGTCGAGGCAGGCGAGACCGGCCGCGGCCAGGCCCCGCTCGTCGGCCGCGTCGATCAGTTCCCGCAGATTCCGGCCCGTCACCGACACCACCGACGTCATGGACGCCTCCTTGCCACCCGATCCGGACGCGGTGCGTCCCCGCCTACGCTGCCGGGGGATGTTTTTTCGTCACCGCGCGGCCGGAATCATGCCAGTGGCCTTGGCGTGCTGCATAGAGGTCAGACGGCGCACGAGCAGAATCGCGAGCCCGGCGGCCACGATGCCCGCCGCGTCACCGGCGACGAGCCAGGAGGTGGCGTCGACGAGTTCCCCGGCACCCACGGAGCGGTCGAACTGGCCGGAACCGATCCGGTTCAGTGCCAGATGACAGGCGAAGCAGACCCACCAGCCGTTGAGCAGCGTCAGCTCACGGGGGCCGTCGGGCGCGGACGGATCGGGGCGGCTCGCCCGCCAGATGTCGGCGGCGACCGCGCGCGGGATCCAGAAGTTGGCGAGCGGGACGAACCAGCCGCCGATCGCCCAGCCGGGCGTACGGCTCATCAGGTCCCCGGCCCAGACCTCGGCGTTGAGCCGCAGCCGGTGGAACCAGACGATGAAGACGACCGTGGTCGCCAGGAACAGCAGGAACTGCGCGCTCCAGGCGAGCGTGAGCGCGGTGGTGGAGTCCGACACCAGGGCGGCGGGGTCCTCCTGGATGTCGACGAGACGCGACCGGAGGTCCAGGTCGCCGATCAGGCTGAGCGTGTCGACGACGGCGGTGACGCCGAGCAGCGACACCACGGCATACGAAAGTCCGTTCGGATTGCGGAGCATGGTGGTGCGATTCCCCCCAGGGGCGTACGGCGCCCCTCCCCGAGGCGCCGAGGCGGCCACACGGCCGCCGCCGGAGGAACGTACGCGGAAACCCCCTGCCACGTCCACGACAAAAAACCAGGTCAGCCCCGGACCTTCGTCGCGAGGGCCCGGAACTGGTCCCAGCCGAGCGTCGGCTTCCCCGGGTCCCAGACCTTCTGGGAGAGGGCCGCCAGCGGCATCCGGATGCCGTCCGCCACCTGCGCCTGCGTCTGCGCGCCGGAGAGGTCGCACCAGACGGCGAAGCGGGCGCCGAGGATCCGGTCCTCGTACCGGGCGGGGACGGGGGCGGTGCCCCGGAGCACGCGCGGGGTCCACTGCTCGTAGATACGGCGGCCGGTCGGGTACGTGAAGCCGTTGGGCTGGCCGAGTACGTAGTAGAGGTACTCGTCGTTGAGGTTGACCAGCTCGCGGCCCGCGCTCAGATACGCGGCCGGGTCGCGGGCGCCGTACTCCTTGCCCGTCCAGTACTCGACCTCGATGTCCTCGGCCGCCTGGACGACCCCGCCGCCGAAGAAGCCGTCGTTCCACGCCTTGAGGGTCTTGCCGGTGGGCCGGACGGTGGCCGCCCGGTCGTTCAGCCAGCCGGTGGCCAGGTCCTTCACCCGGGCGTCGGGGCCGTACCTGGCGCGGGCGGCGCGGGCCAGACCCGGATAGGTGGCCTCGGGGTCCTTCGCCATGAGGGCGACGTACTCGTCGGCGCCCAGATGCCAGTACGCCCCGGGGAAGAGCTGGGCGTACTCGCGCAGCAGCTCGTCGACGATCCTCGCGGCGGCCGGGTTCGCGATGTCCACGGCGCCGCGCGGGGCCCGGCCGGTCACGCTGCGGAGCTGGAGTCCGGGGTGGGCGGCGATGACGGCGCCGAGGTGCCCGGGGGAGTCGATCTCGGGGACGACGGTGACGTGCCGCTCGGCGGCGAGCGCCAGGATCCGGCGGACCTCGGCCTTGGTGAGGTGCCGGGCCGAGACGATCTCGGGGTGACTGTCGGAGGCGATGCGGAAGCCCTGGTCGTCGGAGAAGTGCAGCCCGAGCTGGTTGAGCTTGAGATCGCCCATCTCGCGGACGCGGTCCTCGATCCAGCCCGCCGTGAAGGGCTTGCGGGCGATGTCGAGGTTGAGCCCGCGCTGCGGCTTCGCCGGCCGGTCGGTGACGGTCCCCTCGGGTATCGCGCCGGTGGCCTTGACCGACTGCTTGAGGGTGCGGGTGCCGTAGAAGACGCCCGCCTCGTCGGGCCCGCTGATCCGGACCCGCCCGTCGCGCACGACCAGGGTGTACGACTCGGGGGCGCCGCCCGGATCCCCCAGGGCCAGCTCCACGTCGCCGGGTCCGGCGGGGACGGCGCCCCGGTAGGCGATGCCGAGTTCCCCGGCGATCAGCTTCCCCTCGTCGGCGAGGCCCTCGGCGTTCCCCGCGAGGACGACCCCGGCGCCGGAGGCGGGCTTCCAGCCGGGCCCCCGGGCGGGCTCGTGCGCACGGACGGCGGGCACGGTGCGGGGGGCGCTGGAGAGGGGGTAGGCCCGGCTGGGCGTCGGGGTGGGGGTGGGAGTGGGAGTGGTGGGCGCTTCGGCGGGGGCGGTGGGGGTGGCCCGGGTCCCGTCGGGGCCGGTGGGGGCGGGGGCCGCGGGAGACGGCGACCCGGTCGGGGATCCGTTCGAGCAGGCCGCCACGGCGACCAGTGTCACCGCGGTCGCCAGAAGCGCGGGGCCCTTGTGGGGCCCTCGTATGGAGTACCGCATCACCGGAATCCTCCCGTACGGAGCACGAGCGGGCCAATCGGACATCGATCCGGGGCCTCGCGAACGGCGGACGCCGGGGCCGCGCGAACGGCGGACGCCGAGGTCTCGCGAACGGCTGGCACCGAGGTCTCGCGAGAGAAACACGCCGGGGCCGCGCGGAGGGGACGTTTCCGCCCTCCGGGTCGTTCGACGGGGGAACGGCCCCGGCGAGGGGGTGGCGGCTCGCGGAGCCCGCCGTGGCCTCCGACCGGAACCCCCGCGTCCATCACCGGTTCTGAAACTCGCCTTTCCGGGTGAAATTCGCGCATCCGTCGGACACCTCCCCCGCCCCGTCGATAACGTTGCGTCACATCCACCCCACACACCCCATCCGTCCCGGAGTACCGGAGTCCACGCTGACCAGCGACGCCCCTGTCCCCTGCCGGAACCCGGGCCCCGCCGGCGCGCCCGTCACCTCCGCCATACCCACGCAGCACCGGGGGCTCCCCTCGTACGGGCTGACCGGTTTCAACGGTGCCGCCCCCGCCGAGGCCAGGGCCCTGCTGCTCTCCTGCTGCCGAAGCCGCCGCTGGGCCGAACGGGTCGCGGCGCACCGTCCGTACCCGACCGTGGACGCCCTCCTCGCCGCCGCCGACGAGGCCGGGTACGACCTCTCCCGGGCCGATCTCGACGAAGCCCTGGCCGCCGAGACCCCGCTGCCGCCGCGCCCCGACGCGCCGCCCGCGGCCAGGACCGCGCTGCGGGCGGCCCACGCCGCCTACGCCAGCAGATTCGGACACGCGTTCGTTATCAGCCTGGACGGAGTGCGCCCCGGGCTGCGTCTCGACCGGGTGCTCGCCGGAATCCGGTCACGTCTCGGCAACGAAGCGGAGGAGGAGAGGGCCGTCTCGGCCGAGGAACTGCGCCGACTCGCCAGGGGTCGGCTGGCCTTCCGGCTCGCCGAACGGCCCGTATCCCGGCACCCCGCGTAGCGATTAGCCCGAAAGGCGGCGTTTTCGCCGCTCACAGTAGCCCTTCCGTGCCTGATTGATCACACCTATGGACCCCGCGCGAGCGAACCGACAAGTCGTCGCTACGATGACCGGGGCCGGTGGACCGTACCCGGCCGGGCCAGACCGACAGAAAGCCGGCCGGCCCCGATCCCCGCTCCCGGAGGGTTTTTCCGTGCCGGCTGGAACGCTGTACCGCGGCCGGGAAGGAATGTGGTCCTGGGTGGCTCATCGAGTCACCGGCGTCCTCATCTTCTTCTTCCTGTTCGTACACGTGCTGGACACCGCTCTCGTCCGCGTCTCTCCCGAGGCGTACGACGAGGTCGTCGCGACCTACAAGACGCCGATCGTCGCTCTTCTTGAGTACGGCCTCGTCGCAGCCATCCTCTTCCACGCGCTGAACGGTCTCCGTGTCATCGCCGTGGACTTCTGGTCCAAGGGCCCGCGCTACCAGAAGCAGATGCTCTGGACCGTCGTGGGCATCTGGGTCGTGCTGATGGCGGGCTCCCTGTACCCCGTCCTCGGCCACGCCGCACGTGAACTGTTCGGGAGCTGACGCCAGACATGTCCGCTGACACCACCTCCGCCGCGATCGGCCCCGTCGAGGGCGCCGCCTACGACGTGGACAACCCCGCGCCGTACATCGAGGCCCCCCGCAAGCGCACCGGCAAGACCCCGCGCGCGACCCGAGGCAACTTCGAGATGGCCGCGTGGCTCTTCATGCGCCTCTCCGGTGTCGTCCTCGTCGTGCTGGTCCTCGGCCACCTGCTGATCCAGCTCTTCCTGGACGGCGGCGTCTCCAAGATCGGCTTCGCCTTCGTGGCCGGCCGCTGGGCGTCCCCGTTCTGGCAGGTCTGGGACCTGCTGATGCTGTGGCTCGCCATGCTGCACGGCGCCAACGGCCTCCGCACCGTCATCAACGACTACGCGGAGCGGGCCAACACGCGCCTGTGGCTCAAGGGCCTGCTGTACACCGCCACGGTGTTCACCATCCTTCTGGGCACGCTGGTGATCTTCACCTTCGACCCGAACATCCGCTAGGCACGGGGCTGAGGTAACCAACGTCATGAAGATCCACAAGTACGACACCGTCATCGTCGGCGCCGGTGGCGCGGGCATGCGCGCGGCCATCGAGTCGACGAAGCGCAGCCGCACCGCCGTCCTGACGAAGCTCTACCCCACCCGCTCCCACACGGGCGCCGCGCAGGGCGGCATGGCCGCCGCGCTGGCGAACGTGGAGGAGGACAACTGGGAGTGGCACACCTTCGACACGGTCAAGGGCGGTGACTACCTGGTCGACCAGGACGCCGCCGAGATCCTGGCGAAGGAGGCCATCGACGCCGTCCTCGACCTGGAGAAGATGGGCCTGCCGTTCAACCGCACCCCGAACGGCACCATCGACCAGCGCCGCTTCGGCGGCCACTCGCGCAACCACGGCGAGGCCCCGGTCCGCCGGTCCTGCTACGCCGCGGACCGCACCGGCCACATGATCCTCCAGACGCTGTACCAGAACTGCGTCAAGGAGGGCGTGGAGTTCTTCAACGAGTTCTACGTCCTGGACCAGCTGATCACCGAGGTCGACGGGGTCAAGCACTCCGCCGGCGTCGTCGCCTACGAGCTGGCCACCGGCGAGATCCACATCTTCCAGGCCAAGGCCGTCATCTACGCCTCCGGCGGCACCGGCAAGTTCTTCAAGGTGACCTCCAACGCCCACACCCTCACCGGTGACGGCCAGGCCGCCTGCTTCCGCCGCGGTCTGCCCCTGGAGGACATGGAGTTCTTCCAGTTCCACCCGACGGGCATCTGGCGCATGGGCATCCTGCTCACGGAGGGCGCCCGCGGCGAGGGCGGCATCCTGCGCAACAAGGACGGCGAGCGCTTCATGGAGAAGTACGCGCCCGTCATGAAGGACCTGGCCTCCCGTGACGTCGTCTCCCGCTCCATCTACACGGAGATCCGCGAGGGCCGCGGCTGCGGTCCCGAGGGCGACCACGTCTACCTGGACCTGACGCACCTTCCGCCGGAGCAGCTGGACGCCAAGCTCCCGGACATCACCGAGTTCGCCCGTACGTACCTCGGCATCGAGCCGTACACGGACCCGATCCCGATCCAGCCCACCGCGCACTACGCCATGGGCGGCATCCCGACCAACGTCGAGGGTGAGGTCCTCTCGGACAACACCACCGTCGTCCCGGGTCTGTACGCGGCCGGCGAGGTCGCCTGTGTCTCCGTGCACGGCGCCAACCGTCTCGGCACCAACTCGCTGCTCGACATCAACGTCTTCGGCAAGCGCTCCGGCATCGCCGCCGCCGAGTACTCCGCCAAGAGCGACTTCGTCGAGCTGCCGGAGAACCCGGAGTCCCTCGTCGTCGCGCAGATCGAGAAGCTGCGCAACGCCACGGGCAGCGAGCGGGTCGCCGACCTGCGCCGCGAGCTCCAGGAGACGATGGACGCCAACGTGATGGTCTTCCGTACGGAGCAGACCATCAAGACGGCCGTCGACAAGATCGCCGAGCTGCGCGAGCGCTACGAGAACGTCTCGATCCAGGACAAGGGCAAGCGCTTCAACACCGACCTCCTGGAGGCCATCGAGCTGGGCAACCTGCTCGAACTGGCCGAGGTCATGGCCATCTCGGCCCTGGCGCGCAAGGAGTCCCGCGGCGGTCACTACCGCGAGGACTACCCGAACCGCGACGACGTCAACTTCATGCGCCACACGATGGCGTACCGCGAGGTCGGCGAGAACGGCTCCGAGACCGTGCGTCTCGACTACAAGCCGGTCGTCCAGACCCGCTACCAGCCGATGGAGCGTAAGTACTGATGGCTACCCCCGTACTGGACAAGGTCGAGGCGGAGTCCGCCGCCTCCCCCTACATCACGGTCACGATGCGGATCCGCCGCTTCAACCCCGAGGTGTCGGACGCTTCGGTCTGGGAGGACTTCCAGATCGAGATCGACCCCAAGGAGCGGGTGCTCGACGCCCTCCACAAGATCAAGTGGGACGTCGACGGCACGCTGACCTTCCGCCGCTCGTGCGCGCACGGCATCTGCGGCTCGGACGCGATGCGGATCAACGGCAAGAACAGGCTCGCCTGCAAGACGCTGATCAAGGACATCAACCCCGAGAAGCCGATCACGGTCGAGGCCATCAAGGGCCTGACGGTGCTCAAGGACCTCGTGGTCGACATGGAGCCGTTCTTCCAGGCGTACCGGGACGTCATGCCGTTCCTGGTCACCAAGGGGAACGAGCCGACCCGCGAGCGTCTTCAGTCCGCCGAGGACCGCGAGCGCTTCGACGACACCACCAAGTGCATCCTGTGCGCCGCGTGCACCTCGTCCTGCCCGGTCTTCTGGAACGACGGCCAGTACTTCGGTCCCGCCGCCATCGTCAACGCGCACCGCTTCATCTTCGACTCGCGTGACGAGGCGGGCGAGCAGCGCCTGGAGATCCTGAACGACAAGGACGGCGTGTGGCGCTGCCGCACCACGTTCAACTGCACGGACGCCTGCCCGCGTGGCATCGAGGTCACGAAGGCGATCCAGGAGGTCAAGCGCGCGCTGATCACGCGTCGCTTCTGACACCCCGCTCGGCCGGTCGAGCCCGCTTCTGTACGCTGCGCGTGCGGAAGCGGGCTTTTCCATGCCCGTTCTCCCTTTTCGTGAAGAACGTCGTGAAGGACGGGGACAGATGAGCGAGCCGAACCCTTACAAGCCGGAGGGGTACGAGTGGGGTCCGGGCCAGCAGCCGCCGGTTCCGGGCCAGGACTACCCTCAGGCGCCCGCGTACCAGCCGCCGGTGCCCGGCGGGATGCCGATGCCCCCGCAGCACGCGCCGATGCCCCTGACGGGCGGGGCTCCGCTGCTGAGCCTGGGTGACATCACCGTGGTCGGCGACCAGATCATCACTCCGGCAGGACCGATGCCGCTGAAGGGCGCCGTCTGGAACGCGACGGACATGTCGCGGACCGAGGAGAAGATCCCGACGGTGGCGATCGTGCTCGCGATCGTCTTCTTCCTCTTCTGCCTGCTCGGACTGCTCTTCCTGCTGATGAAGGAGAAGCAGACCACCGGCTTCATCCAGATCACCGTCACCAGCGGCGGACGCCATCACTCGACGATGATCCCGGCGCGTGGCCCGGACACCTTCCCGTGGGTGATGGGTCAGCTCAACTACGCCCGCTCGCTGAGCATCTGACGCCAGGGCGGGCCACCGCCCCCCATCCTCCCCCTCCCCACCTCTTCTCCTCCCGCACCGGACGAGGCTTCCGCCCCGCCCGGACTTGAACATGTTCAAAGAGAGGTCTACCGTCAGGACGGTCAGCTTTTGAACGCGTTCAAGGGAGGGTGGGGCATGGACCTCACTGTCATCGCGTACATCGTCTATCTGCTCATCAGCGTGGGCCTGACCATCTGGGTCGCCCGGACCCTCAGCCGTAACGGCAGGCTCTTCCTCTCCGACGTGCTGCACGGGAACGAGAAGCTCGCCGACGCGGTCAACCACCTGCTCGTGGTGGGCTTCTACCTCGTCAACTTCGGCTTCGTCGCCCTCTATCTGAACCAGGACGAGGCCGTCGGGGACGCCCGGGGCCTCTTCGAGGCGCTCTCCGTGAAGCTCGGGGTCGTCCTGCTCGTCCTCGGCGCCCTGCACCTCGGCAACGTGTACGTCCTCAACAAGATGCGCCGCCGGGGCGTCATGGAGCGCGAGCAGGTGCCGCCGGTCCGCCCGCAGAACTGGACCGCCTCGCCGAAGAACGGCCCCTGGGCCCCGCCCGCGCCCCAGGGGTGACCCGCCGTGCCGATCCCCGTCAGGCGACTGACCGTCCTGTACGACGCCGACTGCCCGCTCTGCGTCCACCTCAGGCACTGGCTGCTGCGACAGCCGCAGCTCGTCCCGCTCGACCTGGTCCCTGCGGGCTCCCACGAGGCCAGGCGCCGCTTCCCCGCCCTCGACCACGAGTCCACCCTGCGGGAGATCACCGTGGTCGGGGACCGGGGCCAGGTCTACCGGGAGACCTCCGCCTGGATCGTCTGCCTCTGGGCGCTCGCCGACCACCGGGCCAAGGCCCACTGGCTCGCCACCCCCACCGGGCAGCCCTTCGCCCGGGTGACGGTGCTCGCCGCGGCGAAGTGGCGGGAGGCCCTGAAGGGCCCAGGGGAGCCCTGCGAGGCCGGGCGCTGCGAGGCACCCGGTCCGCCCGGCTAGGCTCGACCACGTGAAGGACGAGAAGGAAGAGAAGAAGGCGGCCCCGAAGAGCGAGCAGACCCGCACGCTCATCCTGGAGACCGCGCTCCGGCTGTTCAAGGAACGCGGGTACGACAAGACGACGATGCGGGCCATCGCCCAGGAGGCCGGGGTCTCCGTGGGGAACGCGTACTACTACTTCTCGTCCAAGGAGCACCTGGTCCAGGGCTTCTACGACCGGATCGCCCAGGAACACCAGACGGCCGTCGAGCCCCTGCTCTCCGGCGACGAGAAGGACCTCACGGCCCGCATCCGGGGGGTCTACCTCGGCTGGCTCGACATCGCCGGGCCGTACCACGAGTTCGCGTCCCAGTTCTTCAAGAACGCCGCCGACCCGGACAGCCCGCTCAGCCCCTTCTCCCCGGAGTCGGAGGGGCCCCGGGAGGCGGCGATCGAGGTGCACCGGCGGGTCATCTCCGGCGCCTCCGTGAAGGTCGACCCGGAACTGCGCGAGGCCCTGCCCCAGTTGCTGTGGCTCCAGCAGATGGGGCTCGTCCTCTTCTGGGTGTACGACCGCTCCGAAGGCGCCGCCAACAGCCGGCGTCTGGTGGAGCGGCTCGCGCCGGTCACCGCCCGCGCGATCTCGCTCTCCCGCTTCCGGATCCTGCGCCCGCTGGTCAAGGAGACCCACGAGCTGCTCGCCGACTTCATGCCGACGGCGGCCGGAATGGCCGCTTCGGGCAGGCCCGCCGAGCGGGCCCGCCCGAAGCGGTCCTAGACGACGCCCTCCGGGAGCGTCAGATCCAGCTCAGCTCCCACAGGCGCCAGAGACCGGCGGTGCCGTCCGAGACGTTCTGCGAACCGGCGACCGAGTCCGTGGACAGGACGTAGTCCTTCTTCTGCCAGAGCGGGACCAGCGGGACCTCGTCGGCCACCTCGCTCTGGATCGCCTTGAAGTCGCCGGTCGCCCGCGAACGGTCGCTGTACTGCTGCGTCGAGGCGATCAGGCTGTCGATCCGGGCGTCGGAGAAGCCGTTGTGCATGCTGTTCCCGGTGCCGACGAGCGGCGCCGTGAAGTTGTCGGAGTCCGGGAAGTCGGGGAGCCAGCCGACGGTGTACGCGTCGTAGGTGCCCTTCGCGTACGCCTTCTGGAACTCGGTCCACTTGACCTCGACGGGCTTGACCTTGAAGAGGCCCGTCTCCTCCAGCTGCCGCTTGATCTCGTTGGTCTCGGCGGCGTAGGTGAGGTCCTTGCGGTAGGCGAAGGTGAACGTCACCGGGGTGTCGATCCCGGCTTCCTCCAGGATCTTCTTCGCCTTGGCCGGGTCGGGCTCCGGGTAGGTGTCGTAGAAGGCGGTGCTGTGCCCGATGAAGCCCTGCGGCACCAGCGAGTACAGCGGCTCGACCGTGCCCTTGTACGCGCCCGTGGTGATCGCCGGGCGGTCGATGAGCGACGCGACGGCCTGCCGGACGGCCTTGTCGGCCATCGGGCGGCCGGGCCGGGTGTTGAAGTTCAGATTGCGGATCTCGGCACTGCCCGCCTCGGTGACCCGGGTGCCGTCGTTGGTGTCGACGGTGGAGAGGAAGGCCGGCGGCATCTGCCGGTGGGTCACCTGGATCTCCTTCGCCTTCCAGGCGTCGGCGAGGTCCTCGGACTGGGCGTAGTACTTCACCCGCACCGGGCCGCCGACCTTGGCGATGGAGCCCTTGTAGCGCGGATTGGGCTCCAGGAGGGCGACGTCGCCGCTCTTGTACTCCTTGAGGACGTACGGCCCCGAGCCGTCGACCTCGCCGCCCGCGCGCAGCTTGTCCGCCGGGTACTTGTCCTTGTCGACGATCGAACCGGCACCCGTCGCCACCTTCAGCGGGAACGTGGCGTCCCGGGCGCTCAGGTGGAAGGTGACCAGACGCCCGTCGGCCGTGACGCTCTTCAGCGTGGGGAAGAGCGGCAGCGGACCGACGTCCGCCTTGATCCGCAGGATGCGCTCGAAGGAGTACTTGACGTCCTCGCCGGTGATCTTGCGCCCATTGGAGAACGCGAGGTCGTCGCGGAGCGTGCACTGGTACGTGGTGAGCTTCGCGTCCACGAACTTGCAGCCCTCCGCCGCGTCCGGGACCGGGGTGGTGAACCCCGGCTTGAACGTCAGCAGCGACTGGAAGAGATTGCTGTAAATGGCCCAGGAACCGGCGTCGTACGCGCCGGCCGGGTCCAGTGAAGTGACCTCGTCGGTGGTGCCGACGCTGATGGGTTCGGCGCTGCCGACGTCGGAGGGCAGGAGTTGCCAGCCCCCCACTCCGGCCGCCACCAGTACTCCACAAGTGATGAGGATCCGCAGACGGACCGTCGACCGCATTGCCGTGCTTCCTTTATTCGTCCACCCCAGCTACGACGGCCCCCCAAACGTCGCGATGGCGTCATCCCATCACACCGTTTTCACAAGCGGAAGAGAGAACTTCCGCACCACGGCCATATGTCCGGGAAATGCGAATTTAAGTCGATGAGCAGCACGTATCGGTCCCGGTGCGGGGAGTAATCCTGCCCCGATTACGCCTGTTTCGAGGCGAGTTCGACGATGGTGATGTCCGACGGCGCCCCGACCCGCACCGGCGGTCCCCAGGCTCCGGCGCCCCGCGAGACGTACAGCTGGGTGTCGCCGTAGCGGTCGAGCCCGGCCACCGTCGGATTGGCCAGCTCCGCGACGAGGCTGCCCGGCCAGAGCTGACCGCCGTGGGTGTGGCCGGAGAGCTGGAGGTCCACCCCGTGCTCCACGGCGTCGTGGATCACCACCGGCTGGTGGGCCAGGAGGACGGCGGCGCGGTCGCGGTCGCGGTCGCCGAGCGCCTTCGCGAAGTCCGGGCCGCGCCCCTCGCTCTCCCCCGCGATGTCGTCGACCCCGGCCAGGTCGAAGCCGGACGCGATCTCCACCCGCTCGTTGCGCAGCGGGTGGAGTCCCAGCTCGCGGACGTGGTCGACCCAGGCGTCGGCGCCGGAGAAGTACTCGTGGTTGCCGGTGACGAAGAAGGAGCCGTGCCGGGCGCGGAGCAGGGCCAGCGGCTCGGCGGCGGAGCCCAGGTCCGCCACGGTGCCGTCGACGAGGTCGCCGACGACGGCGATCAGGTCGGGCTGGGCGGAGTTGATGGTGTCGACGATCCGCCGGGTGTGGGCGCGGCCCAGGATCGGCCCGAGGTGGATGTCGGAGACGACGGCGATCCGGTAGCCGTGCGCGGCGCGCGGCAGCTTGGCGAGCGGGACGGTGACCCGCTTGAGCCGGGGCCCGCGCAGCACGCCGTAGGTGCCGTATCCGACGGTCCCGGCGGCGACGGCGACGGCGGTGCCGCCGACGACCCGGGAGACGAAGAGACGCCGGGAGACGTCGGAGGGGGTGGAGCCGCCGGAGCCGCCGGGGACGCCAGTGGCATCGGAGACGTCGGAGGGGGCGGTCCGGGGCGGCTCGGGGGCGGCCTCGGGGGTCGTCTCAGGGGCCTTCTCGGGGACCGCCCCAAGGGTCGCCTCAGGGGCGCGTACGGGCTCGGCGGGCGCCTCGGGCTGCCCGGGGGTCATCGCCTCCCCGGACGGTACGAGGACGGGCGCCGGGGGTGCGGTGCGGGCCGTCCGGCGGGTGAGCCAGGCGCGCAGGGCGGGGCGGACGGTCTCGCCGGCCAGGAGGGCCAGGGTCAGGTACAGGAGCAGCGCGGGCCAGAGGAAGCCGGGCCAGGCGAGGACCTGCTGGAGCGGGAACGGCGCCCCGAGCCGGGAGCCGCCCATGGCGGCGACGAAGAACAGCGGCAGCGCCACCACGGCCACCGTGCCCAGCCTGCGCGGCAGCCCGCCGGGGGCCGTGACGTCGCGGACGAGCCGCAGCCAGACGTACCGGTGGACCGCCACGAGCAGCGCGATCACCACGATCAGGACGAGCAGGAAGACGCCCACGCCCCGTAACCCCCCTTTTTCCGCACCGCCCGCGCGGCGCTAGCCGTTCTCGCGGCGCGCGGCGCGCACCCCGCGCAACCCGAGCACCCCGATGACCGTCCCCAGGACAAAGGACGTGATGGCGAGCAGCAGGTGGACCCAGAAGTAGGCGGTCGGATCGCCCGCGTCGTCAAAGGCGAGACCACTCCCGTCGTTCCATAGATTTTTGACGAAAGTGATCCAGATGAACCAGCTCCACACCCCGAACGCGAGCAGGAACCAGGAGACGCGACGGCTGAGCTTCATACCTCCAGTATCACCGGGCGCTTCCGGTGCCCGGCGGTCGGGTGGACGGGGGCGGGGGATCCGCCGCCCGGGGTACGGATCGCACGTGCGTACCTGTACGTTCACGACCGTGTCCGCATCGAAGAAGACCGCCTGGGCGGTCGCCGCCGCTCTGCTCCTGCCCCTCGTCGCCGCCGTGCCCGCGCACGCGGACCCGAAGGACGACAAGGAGAAGCAGCAGCCGAAGCCCCCCGCCGCAATGTCCTCGCTCGGCGGCGCCCTGCTCGGTCTCCCCGGGACGCAGGTGCGGCTGGGACCCGGTGCCCCCGTGCTGCCCAAGGAGCTGTCCGCGCGTTCGTGGATCGTCGCGGACGCGGAGCAGGGCACCGTCCTCGCCTCGCACAACGCGCACTGGCCGCTGGCCCCCGCGTCCACCCTGAAGATGCTGTTCGCCGACACCGTGCTGCCCCGGCTGCCCCGGACGCAGAACCATCTGGTCGACCCGTCGGAGCTGACCGGGATGGGCGCGGGCTCCAGTCTCGTCGGCATCAAGGAGAAGCAGACCTACAGCGTCCACGACCTGTGGCTCGGGGTCTTCCTGAAGTCGGGCAACGACGCCGTCCACGTACTCAGCGGCATGAACGGCGGTCTGGAGAAGACCGTCCGGGAGATGAACGAGAACGCGATCGACCTCCAGGCGCTGGACACCCATGTGGTCTCGCCGGACGGTTACGACGCCCCGGGGCAGGTCTCCTCCGCGTACGACCTGACACTCATCGCCCGCGACGGCATGCGGAAACCGGATTTCCGCGAGTACGCGGCCACGGCCCGCGCCGCCTTCCCCGGCGAGCAGAAGCCGGGCAAGAAGCGGGAGACCTTCGAGATCCAGAACACCAACCGGCTGCTCACCGGTGACTTCGGGGTCGCCCCCTATCCGGGCATCGCCGGAGTCAAGAACGGCAACACCACCCACGCGGGCGCCACCTTCACCGGGGTCGCGGAGCGGAACGGCCGGGTGCTGCTCGTCACCGTCATGAACCCCTCCTCCAAGGAGCGGCACGCGGTCTACCAGGAGGCCGCCCGGCTGCTCGACTGGGGTTTCGCCGCCGCGGGGAAGGTGACGCCGGTCGGCGAGCTGGTGCCGCCGCTCTCCGCCCGTACGCAGACCCCCTCGTCCGCCCCCTCCGCGGCCACGCCCGCCCCGGGGAAGGACACCCCCGAGGGCACCGTCCAGGCCACCGTGGCGTCGGGGCACTCCGGCGGGGTGGGCATCGCCCTCGCGGTCGCGGGCGGCGCGCTCGCCCTGCTCGCGGGCGCCGCCTTCCTCGTCAACCGCCGCTGGCCGACCGCCGCTTCGGCGGGACGGCGGCGGAGCCCGGACTCGGGGGCCGACCCGGACTCGAAGCCGGACTCGGGGCCGGACTCGAAGTCGGACTAGTACCCGGGTCCTGGTCGGTGTCCGGGTCCTGGTCGGTGCCGGGGTCCTGGTCGGGGTCCGGGGGGGCCTTCGTGGCCGTCCACGCCGCGCAGTACAGCAGCAGCTTGGCGGTGAAGTTGATCCAGAGCAGCAGGGCGACCGGCACGCCGAACGCCCCGTACATCGACTTCGCCGCGACGCCCTTCACATAGCCGCCGAGAAGCAGCTTCAGGAGTTCGAAGCCGACCGCTCCTATCAGCGCCGCCTGCACCAGGGCGAGCCGGGGCGGGTGCACCCCGGGCAGCAGCGTCAGCACGTACAGCAGGATCAGGAAGTCGGCGGCGACCGCGACCAGGACGGCCGCCGCCTGGAGGACGACGCCCCCGGCGCCGGAGCCGGAGATGCCGAGGTGCTCGGCGGTCCAGCCGACGGTGGTGGAGCCGAGCCAGGACGCGGCGAGCGAGGCGAGGGCGACGCCGCCGAGCCCGACGAGGACCAGCGCGTCCTTGCCCTTGAGCAGGAACGGGTTGCCCTCGACGTCGTCGAGCCCCCACACCGCGCGCAGGCAGTCCCGCATGGAGCCGATCCAGCTGATGCCGGTGAAGAGCAGGACCACACCCGCGACGAGTCCGACGGTGCCCGCGTTGTCGACGAGCCCGCCGATGTCCAGCTGGTCGGAGATGCCGGGCACCTGCTCGCCGACCTTGTGCTCGATCCGGTCCAGCTGATCCTGGCTGAGGAGCGCGGCGCCGACCGCCGCCGCGACGGTGATCAGCGGGAAGAGCGCCAGGAAGGAGAGGAAGGTGATCGCCGCCGCGAGCCTGCTCCAGTGGGCGTCGGCGAGCGTCTCGTACGAGCGCCACGCGTGCGTCCGCAGAAAGCGGGCGGCCCATGGCCCGACGACGGGGAGCTTGGTCAGCCAGTCCATGTCCTGTGTCCTACGCCTTGTCCGTCCGGTCCGTGCGCACCGGAAGAGACGGGCGCGTTCAAGGATCTCCCGCCGGGGCGCGAAGACCGGCCAGCGACATCCCGGGCATCGCCCCCGAGACCGGCCCGGCACCGCACGGGACGGAGTGCCCGGCGGGAGCGGGGGCGGGGTGACCGGCGGGAGCGGGGGCCGGGTGACCGGCGGGAGCGGGGGCCGGGTGACCGGAAGGAGCCGGTGCAGGGTGACCGGAAGGGCCAGGGGCCGGATGACCGGCAGAAGCCGGTGCAGGGTGACCGGAAGGGCCAGGGGCCCGGTGATCGGCAGGAGCCGGAGGCCCGGCCATCGGATTCCCCGAGTGCTTCCGCGATCCCAGACTCCCGTCCCTCACCTCCCCCCTTTCACCTCCCGCCCCCGCTCTCCCATCCCCCGTCCTTCCGTCTCCCGTCCTTCCGTCTCCCGCCCCTCCGTCTCCCGCCCCCGCTCTCCCGTCCCCCGCCCTCACCTCTCCGTCCCCCGTCGTCGGTTTCCCCTCGCTCATCCCTCTCCGTCCGTCCCTCTCGGCCTCGTCGTCCGGGGCGGTCAGGGTGACTGTGCTGTGAGGCGGGGCCGAGGGAGCGGGGACGCTTTCCTGACACTCCTTTAATCACCCATTTCGACGAACCGCCCATCAATACCGGCATAACCGACAGACCCGGCTATACGGTCACCTTCATGGCTGTCGAGACCCGGGTCCTGGACGACACGTGCGTCCCCCTCACCGGCTGGGGCCGCACCGCGCCCACCCTCGCGCGCGTGCACCGGCCCCGCGACCCCGCCGAGGCCGTCGACGCCGTGCGGTCCGGGCCGGTCCGGGGCGTCGTCGCGCGGGGGCTCGGGCGGGCCCACGGCGACGCCGCGCAGAACGCCGGCGGGACCGTCGTCTGCGAGGCGGGCGTCAGTCTGCACCGGCTGACGGCGGCGCTGCTGCCGCTCGGCTGGTTCGTCCCGGTCACCCCCGGGACCCGGTACGTCACCGTCGGCGGCGCGATCGGCGCCGACGTCCACGGCGGGAACCACCACGTCTCCGGCTCGTTCGGGCGCCAGGTGACCGCGCTCGAACTCCTCACCGCCGACGGCCGGGTCAGGACCGTGGAGCCCGGCACCCCGCTCTTCGACGCCACCACCGGCGGCATGGGCCTGACCGGGGTGATCCTCTCCGCCACCCTGCGACTCCTGCCCGTCGAGACCTCGCTGATGCACTTCGGCGCGGGCGGCCGGGTCTGCCTCGCCGGGACGCGCGGGTGCGGCCGGAGGCGCTCGCCGCGATGTACCCCCGGCTCGGCGACTTCCGGGAGCTGCTCGCCGCCCTCGATCCCCGGTCCGTCTTCACCTCCGACCTCGCCCGCCGCCTCGGTCTCCGGGCGCGGCCAGACTCCCGGGAGTTCCCGTGAAGGACGCCTTCGGCGCCCCGCAGTCCCTGCTCGTCCTCGGCGGCACCTCCGCGATCGGTCTGGCGACCGCCCGTCGGCTGATCGCCCGCCGCACCCGTACGGTCTGGCTGGCCGGCCGGCCGTCCCCCGGGCTCGCCGCGGCGGCGGCGGAGCTGCGCGGGCTCGGCGCGGAGGTGCGGACCGTGCCCTTCGACGCGCTCGACCCCGAGTCGCACGAGGAACGGCTCGGAAAGGTCTTCGCGGAGGGCGACATCGGCATGGTGCTGCTCGCCTTCGGCGTCCTCGGCGACCAGGCGCGGGACGAGTCCGATCCGGTCGCGGCGGTCCGCGTCGCCGGGACCAACTACACGGGCGCCGTCTCGGCGGGCCTGGTGTGCGCGGGCGCGCTCCAGACGCAGGGGCACGGTTCGCTGGTGGTGCTGTCCTCGGTGGCGGGCGAGCGGGCCCGCCGGGCGGACTTCCTCTACGGCTCCTCGAAGGCGGGACTCGACGCCTTCGCGCAGGGCTTGGGGGACGCGCTGCACGGCACGGGGGTGCAGGTGATGGTCGTACGGCCCGGGTTCGTGCGCTCCCCGATGACGGCGGGGCTGCCGGAGACGCGGCTCGCGACGACACCGGAGGCGGTGGCGTACGCGATCGAGCTGGGGCTGCGGCGCCGCTCGGAGACGGTGTGGGTGCCGGGCGCGCTGCGGGTGGTGATGTCGGCGGTCCGGCACCTGCCCCGCCCGCTGTTCCGACTGCTGCCGGTCTGAGCGCGGACCGGGCGCCCCGGTCCGGACGAACCCCTACGGGGACGGCCGGGCCGGGCGGGGTGCATCCCTACGGGAAGGGCCGGGCCCGGCGGGGCGAGGCTCTACGGGGACGGCCGGGCCGGACAGGGTGAGCCCCTACGGGAAAGGCCCGACAGGGTGTGCCCCCTACGGGGTCGCCCGCCCCGGGTCAGCAGCCGCTCGGGGTGGGCCGGGTGTCGGCCGGGCTGCCGGTCTGCGCGGGGACCGCCGAGATCGGGCGACCGCTGCCGAACTCGTAGTCGTACAGTTTCCGCCACACGCTGTCCGTCCCCTGCTCGTACAGCGCGAAGGAACGGCAGGTCCAGGCCGCCTCGTAACCGGCAAGTTCCTCGTACGCGCGGTCCATCGCCTCCTCGGAGATGGCGTGCGCCACGGTGACGTGCGGGTGGTACGGGAACTGGAGCTCGCGGGCGAGCGGTCCGGTCTCCTCGCGGATGCGGCTCTGGAGCCGGTTGCAGAGCGGCACGCCCTCCTCGACCTTCACGAAGACGACCGGCGAGAGTGGCCGGAAGGTGCCGGTTCCCTTGAGCCGTACGGGGAAGGGCCGGCAGTCGGCCGCGACCTCGGCGAGGTGCGCCTCGATCTCCGGCAGCCGCTCCTGGCCGACCTCGGTCGGCGGGACGAGCGTGACGTGCGTGGGGATGCCGTGGGCCGCCGGGTCTCCGAAGCCGGCGCGCCGCTCCTGGAGCAGGCTGCCGTAGGGCTCCGGGACCGCGATCGAAACGCCGAGCGTTACGGTCCCCACGTCGATCTCCTCCGTTGTCGGCCGGCCGGTGTCGGGTGGTGCAGCCGCCAGTGTGCGGCCTGCACCACCCTTTCGGCCAGGGTCATTGGTCTCCGGGCCCGCTCAGTGCTTGGCGGGCAGGAAGCCGATCCGGTCGTACGTCCGGGCCAGCGTCTCGGCGGCGACCGCGCGGGCCTTCTCCGCGCCCTTGGCCAGGATCGAGTCGAGCGTCTCCGGGTCGTCCAGGTACTCCTGGGTGCGGGTCCGGAACGGCGTGACGAAGTCCACCATGACCTCGGCCAGATCCGTCTTCAGCGCGCCGTACATCTTGCCCTCGTAGCTCTTCACGAGGTCGTCGACGCTCGTCCCGGTGAGGGTGGAGAGGATGCCGAGGAGGTTGGAGACGCCCGCCTTGTTCTCCGGGTCGAAGCGGATCACCGTGTCGGTGTCGGTGACGGCGCTCTTCACCTTCTTGGCGGTGACCTTCGGGTCGTCCAGGAGGTTGATGAGGCCCTTCGGCGTGGACGCCGACTTGCTCATCTTGATCGTCGGGTCCTGGAGGTCGTAGATCTTCGCCGTCTCCTTGAGGATGTACGCCTCGGGCATCGTGAACGTCTCGCCGAAGCGCCCGTTGAAGCGCTCCGCGAGGTCGCGGGTCAGCTCGATGTGCTGGCGCTGGTCCTCGCCGACCGGGACCTGGTGGGCCTGGTAGAGCAGGATGTCCGCGACCTGGAGGACCGGGTAGGTGAAGAGGCCCACGGTGGTGCGGTCGGCGCCGTGCCGGGCGGACTTGTCCTTGAACTGGGTCATGCGGGAGGCCTCGCCGAAGCCGGTGAGGCAGTTCATGACCCAGCCGAGCTGGGCGTGCTCGGGGACGTGGCTCTGCACGAAGAGGGTGCAGCGCTCGGGGTCGACGCCGGCGGCGAGCAGCTGGGCGACGGCGAGCCGGGTGTTGGCGCGCAGCTCGACCGGATCCTGCGGGACCGTGATCGCGTGCAGGTCGACGACCATGTAGAACGCGTCGTGGGTCTCCTGGAGCGCGACCCACTGGCGGACGGCGCCGAGGTAGTTGCCGAGGTGGAACGAACCTGCGGTCGGCTGGATTCCGGAGAGCACACGAGGACGTTGCTGCATGGCGGAGCCATCCCCCTGAGGGTGGTGGTGGGCGTCGAGCGGGCGGTCAGAGGCCATGCACAGCATTCTCTCAGGTGCGCGAACCGATCCCCGACTGGCTCCCTCGCGGGAGGCGCGGGCGGGTTTCCGGCACGGCGGGCGCGCCGGAACGCGAGGTTTCCCCGTCCGGCATCCGAGCGACGATAGAAACGGGGCCACACCCCTTCGCCGGGCCGCACCCCTTCGCCGGGGGTCCGCCCCCGAACCGCAGGACGAACGGAGATCCCGTGTCGGACACAGAAGAAGCGATCGCTTCCGCGGAGGCGCACAGCGCGCACAACTACCACCCCCTGCCGGTCGTCGTCGCCTCGGCGGACGGCGCCTGGGTGACGGATGTCGAGGGGCGCCGCTACCTGGACCTGCTCGCCGGTTACTCGGCGCTGAACTTCGGGCACGGCAACCGGCGCCTGGTCGACGCGGCCAAGGCCCAGCTGGACCGGGTGACGCTCACCTCGCGCGCCTTCCACCACGACCGGTTCGCCGAGTTCTGCGCACGGCTCGCCGAGCTGTGCGGCAAGGACATGGTGCTGCCGATGAACACAGGCGCCGAGGCCGTGGAGACGGCCGTGAAGACGGCCCGGAAGTGGGGGTACGAGGTCAAGGGCGTGCCGGACGGGCACGCGAAGATCGTGGTGGCGGCGGACAACTTCCACGGCCGGACGACGACGATCGTCAGCTTCTCCACGGACCACGAGGCACGGGACCACTTCGGCCCGTACACGCCGGGCTTCGAGATCGTGCCGTACGGGGACCTCACGGCGCTCGCGGCGGCGGTCACCGAGAACACGGTGGCGGTGCTCCTCGAACCGATCCAGGGCGAGGCGGGGGTCCTGGTGCCCCCGGCGGGCTATCTGGCGGGCGTGCGGGAGCTGACGCGCGAACGGAACGTGCTGTTCATGGCGGACGAGATCCAGTCGGGTCTCGGCCGGACGGGCCGGACGTTCGCGTGCGAGCACGAGGGCGTGGTCCCCGACGTGTACATCCTGGGGAAGGCGCTGGGCGGCGGGGTGGTGCCGGTCTCCGCGGTGGTCGCGGACCGGTCGGTGCTCGGGGTCTTCCGGCCGGGCGAGCACGGCTCGACGTTCGGCGGGAACCCGCTGGCCTGCGCGGTGGCCCTGGAGGTCATCGCGATGCTGCGGACGGGCGAGTACCAGGAGCGGGCGGCGGAGCTGGGCGAGCACCTGCACGCGGAGCTGGGCCTGCTCGTGGGCGGCGGAGTGGTGGAGGCGGTGCGCGGGCGCGGTCTGTGGGCGGGCGTGGACATCGCCCCGGACCTCGGCACGGGCCGGGAGATCTCCGAGCGGCTCCTCGAACGGGGGGTGCTCGTGAAGGACACCCACGGCTCGACGATCCGGATCGCGCCCCCGCTGGTCGTGTCGAAGGAGGACCTGGACTGGGGCCTCGACCAGCTGCGGGAGGTGCTGTCGGGCTGAGGGCCGCCCCGCGCCCCACTCGCCTCGATCGGCTGCGGGATGCGCCGCCGGGCCGAGGAGCACCCCGCGTCCCACCCCTCTCGATCGACTGCGGGAGGCGCCGTCGGGCCGAGGAGCACCCCGCGCCCCACCCCTCTCGATCGGCTGCGGGAGGCGCCGTCGGGCCGAGGAGCGTCCCGAGTCCAACTCACCTCATTGACACGCGAGTTGGTCTAGGCCAATGATGCGGCCATGCCGAGACTTCGTCCGCGTCGCGCCCTGCGCGCCTCGCTCGCCGCCCTCGTCCCGCTCGCCCTCCTCGGGGCGGTCGCGGGACCCGCGCACGCCGCCCCGGCGGCCTGGCCCGAGCCCGTTCCGGTGGTGTCGCACGTCGACACCACCGACCCGGTCGTCTTCGTCACCATCGACGACGGCTGGTTCCACGACCCGGCCGCCGCGAAGCTGCTGCTCGACCGGCGGGTGCCCGCCTCGCTGTTCCTGCTGCCCGGGGCGTACTCGTACGACTCCGGCTACTTCCGCACCCTGCTCGACCAGGGCCCGTCCAGGACCGAGAACCACACGGTCGGCCACCCGGACCTGACCACGCTCGACGCCGCCGGGCAGAAGGCGGAGATCTGCGGGGCGCGCGATCAGCATCTGGCCCGGTTCGGCGACGGGCCCCGGCTCGTGCGCCCGCCGTACGGCACCTACGACGCGAACACCCGGACGGCCGCGCGCGCCTGCGGGGCGAAGGCCGTGGTCACCTGGACGCACGACTTCACCACCTGGGGCGAGTGGACCCCGCCGACCCCGGAACTCAAGGCGGGCGACATCATCCTGCTGCACTTCACGGAGACCCTGGAGCAGGATCTGCGCCGGGCGCTGGACGCGGCCGGGGCGGCGGGCCTGAAGCCGGCGCCGCTGCGGGAGTACGTGGCGGAGTAGCGGTCCCGGGGCCGGGGCCCGTCAGAGGATCACGTGCGGGAGGAAGCGGGCGTACTCGTCGGTGACGGGCCCCGCCGACTCCCGTATGCCCAGGCCCGCCGCCTCGTCGTCGACGATCCAGGCGCCGAGCACCACCCGGTTGCCGTCGAAGTCCGGCAGCGGGGCCAGGCCCTGGTAGCAGCAGGCCTCGCCGTCCCGGACGAAGGGCTCCGTGCCCGCCTCGTGGAGGGTGACGCCCGCGCCCTCGCGGCCGAGCAGCGGCTTGGCGGCCCAGCCGATGGTGCTCGCGAGGTCGCGGGGCCCGTCGAGGTAGGCGGGGAGCAGGTTGGGGTGGCCGGGGTTCAGCTCCCAGAGGATCGCCAGGAGCGCCTTGTTGGAGAGGAGCATCTTCCAGGCGGGCTCGATCCAGCAGGTCGTGCCGGTGCCGCCGCCGTTGTCGAGGGTGTCGAGGACGTGGCCGCCGAAGCGGTCGGTGGTCAGCCACTCCCAGGGGTAGAGCTTGAAGCAGCTGCGGATGAAGCGGAGCCGGTCGTCGACGAAGCGGCCCGAGAGCCGGTCCCAGCCGATGCCCTCCATGGAGAGCGCCTCGGTGTCGAGCCCGGCCTGCTCGGCGGTCTCGCGCAGATACGCGACCGTCATCAGGTCCTCGCCGATCTCGTCGCCGTCCGAGTGGGCGAAGTGGAGGGGGCCCGGCGGGAGGAGCGGGGCCTGCCGCTTCCAGGCGTCGACGAGCCGTTCGTGCAGGGAGTTCCACTGGTCGGCGCCGGGGAACCGCTCCTCCATCCAGAACCACTGCGGGCTCGCGGCCTCCACCAGGGAGGTGGGGGTGTCGGCGTTGTACTCCAGCATCCTGGCCGGTCCCCGGCCGTCGTAGACGAGGTCGAACCGGCCGTAGAGGGAGGGGAGTTCGGCCCTGCGGTGCCAGGACTCGGCGACCAGTCCGGCGAGTCGGGGATCGGTGATGCCGAGTTCGGCGAAGCGGTGGCGGGCGACGATGTGATCGGCCGCCTCCAGGCACATCGCGTGCAGTTCCTCGACGGTCTCCTCAAGCGCCTCGACCTCGGGGAGCGTGAAGGAGTAGTACGCGCTCTCGTCCCAGTACGGGCGGAGCGCGCCGTCCGGGTGCCGGGTCAGCGGATAGACGAGCCCCTGCGCCTCCACGGTCCGCTGCCAGTCGGGGCGGGGTGCGATGGTGTGCCGTTCCACGGGCCGGGCTCCTCTCAGCCGCCGCTGGAGCCGGAGCAGCCGAAGCCGCCGGTGTCCACGGCGGTCTTGTCGAAGCTGCCGCCGCTCACGCGGTCGTCGCGGACGGATCCGCCGTAGTAGTACGTGCCCCGGGCGGAGCCGCCGCCGTCGTCCTTGCCGCCCGCGCCGCCGGTCCGGCATTCGTAGGCGGGCAGTTGTTCCCGGGAGACCGGGTCCACACACCGCTTGTCCGGTTCGGAGCCGCACGCGGTGATCGTCGCCGCGAGTATCCCCATTCCCCCGAGCACCACCGTGCTCGACCTCAGCCTGCGCATCCCCGGCCGCCTCCCCGCGTCCCCCGTGCCCGGCCTCCCCGGCCGCGCCTGCCGCCGGTACGCGCCCGCGTTCCCGCGCTCACGCCCGCCGCGACCGACCAGTCTAGGACGGTGTTTTCCGGCCGTCCCGGGGCCCCCGCCCGGGCCGCTCGCACCCCCGGCGACCTGGGAACCTAAAATGATCGATCATTTGGTCCCCGTGGTTTCCCGGTCATCTGGAGGTTTCGCCATGCGTCAGCCGATCACCATCGTCACGGGCGGCAGCCGGGGCATCGGCGCGGCCGTCTGCGAGCGCCTCGCGGCCGACGGCCACGACATCGTCCTCGGGTACCGCTCCGACGAGGCGGCCGCCGGGAAGGTCGCCGCCGCCGTCCGCGCCGCCGGGCGCGCCTGTCTGACCGTACGGGTCGACACCTCGGACGAGAGCGGTGTCGACGAGCTGTTCGACACGGCGGCGCGGCAGCTCGGCCCCGTCACCGGCCTCGTCAACAACGCGGGGATCAGCGGCCCCAACGGGCGCCTCGCCGACGCCGACGCCGAGGGCATGCGCCGGGCCCTCGAAGTCAATGTGCTCGGCTACCTGCTGTGCGCGCGCCGCGCGGTGCGGGACATGACCCGGACCGGCGGCGGCGCCCTCGTCAACATCTCCTCGGCGGCGGCGACCCTCGGCAGCCCCGGCCAGTACGTGCACTACGCGGCGGCGAAGGCGGCCGTCGACGCGCTGACCGTGGGCCTGTCCAAGGAGGTCGCCCCGGACGGCATCCGCGTCAACTGCGTGGCCCCCGGCACCGTCTGGACGGACTTCCACGAGGACCCCGGGCGACCGGCCAGGGTCGCCCTCGGCGTCCCCATGGGCCGCGCCGGGCAGCCCGCCGAGATCGCGGGCGCCGTCTCCTGGCTCCTGTCCCCCGACGCCGGGTACACGACGGGCGCGGTGCTGCGCGTCGCCGGGGGCATGTAGGCGCGGACGCGCTACGCGCGGGTGGCCTCGAAGGTCCACACCTCGTCCGTCGCGGTGGGTGCGGAACCCGCCCGGTAGCCGCCGTGGACGGCGACATCGCCGAAGCCCGCCTCGTGCAGCAGGGCGGTGAACTCGCCGAGCCCGAACCACAGCAGGGAGAAGATCTGGAGTTCGGTGCGGGTCAGGGCGCCGTCCTTCCAGGACTCGTACCGGACCCAGCTGGTGGTCCGCTGGGCCACCGGGTCCACATGGGTGCGCCAGTTCGTGAGGGTGACCAGTTCGCCGCCGTTCCACTGGTGCGGAACCGGCCCGGTGTCGGGGGCCGTGCTCAGGGCGGGCGGTTCGACGTCGACGATCAGCCGGCCGCCCGGGGCCAGGTTGCCGTGCAGGGCGGCCAGCGCGGTCCGCGCGCTGTCGCGGTCGGGAAGCAGGGCGAAGGAGCCGGTGGGGATCACGATCGCTTCGAAGGCGCCGGGGTCGCGGTGCGTGGTCATGTCGCCTTCGAAGACATCGGCCTCCAGCCCGCGCCGGGCGCAGTTGACACGGCACTGCTCCAGCATGGCGGCCGAGGTGTCGTAGCCGCGCACGGTCAATCCCTGTTCGAGCAGGGGGATCAGAATGCGGCCGGTGCCCACGGCGGGTTCGAGGACGGTGCCGGTGACGTTCCGCAGGAGGTCGGCGTAGAACTCGACGTCGCCGAACGAGGTGCCGACCGGCTTGTCGAGTTCGTAGAACAGGGTCGCCAGCGGTCCGTAGCGCCAGGCGGTGTCGTCGAAGCCGGTGTGCATGGATTCCCTCGGTGACGCTTCGGATGGATACGGGTGCTCTGTCCAGCATTTCATGGGCCTGCCGCCCCGCCTTGGCATCCCGCTCAGGGCAGCACCCGCAACAGCGCCTCCAGCGCCCCCGGCCAGGCGCTGTCCGACGGGGTGCCGTAGCCGACGACCAGGCCGTCCAGGGTGGCGGGGACGCCGGGGCGGCGGAACTGGTTGACGCCCTGGACCGCCAGACCGTGCCAGGCGGCGGCCCGCAGGGTCTCCTGTTCGGTGCCCGGGGGAAGTGCGAGGACCGCGTGGAGACCGGCGGCGATTCCGCTGACGCGGATGCCGGGCGCGTGGGCGGCGACCGCCGCCACCAGCTGGTCCCGGCGGCGCCGGTAGCGCAGCCGCATCGCCCGGACGTGCCGGTCGTACGCGCCCGAGGCAAGGAACTCGGCGAACGCCAGTTGCTCCGGGGTGCCGGTCGTCCAGTCCACCGCGCCCTTCGCCGCCACCACCTCCCCGAACAGTTCCTCCGGCAGCACCATCCACGCGAGGCGGAGCCCGGGGGCGAGCGACTTGCTGGAGGTGCCGAGGTAGACGACCCGCTCGGGGCCGAGCCCCTGGAGCGCGCCCACGGGCTGCCGGTCGTACCGGAACTCGCCGTCGTAGTCGTCCTCCAGGACGAAGCCGCCGGTGGAAGCGGCCCAGTCGACGAGGGCCGTGCGCCGGTCCGGAGGCAGGGAGCCGCCGAGCGGGAACTGATGGGCGGCCGTCATCAGAACGGCTCCCGGCCCGTCGCCCGACAGCTCCTCCACCCGGGTGCCGCGCGCGTCGAAGGGCAGGGCGGGGGTGCCGAGTCCGCCGCCGGCGAGGAGTCCGGCGTGGAGCCCGAGGCCGTACGACTCGACGGCCACGTCCCGGACGCCCCGGCTCCGCAGGACCTGCCCGAGGAGCATCAGCCCGTGCACGAACCCCGCGCAGATCACGATCCGTTCGGGCCGGGCGCGCACTCCCCGGGCGCGGGCCAGGTACTCGGCGAGGACGGTGCGCAGTTCGGCGCGTCCACGTGGATCGCCGTACCCGAAGGCCGCGTCGGGCGCGGCGGCGAGGGCCCTCCGGTACGCCTTGAGCCATTCGGCGCGCGGGAAGGAGGCGAGGTCGGGGGTGCCCGCCCGCAGGTCGTGGGCGGGCGGATTGGTCCTGCCCGGACCGAGGGTACGGGGGCGGGCGGCGGCGCCCTTCGCCTTGACGGCGCCTCTCGCTCCGGTGGCACCTCTCGCTCCGGTGGCACCTCTCGCTCCGGCGATGCCTCGCGCCCCGGTGGATCGGGGGGCGGGGCTCCGGGGTTCCGCGCGGAGGGCGACCCGGGTGCCGGAACCCTGACGTGACGTCAGCCACCCTTCGGCCACCAGTTCGGCGTAGGCGTCGGCGACGGTGTTGCGGGCGACGCCCAGATCGACGGCGAGCGACCGCGAGGAGGGCAGCCGGGTGCCCGGCGCCAGCCGCCCACTTCGGACGGCTTCCCTCAGCGCGTCCACGAGCCCGGCACGGAGCCGGGGGCCCCGGATCTCCAGATGGAGGTCGGTCCCGAAAGTGGCCCACTCGTTTGCCATGGGAGTGGACCATACTCCTGAGCCACCCGGGCCCTACGGTGAGTTCATGACCTCACAGACGGACATCATCGAGACCACGGGCGCCGCTTCCGCGAAGGAAGAGTACGCACCGGAGGAAGCCCCCCGGCTTCCCCTCGCCGAGCGCGTCCCCGAGTTCTACCGGGCCATGCTCCACCTGGAGCGGGCCACCGCCAAGGACATCGACCCCACGCTGTACCACCTGATCAAGATCCGGGCCTCGCAGATCAACCACTGCGCGTTCTGCATCGACATGCACACCAAGGACGCCCTCGCGGAGGGCGAGACCGTCGAGCGGATCGTGCAGCTCTCCGCCTGGGGCGAGTCCCGGCACTTCTACACCGAGAAGGAGCTGGCGGCCCTCGAACTCACCGAGTCCGTCACCCTCCTCACCGACGGCCCGGTCCCCGTCCCGGACGAGGTGTACGCACGCGCCGCCGCCCACTTCGACGAGACCGAGATCGCCCGCGTGATCAGCGCGATCGTCGTCATCAACGCCTGGAACCGGATCGCCATCTCCACCCGGATGACGCCCGGCCACTACACCCCCCGATCCGCTTGACCGGGCCCTCGAAGGAGGCGGCCCTGCGCGCGCTCCACCACCGGCCGGCCGGTGATCCCCTGGTGGTGCCGGGGCCGTGGGACGCGATGAGCGCCCGGGTCTTCGAGGCGGCCGGTTTCCCGGCGCTCGCGACGCCGAGCGCCGGGATCGCGACCTCCCTCGGATACGTGGACGGGCAGACCCCGGCGGCGGAGATGTTCGCCGCCGTGACCCGGATCGTCCGCGCGGTCTCCGTCCCCGTCACGGCGGACCTGGAGAGCGGCTACGGCCTCGGGGCGGCCGAACTCGTGGAGCGCGTGAGGGAGTCGGGCGCCGTCGGCCTGAACCTGGAGGACAGCGGGCCCGACGGCCTCAAGGACCCCCGGGAGCACGCCGACTGGCTCGCCGAGGTACGGGCGGCGGCGGGCCCCGGCCTCTTCCTCAACGCGCGCGTCGACGCCTATGTCCTGCGGGCGTCCGAGCCGCTGGAGCGGACGGTCCGGCGCGCCCGTCTCTACGCGGAGGCGGGCGTGGACTGCGTCTACCCGATCCTGGCCACGCCGTCCGACCTCCCGGCCCTGCGCCGCGCCCTCGGCGATCTGCCGATGAACGTCCTCGCCCTGCCGGACGGCCCCTCCTTCGCGGAGCTGGGCCGCCTCGGCGCGACAAGGATCACCTTCGGCGAGGGCCTGCTCCGCCGCACCCGGGAGGGGCTGACGGAGCTGGCCTCGACGGTGCGCGGCGGCCGGATGGGCTGACGGCGTCAGTCCGTCCCGGTGGTGAAGTACTCCAGCGCCGTGGTGAGCACCTGGCGCTGGCGGGGCCAGTCCGTCTCGGGCCCCGCCGCGAGGAGGGCGTACTGCTGCCCGTCCGGCTCGACGAAGGCGCGGTCGACCACCTTGCGGCGGCTGCCGTCGTCCCGGGTGTACACGTAGACCAGCTCGGCCGCGTCGGTGTGCGCGGCCGTGTCGTCCGTGACCCGTTCGAGCCGGACCTCCTCGTAGCCGGGCCGGTTCGCCCGGCCGTTCTCGGAGACCGCGCGCAGGGACTCGTACGGGGTCAGGTTCCCCTCGGTGACCGGGAAGATCTGGAGCAGGCTCGCGCCGTCCGGGGAGTTGTAGAAGATCCCCTGGTCGGACTCGGTGCGGTGCCAGCCCTCGGGGACGGCGACGACGAAGCCCTTGGGATCGCCGACGACCTCGAAACCGTCCGGAGTGCCGGAGTCCGTACCGGAGGGCTCTCCCGGCCCGTCGGTGCTCCGGGTGCCGTCGGTCGCCGTGTCCGTGGGACCGCCGTCGGCTCCCGTGCCCCAGCCGTCCTCCCCGTCACCGTCGTCGCCGGACGGCGTGTCCGTCTCCGCCGGGGGTTCCTCCGTGTCGGTGACGGTGGCGGCGGCGGTGGCCGGGGCGTCCCCGCCGCCCCAGATCAGCCGCCCCCCGAGGGTGCCCACGACGAGCACGGCCACGACCGCGCCCACCACGAGCCCCGTACGGCCCTTCGGCCGCACCGGCGCGCCCCCGCCGCCGGTCCCGCCGTACCGCCACTCCCCGGTCTCGGGGAAGTACTCGGGTCCGGGTCCGTATCCGGGTCCGTATCCGGGTCCGTCCCCGAGGGCGTGTCCGGGGGCCGTCAGGGGCGGCGCGGGCTCCGCCGGGCGTACGAGGTAGGGCCCCGCGCCCCCGGGAAGCGGGCCCGTGTCCTGCGGGACGGGCGGGCCGCCCCACCACTCCCAGCGCTGCGCCCGGTCGTTCCAGTGGACGCCGTCCCTCGGGCCGTATCCGTTCATCTCACCCACCGAGCAGCGCGCCGACCGCCTGGACGGCCGCCACCCCGGAGGCGAGGACGCCGGTCACCGCGCCCGCGTCCGCGAGGGCGCTCCGCAGCCGGGTCAGCCGGCCGGTGCCCGCGCGGCCGGTGCCCTCGATCTCGTCCTCGGCGTCGGCGAGTTCGGCGGCCAGGGCGGTCGTCTGCGCGTTGGCCACGACGCCTTCGAGGTCGGCGCGGAGCCTGCGGACGGCTTCGAGAAGCTCCTCCTGCGCCGGGTCGCGGCCGGGCGGGACGGCGCCGGTGGTCTGGGTGACCTTGTTGTGATCGCCGATGGTGACGTTGCCGCCGGTGTTGGTGATCCGGATGCCCCCGTAGGAGTGCCCGGCGCCGGGCCCGGTCTTCTTCTCAGCCACGGTCTCCTCCGGTGTTCGTGGTGGTGAACGACTTCTGTGTGACGTTGTTGTTGTTGCCCACCGTCATGTTGCCCCGGTCGTTCTGGATGAAGAGGCCGCCTTCGGCGACCTGGACGATCTGCTGCTCGAACTCGGTGGTCCGGTACCCCGCCTCCCGCAGCGCCGACAGCACGCCGCTCGCGACCCGGTCCTGCACGCTCTTCAGATGACGGCTGACGTCCATGTCCTGGAAGAGCGAGGCCGTGCCGTCGGAGCCCAGCTCGCGGACCGAGACCCGGGGACCTTCGGGCAGCGCGCGGGCGTGGCCGCCGGTGAGCAGCCGCCAGGCGTTCCCGAGCGCCCGCCCGATCGTGATCAGCGACTGCCCGGCGGAGCGCGGGGTCTGCTCGAGCGCCCAGACCGCCCGGCCGAAGAAGTGGTTGTGCCGGAAGCGGTGGGCGACCCGGTCCGCTTGCCGGTAGAGCGGCTTCACCGGGCGCAGGACGTGCGGCGCGACCTCCAGCATCAGCATCCCGCCCTGGGTGTGGACGCGGACGAAGACCGTGGTGACGACCTCCCCGTCCCAGCCCCCGACCCGGATCCGCAGGAAGTACCGGCGGGCCTCGCCGCCTTCCTCGATCGAGTCCGAGCGGTGCCGCTCGAAGCTCTCGGGGCCGTACGGGGCGGCGGTGCGGGCCGGGAGCCCGTCCACCGGCAGGAAGACGACCTCGTCGAGCTCCAGCTCGCGCAGCCGGTCCCGGACCGCGTCCCTGTCCTGCGGCGTACCGCGCGGCGAGGGCTCCCGCAGTGCTTCGAGAAGCGGGACGACGTGCCGCAGGATGGTGCTGTTGTCGAGCGGTTCGGGCTCGCCGTCGAGGTCTTCGCGGGGCCGCAGCTCGACCGAGAGCGACCAGGGCTCGTACGGCTCGCCCGCCCCGCAGAACGGGTCGGCCTCGTCGTACAGGACGAGGGCGGAGCCCTGCTCGATGCGGACGAGGTCGCGCAGCCGCCGGAAGCGGACGCCCTCGGCCTGTTCGGCCGGGTCGGAGCGCCGGTCGGGGAAGCGGCCCCGAGACAGCTCCTCGGTGAGCGCGCGGGCGAACTGCCCCTGCTGGATGGCGACCGCCCAGGCGATGAGGAACGGCACCGCGAGGGTGATCAGCCCCTGCAACGCGCTTGCGGCGGCGGCCCCGGTGCCGAGGAGCCCGCCGACCACGTCGAGTTCGCCGGAGTCGCTCACGAACATCTCCCCCGCATTCTGCTGGGTGCCGAGGAGAAGGAAGAGGAACACCAGCACGCTCAGGACCAGCATCAGCCGCCCGTACCAGCGCAGCACGAAGGCGGGGACGGACCGGTAGAGCGGGGCGACGGCGGCCGGGCCGCGCACCCAGCGGGCCAGTGCCAGGAGCAGGAACGGGTAGAACAGCAGGATGACCAGGCCCGCGGTGAGAGGGATCGCCACGAGCCAGAGGGCGAGGATGCCGATGGACCAGCCAAGCTCGATGCGGCGGGCGCGCAGCGCGTGGGCGAGGACACGGGTGGCGTCGAAGCCGGACGAGGGGGCGGCGAAGCGCTCCTCGTGCACGTACAGCTCGTCGATGACCGCGTCCCGGTAGCCGGGGTCGAGGTAGGTGCCCGCGCAGAGCAGCCGGGTGGCTTCGCTGGTGGCCGGGTCACGGCCCGGGACGGCGGGCGGGGCGCCGGGCGGCGCGGGTGGTGGCGCTCCGGACGGGAGGCCGGGCGGACTGTCGGATGGTATGGGTGGGATCGATTGCGCCAAGACTCCCCCGATGAGATGCAACTACCCTTCGTCCCCGCCGACTTGGCGGCGGGCAGGGGCGTCAGCATAGGGGAGACCGGACGTCCGTGTCCGGGGGAAAAGACGCCACCCCCGGGCCGTACGGTCGGTCGTACGGCCCGGGGGTGGCGGAATGTGGCTCCTCGCGGGAGCCGGGATCAGATGAGGCCCAGCTCGCGGACCGCGTCGCGCTCCTCGGACAGCTCCTTGACCGAGGCGTCGATGCGGGTGCGGGAGAAGTCGTTGATCTCCAGGCCCTGGACGATCTCGTACTTGCCGTCGGCGCAGGTGACGGGGAAGGAGGAGATGAGGCCCTCCGGGACGCCGTACGAGCCGTCCGACGGGATGCCCATGGAGGTCCAGTTGCCCTCGGCGGTGCCGTTGACCCAGGTGTGGACGTGGTCGATGGCGGCGTTCGCGGCGGAGGCGGCGGAGGAGGCGCCACGGGCCTCGATGATCGCGGCGCCGCGCTTGGCGACGGTCGGGATGAAGGTGTCGGCCAGCCACGCCTCGTCGTTCACGACCTCGGCGGCGTTCTTGCCGGCGATCTCCGCGTGGAAGATGTCCGGGTACTGGGTCGCGGAGTGGTTGCCCCAGATGGTGAGGCGCTTGATCTCCTCGACCGAGACGCCGGTCTTCTGGGCCAGCTGCGTCAGCGCGCGGTTGTGGTCCAGACGGGTCATCGCGGTGAAGCGCTCGGCCGGGACGTCCGGGGCGGCGGACTGGGCGATGAGGGCGTTGGTGTTGGCCGGGTTGCCGACGACGAGGACCTTGATGTCGTCCGCGGCGTGGTCGTTGATGGCCTTGCCCTGCGGCTTGAAGATGCCGCCGTTGGCGGCGAGCAGGTCGCCGCGCTCCATGCCGGCGGTGCGCGGGCGGGCGCCCACGAGCAGCGCGACGTTGGCGCCCTCGAAGCCCTTGTTCGGGTCGTCGAAGATGTCGATGCCCTTGAGCAGCGGGAACGCGCAGTCGTCCAGCTCCATGGCGGTGCCCTCGGCGGCCTTCACGCCCTGCGGGATCTCAAGGAGGCGGAGCTTGACCGGCACGTCCGCGCCGAGCAGGTGGCCGGAGGCGATGCGGAAGAGCAGCGCGTAGCCGATCTGGCCGGCCGCGCCGGTCACGGTGACATTCACGGGAGTGCGGGTCATGGCGATCTCCGTAAGACAGCTGGCGGTGGGGGTCCCTGCCCCTGGTGCGGGATAGCTCTCTTGATCGATCAGTGTCTCGACATGAAGAGATATCCAGCGATCAGGCTATCCGACCCGGACCGCGCTGAACCCCCACCCCCTTGTGGTCCGGCTCACTGCCGCCCGTCCGCAGCACCCGCCGGAGGGGGTCCCCGGGGCGGGAACGGGGCTTTTCCCGACTTTCCCGAAGCCCGGAACCCTCCTCCGTGTGTCGGTACGGCTCCGGGGCCGGGGCACGTGTCGGTACGTCTCCGGGGCCGGGGGGCCATGGTGCTACGGCTTCCGGGCCGGGGTGCGGTGTCGCTCCGGCTTCCGGGCCGGGGGTTCGGTCCCGCTACGCCTCTTCGGGGCCGGGGGTGCGGTGTCGCTACGGCTTCCGGGCCGGGGTGCAGCCCTGGTCGCCGTCCGTGAGCGTGGCGCAGGCGCGGGCGGAGGACTCGGAGGCGGCGGCGACCATCGGGGTGTACGCGCCCGCCGTCTTCACCGCGCTCACCGACTTGGCCGGGTTCGACGGGTTCGAGGAGTCGGACGGGTTCGCCGTACCGGTGGTCCGCGCGACGGTGGCGCGCCGTCGGGTGTCCCCGGACGCGACGCTCACCGCGTCCCCGGGGCGCGCGCCGCTGATCCGGGCCCACGCGGCTCCGCAGGTGCGGCTGTAGCGGACCTCGATCCTGGCCTTGCCGACCTCGGCCCGCGCGACGGTGACGGCGAGGCCGCCGCCGCACCCCATGGCCTCCGGGTCCCGCCCGGTGCAGTCGGCGCCCGCGCACTTCACTCCCGCCGGGAGGGCGGCGACGGTCGTGGGAGCGGGCGGCACGGTGCTCGGGACCGGGGTGGCCGCCCGCCGGTCCGGCCCGCCGGACCCGCCGAGGTCGACGAGGAGCAGCGCGGAGGCGACGACGAGCAACGCGCCGAGGATCCCGGCCCCGTAGAGCAGTACGACCCGGCGGCGGGAGAGCGGGGCGGCCGGGCGGGGACGCGGCGGGCTCGCGGCGGGGCCGATCGAGTCCACCCGGCGGATTCCGAGCGTGCGGTCGGGGTCGGGCGCGGGGGCGGGGTGGCGGCCGGGGGTGTCGTGGCGGCCATCAGGGAGGCCATCGGGGAGGACGGGGCGGCCGGGGGCGGAGTGGTGAGCCGGGTCCTCGCGGTGAGCCGGGTCCTCGTGGTGAGCCGGGTCCTCGCGATGGGCCTCGCGCCGGGCCGAGCCCTCGCGGTCGTCCTCACGGTGACCCTCGCGGCGGCCTCCCCCCACACGGATGGCCGCAGGGGTGCCCGTATCCGCTCCCGTACGGGCTCCTCGGCGGGTCCGGCCCCCGAAGCCGTGCCGTTCGATGTCGCCGCCGGACTCCCCCTCGTCGGCCTCGGGCACCTCCGGCCCGAGCCCTGCGGGCCGTTCCGGCGTCCGGCGGGTGGTCCAGGCTCGGGTGGCGCGTTCCCGCTGGGTCACGAGGGCGGCCGGGTCGGTTCCGGTCGCTTCGGCGAGGGCCACGACGGCGCTGCGGGGCACGGGCAGACGCGCGTTCAGATAGGCGTCCCACGCGGACCGTTCCTGTCCGGTGCGCTCGGCAAGGGCCACGATCCCGAGGCCGCTGCGGTCGACGAGGCGCCGGAGCCGTTCCGTGAACGCCCGTATGTCCGGGTCGAGTTCGCCGGGCAGCACCTTCCAGGCGGGCATGTGCGGTCCCCTCCCCCGGCCCCGTGCCCCCCTCGGGCCCCCGGCCTTCCCGAAGGATGGCAGGTCCGGGGGCGGCGCGCTCCCCCGATGCGGTGCCCGGATGGCGGAATGGTCACTTCCGTGCCACAGCGCTCCGACGGACCTTGATCATCCGTTGGCACGTACATGACCCTTGAATACAGCGGCGCCCGCCCTCCCACGGGGGAGAGGGCGGGCGCCGTGTACACCGGTTCCGGGTTACGTCACGGTGAGATGGAGGACGTCCTCAAGGAACGGGATCTTCAGCCAGGGCTCCGGCTGCACCATGAGCGCGAGCATCACGATCAGGCCGCCCATCACCCCGTACGTGATCATGTCCGTGAAGCGGGACCGGACGGCGAGCATGCCCACGGACGGCACCACCCGGCGCATCACGGCACCCACCAGGAGCGCGGCGCCGATCAGCAGGGTGCCGACCCGGAAGGCCTGTTCGAACGGGTCCACCCCCACCACGAGCAGCCCGAGCCCGGCGAGCACGAGCACGGTGAGCAGCGGCCACTGACGGGCGGGCGCCGGGGCGTCGCCGGAGGCCGCCCGGCCGCCGCCCTCGGGCCGCGAGGTGCTGGTGGTGAAGAGGAAACGACGCTTCCGCGCGGCGGGGGCCGGGACGGAAGCGGCGGAATCCACGGCGGAGGCGGCGGGGGCCGGTGCCATCGCCTTGGAGGCGGCCGGGGCCGCGCCCTTCGACGCCTTCCCGCCCCCTTCGACCGGCCTGTCCGACGTATCAGACCCGTCAGACCCGTCAGACCCGTCAGACCTGTCCGGACCCTCCGGCCCGTCCGGGTTCCCCGATGCCCCCGGGGCCCCCGAGGTCACGTCAGAGCGCCGCGGCCGCGCGCTCGGCGGCCTCGACGACGTTGACGAGGAGCTGCGCGCGGGTCATCGGGCCGACGCCGCCGGGGTTCGGGGAGATCCAGCCGGCCACCTCGGCGACGCCCGGGTGCACATCGCCGAGGATCTTGCCCTCGGCGTTGCGGGAGACGCCGACGTCCAGGACGGCGGCGCCCGGCTTCACGTCCTCCGGCTTGATCAGGTGCGGCACACCGGCGGCGGCGACGATGATGTCGGCGTTGCGCAGGTGGGCGGCGAGGTCCCGGGTGCCGGTGTGGCACTGGGTCACGGTCGCGTTCTCGGAGCGGCGGGTGAGCAGGAGCGGCATCGGGCGGCCGATGGTGACACCGCGTCCGACGACCACGACCTCGGCGCCGTTGATCTCCACGCCGTGGCGGCGGAGCAGGGTGATGATGCCGTTCGGGGTGCAGGGCAGCGGGGCGGGCTCGTTGAGGACGAGACGGCCGAGGTTGGTGGGGTGCAGACCGTCCGCGTCCTTGGCGGGGTCCATCAGCTCCAGGATGCGGTTCTCGTCGATGCCCTTGGGGAGCGGGAGCTGGACGATGTAGCCGGTGCAGGAGGGGTCCTCGTTGAGCTCCCGGACGACCGCCTCGATCTCTTCCTGGGTGGCCTCGGCGGGCAGGGTGCGCTGGATCGAGGCGAGGCCGACCTCCGCGCAGTCCCGGTGCTTTCCGGCCACGTACTTCTGGCTGGCGGGGTCCTCGCCGACGAGGATGGTGCCGAGTCCGGGCGTGATGCCCTGCTCCTTGAGGGCCGCCACACGGACGGTCAGATCGGACTTGATCGCGGTTGCGGTGGCCTTGCCATCGAGAATCTGGGCGCTCATGGAGACATCCTCCCGGATGACCCCCGCCTTGTTCCAATTCGCCCGCGCGGGACGGCTCCCCGGGCGGTGCGAAGGGTTGCAGTCGCACAACTCCGGGAGGTAACGACTGGACAAAAAGTCGACGTAACGACGACGATGATCCGCGAAGTGCCGCGGAAAGCGCAGGGGGAGAATCCGCTCATTCGTCATGAATTCCTCCACGCGGACCCGCGTCGTCCCCGCACAGAGAAATTCATGGAGGAATCCCGCGATGAGCTTCGGCGACTCGAACAACCCCTACGGCCAGCCCCAGGGACAGGGCCAGGGTCAGCAGCCCGGTTACGGCTACCCCCAGCAGCAGCCCCAGGGCGTGCCGCCGCAGCAGGGCTACGGCTACCCGGCCGCCCCTCCGGTCTCCCCGTACGGCGGCGGCGGTTACCCCGGCGCTCCCATGACCATGCCCGGCGGGGTGAAGGCCGCGCGCGTGATGCTGTGGGTCCTGACCGCCCTCAACCTGATCATCGGTCTCGCGGTGATCGCCGTGTCCTTCACCCTCGACAGCGATCTGGCGGAATCGGGCGCGTCCTCCGAGGACATCGCGCTGTTCTCGGACATCGGCAAGGGTGTTCTGATCGTCGTGGGCGTCCTCTGGATCCTCTTCGCCGTGATCAGCGCGGTGCTCGCCCTCAAGTTCAAGTCCGGCGGCAACGGCGTCCGGATCTGCGCCATCATCTACGGCTCGTTCGGCGCGCTGTTCAGTGTCTTCACGCTGCCGCTCGGCATCGTGACCCTGGCCCTCGCGGTCCTCGTCATCGTCTTCGTGGCGAAGTCGGACGGCTCCGCCTGGTTCAACCGGAACAAGCAGCAGTACTGATCGCGGCTGGTCCCGTACGAGGGGGAGGGGCCCGGTTCCACGTGAAACCGGGCCCCTCCCCCATGTCTCGCGTCACATCCGCTTGAGGACCGCGAACCCTTCCGAGCGGTGCACGATCTCGTAGCGCGCGGTCGGATGCAGTTGCGAAGCCAGCTGGACCGGGTCGGAGACCTGCTGCGACCAGCCCCGCAGGTCGTAGGCGAGGTAGTCGGGGTCGGCGTCCTGCGAGGAGCCCGACCAGTAGACGCGGTGGTCGGCCGTGAGATGGGCCAGGAGCGACACATCGGCCTCCACGCTCGCCCCGTCGGGCACGGCGGCGACGGCCTCCCGCGCCTGCCCGACACGGGCGTCCGTGCGGTACGTCTCCGGCTTCGTCAGGGCCCGGAGCGGCAGGTTCGCGGCGAGGGTGAGCGCGACCGCCGTGGCGACCGGGACGGCGACCCTCCCGTACGAGGCGAGCCAGCCGCGCGGGGAGGTGCGCACCGAGCGGGCGCCGTCCACCAGGGCCAGGAAGACGATCGGCATCAGGACCGCGCTGTAGTGCCAGAGCATGCCCCAGTGGTTGGGGTCCTGGGAGAGGAAGCGCCAGCCGAGGGTGGGCAGGACGAGCAGCACCAGCGGGGAGCGCAGGGCGAGGAAGCCGGTGATCGCCAGCAGGTAGAAGAGCATCTCCCAGCGGTCGCCCGAGGCGAGTGCGTCCGTGACGACCTGCCCGAACGAGGTGTCCGTGCCCTGTCCGGTCTTCTCGATCTTGGCCCAGTAGTCGTACTGTCCGGCCCGGCTCGCCGCCGGGATCAGGACGAGGACGGTGAGGGCGAAGGCCGACGCGCCGAAGCCCGCGAGGGCCGCGCCGAGCTGCTTCTGCCCCTTCAGGAAGAGGACCGCGCCGACCATGGCGACGGTCAGCCCCATGTCCTCCTTGACCAGGACGAGCGGGGCGGACCAGGCGACGGCCGCAGTCCAGCGGCCGAGGAGCAGGGCCCGGCAGGTCAGGGCGAGCAGCGGGACGGCGAAGGCGATCTCGTGGAAGTCGGACTTGACCGCCTCCTGAAGCCCCCAGGACAGCCCGTACGCGAGGGTGAGCGCGAGGCCGGCGGCCCGGCTGCCCAGGATCTGCTGGGCGGTGCGGCCGACGACGGCGGCCGAGGCGGCGAACAGCGCGGCCTGCCCGAAGAGCAGGGAGACCGGCGAGGGCCAGATCCAGTACAGCGGCGCGAGGAGCGCGGTGACGGGGCTGAAGTGGTCGCCCAGTATCTGGAAGCCGGGGCCCTTGATGTCGACGACGGGCGAGCGGAACTCCGCGTACGCCCTGACCGACTGCCCGAAGATCCCGAGGTCCCAGGACGGGGTGCGGAAGTGCGCGTACTGGAGCCAGGAGTAGAGGAAGTACAGGCCGCACAGGACGCCCGCGAGGATCAGATAGGGGCGGAGCGGAGCGGGCGGGAGACCGGCGGACGGCTCGGGGTCCGATGCTCCGGGAACGCCGTCGACGGCCTCCTCGGAGGACTTGTTCTGTACGTCCAACACCACGCCCCCACTACCAGTGGCCGACAAAAGAGCAACTCATTAGACCAGAGACCACCCGATCGGTGGACTTCTCACCACAGGGCCGATCGCGTGGTCGTGCGAAGACGGGCACCGGATACGCACGTCCGCTCCCCCGGCGGGAACGCAAAAGGGGCGGCCCGTCGGTACCCCAGGGGTACCGACGGGCCGCCCGCCGCTGTCACACCTCACCGGTCCCGCACGAGTCGCCGGCCTGGTACGGCCACCGGCCGCGTACGGCTGCCGGTCCCGCGTGGCTGCCGGTCTCGGGTGGCTCAGTGGAAGAAGTGGCGCGTGCCGGTGAAGTACATCGTCACGCCCGCCTTCTTCGCCGCCTCGACGACCTGCTCGTCACGGACCGAGCCGCCCGGCTGGACGACCGCCTTCACACCGGCCGCAGTGAGGATCTCCAGACCGTCCGGGAAGGGGAAGAAGGCGTCCGACGCGGCGTACGAGCCGCGCGCCCGCTCCTCGCCCGCCCGCTCGACCGCGAGCTTCGCGGAGTCGACGCGGTTGACCTGGCCCATGCCGACGCCGACCGAGGCGCCGTCCTTGGCGAGCAGGATCGCGTTGGACTTGACCGCGCGGCACGCCTTCCAGGCGAAGGACAGCTCGGCCAGCTCCTCGGCGGAGAGGGCGTCACCGGTCGCGAGCGTCCAGTTCGCCGGGTCGTCGCCCTCGGCCTGGAGCCGGTCGGTGACCTGGAGCAGCGCGCCGCCGTCGATCGGCTTGACCTCGACCGGGTTGGCCGGGGCGCCCTCGGCCCTGAGGACGCGCAGGTTCTTCTTCTTCGCCAGGACCTCGACGGCCCCGTCCTCGTACCCGGGGGCGACGATGACCTCGGTGAAGATCTCGGAGACCTGCTCGGCCATCGCCACGGAGACCGGGCGGTTGACGGCGATGACGCCGCCGAAGGCCGAGAGCGGGTCACAGGCGTGGGCCTTGCGGTGCGCCTCGGCGACGTCGGCGCCGATCCCGATGCCGCACGGGTTGGCGTGCTTGATGATCGCGACGCAGGGCTCGGCGTGGTCGTACGCGGCCCGGCGCGCGGCGTCGGTGTCCGTGTAGTTGTTGTACGACATCTCCTTGCCGTGCAGCTGCTCGGCCTCGGCGAGACCGCCCGTGCCGTCGACGTACAGCGCCGCGCCCTGGTGCGGGTTCTCGCCGTAGCGGAGCACGTTCTGCCGCTCGTACGTGGCGCCCAGGAAGCCCGGGAAGCCGCTGTCGTCGGTGGCTGCATAGTCGTCGGCGAACCAGGAGGCCACGGCCACGTCGTACGCGGCGGTGTGCCGGAAGGCCTCGCCCGCGAGCCGCTTGCGCGCGGTCAGGTCGAAACCGCCCGCCTGGACGGCCGCGAGGACGTCCGCGTACCGCTCGGGGCTGGTGACGATCGCCACGGACGGGTGGTTCTTCGCGGCGGCGCGGACCATGGACGGGCCGCCGATGTCGATCTGCTCGACGCACTCGTCCGGAGTGGCACCGGAGGCGACCGTCTCGCGGAACGGGTAGAGGTTCACGACGACCAGGTCGAAGGGCTCCACGCCCAGCTCGGCGAGCTGCTCGCGGTGCGACTCCAGACGCAGGTCGGCGAGGATGCCGGCGTGCACGCGCGGGTGGAGGGTCTTGACCCGGCCGTCCAGGCACTCGGGGAAGCCGGTCAGCTCCTCGACCTTGGTGACCGGCACCCCGGCGGCGGCGATCTTCCCGGCGGTGGAGCCGGTGGAGACCAGTTCGACACCGGCCTCGTGCAGACCCCGGGCCAGCTCTTCGAGTCCCGTCTTGTCGTAGACGCTGACCAGCGCGCGGCGGATGGGCTTAACGGTGTCCGTGTTCACCGACATGAACCTTTCGTCCCTCAATGCGGTAGCCGTGCCGGGCGAGACGCCCCACGACGTCGACGAGCAGCGAGCGCTCGACTTCCTTGATGCGCTCGTGCAGAGCGGCTTCATCGTCCGTCTCCCGCACCTCGACCACGCCCTGGGCGATGATCGGGCCGGTGTCGACACCGTCGTCGACGAAGTGGACGGTGCACCCGGTGACCTTCGCGCCGTACGCGAGGGCGTCACGCACCCCGTGGGCACCGGGAAAACTGGGGAGCAGAGCCGGGTGGGTGTTGACGACCCGTCCGCCGAAGCGGGCGAGGAACTCCTTGCCGACGATCTTCATGAATCCGGCCGAGACCACGAGGTCCGGCTCGTACGCGGCGGTGGCCTCGGCCAGCGCGCGGTCCCACTCCTCGCGGGTCGCGTGGTCCCTGACCCGGCAGACGAAGGTCGGCAGCCCGGCGCGCTCGGCGCGCTCCAGACCGGCGATGCCCTCGCGGTCCGCGCCGACGGCGACGATCTCCGCGCCGTACCCCTCGGGGTCGGCGGCGATGCCGTCGAGGAGGGCCTGCAAATTGGTACCGGAACCGGAGACCAGGACGACGAGGCGGGCGGCAGCCACTGGGTCACTCTTTCCGTGGTGTTTGTGCGGTCGTACGAACGAATCGTGCCGCTCGATACGGGGAACCCTACGAATGGCTCGACCGTCAGCAACGATACCGGCACACCGGACGGCCCCCACGGGACGGGGGCGGAGCAGGACGGTAGCGTCAGGGGCCGAAGCCGGTCGCGCCCCCGACACCCACCGGCCGGGAGACCGGCCGGAGACCAGGTGAACGGCGGCCGCACCGCCCACACGGCGGCCGGCGGGGCAGTGCCGGGTTCCACCGACGAGATACACCGACGAGACGTACCGACGAGACGTACCGATGAATTCACACCGCCGGATTCACACGCGGACATAGACGCAGACGTAGACACGGACCTAGACGCGGACCTAGACGTAGACGCCGACCCAGGCGTAGACGCAGACGAGACAGCAGCGAGACCACGGGTGCGGATGTGGTCGCGACGACAGAGGGAAGACGTTCAGCAGATGCCGGAGCGCCCGTCCACGGACGACAACAACCCGTTCGCGCCGCCGCCCGAGGGCAGGCCGGACCAGCCGTGGCAGCCGCGGCAGCCGGAGGACCGAGGCGACGAGCCGTCCGGCGCGCCGGACTCGTCCGACGGCCGCTGGAGCCCTCGCCAGCCCGGCCCCTCGAACGACGGCTTCGGCCGCGGACCCGAACGCCAGGGCCCCGGCCGGCCCGGTCCCGAGGGCCCCGGCAAGGGCGGTCCCGGGCGCCAGGGGCTCCGCTGGGACCCCACGGACCCGGCACAGCGGCGGGCGCGGTACGCGATCCTCTCGGGCATGTGGGCCTTCTTCTTCGCGATCTTCAACCTGCCGGAGCTGGCCCTGCTGCTCGGCGCGCTCGGCGTCTACTGGGCGATCAGCTCCCTGCGCGCCAAGCCGAAGGAGCCCGCGACGGCGGAAGTGTCGCCGACGTCACAGTCGCCGCAGCCGCCGTCCCCCGCCCCGGGGCAGGGTCAGGGCCAGGGCCAGGTCCCCGTGGTCGCTCAGGGCGTCTCCCGGGCGGCCCAGCTCCGCTCGATGCGGACGGCGGCGGTCAGCGGTCTGGTGGCGGCGAGCGTGGCCCTGATGATCGTCGCGGTGGGCTTCACGATGAAGCTCGTGTACAGCGACTTCTACGAGTGCCGTGACGACGCCCTCACCCACGCGGGCCAGCTGGCCTGCAACGACCTTCTCCCGAAGCCCCTGCGCGCGGGCTTCGGCGTCCGGGAGTAGCCCCGCTCAGAAGGACCGCCGCCGGTCGGAGCCCCCCGGCTCCCCGGGGAGCCGGGGCGAGGAATCCCAGTCGCCGGACAGATAGTCGTACGGCTCGAAGACGACATCCTCGGCCGGTTCATCGGGGCCGGGGCCTTCCTCGGCCGGTTCGTCGAGGCGATGGGCGCCCTCGGACGGTCCCTCGGGGGCGGCCGCGTGGCTTGGCGGGGGCCCGGAAGCCGGTTCGGGACCGGAAACCGGTTCGGGACCAGGGATCGGGTCGGGGCCGTTGGTCGGGTCGGGTGCGGGGGACGGCTGGGGTACGCGGCCCGACCGGGTCGCTTCACGCGGCTCGGGCTCGCCGGGCACGGGACCGGCGTCAAGCCCGTAGCCGGGTGTCACCCCGTGACCGGGCCCCTCAGTGCCGTCTGGCTCCCCCGTGCCGGACGGGTCCGGCGCCCCTTCGGCCCCTTCGTTCTCCGCTCCGTCGGGTTCCGGCACCGTCCCGGAGCCGAGGGCGGGCCTCCGGCCGAGCACCGATCTCAGCGCCCGCAGCGGACTGAGCGGGAACGCCCGTCTCCGGCCGGGCGCGGGCTCCGGCTCGGTCGGAGTGGACGCGGGCTCCGGCTCGGTCAGGGCGGACGCGGGCTCCTCCCGCTCGGTCGCGGTGGACGCGGGCTCCCGCCCGGTCGGGAGGGGCACTGACTCCCGCCCGGTCAGGGTGGACGCGTCGACCGGGCCAGGCTCGTCCGCGAGTCCACCCGCCGTACCGGCCCCCTCGCCGGTCCGGGCCCCCGGGACGACCCCCGTCGCCGTACCGGCTTCGATCTGAGTGTCGACGGCCGCGACCACGCCCGTACCCGTGGCCGTTCCCGGCCCCGGGACCGCCACGGGGCCGCCCGTCGGGCCGAGGGCCGGAGCAGGGCCGAGGCCCGGCCCCGCCGCCGTACCGGCCGCACTCCGCGCCGCCGGACCGAAACCGGGGCCCGCTCCCCCACCGGCGCCCGGCCCGGTCGGCGAGCCGACGGGCGTACCGGGACCGGGCCCCGGGCCCGTACCGAGCCCCGCCCGTACACCGGAATCCGAGCCCGTACCGGGCCCCGGAACCGCGCCGCCCCCCGCGTCCCGCTCCCGCCACCGTCGAAGTCCCGGGACCAGCCCCGCCCACGGCCGCGTCACCGTCCATCCCCGAGGCGGCCTCGGCGGGCGGGGGGTCCGGCGGGTCCAGGCGCGGGCGACCAGGGCCGCCGGGACGCCCACGCAGACGCCCCACAGGAACGCCGCCGAGCCCGCCAGCCACCACACCGGGCCGAAGTCCGCGAGCCGGCCACCGCCGAGCGGGCCGCCCGCCGCGCAGGCGAGGACCCCGAAGACCACCCCGCATCCCCCGGCCGCGCCCATCGCGATCAGGGCCGTGTCCCGGGCCGCCCAGGTCCGCGCGGCGAGCCCCACGTACCGGCCCAGGAGAAGCGCGGCGGCCAGCGGGACGGCCACCGCCGCCCAGTGCGGCCAGGAGCCCCGCACCTCGGTGGGCACCGCGGCGAGCAGCGGGAACGGCGGCACGGCCGGATCCCCGACGAGGCCGAGCGGAGTGGCGAGCGCGCCCGCGCCGAGGGCGATCCCCGGCCCGAGCCCGTACGCGGCGCCCCAGACGGCCGTGTTCGGAAGCAGCGCCAGGATGAGCAGCAGGAGGGTCACCCGCCCCGACCACTCCCCCGCGAGCCCGGCGTACGCCGTCTGCGCGCGGCCCACGTGCCAGAGCAGTGAGACCAGGGCGACGAGCGCGCCACCGCCGAGGAGCGCCCCGAGGCCGAGGACCGCCGCGCGCAGGGCGACGGCCGCCTCGGGCCGGCCGGGCAGCGGGCGGCCGAGCGCGGTCCAGACCCCGGCGCCCGCCGCGCCCACCACGACGGCGGGCAGCCAGAGCACGGCGGTGAGCCGGACGGCGGGCAGCGGGCCGCTCTGTGTGTAGCCCACGACCACGGCCGCGACCAGCAGATATCCCCCGGAGACCGCTCCGGCCGCGCCGCCGGGCGAGAAGGCGGGCCGGTCGGCCTTGCGCCGGGCGAGGGTGTCGCGGGCGGCGCGGTGGACGAGCCAGACGGGCAGCGCGGTCAGGAGCATCGGCGTGACGCCGAGGGGCGCGGGCAGTCCGCTCAGGGTGTCCATACGGACCAGGTCGACGCCGTGGGCGAGCAGCCAGAGCCCGGCGATCAGATGCAGGGCCCCGGCGGGACCGCCGTCGGGATACGGGGAGCTGATCCAGGCGGCGACCACCAGGACGGCGAGGGCGCCGAGGCCGAGTCCGGCGGCGACCCCGCCCCGGGCACAGGCGGTGGCGAGCGCGGCGGACCGACCGCCTTGGGCCGACGAATGCTCGGTCACATGGGTCACGGGGTCATGCTGCCAACGACACGCGCTTTTGCCGCGTAACAGGCAAACCTCCGTTGTGTCGCTCAAGATACGTTTATGTACTTTTTCGCCCACAGCAGCTCTGCGGGAGGTCGACGCCGATGAGCCGGAGCAGCGGTGATTCCTCGTCCGACGTCAGCTTGCCGACCCCCAAGGAGCGGCGCAGGTTGCGTGAAGCCCTCGCTCTGAGCGAGGAGCAGGTAGCCGAGGCCATGGGCATCACGAAGGCCACGGTCAGGGCGTGGGAGACGGGGCGTACGGCGCCCCGGGGCCGCAAGCGCGAGGCGTACACGGCGCTGCTGCTCGGCGCGCCCGCCCCCGAGGAGCGGACCGACCACCCGCCGGAGCCCACGCCGGGCCACCTGATCGCATCCTCTGCACCGTCCGCATCGTCCGAGGTGCCTGAGGTGTCGCCTGAGGTGCCTGACGTGTCTGACGTGTCTGAGGTGTCTGAGGTGCCTGAGCCTCAAGCGCAGGCCCAAGCTCAGCCCCTGCCCCTGCCCCAGGCACAAGCCCAGGCCCAGGCAGCGACGCCCCCTCGGCCCCAGGCGCAGACCCGGGCCCAGCCCCAGACGCAGACGAAATCACCCGCTCGGACGCAAGCCGTCGAATCCGCTGGCGTACGCCCCCGGGCCGCCGCCAAGCGGGCCGCCCGGCCGCCGAAGGCCCCCGCGCCCGCGCCCGCCATCGCGCCGGGTCCCGCCCGCAAGGGTGCCCCGAAGCAGCAGGAGCGGCGGAAACCGGTGGCGGCGGCGCCCGAGGAGGAGCCGCTGCCCGCCTCCGCCGGGCCCGTACTGACACCCGAGGGGGCTTTCGACGCGCTCTACGCGCACGCCGCCACCGGGCTCGTCCACCAGACCCATCTGCTGACCGGGCGTCGGCGGCTCTCCCGCGAGGCCGTCGAGCGGGCCTTCCAGCACGCCTGGCAGCACTGGCCCGAGGTCGCCGTCGACGCGGACCCGGTGGGCTGGGTGCGGGCGGCGGCCCACGAGTACGCCCTCTCCCCCTGGCACCGGCTGCGCCGCGTCCACAAGCACCCCGACGCGCCGCCCGCGGAGGCGGACCGGCGGGCGCTGCTCGACGCGCTCCTCGAACTGCCGCCGCCGTACCGCCGCACCGTCCTGCTGTACGAGGGGCTCGGCCTGGACCTGCCGGAGACGGCCGCCGAGACCGAGGCCAGCACGCCCGCCGCCGCCAACCGGCTGCTGCACGCCCGTACCGTCCTCGGGCAGCGGGTGCCCGAACTCGCCGACCCCGGGGAGTTGCACCGGCGGCTGAGCGAACTGGTCGCCGAGGCGCCCGAGACGTCCCTCCCGACGGCCCGCTCGGTGCGGGCGGGCGGCGAGCGCCGGGCCCGGACCTGGACGCGGACGGTCCTGGGGATGACGGCGGTCCTCATCGGCGTCACGGGCTTCACCGCGGCGACCGCCCCGGCCCGCTACATCCCGGTGAACGCCCCCGGCGAGACCGTCAACGGCGTGCCCGTGCGCGGCGGCCCGCCGAAGCTGGGCCCGGAGGACGTGGAACTCCGCGACAAGCTGCGCTCCGAGCCGAACCCGGGCCCCGAGCGCCTGGTCCCGAGCGCCGAATAGGCCCTCGGGCATGCGAGAGGGCCCCGCCCTCGCCCGGGGTGACCGGGCGGGGGCGGGGCCCTCTCGTGCGGCTACTGGCGGCCGCCGGCGGTGAGGCCGGTTCAGCCCGCGAGGATCGCGCGCGCCAGCTTGGCCGTCTCGGTCGGCGTCTTGCCGACCTGGACGCCCGCGGCCTCAAGGGCCTCCTTCTTCGCCTGGGCGGTGCCGGAGGAGCCGGAGACGATGGCGCCGGCGTGGCCCATGGTCTTGCCCTCGGGCGCGGTGAAGCCCGCGACGTAGCCGACGACCGGCTTGGTGACGTTGGCCTTGATGAAGTCGGCCGCGCGCTCCTCGGCGTCGCCGCCGATCTCGCCGATCATCACGATCAGGTCGGTCTCCGGGTCGGCCTCGAAGGCCGCCAGGGCGTCGATGTGCGTGGTGCCGATGACCGGGTCGCCACCGATGCCGACGGCGGACGAGAAGCCGATGTCACGCAGCTCGTACATCATCTGGTACGTCAGCGTGCCGGACTTCGAGACCAGGCCGATGCGGCCCGGCTTCGTGATGTCGCCCGGGATGATGCCGGCGTTGGACTGGCCCGGAGTGATGAGACCGGGGCAGTTCGGGCCGATGATGCGGGTCTTGTTGCCCTTCTCCACGGCGTACGCGTAGAACGCGGCGGAGTCATGGACCGCGATGCCCTCGGTGATGACGACGGCGAGGGCGATCTCCGCGTCGATCGCCTCGACGACGGCGGCCTTGGCGAAGGCCGGCGGCACGAAGAGGACCGAGACGTTGGCGCCGGTCTCCTTCATCGCCTCGGCGACGGTGCCGAAGACCGGGATCTCGGTGCCGTCGAAGTCGACGGACGTGCCGGCCTTGCGCGGGTTCACGCCACCGACGATGTTGGTGCCGTCACCCAGCATGAGCTTGGTGTGCTTCATGCCCGTGGCACCGGTCATGCCCTGGACGATGACCTTGCTGTCCTTGTTGAGGAAGATAGCCATGGCTGTGGTTTCCCCTGTCCCTTACTTCGCAGCCGCGAGCTCGGCGGCCTTGTCGGCCGCGCCGTCCATGGTGTCCACGCGCTGCACGAGCGGGTGGTTGGCGTCCGACAGGATCTTGCGACCCAGCTCCGCGTTGTTGCCGTCGAGGCGCACGACCAGCGGCTTGCTGACCTCTTCGCCCTTGGCGGCGAGCAGCTCCAGAGCCTGGACGATGCCGTTGGCGACCTCGTCACAGGCGGTGATGCCACCGAAGACGTTGACGAACACGGACTTGACGTCCGGGTCGCCCAGAATGATCTCCAGGCCGTTCGCCATGACCTCGGCGGAGGCGCCGCCGCCGATGTCGAGGAAGTTGGCCGGCTTCACACCGGCGTGGTTCTCACCGGCGTACGCGACGACGTCCAGGGTCGACATGACCAGACCGGCGCCGTTGCCGATGATGCCGACCTCGCCGTCGAGCTTGACGTAGTTGAGGCCCTTGGCCTTGGCGGCGGCCTCCAGCGGGTTGGCCGCGGCCTTGTCCTCAAGCGCCTCGTGCTCCGGCTGGCGGAAGTCGGCGTTCTCGTCGAGGGAGACCTTGCCGTCGAGGGCCAGGATGTCACCGGAGGCGACCTTGGCCAGCGGGTTGACCTCGACGAGGAGCGCGTCCTCGGCGACGAAGGTGGCCCACAGGGTCACGAGGACCTCGGCGACCTTCTCGGCCACCTCGGCCGGGAACTTCGCCAGGGCCACGATCTCGCGGGCCTTCTCGATGTCGACGCCCTTGTTGGAGTCGACCGGCACCTTCGCGAGCTTCTCGGGGGTCGTCGCGGCGACCTCCTCGATGTCCATGCCACCGGCGACGGACGCCATGGCGAGGAAGGTGCGGTTGGTGCGGTCGAGGAGGTACGAGACGTAGTACTCCTCGACGATCTCCGGAGCGGTCTCCGCGATCATCACCTTGTGGACCGTGTGGCCCTTGATGTCCATCCCGAGGATGTCCGTCGCACGGGCGACGGCCTCGTCGGGGGTGGCGGCCAGCTTGACGCCGCCCGCCTTGCCGCGGCCGCCGACCTTCACCTGAGCCTTGACGACGGACTTGCCGCCAAGACGCTCAGTGGCCTCGCGCGCCGCCTCAGGCGTGTCGATGACTTCACCGGCCAGCACCGGTACACCGTGCTTGGCGAAGAGGTCCCTCGCCTGGTACTCGAACAGGTCCACGCGCGTCCGTCCCTTTTCTGATGATCGCGGTTCGTTGTCTGCGTGGGCGTGCCGCGACGGGCAACGTGACTGCTCTGTCACAAGGGAGGCGTTCACGGTGTCCGTGGACGCGGCATGTCCGTCTCGCAGCGTATCTCCGTGGGCCACGGGTCCCTAAATCGCAGATCGCAACCGGGCGGTGATACGGGTCACAGACCGTATCCCCGGAGGGGCCCTCCGTAGGGGGCGGGGCGAGCGGCCGGGCACCCCGCACGTCAGGCGCGGCACGGCTTCCCGACCCCTCGCGACCCGCCGGAGCAGCAACTCGGGCGGGCCTTGAGGGGGGTGTGATATGGGACTCAGTCCCCTCCTGCGCACCCGAGCGGGTGGTCCCCGGACGACGGAATCCGTACGAGGGGCCGGTGCGGGAGGGGCGGATCGGCCGCGGTGCGGTCAGTCGGCGGGTATCGGCAGCGGGCGTTTCTCCAGGGCGGCGGCCATCACCTCGGGGAAGAGGTCGGGGGTGCAGGCGAAGGCCGGGACGCCGAGCGCCGCGAGGGCCGCCGCGTGCTCGCGGTCGTACGCCGGAGTGCCCTCGTCGGAGAGCGCGAGCAGCGCGACGAACCGCACCCCCGAGTCCCGCATCGCCGCCACCCGCTTCAGCATCTCGTCGCGGATGCCTCCCTCGTACAGGTCGCTGACGAGGACGAGGACCGTGTCGGCGGGGCGGGTGATCTTCGACTGGCAGTGGGCGAGGGCGCGGTTGATGTCGGTGCCGCCGCCGAGGCGGGTGCCGAAGAGGACGTCGACGGGGTCGTCGAGCCGGTCGGTCAGGTCGACGACGGTGGTGTCGAAGACGACGAGCCGGGTGTCCAGGGACCGCATCGACGCCAGGACCGCGCCGAAGACGGAGGCGTAGACGACGGACGCGGCCATCGAGCCCGACTGGTCGACGCAGAGGACGACCTCCTTGCGGAGCGCCCGGGAGGCGCGTCCATGGCCGATGAGCCGCTCGGGGACGACCGTGCGGTGCTCGGGCAGGTAGTTCCCGAGGTTCGCGCGGATCGTGCGGTCCCAGTCGATGTCCCGGTGGCGGGGCCGGCTGATCCGGGCGGACCGGTCGAGGGCGCCGCCGAGGGTCGCGCGGGTCCTTCCGGCGAGGCGTTTCTCCAGTTCGTCGACGACCTCGCGGACGACGGCGCGGGCGGTCTCCCTGGTCGTCTCGGGCATGGCCTGGTGGAGGGAGAGGATGGTGCCGACGAGATGCACGTCCGCCTCGACCGCCTCCAGCATCTCCGGCTCCATGAGGAGGGTGGCGAGCCCGAGTCGGTCGATCGCGTCGCGCTGCATGACCTGGACGACGGAGCCGGGGAAGTACGTACGGATGTCACCGAGCCAGCGGGCGACGGAGGGCGCGGAGGCGCCGAGCCCCGCCGCACGCTCCCTGCCCTGTCCGGTGCGCCCGTAGAGCGCGTCGAGGGCCCCGTCCATCCCGATGTCGCCGCCTTCGAGCCGCCACCCGGTCCCCTCGGCCTCCCCGCCGCCCAGGACGAGCCGCCACCGCCGCGCCCGCTCGTCGGCGGCGGAGGCCGGGGAGGCCGGGGAGGGGGCGGAAAAGGTCGGTGTGGGGGTCGCGAAGGCGGGGGCGGGCCCGGTGGCAGGGCCGGGGCCCGGGGTGGGGGGCCGGTGGCCGGGGGCGGCGGTCTTGGTCATGGCGTGGCCTCCCGGGCGAGGACGAGGTGGAGGAGGGGCAGGACGGCGTCGGCGCGGGGACGGTCGAGGTCCGGGCCGAAGCCGGGGACACCGGGGGCGGAGGGCGCGGGCCGGTCGCCGGGGCCCCGGGCGACCAGCTCGCCGAGGGTGCGGCGGACGCCCGGCTCGTATCCGGAGAACGTCCGGCGCAGCAGCGGCAGGACGTCGGTGAACGCCTCGGCGGGCACCCCGGTGAGCCAGCTGTCGACCAGGCCGAGGAGCCGCTCGTCGTGGACGAGGAGCAGTCCCCCGCCGGAGGCCCCGCCGACGAAGCCGTCGATCCAGGCGGCGGCGTCGGCGGGCGGGGTGGCGGGCGAGAGGGCCCGGCTCATCAGCGGGGCCGCCTCGTCGTCGGCGATCCGGCCCTCGTCGAGGAGGAGCCGGGCGGCCCTGCCGCGCAGGGCGCCGGGTACGCGGTCGCGGTCCGCGAGGCGGCGCAGCACGCCCGCCCAGCGGTCGGCCGTGCCCGCCGCGCCGGGCAGCAGGCCGAGGGCCTGGTGGACCTCGTCGATCCGCTCGCGCATGGTCGCGGCGGCGTCGGCGTCGAGTCCGGTGCAGGCGGGTGGCAGGCCGACGCAGATCCGCTCGGCGAGGCCGGTGGCGACCTCGGCGAGGGCGGCCGTGTCGGTGCCGCGCACATCGCCGTAGCGCAGGGCGCGGGCGAGGGCCGGGAGGGCGCGGGCGAGGTGGGCGACGTCGGTGTCGAGGGCGGCGCGGTCGGCGAGCGTCCGCATCACGACGGGCAGGGCCTCGGTGAGCCCGGCGAGCAGGCAGCGCTCGGCGAGGGCGGTGGTGTCGGCGAGGCCGGTGGCCGCCTCCGCCAGGGCGTGGGCCCTGGCGGTGGCGGCGGCTTCGACGGTGGTGCCCCAGACTCCGGCTTCGGCGACCTGGACGTGCAGCTCGGGTTCCCAGCGCAGCCGCCAGGTCTCCCGGAAGGTGCCGGTGCCCGCGCGTCCCGCGTCCGGGGTGCCCCAGGCGACGCCGAGGAGCCGCAGCCGGTGCAGCAGTCGGCTGCGCTCGCCGTCGGTCTCCTTGCGCAGGTCGAGGTCGAGTGCGCGTTCCTCTGCCTCCGGCCGGAGGCGCAGGGTGCGCTGGCGGCGGGTCAGGTCGCGCTGGAGGGGGACGGCGGGGGCGCCGTCCGGCACCGCGCCGAGGACGTCTCCGACGACGAGCCGGTCCCGTACGAGGTCGAGTGGCACGTCGGAGCCCTCGCAGAGGACCGAGCGGACGGCGTCGGTGGTCTCGTCGAGGCCGGGGAGCGGCCGTCCGCGCAGGGCGGCGAGGGCCTCGGCGAGCCGGACGGCCTCGATGACGTGGGCGGAGGAGACGGGGAGGTCCTCGTCCCTGAGGAGCCGGGCGACTTTGGTCATCCAGCGCTCGACGGGCCGGTCGGGCGCGCTGAAGAGGTGCGCGTACCAGCCGGGGGCCTGGACTCCCGCGCCGTATCCGGAGCGGCGGGCGAGTCTGCGGTGGGTCCAGGGGACCCAGGTCAGCTCGGTCTTCACCTTGGGCAGGCCCTTGAGCAGGGCCCGGTCGGCGGTGAGGGTGGTCCGCCGGGTGAGGGCGGGGACGTGCCAGGCGCCGCAGACGACGGCGACGGCGTCCCCGAACTCCTTGCGGGCGGCCTTGAGCCGGAGCCGCATGTAGGCCTCGCGGACGAGGTCGCGGGGGTGGCCGCCGTGTCCGTATGCCTCGCGGAGCGCGCCCATGGCTTCGGCGAGCGCTTCGAACGGGGCGGTGGGGCCGGTGTCGCCGCGCAGTTCGACGGCGTCCTCCCACCAGCGCTCGGCGTCCTCGTATCCGGCGGCCCTGGCGAGTTCGGCGACGGGGTCGACGCGCGGACCGCTGCCGGAGACCATGTCCTCGCTGTCGTCCCAGGTGGGGTCGGCGGCGGCGAGGGTGTGGGTGGCGGGCAGGTCGATGAAGCGGACGGCGGCGCCCCGGTCGAGGGCCCAGCGGATGGCGACCCACTCGGGCGAGAACTCGGCCATGGGCCAGAACGCGGCCCGCCCGGGGTCGTCCACGGCGTGGGCGAGGAGGGCGACCGGGGGACGCATGCCGGGGTCGGCGGCGAGGGCCACGAGGGCGTCGGCCTCGGCGGGCCCTTCGACGAGCACGGCTGCCGGGTTCCGCGCCTCCAGGGCGGCCCGTACGCCGCGTGCCGATCCGGGGCCGTGGTGCCGTACGCCGAGCACGAGGGGCCCGGCGGCGGGGCCCGCTGTCCGGCCGGTGCCCGGCGTCCGGGCGGCGTCCGGCGTCCGGGCGGCGTCCGGCGTCCGGGCGGCGTCCGCCGTGGGGGTGGCGTCCGCCGTGGGGGTGGGCGTCATGCGCTCACCTCGCGGCAGGCGCGGTAGAAGTCCTTCCAGCCGTCTCTCTCCCTGGCCACCGTCTCCAGGTACTCCTGCCAGACGACCCGGTCGGCCGCCGGGTCGCGGACGACCGCGCCGAGCAGTCCCGCCGCGATGTCGGCGGGGCGCAGGACGCCGTCGCCGAAGTGGGCGGCGAGGGCGAGTCCGCCGGTCACGACGGAGATGGCCTCGGCCGTGGAGAGCGTGCCCGAGGGGGACTTGAGGCGGGTGCGGCCGTCGGTGGTGACGCCGTCGCGCAGCTCGCGGAAGACGGTGACGACCCGTCGGATCTCGTCGGTTCCGGCCGGGGCGGCGGGCAGGCCGAGGGAGCGGCCGAGCTGTGCGACCCGGCGGGCGACGATGTCGACCTCGGCTTCGGGGGTGGCGGGCAGCGGCAGGACCACGGTGTTGAAGCGGCGGCGCAGCGCGCTGGAGAGTTCGTTGACGCCCCGGTCGCGGTCGTTGGCGGTGGCGATGAGGTTGAAGCCGGGGACGGCCTGGACCTCTTCGCCGAGTTCGGGGACGGGAAGGGTCTTCTCGGACAGGACGGTGATGAGGGTGTCCTGTACGTCGGCGGGGACGCGGGTGAGTTCCTCCACGCGGGCGATGGAGCCCCGGGCCATGGCGCGCATGACGGGGCTGGGCACGAGGGCGTCCCCGCTGGGCCCGTGGGCGAGGAGCCGGGCGTAGTTCCAGCCGTACCGGATGGCTTCCTCCGGGGTCCCGGCGGTGCCCTGGACGAGGAGGGTGGAGTCGCCGCTGACGGCGGCGGCGAGGTGTTCGGAGACCCAGGTCTTGGCGGTGCCGGGCACACCGAGGAGCAACAGGGCCCGGTCGGTGGCGAGGGTGGTGACGGCGACTTCGACGATGCGGCGCGGGCCCACGTACTTGGGCGTGATCACCGTCCCGTCGGGGAGGGTGCCGCCGAGGAGATAGGTGGCGACGGCCCACGGTGAGAGGCGCCAGCGGGCGGGGCGGGGCCGGTCGTCGGCGGCGGCGAGTGCGGCGAGTTCGTCGGCGAAGGCGTGCTCGGCGTGCGGTCGCAGGGCCTCGGGCGCGGTCTGCGGCCGTCCCGGTCCGGTGTCCGTCTCGACACCGGAACCGGGCTGCGTGATGGTTTCGGGCACGGGCATGGATCCCCCTCCAGATCGTTCGACCTGCTGTGTGATCCACCGTGCACCATGCCACTGACAATCGGATGTCTCCGCTGGTCAGGGGCAGTTGAGGGGGTGATGCGGGGCGAGGGAGGGGTGAGGGAGGGTCAGCCCACGACGGGCGACACGGCGACGCAGCCGCCCGCCATCGCCTGTTCGGCCTTGGCCTCCTTGATGACCTTGCCCTCGTAGACGACCTTGCAGGTGAGGTCGGCGGGTTCCGGGGAGACGGGCATGACGGCCGGCGGCATGATGCCCTTGAGCCTCACGGTCTTCTTCCACGGTGTCGTGGGGTTCTTCTCGGACTCGACCTTCGGCACCATCGCGGTGCCGTCACCGGCGTGGTAGTCGATGGATTCGATGCCCGTACCGGTGACTTCGTAGGTGACCTCGTAGGACGCACTCACGGACTTGTCGACCTTGTCGACGGCTTCCTCCGTCGTCGCGGAGCAGGCGCCGAGGCCGAGGGCGAGGCCGGTGCCGGCGAGGGCCGAGACGGCGGTGCGGAAGGTGCGCTTCATGGGGGTCCCCCTGGACGCGAGGTGAAACAGTTGGTCCGCGCAGGCAATCTTAAAGGGACTGTAAAGTCAAATCGTATACGAATTCGTCTTCTTCGGCTCGCCTCTTCGGCCCAACTCCCTCTCCAGGGCCGTTGTCAGTGGCTGCCCCTACCGTCGAGGACATGAATGGCATGGGGGTGCTCCGGACGGCTGAACAGGTGCTGGCACTGGCTCCTGACGAAGCGTCGCGCAGAGCGGGAAGCAAGCTGGGCACGGCCGGACCGTGGTCGGGCACGGGGCGTGGCGAGGGGGCCGTCTGGGGCCTGTGCGAGGGCAGCGGCGGTACGCCCTACCGGACGGTCGTCGACACCACGGGCCCCGCCTGCCACTGCGGCTGCCCGAGCCGGAAGACCCCCTGCAAGCACGCGCTGGGCCTGCTGCTGCTCCGGGCCTCGGACGAGTCGCTGTTCGAGGAGTCCACCGCGCCCGACTGGGCCGGACAGTGGCTCGCGGCACGCCGTGGAAGCGCCGCCGGGCCGGACCGCGCGGCCGGGGACGGCGCCGTCGCGGGCCCGGCGGACCCGGAGGCCGCGCGGCGCAGATCCGCGCGCCGGGCCGGGCGGATCACCGCAGGGGCCCGGGAGTTGGAGCAGCGCCTCGCCGACCTGCTGCGCGGCGGCCTCGCGGCGGCCGGACAGCCGGGATACGGACTGTGGGAGGAGACCGCCGCCCGCATGGTCGACGCGCAGGCACCGGGCCTCGCGGGCCGGGTCCGGGAGCTGGGGGCCATACCGGGCTCGGGCCCCGGCTGGCCGGTGCGCCTCCTGGAGGAGTGCGCCCTGACCCACCTCCTGGACCGCGCGTGGCTCGGCGCCGACCGGCTGCCCGCGCCGCTCGCGACGACGGTACGGACCCGGGTGGGCCTCACCGCCCCGGCCGAGGGCGAGCCGGTGCGCGATCACTGGCTCGTCCTCGCCCAGTACGACGTGGGGGACGCCCGGCTGACCACCCGGCGCGTCTGGCTGCACGGCACGACGAGCGGCCGGACCGCGCTCCTGCTGTCGTACGGGGCGGCGGGCCGGACTCCCCCGCCGGCGCTCCCGGTGGGCGCGGTGTTCGACGGCGAGCTGACCCCGCACGCGGGCGCCGGTCAGCTGCGGGCCGAGCCGGGCGGGCACTTCGTCCCGGTCGCCACGCCCGTGACCCCGCCCCCGGGCGGCCCGGTCGGCGCGGCACTCGACGCGTACGGCGGGGCGCTGCGCGAGGACCCGTGGCTGGACTCCTGGCCGGTGACGCTGAGCGGGGTCGTCCCGACGCGCGCGGAGTACGGCTGGCAGCTCGCCGACGCGGACGGCCGCGAGGCGCTTCCCCTGACGTCCGGCGCCCAGTCGCGCCCCGGCCTCTGGCGTCTCGTCGCCCTGTCGGGCGGCGCGCCCCTGACCGTCTTCGGCGAGTGCGGGCACCGGGGCTTCACCCCGCTCGCCGCCTGGTCGCCCGAGACCCCGGACGAGACGGTCCCCCTCATATGACCTCCGCCGACCGCGCCGCCCCCGGCGACCGCGCCCGTCCCGCCGACCGGACGTGCTCCACCGGCCGGGCCCGTCGCGCCGGCGGTACCGACCCCCATCGACCGGAGGCACGGATGCAGACGGACACGAGCACACCGCTCGCGGAGCACACCACACTGCCGAGCCCCTCCGACTCCGAACACCCGGAGGGACGGGAGCAGGGACAGGAACGGGGCTTGGTGGAGGGCTCGGTGCAGGGCCAAGGCCGAAGCCAGGGAAGGGGGCAGGGAGGGAGGCAGGGAGGGAGGCAGGGGCAGATGCGCGATCGGGAGCAGGAGCGGGAGCGAGGGCGGGAGCGGGGGCGGGGGCACGAGCAAGAACTCGGGCCGGAACCCGGGCGTGGGCGGGTCCAGGACCAGGGCCAAGGCCAGGGGCAGGGGCAGGGGCAGGGGCAGGGCCAGAGCCGAGAGGTGGATCGGGAGTGTGAGGGGAAAGCCTTCGGGGATCCCACCTGGGAGGAGTTGGTGGCCGCCGCGCTGCTCGGCACCGACCGGCGCGTCCCCGCCGGGCTCGGCGGGGCGTTCGGGGTGACCGGGTTCAGCCGGCTCGCCGGGGTGACCGGGGTCTCTGAGTCCGGAGGGGACTCGGGGACCTTCAGGCTCGGAGAGGTCACGGGGCCCGGAGGGGACTCCAGGGCCGGAGAGGTCTCCAGGCCCGGAGGGGACTCCGGGCTCGAAGGGCTCACGGAGCCCGGAGGGGATCCCAGGGCCAGAGGGGACTCCGGGGCCATCAGGGTCACCGAAGGCTCCTGGCTCAGTGGCGCGGACCTGCCGGGTGCGCTGCTCGACGCCGCCGCCGTGCACACCGTACGGCGCAGGGCGGGGCTGCGGCCCGGACCCGCCGCGCCGCCCCCGGAGCCCGCGCCCACCGCGAGCGGATCATCCTCAGCGGCGACGTCCCCTCCCCGGCGAACATCCCCTCCGGCTGCCGCTTCCGCACCCGCTGCTGGAAGGCCCAGGAGCGCTGCGCCCTGGAAGTGCCCCTGC
>NZ_MSJP01000092.1 GCF_014596525.1 Streptomyces sp. CBMA291
CCGCTCCGGTCGCCCAGGCCCCGGCCGCCCGGGAGCAGGCCCCGGCCCCGCGCCGTCGTCGCCCCCGGGTGGTCCGCCCGGCCGAGGACACCGGTTCGTTCCAGACCGTGGAGACCGCCGCCGCCGCGCTGCACGCCGCCGCGCAGTCCTCGCCGGTCGCCAAGACCCCGGCGCCCGTCGTCGAGGTCCCGGCCCCCGCCGCCGAGGAGTCGCGGAAGGCCCCCCGCCGCCGTACCGCGCGCAAGGCCGTCGCCGAGACCGCCCCGGTGGCCGAGGCCGCCCCGGTCGTGACCGCTCCGGTCGTCGAGGCCCCGGCGCCCGTCGTCGAGGCCCCGGTCACGGCCGAGGTTCCCGCCCCGCGCCGTCGCCGGGTGGTCCGCAAGGCCGCCGGTTCGCCGGAGACCGCCGCCCCGGTCGTGGAGGCGGTCGTCGAGACCGCGCCCGCGCCGGTCGTGGAGGAGGAGCCGAAGAAGCCCGCCCGCCGCCGGGTGGTCCGCAAGGCCGCCGGTTCGCCGGCCGGTTCCGCGGCCGCCGAGACGGTCATCGTGACGATCCCGGCCAAGACCGCGCCCGTCGCGGAGCCGGCGCCCGCGCCGGTCGTCGAGACCGCCGAGGCCGTCGAGACCCCGGCCGCCGAGGTGGAGCCGAAGAAGGCCGCTCCCCGTCGCCGTACGACGAAGAAGGCCGTCGCCGCCGAGGCCGCTCCGGTCGCCGAGGCCGCTCCGGTCGCGGAGACCGCGGAAGAGCCGAAGAAGGCCGCCCCGCGTCGCCGTACGGCCAAGAAGGCCGTCGCCGAGGCCGCTCCGGTCGTCGAGACCGCCGAGGCCCCGGCCGCCGAGGAGGCCCCGAAGGCTCCCCGTCGCCGTACGACCAAGAAGGCCGCCGTGGCCGCCGAGGCTCCCGAGGCCTCGGAGCCGAAGAAGGCCGCTCCCCGTCGCCGTACGACGAAGAAGGCCGTCGCGGAACCGGCCGCCGAGGTGACCGAGGCTCCCAAGGCCCCGCGTCGCCGCACCACGAAGAAGGCGGCCGCGGCCCCGACCGAGGGCTGACACACCGCCCGTCCGCACCCACCGAGGCCCGGTCCCCTGAAAAGGGGGCCGGGCCTCGGCGCCGTGAGGGGCAGACCTCTGCACGGCGAGGGGCGAACCCCGGCACAGTCGGGGCCGGACCTCGACGCGGTCAGGGGCGAACCTCGCCCCAGCGAGGGCCGGACCTCGGCACGGTGAGGGCCAGACCTCTACACAGTCAGGGGCGAACCGCAGCCCAGAGGGGCCCGCCCAAGGCACGGTGAGGGGGCCGGACCCCAGCACCGTCAGGGCCGGACCCCGGCACCGTCAGGGCCGGTGTGGTGGACGGCCCAGAGCCCGCCCACCCGTCGTCTCCCCGGCGGCCCTCCCTCCGGTTACAGTCCAGGCATGAGCAAGCCCCGGTCCCTCGCGTTTCCGCCCCGTACCCGGGCCCGGCGGCTCGTCACCGCGCGCGGTGACTTCGCCGTGCTCGACGCCGAGCCGGTCGGGGTCCGGCGGGGCACGGTGCTGCTGCTGCCCGGCTACACCGGCAGCAAGGAGGACTTCCTCGCGCTGCTCGGGCCGCTGGGCGAGGCCGGGTACCGGGCCGTGGCCGTGGACGGGCGGGGGCAGTACGAGACGCCGGGGCCCCGGGGCCGGGCCGCCTACCGGCGCGGGGCGCTCGCGCTCGACGTCGTGGCGCAGGCCGCCGCCCTCGGAGACGGGCCCGTGCATCTGCTCGGGCACTCCTTCGGCGGGCTCGTGGCCCGCGCGGCGGCCTCCCTCGCGCCCGACGCCTTCCGCTCCCTGACCCTGCTCTCCTCGGGCCCCGGCCGGGTGGCCCGGCCGCAGCGCGTCCGGGTGCGGGTGCTGCGTACCGCCCTCGCGGTGCTGCCGAAGGACCGGGTGTGGGAGGCCATGTGCCGTCTCGACAGCCGGGGCGAGCAGCCGGAGGCGGACGACGCCCCGCAGCTCGCGGACTTCCTGCGGCGCCGCTGGACCCGCACCCGGATCGTCCAGCTGGCGGGTGCGGGGCGGCTGCTGCTCAGCCGCGAGGACGGCACGGCCGAGCTGACCGCGCTGCCGATGCCGATCCATGTGGCGTACGGGGCGGACGAGGCGGTCTGGCCGACGGCGGCCCTGGCCGCGACGGCGGCCCGCACCGGAGCGCACCACACGGTGGTCGCGGGCGCGGGCCACTCCCCCAATGTGTCGCACCCGCGCGAGCTGGCCGAACGGCTCACGCTCTTCTGGGAGCGGGCGGCGGCGACCCGGACGGCCGGGACCTTCGGCTGAGGATCAGAACTGCGCCTTGAGGTGCTGCCAGAAGCCGTCGCGCAAGGCCCGCCGGAGCGCCGCGTGGCCGCGCAGGGAGCGGCTGAGCAGGCGTTCCGCCTCGACGAGCAGGTCCTGGTCGACGGGACCCGGCAAATAGGGGGCACCGGGCAGCAGCTCGGCGAGCCGGTCACGGCCGCGTTCGCCCAGCCAGGTGGCCGCGATCTGGGCGCCGACGAAGCGCACCTCCTCGCGGGAGGGCGGCGGCTCGCCCTCGTTCTCGTACGTGGTGACCGGCCGCCGGGTGACGTACGGGCGGCAGAAGTCCAGCTCGAAGGTGCGCTGGCTGTCGACCTCCCAGAGCAGCGCCTCGGCCTGGTTGCGGCCCTCGGCGGCCTCGATGCCCCAGAGGTGGACGCGGGCGCCGTAGCCCTGGGCCGCCTCGACCGCCGAGACGAGGTCCTCGTCGCCGCCGACGAGGGCGGCGTCGCTGATGGCCCGGTGGCGGGCGAGGGACTCCAGATCCGAGCGGATGAGGGAGTCGACGCCCTTCTGCTGGTTGTTGGCGTTGAGGTTGCCGAGGCGCACCTTGACGTCGGGGAGTTCCGCGATGGACTGCTGTTCGGGGGTGTGGATACGGCGCCGGGCCCCGTCGTACCAGTAGACGCGGAGCAGTCGGCTGTCCGCGAAGATCGTGCGGGCCTTGTCGATGAAGGCCTCGATGAGGCCCTCCGCGTCGAGGTCGAAGGAGCGGCGGTCCTCGGTCCCCGTGACGAGCAGCCCGGCGGCGGCGTGGACGTATCCGGCATCGACGAAGATCGCGTGGGTGGAGGGGGTCTTCGCGACCTCGGCCAGCATCCGCCGGAGAAGCTCGTTGGTCAGCTCAAGGCGCGCGTCGAGAGCACGGAGCCGGGCGTCGGTCTCGGAGGGCTCCGCGGACACGGAGGGCTCCGCAGGCCCTGTGACCGCTGTGACCTCTGCGGTCTCTGCGGTCTCTGCGGTCTCTGCCGGAGTGGCGGGCATGGCGGACATGGCGGGATCAGTGGCTTCGGAGGGCTCGGAGGTGCCGGTGGTACCGGTCGTCCGGGCGGTGTCTGCGTCGTTCATACGGGGCTCATTCTCCGTCGCGGGGCTCCCGGCCGCCAGGCCTGCTTACCCGTCAGTAGTTAGGCATCCGAAAATTTTCCTTAGCGTAGGGAATGTTTGCAGCATGAAGCTCGTTGGACCCCTATGTAACGCAGTTCTCCGTCCAGGAGGATCAACTCAGACGAAGGGAGAAGCCTGTGCGCTTCGAAATCCTGCGACTCGACGACATCGACGGCACGCCCGTCGACCGCACCGTCGTGGACGCCGCCTCCGTCAACCGGATCGTGCAGCAGGCCGCGGCCGTCGGCCAGCGCATCTGGATCCGCCCCGCCGAGACCTCGGCGTCGTAACAGGTCAGATCCACACCACGCACCGCGCCCCCGCGTGGACTCCGCTGAAGCGGAATCCGCACGGGGGCGCAGTGGCGTCCGGAGCCAGGGCGACCGGCCGGGTCAGGAGCCCTGGACGACCTGGGTGACGCCGTTGATGATCTGCTGCACCGCGATGGCGGAGAGCATCATGCCGGCGAGCCGGGTCACCAGGACCACACCGCCGTCCTTGATCACCCGGATGATCAGCAGCGAGTAGCGCATGGCCAGCCAGAGCACGACGTGCATGGCGGCGATGGCACTCCAGACGGAGATCTGCGTGGCCACGCTGTCGGCGTGCTGCACGGCGAGGATGACCGAGACGATCGCGCCGGGCCCGGCGAGCAGCGGCATGCCGAGCGGGACCAGGGCGACGTTCACGTCCTTGGTCTGCTTGGGCTCGTCGGTCTTGCCGGTGAGCAGGTCGAGCGCGATGAGGAGCAGCAGCAGACCGCCCGCGATCATCAGCGCGGGAACCGAGATGTGCAGATAGCCGAGGATCTGCTGGCCGAGGATGCCGAAGACGCTGATGACGCCGAAGGCCACGGCGACGGCCTGCCAGGCCATCCGGCGCTGCACCTTGGCCGGGCGGCCGGAGGTGAGCGCGAGGAAGATCGGGGTGATCCCGGGGGGATCCATGATGACGAAGAGGGTCAGGAACAGCGAGCCGAAGACGGCGGCGTCGAACACGGTGGTGTGCCTTGCGGGAGAGTCGAACGGGGAGTGTTTCCCTGCCGGACCGGAATGCGGGATTCCGTCGGCAGGGCAGGAGGAGCGCCACCCCGCGCACGGCTTCGGAGCCGTACGGGGGCGGACCGGGAGGTAAAGGAGTCGAGGGGCGGTGCTCCGGCGCGGGCCGCGACCGGGCGGACCGCTTGGGGGCGGGGCTCGGTTCGGCGGGGGTACGCGGGGTGGGGCGCGGGGCGTCGGTGGCTGCCGCTACGGCTACGGCGCTCGGTGGAGCAGCGCGGTGGCCGTGCTGACCGGTGGAGGCGCCGGGCCCGGACCGGGAGTGGATCCGGTCCGGCCGAGACGGAGGCGCGGGCCCGGATCCGACCAGACCGGACGGAATCGATCAGACCGGGTCGGCTCCGAATCGGCTCCGTGTCGGCTCCGCTTCGCAGGGGACACGGAGACGGTCCGATCCCGATCGCACCCGATCACGCATCGCACCCCGCACCACACCCGGGATCCCGTCAGGGTGAGGACGTGAAACCGACCACACCCCGGACCAGACCCGGACGCACCCCGGGCAACCACCCCGACGCCGCCCGGACGAGGCCGGGCGGGAGGCCGGAGGACAGGCCCTAGGCGGAGGGTCCCCCCGCGCCGGGGACCGGGAAGGCCCCTGCGGCGCGGCGGGTGATCTCGCCGTAGATCTCGGGATCGGTCGTGTACTCGCCGAGGCGGCAGGTCTTGCGGCTGCCGTGGTAGTCGCTGGAGCCCGTGGCCAGCAGCCCGAGTTCCTTCGCGAGGCCGCGCAGCCGTGCGCGGGTCGCCTCGTCGTGGTCCATGTGGTCGACCTCGATGCCGTCGAGTCCCGCCTCGGCGAGCCGGGCGATCGAGGCCTCCGGCAGCACTTGGCCGCGCTTGACGGCGAGCGGGTGCGCGAAGACGGTGACACCGCCGGCCGCCTTCACCAGGCGGATCGCGTCGACGGGGTCCAGTTCGTGCTTCGCGACGTGCGCGCGGCCACCGTCGGCGAGCCACTCGGGGGTGAAGGCGCCGGACACGTCGGGGACGACTCCGAGTTCGACGAGCGCCTCCGCGACGTGCGGGCGGCCCACCGAGCCGTCTCCGGCGATCCGGGCGACCTGCTCCCAGGTGACGGGCACGCCCAGCTCCCGGAGCTTGCCGACCATGGCCCGCGCGCGCGGGACGCGGTCGTCGCGGACGAGTTCGCGCTCGGCGAGCAGCGCCGGTTCCTCGGGGTCGAAGAGGTAGGCGAGCAGGTGCAGGCTGATGCCGTCGATCCGGCAGGAGAGTTCGGCGCCGGTGACGAGGGTGAGCCCCTCGGGAAGCGCGGCGATCGCCTCGGCGTGGCCGCGCGTGGTGTCGTGGTCGGTCAGGGCGACGACGTCGAGCCCCGCGGCGACCGCGTTCCGTACGAGTTCGGCCGGGGTGTCCGTGCCGTCGGAGGCCGTGGAGTGGGTGTGCAGATCGATGCGCACGACGCGGAACTCCAGGAACTCGGCATGGACGAGGGACGCTTCAGCATAACGGGCGAATCGAACACGCCTGTACGGAACGGAAGGGGATGTCCGCGACCCCGGCCCGGCGACGGCCAACGACCCCGGCGCCCCTCGACGCGACGGCGGCCAACGGCCACGCCCCGGCGCCCCGCGGCCCGACAGCTCCGACCCGGCCCCCCGACCCGACAGCCGCGACCCGAGGACCCCAGCCCGGCGGCCTCTCCCCGAGGACCCCAGCCTGACGGCCTCGGCCCGGCGGCCACGACCCGGCGACCCCAGCCCCTCGGCCACGACCCGGCAGCCTCGGCCCGGAGGTCCCGGCGTCAAGCGAGTGCCCCCGAACCCCGCCCGACGGGAGGCGACTCCGGCCCGACGGGAGGCGGCTCCGGCCCAACGGTCCCGGCGTCAGCCCAGCAGTCTCGGCGTCAGCGCCCCGCACGGGAGTAGTTCCGCCTCGGCGCCCGCGTCGCGCAGGTCCGTGAGGACCAGTTCGTCGTACATCAGGAGGCCCGACTGTTCGGGCCAGACGATCGCCCACAGCCACAGTCCGCGCGCTTCCCCGGCGAAGACCGCGCGGTCCTGCGGGGTGCCGGTGACGTGCCAGAGCGGGGTGGGGCGGCCTGCGGCGAGGACCTTGGTCTGCGGGGGCTTGTCGATGGCCATGCCGGTGCCGGGGTCGGGCCCGTCGATGCCCGCGTAGCGCGCGCCGAGGCCGACGCCCAGTTCCTCGGCGACCAGGAGCAGCTCGCCGATGCCGCCGAGCGGGCCGGGGCCCGAGCAGGCGACGGCGGTCGCGCGTCCGCCGCTGCGGTCGTCGCCCGCGTACGCGACTCCGGTGAAGAGCCAGCCGACCGGCAGGGGCCAGGGCATCCAGACCGGCACTTGGGACCGGTGCACGACGACGGAGAGCGCTTCGACGCTGGGCGGGATGACGGGCTGGAGCGGATGCACCGAGCCGTGCACGTCACACTGCCAGGTGTCGGCGAAGAGTCCGGGCGCCCTGACCCGGCCACCGCACCTCGGACAACTGGGTTCGCCCCTCATAGGGCTCAACGGTCCTACCCCCGGGGCCCCGCGTCAAGGACGATCACCGACGATCACCCGTCCGGCCCGTGGCGTTCACTCGCCGCCCTCCCCTCATATAGATGTACGTTGCACTTGTTAGCCGAACTAACTTATTCTGTGCTCGCCAGGGCACCGGCCCGAGGCACGTTCCCCCCGCACCCCGACCCGAAGGAGCCGCAGCATGCAAGGAGACGACGAGGAAACGGGCACCACCGAGGGCGGTGGCCTGTTGCGCCAGCCGCCCGCCGTCTGGGCCACCGCGGGCGCCTCCGTGGTGGCCTTCATGGGCATCGGTCTCGTCGACCCGATCCTCCCCTCGATCGCCCAGGGCCTCGACGCGACGCCCAGCCAGGTGTCGCTGCTCTTCACCTCGTACTTCCTCATCACCGCCGTCGCGATGCTGGTGACCGGCTTCGTCTCCAGCCGGATAGGGGGACGCAGGACGCTGCTCGCCGGGCTCGCGCTCGTCGTGGTCTTCGCCGCCCTCGCCGGCACCTCCGACTCCGTCGCCCAGCTCGTCGGCTTCCGCGCGGGCTGGGGCCTCGGCAACGCGCTCTTCGTCTCGACCTCGCTCGCCGTGATCGTCGGCGCGGCGGCCGGCGGCAGCGCGGCGGCGATCCTGCTCTACGAATCGGCACTCGGCCTCGGCATGGCCTGCGGGCCGCTCCTCGGCGCCGTCCTCGGCAACGCCAGCTGGCGCTACCCCTTCTTCGGCACCGCCGCGCTGATGGCGATCGGCTTCCTCTGCATCGCGGTCTTCCTGAAGGAACAGCCGAAGCCCGCCCGCAGGACCTCGCTGCTCGACCCGCTCAAGGCGCTCGGCCACGGCGGGCTCGCCTCCGCCGCCGCTGCCGCCTTCTTCTACAACTACGCCTTCTTCACCGTGCTGGCCTTCACCCCGTTCGTCCTGAACATGACGCCGTACAAGTCCGGCGCGGTGTTCTTCGCGTGGGGCGTGCTGCTCGCCGTCTTCTCGGTCCTGGTCGCGCCCCGGCTCCAGCGGCGCTTCGGCTCCCTCGCCGTGCTCGCCGGTTCGCTGGTGCTGCTCGCGGCCGACGTCGTGGTGCTGGGCTACGGGAACCACACCACCGCGGTCGTCTGCACGGTCCTGTCGGGCGCGTTCATCGGCGTCAACAACACGGTCTTCACCGAGCTGGCCCTCGGCGTCTCGGACGCCCCGCGCCCGGTCGCGAGCGCGGGCTACAACTTCGTCCGCTGGTTCGCCGCGGCGGCGGCCCCGTTCCTCGCCCCGAAGATCGAGGAGTGGAGCGATGTCCACATGCCGTTCGTGGTGGCGGGCGCGGCGGCGGTCGTCGGCGCCGTGATCGTGGGAGTGCGGCGCGCTTCCCTCACCCACGAGGCGGCGGAGCAGGCGCCGAAGCACGCCGCGGAGGACGGCGTGGGCGTCTTCGCGAACTGAGCCCCCGGCCACCGGACCCGAAACCGAGCCCGAGCCCGAGCCCCTGACAGACCCGAAACGAGCCCCCGGCCGGACCTGGCCCCGCACACCCGGCCGGGCCCGTACCCCTGGCCGAAACCGGCCCCCGGCCGGACCCGTACACCCGGCCGGCCCCGGGCCCCGGGATCAGTCCAGTTCCAGCCCCACCGGCCCGCGCAGGGGATCGCGCAGGTCGGTCCCCCGGTCGAGCCAGCGCTCCTCCAGGGCCTTCGCCCCGTGCACCCGCTTCCAGGCCGCCTCGTTGGCCGTCATCGGCAGCAGCGGCAGGAAGCGCACCGGGTCCATCGGCTCGTCCAGCTCCAGGTCCTCCACCAGACCGCCGGACTCGGCGACCAGGACGGAGCCGAAGGGGGCGCCCGGCCAGAGCGGCTCGCCCACGTCGAGCGAGGCGCCCGGGGCCACGACGACCCCTTCGACCTGCGGGGTGGCGGCGAGGACGGCCAGCGGGCGCAGCACCTTGTCGGTGTCGGCGAGCCCGCCCCGTACGGTGAGGATCAGCTCGGCGCGCGGCCCCTCGACCGGGTCGGCGAGGACGGCGGTCGGATCGGCCATCGGCCGCGCGGACATCCCGAGGGTCGCGTACCGCACGAGGCCGCCGTCGACGAAGCGGAGCACCTCGATCCGGTCCGTGCCGAGGAACGTCACCGCCGCGCGCGCGTCCGGTTCCCCGAGGGCCGTACGCAACCGGGCCTCGACCAGAGCAAGAACTTCTCCCATGGGTTGAGCATAAAGCGCGTATGGAACGGGCAAAGTAAGGGATTGACCCTCAGTCGGCTGATACTCTTGGCCGCTGGTCGGGGTCCCGGATTCCCGACGTCACGTCACACGTCATCCCCTACGGGGGACCGGCTGGAGGAGGTGGGGCTGCGATGGACCGAAGTCGATCGGGTAGTACCAGCCGCTCTTCCGGCCCGCACCAGAACCCGGTGCCCAGCTCCCTCCGGTGATCACAGGTCCGCACGGACCGCGCTCCGGCTTCTCGCTCGACGGAAGAGCATCTTCGCCTTTGCCTGCCAGTAGCGAACGCCGTCACCGCGACTCTTCGGTGCCACCCGCTTTGTGGACGACGTAGAAGATCACGTCCCCATTCCGGGCTGTGCCGTGCTCGTCTCGACGGCCTCTCCGTGTGAAGGAGCAAGCCCATGTCGATGATCCGTGACCTGCGAGCCGCCGTCCGCCCGAGCCTGCTGCACCCGCTGCGCAAGACCCCCACCGCGTACACCGCCTACGACCCCACCCGCGACCACTCGGCCTCCAGTGCCGTGGTCGACTGCGCCGTCTACCGCGACGGGCGCCGGGTCGACGACCGCGACTGCCTCACCCCGCGCGGCGCGATGCACCAGGTGCGGGAGAGCGGCGGTTTCGCCTGGATCGGACTCCACGAGCCGACCGAGGCCGAATTCGCCGGTATCGCGGCCGAGTTCGGACTGCACCCGCTCGCCGTCGAGGACGCCGTCCACGCCCACCAGCGGCCCAAGCTGGAGCGGTACGACGACACCCTCTTCACCGTCTTCAAGACCATCCACTACGTCGAGCACGCCGAGCTGACCGCGACCAGCGAGGTCGTCGAGACCGGCGAGGTCATGTGCTTCACCGGGCCCGACTTCGTCATCACCGTCCGGCACGGCGGCCAGGGCTCCCTGCGCAATCTGCGGCACCGCCTCCAGGGCGAGCCCGAGCTGCTCGCCAAAGGCCCCTCGGCCGTCCTGCACGCCCTCTCCGACCATGTCGTGGACGGCTACATCGCGGTCGCCGACGCCGTCGAACTCGACATCGACCAGCTGGAGATCGACGTCTTCTCGCCCGCCGCGAAAGGCTCCACGCGCGGTACGGACACCGGCCGGATCTACCAGCTGAAGCGCGAGGTCCTGGAGTTCAAGCGGGCCGTCACCCCGCTCATGCGCCCGATGCAGCTGCTGAGCGAGCGGCCCATGCGGCTGGTGGACCCCGACATCCAGAAGTACTTCCGGGACGTCGCCGACCACCTCGCCCGCGTCCAGGAGCAGGTCGTGGGCTTCGACGAACTGCTCAACTCGATCCTCCAGGCCAACCTGGCCCAGGCGACGGTCGCGCAGAACGAGGACATGCGCAAGATCACCTCCTGGGCGGCGATCGTCGCCGTCCCCACGGCGGTCTGCGGGGTGTACGGCATGAACTTCGACCACATGCCGGAACTGCACTGGAAGTACGGCTACCCGATGGTGCTCACCGCCATCATCGGCATCTGCTTCACCATCCACCGCACCCTCAAGCGGAACGGCTGGCTGTAACCCGGCGTACGGAGGACACCGCCGCCCGGTTCGCGTACGGAAGGCGCGGACCGGGCGGCGGCTAGGCTTCGGGCCATGACTGAAGAGCTGCTCGGTTCCGCCCTCGTCGAGGAGGCCACCAAGAAGTCCGGCCTGGTGTGGGTCCGGGGCACCGGCCCGGCCCGCGCGCTCTGGCACGTCTGGCACGACGGGGCCGCCCTCGTCGTCGGCGACGGACCCGGCGAGCAGCCCCTGCCGGGACTCGCCGACGGCGGCACGGCCGAAGTCACCGTCCGCAGCAAGGACAAGGGCGGCCGGATCGTCGGCTGGAAGGCCGCCGTGCGCGAACTCGCCCCCGGCACGGAAGCCTGGGAGGCGGCCGTCGCCGAGCTGAAGGGCAAGCGGCTCAACGCGCCCGACGGCGAGGCCATGACCGCCCGCTGGGCGCGCGAGTGCCGGGTGCTGCGGCTCGCCCCGAGCGGCGTGGAGACCGCGCTTCCGGACGGCTCCCTGGCCGCCGTACCGCTGCCCTCCCCCGCCACCACCCGCGATCCGATCCCCGGGGGCCTGCCGAGGCTGCTGCTCAAGCGCCGGGGCCGCTGACCCGCCCGGCGGACGGACGGGCGCCCGGGTGCGGGCCGCCGACCGGCTCCGCCGCGCGGACCGGCTCCTCAGGTGCGGGGCAGCTGCTTGCCGTAGTCGAGGGTCTCCCCCTTCGAGGGCTCGGCGAGCGGGAAGTCCTTGTTCCACTCGCTGAGCACGAGGACGCCCGCTCCCCCGCCCCGTGCGAACCGCACCGGGTACGGCTCGCCCTCCAGGGCCACGTCGAGGGTGCCGCCCTCGCCCCCCTCGCCGCCCTTCACCTTGACCGTGCGGACCCCGCCGATCTGGTCCCGGTCGCCCTTGAACTTCTCGCCGTGCAGCCCGATCAGCCCGTCGAGGAGGGCCCCCATCTCGGTGAAGCCCCGCAACTGCTTGTACGAGGGGTCGTCCTGCGGGACCTTCACGTACTTGTCGCCCAGCTTGCCCGCGGCCTCGGCGTCCGACGTGCTCGGGGTGCCGCCGCCCGAGGGGCCGTGGGACCAGAAGTCCGCCTCCGCCTTCAGGAAGAGGGCGTCGCCCACCCGCAGCAGCTCGAAGGTGCTGTTCCTGGTGGTGACGGAGCCGGTCGCGCCGTTCTGCCTGAGCCGCATGTTCAGCTTGAACGTGCCGCCCTTGCCGACCAGGGTGCCCGAGAGACGCACCGCCTTCGCGGTGTCCGCCGCCGCCCGCGCCTTGCCCTCGATCTCGGTCGCGGAGAGCTTCCCGACCCCGTTGGTCCCCTCGTCCGGGTCGGCGGCGCAAGCCGTGAGCCCCATGGCCAGACCGGCGCAGAGCGTCAGGGGCACGAGCAACCTGCCAAGACGCGACGACGGGGCGCGAACGGGCATCTGCGCTACCTCTTCTGCTCGTGGAGGGACGGACCGGGGCGCCCGGAAGGAGCCGGGCGACGGCCGTCCGCGCTGCTCTGGTGTGCCGGGCGGAAGGGCTCCGGCGCGCCGGTGGAGGGCGGCAGTCCGCAGCGTACCCGGCTCGGAGGGCCCTTCCGGCGGCAGCCGTACGGGGGCACTGCCGGGGCGAGGAGGATCGGCACGGGCTAGCCTGAACCCGGCAAAGCTCAGCAATGGCTCTGGAACGACTCGAATCGTGCGGCACCGAGGAGGCGCGTGGCATGGCGTCAGGCGCCCCCCGGATCTTCGTCTCCCACCTCGCGGGCGTTCCCGTCTTCGACCCCGTGGGCGACCAGGTGGGCCGGGTCAGCGATCTGGTGGCCATGCTCCGCGTCGGGCGCCGGCCGCCCCGGCTGCTCGGCATGGTGGTGGAGGTGCTCAGCCGCCGCCGGGTGTTCGTGCCGATGACCCGGATCACCGGGGTGGCGTCCGGCCAGGTCATCACGACCGGCGTGGTCAACATGCGCCGCTTCGACAAGCGCCCCACCGAGCGGCTCGTCCTCGGCGAACTCCTCGACCGGCGCGTGCGGCTCGTCGGACCCGGCGGCGAGGAGGGCGAGGAGGTCACCGTCCTCGACGTCGCCATCCAGCAGCTGCCCGCCCGCCGCGACTGGCAGATCGACCGGGTCTTCGTCCGGCGCGGCAAGGGCGGGGCGCTGCGCCGCAAGGGCGAGACGCTGACCGTGGAGTGGTCCGAGGTCACCGGCTTCTCCCTGGAAGAGCACGGTCAGGGCGCCGAGAACCTGATCGCCACCTTCGAACGGCTCCGCCCCGCCGACGTCGCCAACGCGCTGCACCACCTCTCCCCCAAGCGGCGCGCCGAGGTCGCGGCGGCGCTCGACGACGACCGGCTCGCCGACGTCCTGGAGGAGCTGCCGGAGGACGACCAGGTCGAGATCCTCGGCAAGCTGAAGGAGGAGCGGGCGGCCGACGTCCTGGAGGCGATGGACCCCGACGACGCGGCCGACCTGCTGTCGGAGCTGCCGGAGGAGGACAAGGAACGGCTGCTGACCCTGATGCGGCCCGACGACGCGGCCGACGTGCGCCGCCTCATGGCGTACGAGGAGCGCACGGCGGGCGGTCTGATGACGACGGAGCCGATCGTGCTGCGGCCGGACGCCACGGTCGCGGACGCGCTCGCCCGGGTGCGGCAGCAGGACCTGTCGCCGGCGCTGGCCGCGCAGGTGTACGTGTGCCGGCCGCCGGACGAGACGCCGACGGGCAAGTACCTCGGGACGGTGCACTTCCAGCGGCTGCTGCGCGATCCGCCGTTCACCCTGGTCAGTTCGCTGGTGGAGAGCGATCTGCCGCCGCTGGGCCCGGACACCCCGCTGCCCGCGGTCACCAGCTATCTCGCCGCCTACAACATGGTCGCGGCGCCGGTGGTGGACGAGAGCGGTTCGCTGCTCGGCGCGGTCACCGTCGACGACGTCCTCGACCATCTGCTGCCGGAGGACTGGCGGGAGACCGAGTTCCACGAGGAGGGGTCCGGGCATGGCCGCTGAGCGCACCCAGGAACGGGACAGGGACCGCGAGCGGGACCGTGACCGGGACTGGGACCGGCCGGGTCCCCGCATCCGGCTCGACCAGCCGCGCGAGCGGCGGGCCAGGCTGCTGCCCGAGTACGACCCGGAGGCCTTCGGACGGATCTCGGAGCGGATCGCCCGCTTCCTGGGGACGGGCCGCTTCCTGGTCTGGATGACGCTGACGATCCTCGTCTGGGTCGCCTGGAACATCTTCGCTCCGGCCTCGCTGAAGTTCGACGAGTACCCGTTCATCTTCCTGACGCTCGCCCTGTCGCTCCAGGCCTCGTACGCGGCGCCGCTGATCCTGCTCGCGCAGAACCGGCAGGACGACCGGGACCGGGTCAATCTCGAACAGGACCGGAAGCAGAACGAGCGGTCGATCGCCGACACCGAGTTCCTCACCCGGGAGATCGCGGCGCTGCGGATGGGCCTCGGCGAGGTGGCCACCCGCGACTGGATCCGGTCCGAGCTTCAGGACCTGGTGCGGGAGCTGGAGGAGCGCCGTGATCTATTCCCGTACGCCGGGGACCGGGGAAGTGACGTACCCGACCGTTGACGGGGCTACCACGGGCCCGTGGCAGGCGCCGTACCATCGTCGGTATGGCTACGGAAGACGCGGTGTTCGAAGCACTGGCGACGGTGAACGACCCTGAGATCAACAAGCCGATCACTGAACTCGGCATGGTCAAGTCGGTGGAGATCGACCCGGACGGCAAGGTCGCCGTGACGGTCTATCTGACCGTCTCCGGCTGCCCGATGCGCGACACCATCACGCAGCGCGTGACGGAGGCCGTCTCCCGGGTCGAGGGGGTCGCCGGCGTCGAGGTCACGCTTGACGTGATGAGCGACGAGCAGCGCAAGGAGCTGGCGGCGGCGCTGCGCGGCACGACCGCCGAGCGCGAGGTGCCCTTCGCCAAGCCCGGCTCGCTGACGAGGGTGTACGCGGTGGCCTCCGGCAAGGGCGGGGTCGGCAAGTCGTCGGTCACCGTGAACCTGGCCGCGGCGATGGCCGCCGACGGGCTGAAGGTCGGCGTCGTGGACGCCGACATCTACGGCCACAGCGTGCCGCGGATGCTGGGCGCGGACGGGCGTCCGACCCAGGTCGAGAACATGATCATGCCGCCGTCGGCGAACGGTGTGAAGGTCATCTCCATCGGCATGTTCACCCCGGGCAACGCGCCCGTGGTGTGGCGCGGCCCGATGCTGCACCGGGCGCTCCAGCAGTTCCTCGCGGACGTGTACTGGGGCGATCTCGACGTCCTCCTGCTCGACCTGCCCCCGGGCACCGGCGACATCGCGATCTCGGTCGCGCAGCTGGTGCCGAACGCGGAGATCCTCGTCGTCACCACCCCGCAGCAGGCGGCCGCCGAGGTCGCCGAGCGGGCCGGTTCGATCGCCGTCCAGACCCACCAGAAGATCGTGGGTGTCGTCGAGAACATGGCGGGGCTGCCCTGTCCGCACTGTGACGAGATGGTCGACGTGTTCGGCACGGGCGGTGGCCAGAGGGTCGCCGACGGGCTGACCAGGACCACCGGCGCCACGGTCCCGGTGCTGGGCTCGATCCCGATCGACGTACGGCTGCGCGAGGGCGGCGACGACGGCAGGCCGGTCGTCCTGGCCGCTCCGGACTCCCCGGCGGGCGCGGCCCTGCGCGCCATCGCGGGCAAGCTCGGGGGCCGCCAGCGCGGTCTGTCCGGCATGAGCCTGGGCATCACCCCGCGCAACAAGTTCTGACCAGCACACCGGAGGGCGCCCCGCGAGCGGGGCGCCCTCCGTCGTTCTCGGACGTATGTGTCCCGGCTTACATCTCCGGGCGTACGTATCCGGGTGCGCGTGTCCAGGCGTGCGTGCCCAGGCGTGCGTGCCCGGGTGCGCGTGTCTAGGCGTACGCGTCGAGGTCCTTGATCTGCGAGAAGCCGAGGCCGTACGCGCTCATGCCCCGCCCGTACGCCCCCAGGTGGACGCCGTCGGCGGAGCCCGCGAGGACCCAGCCGAACTCGGTCTCGCGGTAGTGGAAGGGCACGGGCACCCCGTCCACCGGCAGGGAGAGCGTCGACCAGGCCGGTCCTTCGAGGTCGTCGGCCAGCTCGAACGCGGTCTCGGTCTGCTGGTCGAGCCAGTTGTCCCGGGTCATGTGGTCGAGCGTGGCGGGCCAGGTGTGCACGAGCAGTCCGCTGCCGGCCAGCCAGGCCGCGGAGGAGACGGTGGTGGCGTCGAGGACGCCGGTGCCGTCGCCGGTCCCGCGGACCGGGCTCGCCGCGACCGTGACGACGACCGCGAACCGTTCCTTCTCCTCGCCGCTCGCGTCGGACTTCACCGACGGCGCGTCACCGTGGCCGGTCGAACCGTGCTGCACACTGCCGTCCGCCGCCGTGCCCACCTGCATGAGCCAGCGGGGCCCGGTGAACGCCTCGTCGAGGCCGTACCAGGCGAAGGGCGCGCGCAGATAGCCCTCGGCGGTCCGGCGGGCCGTGGGCACGCCCTCCACCCGACTCGTGGTCTCCATCTGGGCCGCCTCCTCGTTCGGTCAACAGAGGGAGGATAGCCACCGGGAGGCACGGGACCCGCGACAGCTCGTCGTCAGGTCGCGTCGGAGTCGTACGGCGGACGCTCGTCGGTGTCCGGCTTGTCACGCTTCTTGAGCAGGTCCGGGGTGCCGCTCGGGGCCCCGGCCGAGCCGTTGACCGGGGCTCCGTTGACCGGGGCTCCGTTGACGGCGGAGGGCTGCGGCTCGCGGCCGTGGACCGCGTCGGCGACCTCGTTCATCTCCTTGCGGAGGTCGAAGCTGCCGCGCAGCTCCTTCAGGTCCTCGTTCTGCTCCAGCTGCTTGCGGAGGAAGTTCTTGGGGTTGAGGTCCTCGAACTCGAAGTCCTTGAAGTCGGGCCCCAGCTCGCTGCGGATGTCCTCCTTCGCGCTGTCCGAGAAGTCGCGGACCTTCCGGATGAAGCGCGAGACGTCCTGGATCACTTTCGGGAGCTTGTCCGGCCCGAAGATGAGCACAGCGAGGACCACGAGCGTCACGATCTCAAGTACGCCTATGTCGCTGAACACCTAGTAGCTCCTTCACGCCGGTCCAGGGCCCGGTCCACGGTACCCGCCGAAGCTGCCGGACGGGTACCTCACGATGTCCTTCACATGGCGCTCAGGTGCCCTGCGAGGAGCCGAGTGTCAACGTCTTTGTCAGCTCTTTGCCGTTCCTGCTCAGGGTCAGCTCAAGCCGGTCCCCGGGGCGGTGGGCGCGGATCTTCACGATCAGCTCCTCGCCGTTGTGCACCCGCTGGCCGTCGACCTTGGTGATGACGTCCCCGGGCCGCAGTCCGGCCTTGGCCGCCGGGCCGCCGGGCGTGACGGACGAGGTGCCGTCCTTGCCCTTCTCGACGACCCGGGCGCCGTCGCCGTTGAACTGCATGTCGAGGCTGACGCCGATGACGGGGTGGGTGGCCTTGCCGGTGTTGATCAGCTCCTCGGCGACCCGCTTGCCCTGGTTGATCGGTATCGCGAAGCCGAGGCCGATGGAGCCGGGCTGGCTGGCGCCCGCGCCCTCGCCGTCCCCGGAGCCGCCGGCCGCCCGGATGGCGCTGTTGATGCCGACGACCCTGGCCTTGGAGTCGAGCAGCGGGCCGCCGGAGTTGCCGGGGTTGATGGGGGCGTCGGTCTGGAGCGCGTCGACGTAGCTGATGTCGCTGCCGTCGCCCTTCTCGCCGCCCGCCGTGATCGGCCGTTCCTTGGCGCTGATGATGCCGGAGGTGACCGTGTTGGAGAGGTCGAAGGGAGCGCCGATGGCGACGACGGGGTCGCCGACCCGGACGCCGTCGGAGTTGCCGAGCGGCAGCGGCTTGAGCCCGGAGACACCGGTGACCTGGACCACGGCCAGGTCGTAGCCGGTGTCCTTGCCGACGAGCCGGGCGCGGGCGCTCTCGCCGCTGGAGAACGTCACCGTGATGTCCTTCGAGGACGCGGCGGCGTCGACGACGTGGTTGTTGGTGAGGATGTGGCCCTTGGTGTCCAGGACGAAGCCGGTGCCGGTACCGGCGGAGCCACCGCCCTTGACGTGCAGGGTGACCACGCCGGGCAGCGCGCTGGCGGCGATCCCGGCCACGCTGTCGGGGGCCCGGCCGGTCTCCCCCGCCTCCGCCTGCGGCAGCTCGACGGTGGTGAGACCGCCGTTGCGCTCGACGTAGGCGCCGATGCCGCCGCCGATGACTCCGGTGACGAGCGCGAAGACGAGCGCCCCGGCGACCGCGAGCCCCTTCCGCGACTTCTTCGCGACCGGACCGGGAACGGCCCCGGCCCCGACACCCCAGGGGTCGTACTGCCCCCAGACGGGCGCCCCACCCGGATGCGGGGGCAGACCCGCACCCGGGTGCGGGGGTACGGCGCCACCGGGGTGCGGGGGCGCGGCCGGGTACTGCACGGGCGGCGCGGGCGCCCACGGTCCGGGTTCCCCGTAGGGGGGCGTCCGGTACTCGTCGGGGGCGTGGAGGGGCTGGGGGGCGGTCTGGGGGGCGCCGCCGAAGGGCGAGGGGCCCGCGGGGGCGGGGGCGTCCACGGGGGCGGCTGGGGCCGCTGCGGGGGCGTGGCCGGCGGTGGTCGTGGCCTGGGGCCCGGTGGCGGCCGGGGCGGTGCCGTGGTCGGCGGGCCCGCCCTTGGCCAGCCGTACGGGCCCGGCGACGGGTTCGCCGGAGGCGGGGGCCCCGGTGGGCACGGGAGGCTCTGCGGGCGCGGAGGGCGTTACGGGCGCGGAGGGCTCTACGGGCTCGGCGGGCTCCGCCGTGAAGGGCCGCCCGGTCTCCCGGGGCTCGAACGGCTCGGCGGGTCCGGCGGCCGTGCTGGTCCCGGTGATCTCGACGGGCTCGACGGGCTCGGTGGTCTCGGCGGGCGGTTCGGGCGCCGCGGTCCCGGCGGTGGGCGCGGGTCCGGCGGGTCCGGCCGTGCCGGTCCCGGCGGGCGGCGCGGGCTCGGCGGCTCCGGCCGTCGGCGCGGGACCGGCCGTGTCGGTCCCGGTGGGCGGTCCGGGCTCCGCGGGGCCCGTGGTGGACGGGGAGTCCGTCATGTCCGGCGCGTCCGGGCCGGTCCTCGGCCGGGGCGCGGGCAGGGGAAAGTCCTCGTCGCCTTCGGCGGCGGAGGACGGCGCGGGTATCCGCGCCGCCTCCGGTGTGTCCGAAGGCCGGCTCCACCAGTTCGGCTTTCCGTTGTCCATGCGCTCCCCGCACCCCCTGGCCCGTACGGGCCCCCGCGTCGGGTGCCCGTGTCCCTGGATTCAACCAGGTCGGGGGTCAGCGGTGGGAGCCGAGCGAGGTGGTCGTCGGACTGGCCGCCGGGCTGGGCCCGGGGGCGAAGGCCAGATGGAGCGCCGGGCCCGTCGGGCGGGCGAACGGCGACAGGGCGAGGAACGACTGCGAGGTCTGGTTCTGGAGGCGCGCGGCCATCAGCGGGGCGGCGAGGGAGCGCACCGCGTCCAGCGGGACGGCGCCCGCCGGAACCGTGCCCGGGGCCCCCGTCGTGGCCGGTGTCCGCAGCGCCGAGGCGGGCGTCACGGGGGCGCCCCCCGTGATCTGCCCGCCGATGGACTGGGCGCCGGAGCGCTCGCCGGAACGGGCGCCCCGGGTGGGGGCGGGACCCGCGCCGGGCCCGGTGGCGGGGGTGCGCAGCGGGGTGACGGCGCTGCCGCCGCCCTGGCCGCCGCGCGCGCTCGCGTTCACCGAGGAGTCCAGGGGCAGGGTGCCGCTGAGGGCGATGGCGGCGAAGGAGACCGCGCTGGCCGCCGCGAAGGCGAAGCGGCGGCCCCGTCCCGAGGGGCCGGGCGGGCGGTAGCCGACCTCGTGGATACGGAAGCCGGTCTGTCCGGTGCCGGGGGTGACGACGGCGGCGGTGGCGAAGCCGTCGGCTTTCACTCCTCCGGCGCCGAGGAGTTCTTCGAGGGGGCCTCGGGGTCCGCCCGGTTCGCCAGGACCCCCGGGCAACCCCTGGAGGCGGGCGAGGAAGCCTTCCGAGGGGGACGGGGGCGCGGCGGAGGCGAAGACGCTCTTGAGGGTGCGCTGCGCGTCGGCCTCGGCCTTGCAGCGGGCGCAGGTCGCCAGGTGGGCGAGGACCCGCTCGCGGGCGTCGTGGCCCAGCTCGCCGTCGACGAGCGCCGCGAGACGGTCCCCGAGGTGGTGGTCCGCCGGGGTCGGCGACGACGATGGGGTGTCGCTCACGCTGTCCCCGCCTCCCATCCGACGGAGGCCAGGGCACGCTCCGCCCGTGCCTCGGGCGAGCGGTGCTTGAGGGCCTTGCGCAGGTGGGAGCGGCCTCGGTGGATACGGCTGCGGACGGTGCCGAGCTTCACTCCGAGGGTCGCGGCGATCTCCTCGTACGACAGGCCCTCGATGTCGCAGAGGACGACGGCGGCGCGGAACTCGGGCGCCAGGGTGTCGAGGGCCTGCTGGACGTCGGCGTCGAAATGGGTGTCGTTGAAGGCCTGCTGCGGGGAGGGCTCACGGCTGGGGAGCCGCTCGGCGGCGTCGTCGGCGAGCGCGTCGAAGCGGATGCGCTGCTTGCGGCGGACCATGTCGAGGAAGAGGTTGGTGGTGATGCGGTGCAGCCAGCCCTCGAAGGTGCCGGGGGTGTAGGTCGAGAGCGAGCGGAAGACGCGGACGAAGACCTCCTGGGTGAGATCTTCGGCGTCGTGCTGGTTGCCGGTGAGGCGGTAGGCGAGCCGGTAGACCCGGCCGCTGTGCGTGCTGACGATCTCCTCCCAGGTGGGAGGGGTCCACGCCGGCGATTCCGCGTCCGATGCGAAGGTCGCGGTGGTGGGAGCGGAGTCGGTGGTGCGGGAACGGTCAGCGGTCTCGGTCACGGATTTCGGCTCACCCGCCGACCTGAGAAGACGCCGAAGCACTCCTCCCCGATCCACAGGCGCAGCCGCACCTCCCCTGTCGGCTCTGGTGGTGTCCAGTGGAGCCCCTACCATAGCCACCTCGCCCGTTAGTTCCGGATAAGAATCTTTACGCGAATTTGGAACCGGCTCGCCCGGCTGCCTCCTGTCGCGTCCTTCCCCTGGTGAACGACCGGTCCCATCTGCGGGTTCCCGCTGACAGCGGATACAGTCACCGTTGCGTCAACTACGGGGACAGGAGAGGGCCATTACCGCCAACCGGCAGACGAGCTGGTCGTTCGCCGACGCTTTTGTCGCCGAGGACGAGGCTCTGCGCTGGGCCCGGGAGCGGGCCAGGGAGGCAGGGCTGCCTTCGGTGTCCCCCGGCACCGGTGGCGCGTTGCGCCTGCTCGCCGCGACGGCGGACGCGAAGGCGGTGGCGGAGATCGGCACGGGCACGGGCGTGTCCGGGATCTATCTGCTGCTGGGGATGCGGCCGGACGGCGTCCTGACCACGGTGGACCTCCAGCCCGAGCGGCAGCAGCTGGCGAAGACGGCGTTCCGGGCGGCGGGGTTCGCGGGCAACCGGGCGCGGTTCATCCCAGGGCGCGCCCTGGACGTGCTGCCCCGGCTCGCGGACGGCGGGTACGACCTGGTGTTCTGCGACGGGGACCGGCTGGAGTACCTGGACTATCTCGCTGAATCGTTGCGCCTGCTGCGACCGGGAGGTCTGGTCTGCTTCGAGGGGGTGTTCGCGGACGGCCGGACGGTCGACTCCGCGGCGCAGCCGCCCGAGGTGCAGCGGGTGCGGGAGCTGCTTCGCGCGGTCCGGGAGAGCCCCGAGCTGATCCCGTCGCTGCTGCCGGTGGGCGACGGCCTGCTCTGCGCCGCCCGCCGGGGCTGACACCCGCGCGCGTACGCCTGCCTCGGCGGGTACGCATGTCTCGGCGCGTACGCCTGGCGCCGGGGCCACGCGCGCGTACTGCCATTCAACCCGCGGAGCCCCCGGAGACGCCCGCCAGACCCCCGGAGCCCCCGGAGACGCCCTCCCGGCCTTCGGAGCCCCCGGACGCATAACCCCCGCCCCTCACGGAGCCCCGGGCGCGTACACCCGTCTCACGGGGCCTCACGAGGCCCCACAGCGCCGCACGTCGGCGACCCCGGACCGGACCGGCTGCCCCCGCGCCCCCACCGCCCTCCGCGGGGCCACGCGCGCGTGGGTGCGGCTCCGGGGCGTCCCGGAGACACCTCTGCCCCGGTACGGCGGGGCCGTACCGGGGCAGAGGTGGGGAATCGTGGAGAGTCAGGTCAGCCGACGACCTTCTTCAGGGCGTCGCCCAGCGCCTCGGCCTCGCCCGGGGTCAGCTCGACGACGAGCCGACCGCCGCCTTCGAGCGGAACCCGCATGACGATGCCCCGCCCCTCCTTGGTCACCTCGAGCGGGCCGTCACCCGTCCGCGGCTTCATGGCCGCCATGCTCGTTCCCCTTCCTGAAACCAGCTCATCATCAGCCGGGCAGCTCCATGACCTGGAGCACACGTCTCCGGCTTCGAACACATTGCTTCCAGGTCATTATCCCGCATGGCAGGACCCGATGACCAACATCGTCCGGCATCGCTTGCGCAACGCGCTTGCGCAAAACCCCACATTTCGGCGCGTGGCCTGCGATACTCCGCCGCCCGACGTCCCCTCGGAGGCCTTCCGGGACCGGCCGGATTGACGCAGCTCACATGGGCGGCGGGAGTGATCTCCGCCATGCTGGGCTGGTCAACCACGCGATGAGGCGAAGGGATACCGATGGCCGACACGGTGCTGTACGAGGTGAGCGACGGGCTCGCCACCATCACACTCAACCGCCCCGAGGCCATGAACGCCATGAACGTGGCGACGAAGGTCGCCCTCCGGGAAGCGGCGGAGACGGCCGCCTCGGACCCCGCCGTGCGCGCGGTGCTCCTCACCGCCGCGGGCGACCGGGCGTTCTGCGTCGGCCAGGATCTGAAGGAGCATGTGGGGCTGCTCGCGGCGGACCGGGAGAACGGCACGCACGAGACCATGACCACGGTCCGCGAGCACTACAACCCGATCACCCGGGCGCTCGCGGAGATGCGCAAGCCGGTGGTGGCGGCGGTGAACGGCGTCGCCGCCGGGGCCGGTTTCGGCTTCGCCCTCGCGGCGGACTACCGGGTGGTCGCGGAGACCGCCTCGTTCAACACGTCCTTCGCCGGGGTCGCCCTCACCGCCGACTCGGGCGTCTCCTGGACGCTGCCCCGGCTCATCGGCCGGAGCCGCGCCACCGACCTGCTGTTCTTCCCCCGTTCGATCAGCGCCCGCGAGGCGTACGAGCTGGGCATCGCGAACCGGCTCGTCCCGGCCGCCGACCTGGCCGCCGAGGCGGGGAAGGTGGCGCGGAAGCTGGCGGAGGGCCCGACGGTGGCGTACGCGGCCCTGAAGGAGTCCCTCGCCTACGGCGCCGCCCACTCGCTCGCCGAGACCCTGGCCAAGGAGGAGGAACTCCAGTCCCTGGCCGGAGCCTCGGAGGACCACACCATCGCGGTCACCGCCTTCGTCGCGAAGGAGAAGCCGGTCTACCGGGGGCGCTGAGCGGCTGCCGGGGGCGCTGACCGGGCGTCGACCGGCCAGGCCGGCGCCTCTCGGCCCGGCGCCCCTGACCGGGCGTCGGCCCGGCGTCGGCCCGGCTTCGACCGGGCGGCCCGGGGTGGCCTCGGGTCAGTTCCCGCCCCGGGCCACGCAGTCCGCCATGTGGTCGTCGACGAGGCCGCAGGCCTGCATCAGGGCGTAGGCCGTCGTCGGTCCGATGAAGCGAAGGCCGCGCTTCTTCAGGGCCTTCGACAGGGCCGTGGACTCGTCCGTGACCGCCGGGACCTCGGCGAGCGTGCGCGGCGCCGGGCGGCCCTCGGGATCGGGGGCGTACGACCAGATCAGCTCGTCCAGCTCGCCCGGGGACCATTCGGCGAGAAGCCGGGCGTTGGCGAGGGTCGCGTCGATCTTGGCGCGGTTGCGGATGATGCCCTCGTCCAGGAGCAGCCGCTCGCGGTCCGCGTCCCCGAAGGCGGCGACGGAGGCGATCCGGAAGCCGTCGAACGCGGTACGGAAGCCCTCGCGGCGGCGGAGGATCGTGATCCACGAGAGCCCCGACTGGAAGGCCTCAAGGCAGAGCCGTTCGAAGAGGGCGTCGTCGCCGTGGACCGGGCGGCCCCACTCCTCGTCGTGGTACGCGAGATAGTCCTCGGCCGAAAGGCCCCAGGGGCAGCGCAGCCGCCCGTCAGGGCCGGGAACCGCTCCGGAGCCGCTCACGGCTTCCCGCCCTCCGCGTCCGAGACGGGCCCGGCGTCCGAGACGGGCCCGGCATCCGGAATCGGCCCGGCGTCCGGGATGGACCCGGCGTCCCGCACGGGTGCGGCATCCGAAAACGGCCCGGCGTCCGGGACGGGCCCTGCATCCGGGACGGGCGCCGCGTCCTGGGCGGGTACGGCGTCCTGGACGGGCGCGGCGGGCGGGAAGGGCGCGGCGGGCGTGCCCGTCAGCGACTCCTCCAGCTCGGCGATGCGGGCGTCCCGCTCGGCGAGTTCGGCGCCGAGGCGGACCAGGACGTCGTCCACGTCCGCCATGCGGTAGCCGCGGACCGTGACGGGGAGACGGAGCGCCTCGACGTCGGCGCGGTCGACCGGGCGTCCGGCCGGAAGGGGGTCGACGAGCCGCTCGGGCGCCACCTCGGGCAGCACCTCGCCGTCGCCGCCGACCACGGCCAGGGTCACCGCGGCCACGACCACGACCATCGTGATGAGCAGAAACCAGAACACTGCGCGCCTTTCCCCTGAGCTGAAAACATCCCGTGCCGATCGTGCCATGCGCCGCTGACGACTAGGGTCTCTGGCGAACGGAGACGAGGGAGGACAAAAGGGATGCTGCGCTTGGGACGGCGTGAATTCGGGCCGCACGAGCCGGTGATCATGGCGATCGTGAACCGGACCCCGGATTCCTTCTACGACCAGGGCGCGACCTTCCGGGACGAGCCCGCGCTCGCCCGGGTGGAGCGGGCGGTGGCCGAGGGCGCGGCGATCATCGACATCGGCGGGGTGAAGGCGGGCCCCGGCGAGGAGGTGACGGCGGAAGAGGAGGCGCGGCGCACGGTCGGCTTCGTCGCCGAGGTGCGCCGCCGCCACCCCGACGTGGTGATCAGCGTGGACACCTGGCGGGCGGATGTCGGCGAGGCGGTCTGCGAGGCGGGGGCGGACGTCCTGAACGACGCGTGGGGCGGGGTCGATCCGGGGCTCGCCGAGGTCGCCGCGAAGTACGGCGCGGGCCTCGTGTGCACGCACGCGGGCGGCGCCGAGCCGAGGACGCGGCCGCACCGGGTGGAGTACGAGGACGTGATGGACGACATCCTGCGCGTCACGGTGGGGCTCGCGGAGCGCGCCGCCGCGCTGGGGGTGCGCCGGGACGCGATCATGATCGATCCCGGGCACGACTTCGGGAAGAACACCCGGCACAGCCTGGAGGCGACCCGGCGGCTCGGGGAAATGACGGAGACGGGGTGGCCGGTGCTCGTGTCCCTGTCGAACAAGGACTTCGTCGGGGAGACCCTGGACCGCCCGGTGAAGGAACGGGTCCTGGGAACGCTCGCGACGACCGCCGTCTCGGCCTGGCTCGGCGCACAGGTCTACCGGGTCCACGAGGTCGCGGAGACCAGGCAGGTCCTGGACATGGTGGCCTCCATCGCGGGCCACCGCCCCCCGGCGGTCGCCCGGCGCGGACTGGCATAACCAGGGAGGGGCGGGGGCCCGCCAAGACCGGCGAGACCCGGCGAGACCCGGCGAGACCCGGCGAGACCCGGCGAGACCCGGCGAGACCCGAACGGCCGGACCAGCGGAGAGGACCGGCCCGCCGGGCCCGTACAGCCGCCCGAGGGCGAGCCCGCAGGTCCGGCAGCCGTACTCCACCAAGCACGGGCACGGCCCGCACCCCCCTCCCCCCGTATGACCTGAAACCCCCTCGACGCATCCGCGCGACCCGGCACATGGATACGCCGCATCCGGCCCCTCGAAACGGGCCCGGGTGCGGCGTTTTTCACGGGCCGGACCCGTCCGCCCCACCCGCGTTATCCCGCCACTTCACACCTCGCCCCCGCGCCTCGGCCTCGGCATGCCCCTTCCCAACGCCATGTGACGTGTGAAATTGTACTCACGCTCCCTCAGATTGACGGAGCACTGTCAATTCACTCCCCCACACTGTGCCCGGCCACGCCACCCACGCGACCGGGCAAGGCCTGGAGGCCTAGGTGAAATCCCCTCGAATACCGGGACTGTCGTCCTTACGGCTCCTGACCGGCACTGTCGCGTCCTGCCTGGCGCTCGGACTGCTCGCGCCGGTCGGCCACGCCGTCACCGTCACCCCCGAGACCGCCCTCCCCGGAACCTCCCTCACCGCCCCCGCCCCACCCGGCCCCCCGTCCGCAAGCCCCGCGCTCGCGGGCCCCGCGCCCCGGCCCGCCCCCGATCCCGCTCCCGAGACCCGCGAGGCCGACCGGGCCCCCGGGGCGGTCCCCGCCGCCGAGCGGGCCCCGTTCTCCCCGGCCACCGGTCCCGCCCCCACCGCCCGGCGCTCCGCCGCCGCCTGCGACATCGGCGCCTTCTCCTCGCGTACCGGCAGCGCCCTGGTCCAGCAGGTCAAGACGGCCGATCCCAGCTGCGTCGGCGAGCTGTTCGGCGTCACCGGGGCCGACGCCTACGGAGTCTTCCGCGAGGCCCAGATGGTCACCGTCGCCGACGCCCTGCGCACCAACGCCCTCGCGTACCCCGGCGACGACAGCACCTCGACGTACGAGCTGGTGATGTTCCTGCGCGCCGGCTACTACGTGCAGTGGTACGACTCCGCCGACACCGGCCCCTACGGCACGGCCCTGCGGACCTCGATCCGGGGCGCCCTGGACGCCTTCTTCGCCCACGCCCGTTCCCGTGACGTCACCGCCGCCAACGCGAGCGTCCTCGGCGAGACCCTCACCCTCGTCGACAGCGCCCAGGAGAACGTCCGTTACCTCCCCGTCGTGAAGCGGGTCCTCACCGACTACGACGCGGGCACCTACAACGCCGTCACGGGCATGCCAGGCGCCGTCAACAGCGTCTTCACCGTGCTCTTCCGGGGCCACCAGACGAGCGGCTTCCCCGCCGCCGTCCAGGCCGATCCGAGCATCCTGGACACCCTGTACGCCTTCGTCTCCCGCAACACCGCGCTCCTCGGCTCCGGTTACGGCTACCTGCCGTACAACGCCTCCCGTGAGCTGGGCCGGTTCCTCCAGTACCCGGCCCTCCAGGCGAAGCTGAAGCCGCTGCTGCGGCAGCTCGCCGGGCAGAGCGCGCCGAGCGGCCGCACCGCGTATCTCTGGGCCGCCGTCGCCGAGATGGTCGCCGCCTACGACTCCGCGCACGCCTCCGACTACGGCACCGCCGACCACATCGCCCGGCTGCGCTCAGGCGTCCTGCCCACCACGCACGTGTGCGGCCCGTCCATCAGGGTCCTCGCCCAGCAGGCGACCGCCGACGACCTGGCCTCGGCCTGCGACAGCCTCCTGAAGCAGGACGCGTACTTCCACGCCGTGGCCCGCGACGACGGGCCCGTCGCCGACGACCTCAACACCACCATCGAGGTCGTGGTCTTCGACAGCAGCTTCGACTACCAGGTGTTCGCCGCCGCCATCTACGGCATCGACACCGACAACGGCGGCATGTACCTGGAGGGCGACCCGGCCACCGCCGGAAACCAGCCCCGGTTCCTGGCCTACGAGGACACCCGCGTACGCCCCGCCTTCCAGGTGTGGAACCTCAACCACGAGTACACGCACTACCTCGACGGGCGCCACGACATGTACGGCGACTTCACCGCCGGGATCTCCACCCCGACCATCTGGTGGATCGAGGGCTTCGCCGAGTACGTCTCGTACTCCTACCGTAAGCTCCCCTACGACGCGGCGATCGCCGCCGCCGGGCGCCACACGTACACGCTGAGCACCCTCTTCGACACCACCTACGAGAACACCGACACCGAGCGCACCTACCGCTGGGGCTACCTCGCGGTGCGCTACATGCTGGAGAAGCGCCGCGCCGACACGGACGCCGTGCTCGCCAAGTACCGCACGGGCGACTGGAACGGCGCCCGCACCCTCCTGAAGAGCACCATAGGCACCCGCTACGACGCCGACTTCGACACCTGGCTCACCGCCTGCGCCGCCGGAGCCTGCGCCACCGCCCCGGACCCGGGACCCGGCCCGACGCTCCCCGAGTGCACCGGCACCGACCAGCGCCGACTGGACCGGAACTGCGCCCGGAGCGGGCTCTCCGCGTCCACCGGGGAGTACGCGTACCACTATCTGTACGTCCCGGCAGGCACCGCCCGCCTGACGATCACCACGACCGGCGCCGGTGGCGACGCCGACCTGTACTACAACGCCACCGGCTGGGCCACCACGAGCGCGTACACCGCCCGCTCCGCGCAGCCGGGCAGCGCCGAGACCCTGACGGTGGACAACCCGCCCGCCGGATACGTCTACGTCAGCCTGCACGCCAAGGCCGGATTCACCGGAGCGAGCGTCTCCGTCCGGTACTGACCGGCGTGACGCGAAGGCCGCCCCACCCCGTGTCGCGGGGTGGGGCGGCCCGGTGCGCGGTCAGCGGCCGACTTCCTTCGTCACCAGCCGGACCGCCTCTTCCACGTCGTCCGTGACGTGGAAGAGCAGCAGGTCCCGCTCGGACGCCTTGCCGCCCGCGACGACCGAGTCGCGGAGCCAGTCGACGAGCCCCCGCCAGTACTCCGTCCCGAAGAGGACGATCGGGAAGCTGGTGACCTTGCGGGTCTGCACCAGGGTCAGCGCCTCGAACAGCTCGTCGAGGGTGCCGAGACCGCCGGGCAGGACCACGAAGCCCTGCGCGTACTTCACGAACATCGTCTTGCGGACGAAGAAGTAGCGGAAGTTCACGCCGATGTCGACGTGCTGGTTGAGCCCCTGCTCGAAGGGGAGCTCGATGCCGAGGCCGACCGAGACGCCCTTGGCCTCCCGCGCCCCCTTGTTGGCCGCCTCCATCGCGCCGGGACCGCCGCCGGTGATGACGGCGAACCCGGCCTCGACGAGCGCCCGGCCGATCCGGACGCCCGACTCGTACTCCGGCGAGTCCGGCTTCGTACGGGCCGAGCCGAAGACGCTGATCGCGCTCGGGAGTTCGGCGAGCGCGCCGAAGCCCTCGACGAACTCGGACTGGATGCGCATGACCCGCCAGGGGTCGGTGTGCACCCACGCCGAGTCGCCCTCGGTGTCGAGCAGCCGCTGGTCCGTCGTGCCCGGCTGGATCTGCTCCCGCCGCCTCAGCACCGGTCCGAGTCGCTGCTCCTCGGGCTTCGCCATTCCCTCGGGAATGCCCATGGCCTGCCTCCTCCGCCGTTCGGCGGCCCGTGGTGGCCGCCTGCTGATCTCCTGGTCCGGTCAGCGTAGGACCATGAAGGTGACGAATCGAGAAATGACGGAAGTCAGGCGGTCAGCCAGTCGCGGAGCCGCGCCTCGCAGTGGTGGATGCGGTCGACGACGACGTGCTCGTCCCGCTTGTGCGCGTAGATCGGGTCGCCGGGGCCGTAGTTGACGGCGGGCACCCCGAGGGCGCTGAAGCGGGAGACGTCGGTCCAGCCGAACTTGGGGTGCGCGGTGCCGCCGACGGCCTTCATGAACGCCTCGGCCGCCGGGTGGGAGAGACCGGGCAGGGCGCCGGGGCTCTCGTCGTCGACCACCAGTTCGGCGATGTCGCAGTCGGCGAAGACCTCGCGGACGTGCGCGAGCGCCTCGGCCGGGGAGCGGTCGGGGGCGTAGCGGTAGTTGACGGTGACCGCGCAGGCGTCGGGGATGACGTTGGTGGCGACCCCGCCGTGGATCGCGACCGCGTTGAGGCCCTCGTGGTACTCCAGACCGTCGATGAGCGGCTTGCGCGGCTCGTAGGCGGCGAGGCGGGCGAGGATCGGGGCGGCGGTGTGGATGGCGTTGGAGCCCATCCAGGAGCGCGCGGAGTGGGCCCGCTCGCCGGCGGTGTGCAGGATGACCCGCAGGGTGCCCTGGCAGCCGCCCTCGACCTGGGCGTCGGAGGGTTCGAGGAGGACGGCGAAGTCGCCCTCCAGCCAGTCGGGGTGCGCCGCGGCGATCTTCCCGAGGCCGTTGAGGTCGGCGGCGACCTCCTCGTTGTCGTAGAAGACGAAGGTGAGATCCCGGTTGGGCTCGGGGACGGTGGCGGCGATCCGCAGCTGGACGGCGACGCCGGACTTCATGTCGGTGGTGCCGCAGCCCCACAGGACGCCGTTCTCGTCGAGGCGCGAGGGCACGTTGTCGGCGATGGGCACGGTGTCGATGTGACCGGCGAGGACGACCCGCTCGGCGCGGCCCAGGGTCGTCCGGGCGACGACGTTGTTGCCGTGCCGGTCCACGGTGAGGTGCGGCAGGGCGCGCAGGGCCTGCTCGATCGCGTCGGCGAGCGGCCGCTCGGTCCCGCTGACGGACGGGAAGTCGACGAGGGCCGCGGTCAGCGCGGCTCCGTCCCTGGTCAGGTCGAGGGAGCCGCCGGGCGGCGTGATGTCTGCCATGTGCCGACCCTAACGCGGCCTCCAGTACGGTGGGGCTCGTGTCCGACCCCACCCGCCCCGCCCCCCGCGGCCGTCTCGCCCGTTCGGCCGCCGCCCTCGCGGCCCTCCTCGGCCTCGCCTCGTACGTGGCTTTCCATCAGGTGACGGGGAGCAAGGGAACCCCCCGCTGCACCGTGGGAAGCGGCGACAACCGGTACACGTTCACCCCCGAACAGGCGTCCAACGCGGCGATGATCGCCGCCGTGGGCACCGGCCGGGGGCTGCCGGAGCGGGCGGTGACGATCGCGCTCGCGACGGCGCTCCAGGAGTCGGCGCTGCGGAACATCGAGCACGGCGACCGGGACTCGCTCGGCCTCTTCCAGCAGCGCCCCTCGCAGGGCTGGGGGACGCCGGAGCAGATCCTGGACCCGGTGTACGCGTCGGGGAAGTTCTACGAGGGCCTGGAGAAGGTCCCGGGGTACTCGCGGCTGCCGCTGACGGTGGCGGCACAGAAGGTGCAGCGGAGCGGTTTCCCGCAGGCGTACGCGAAGCACGAGCCGGACGCGGCGCTCCTCTCGGCGGCGCTGACCGGCCGGTCCCCGGCGGCCCTCTCCTGTACGACGGGCGACCCGGACGGGGTCCCTGGCGATCCCGGTCTCGTCCGGGCCGAGTTGGTACGCGCCTTCGGCGAGGGCGCCGCCCCGGAGACGGTGACGGGCGGTCCGAGCGCGGGCCGTTCGGCGGGCGGCCCCCCGGTGCTGCTCGTGCCGGTGCGCGCGGCACGGGACGCGGACGCGGGCCCGGGGGCCGGGGACCGGGAGCGGCACGGCTGGGAGCTGGCGCAGTGGGCGGTGGCGCGGGCGGAGACGCTGAGGATCACCGAGGTGACCTTCGGGACCCGGTCCTGGCGGGCGGGCGAGGCACGCGGCGGCTGGTCGAAGGTGTCCGGCGCGCTCGCCACGAACGGGGAAACGGTCCGGGTACGGCTGGCACCTTAGGCGGGAGCCGACGCTTTCGGCGGGGGCCGACGCCATCGGCGGGGACCGTCCGGCGGAAGGGACCGGAACCGTCCGGCGGAAGGGGCTGACGCCATCGGCGGGGGCTGCCCGGCGGAGGGGACCGGCACCGTGGACGGAGACCGTCCGACGGAAGGGGCGCTCACCGTGGACGGCGACCGTCCGGCGCAAGGGGCTGGCCCCATCGACGGAGACCCTTCGGCGGAAGGTCCCGGCGCCGTGGACGGAAACCGTTCCGGCGGAAGGTCGGCGATCCGCGCGGGGCCCTCCGGGCGGGGCCCGGTTCCCTGAGCGGACACTGTCCGGATACGGCTGCCGCCTGGGCGTGAAACGTCCGGCCGCGGCTTGCTCCCCGGGCGAAACCCTGCCGCCCTCCCCTAGGGCATCCGTACGGTTTTTCACTCGCGGGTGGCATGGGTCCGCCATGGATGCACAGGAATTCGCCGGGTTTTCAGGGCACTTCCGCACCACCCCCCGCCAGAGGCCCACTTCCCTTGCGGCGCAAGGGAAGTGACGGTTCGCCAGTCGGCTGCGCAATGACGCCTTCGTCCGTTTTCCTCCCCACCCGACAATACGACGCATTGCCAACTCTTTACCTTGTGTCTCCGCAACCTCACCCGCCCCGGAGCCGGTTGTCACTGCGACCGAACACCACCCCGCACCTCTCGCAAGGAGCACCATGTCCCTCCCCCTGACCCACCGGATCGCCCGCGCCGCCCTGCTCATCGCGGCGGGCGCGGCCCCCGTGGTCGGTGCGGCCGGCGCCGCCAGCGCCGCGGAGCACAGCCTCGCGCCGACCGGTGCCCTCGCCGGTGTCACCAGCCTGGACAGCGCCGCCACCGGGACGGCCGTCGACGGCGCCTCGCAGGCCGCCACCGACGTCGTCGGCTCCACCGGAAGCAAGGTCGTCGGCACCACCCTCCCCGCCGCGGGCAAGACCCTCGGCAAGGCCGCGGGCAAGGCCTCCGGCGCCACCGCGGGCAAGGGCGGCAAGGGAGCCAAGGGCGGGACCGGCGGCGCCCTGGGCGGCGCGCTCGGCGGCCTGCCCGCCGCCGGCGCCCTCGGCGGCCTCCCCCTCGGCTGATCCGACGGCCGGCTGACCGGACGGCCGACCGGGCCGACTCCGACGACGGCCGACCGACCGACCGACAGGAGAACGGGCGAGGGCCCGGGGAGCATGTGCTCCCCGGGCCCTCGCCCGCGTGGATGTCCGGATCAGCCGTCCGGCTGATCCTCAGCCCAGCCGCTCAGCCCGGTCGCTCGGCCCAGTCACTCAGCCCAGCCGCTTGACGGCCGCCGCGACCCGCTCGTCCGTCGCCGTGAACGCGACCCGCACGAACCGCTCCCCCGCCTCGCCGTAGAAGTCGCCCGGAGCCACCAGGACGCCCTTCTCCGCCAGGTACGCCACCGTCTCCCAGCACGGCTCGTCGCGGGTCGCCCACAGGTACAGGCTCGCCTCGCTGTGCTCGATCCGGAAGCCGTGCCCCTCAAGGGCCGTCCGCAGCGCCGCCCGCCGGGCCGCGTACCGCTCGCGCTGCTCGGCCACGTGCGTGTCGTCGCCGAGCGCCGCGACCGTCGCCGCCTGCACCGGCGCCGCCGTCATCATGCCGCCGTGCTTGCGGATCTGGAGCAGCTCGCCGAGGACCGCCGCGTCACCCGCGATGAACGCGGCCCGGTAGCCCGCCAGGTTGGAGCGCTTGGACAGCGAGTGGACGGCGACGATCCCCTCGTACGACCCACCGCAGACGTCCGGGTGCAGGACGGAGACCGGATCGGCCTCCCAGCCCAGCTCCAGGTAGCACTCGTCGGAGAAGACCAGCACGCCGTGCTCGCGCGCCCAGGCCACGATCCGGGTCAGCTCCTCGGGGGCGAGGACCTTCCCGGTCGGGTTCGAGGGGGAGTTGAGCCAGAGCAGCCTGACCGCCGCCGGGTCGAGGTCGGCGACCGGGTCGTCGTAGACCACGGCCGTCGCACCGCAGAGCCGCGCGCCGACCTCGTACGTGGGGTACGCCAGGCGCGGGTACGCCACCTGGTCCCCCGCGCCGAGCCCCAGCTGCGTCGGCAGCCACGCCACCAGCTCCTTGGAGCCGACCACGGGCAGCACGTTCTCGTGGGCGAGGCCCGCCGCGCCGAGCCGCCGACCGCACCAGCCGGTCAGCGCGTCCCGCAGCTCCTTCGTCCCCCACACCGTCGGATAGCCCGGCGAGTCCGCCGCCGCCACCAGGGCGTCCTGGACCAGCGCGGGGACCGGGTCGACGGGCGTGCCCACCGAGAGGTCCACGATCCCGTCCGGGTGCGCCAGGGCCGTCTTCTTGTACGGCTCCAGCTTGTCCCAGGGGAAGACGGGCAGACGCGAGGAGACTGCGCTCACGGGTTGGCTCTCACTTCCTGTACGTACGGGGAAACGCCTCGGTCCCGTACGGCGGCCGAGGCCGTACGGGACCGGATGCGGTCGATCAGCCGTTCTGCGGCGGCAGGGCGGCGATGAAGGGGTGGTCCCGCTCGATCTCGCCGAGCTTGGAGGCGCCACCGGGCGAACCGAGGTCGTCGAAGAACTCGACGTTCGCCTTGTAGTAGTCCTTCCACTCCTCCGGGGTGTCGTCCTCGTAGAAGATCGCCTCGACCGGGCAGACCGGCTCACAGGCCCCACAGTCGACGCATTCGTCCGGGTGGATGTACAAGGACCTCTTGCCCTCGTAGATGCAGTCGACGGGGCACTCCTCGATGCACGCCTTGTCCTTCACGTCGACACAAGGCTGCGCGATGACGTAGGTCACGCTGTCGTTCCTCCTCGATAGGGCTGGTCTGCGCGGGAGCGCGGCGTCGTCGATGCCCGCACCTAGTATCTCCGTTCTTGGGGGCGATCCGAACAGGAGGGGCGCAGAAGCTGTGGAATTCATCGGCGGCGGACGCCTTGAAGTCCGAATTACCAGCACTGACGTGGGAAAACGTGTCTCCGTTCGGTACGTGACGGAGTCCGGGGAAGCGGGCGGGAGGTTCACCGACGCGGTCGGCGTTCTCACATCGTGGGACGACTCTGTGCTGCTGATCACACGGAGGGACGGTGAGATCGTCCGTATCCCGGAATCCGCGCTGGCCGCCGGGAAGGTCGTCCCGGCCGCCCCGGCCCGCCGCCGGGGTCCCTCGGCGAGCTTCGCCGAGCTGAACCGGGCCACCGCGCGCGCCTGGCGGCCGGTCGAGAGCGAGGCCCTCGGCGAGTGGACGCTGCGGGCGGCCGACGGCTTCACCCGCCGGGCCAACTCCGCCCTCCCCTCCGGCGACCCCGGACGCCCCCTCGACGAGGCCCTCGCGGAGGTCCGCGCCTGGTACGCGGCCCGCGGCCTCCCCCCGTACGTACAGGCGGCCACCGGCGCCGAGGGCACCCAGGAGCTGCTCTGCGCCGCGCTCGAACGGCACGGCTGGCGCCGCGAGGTCACCGCCGAGGTGCACATCGGGGCACTGGCCCCGGTCGGCGACCTCGACGCCGACGTCTCCGCCGTACGCCTCTCCCGCGCCGTCGACGAACCCTGGCTCCGCCGCTACCAGCGCTCCACCGAACCCGGCCCCGCCGTACGGCACGTACTCGCCTCGGGTCCCAGCGTGTGGTTCGCGACCGTGCCGGGCGCCGGAGAGGTCCCGGCGGCCATCGGGCGGTGCGTGGTCGACGGGCGCTGGGCCGGGTTCATGGCGGTCGAGGTCGCCCCGGAGCGGCGGCGCGAGGGCCTGGCCACCGCCGTCATGACGGCACTCGCCCGGCAGGCCCTCGACGAGGGCGCGTCCGCCGCCTGGCTCCAGGTGGAGGCGGACAACGACGGCGCCCGCGCCCTCTACGGCCGGATGGGCTTCGCCCCGCACCACCACTACCACCACTACCGATGGGCGGAGGCGTGACAGGGGACGTACCGCACGGCCCGCCCGACTGGCGGCGGGAGTTCGCCGAGGAGGCCCGGTCCGAACGGCCCGACCTCGCCCGGCTCTGCCTGCTGATCGGCGCCGTGGCCGACCCCTCCGTGGCCCGGCACGACCTGACCGAGGCGGAGATCGAACTCGACCGCCTCGCCGGGCTCGTGCCGTACGCGACCCGGGTCACCGGCGACTGGACCGGGGCGCTCGCCGCGCTCCTCGGGCACCGGGAGGGCTTCGTCGGGGTGCCGGCCGACTACCAGCGCCTGGAGTCCTCGCTGCTGCACCAGGTGCTCAGGCGCCGCCGGGGCCTGCCGATCCTGCTGTCCGTCGTCTGGATGGAGGTCGCCCGGCGGGCCGGTGCCCCGGTGTACGGGCTCGGGCTTCCCGGCCACTTCGTCGTGGGCTTCGGCGACCCGGCGGATCTCGACCTCGCCGACCCGTTCGCCGGGGGCCGGGCCATGACCGGCACCGACGCCGAACTCCTGGTGGCCGGTGCGACCGGCGAGGCCCTCGACCGCTCGATGCTCCGGCCCGCCGAACCCGGCGCGATCGTCCTGCGCGTCCTCAACAACATCCGCGCCTGGGCGGCCCCCCGCCCCGAGCGCTCCGACGTGGCCCTGTGGGCGGTGGAACTCTCCCTGCTGCTCCCCTCCCACCCGGCCCGGCTGCGCTACGAACGGGCCGAGCTGCTCGTCGAGCGCGGCGACTTCCTCGTCGCGGCGGCCGAGATGGAGGCGTACGCGACGGTGATGGACGCGGTGGACCCCGAGACGGCCACCGAGATCCGCCACCGCGCCCAGGCGGCGAGGGCCCGGCTCAACTAGGCCGTGCCCGGGGGTGCCGCCAGGCTCGGGGAGCGGTCTCCCGACCGGGCCCGGGATGGGCCGCCGGGGCCCGAGGCAGGCCGCCGGGGCCCGGGGAGGCCCCTGAGCGCCGCCGAGCGGCTCGAAGATCGACCGGGGGTCAACGGGGGCCGGACGGCGCGCGGAAGGGCTTCTCAGGCCCGTACGCGCCCGAGCCCCCGTCCGACGCGGGGTCGGCGGGGGCTCGGGCGGATGGCGCACGGGGCGGCCGGAGCGGGCCGGGCGCCGGGGCCGGAAGCCTGGGGCTCAGGAGTCCGGGCCCGGGGGGCCTGGCAGGCGGATCAGCCCTCGCCGCTCAGGTCGATCGTCCTGGTGCGCTCCTTCTTGGTCTTGCCCAGGAGGGCGTCCCGCATCACATAGGCCACGTCGTCGGCGGACACCTGGTGCTTGGCGCCGTCGCCCTTGGTGATCGTGATGCCGTCGAAGGCCCCGTCGAGGAGCCGCTCGATCGCCTTCTTGTCGTAGACCTCGACCAGACGCCCGTTGACGGCCTTCATGGAGAGGATCTGCGGCAGCGAGCGCGCCGGGCCGAACTGGATCTCCTTGCCGCCCGCGACGATCGTGATGAGGTCGGACATGGCGGGCTCGGCGAACTCCCGCATGGCCCGGTCCAGCTCCGCCTTGGAGACCGTCGGCTGACGGGCCGTGACCGGCAGCTCGACCAGCTTGCCCTGGCCGGTCTCGACCTGGGCGCGGAAGGCGTCCCGGACGGAGATCATCGAGTGCTGCACGTCGAGGCCCTTGCCGGGCTTGCCCTCGACGGGCGTCACCTTGTTCGGGGAGAACACGATCGTGCCCTCGGTCGCCGAGGCGGAGGAACCGGCCAGATCGCTCAGCGCGACGGCCAGCTTCTCCTCGTCGACGGGGAAGACCGGGTGGGCGACCCGCTCGCCGCCGAAGAGGGAGCCGATGACCGAGACCGGGTTGTAGTCGCTTCCGGCGGCGGCGCGGACGGTCTCCTGGCTGTCGAGCGCCAGACCCGCCTTGTCCGGTGCGAGCTGGACCTTCTTGCCGCCGATGCCGAGCTGGAGCGGGGTGTGGGCGCGTCGGCCGAGGGCCGCTTCCAGCTTGTTGACGGCCTCCTCCTTCGTGCCGCCGCCGATGTCCACGCCGAGGACCGTGGTGCCCTTGGGCACGTCGGAGTGGTTGAGCAGCAGCCCGGCGCCGTAGGCGACGCCGGCCAGACCGAGGACGCCGACGGCGGCGAGGACCAGCTTGGAGCGGCCCTTCTTCGCCGGAGCGCCGGAAGCCGCCGGACGCGGGGCGGGCGCGGGGGCCGCCGCCGGTGCCGGAGCGTCCTCCTCGGTGCGCGGGGTGAGGTTCGGGCGGCCCGACTTCGCCGGTACGGCGGGCATGCCGCCGGTGAGCGTGTCGCCCGGGACGCGCCCGACGCCGTCGACCCCGGGCCCCGAGGCGGGGACGGGCGCGGGCGCCTGCGGGGTCAGGATCGCGGTGTCGTCGGAGAGACGCGGGACGTGGGCGCCGGGGGCGCCGCCGGGGAACGGGGAACCCGCGCCCTGCCCGTCGGGGAAGGCACCGGGAGCACCCAGCGAGGCGCTACCGGTGACGGGCCCTGCCGTGGGCCCGTCGGGACCGCCGTAGACGGGCGTACCGGCGGCGGGGGTGCCGTCGTAGAGCGGGGTGCCGCCCGCCGGGGTCCCGTCGTAGAGCGGGGTGCCACCGGACGGGGTGCCGTCGTACCTGGGCGTACCGGCGGCGGGAGTCCCGTCGTACAGCGGCGTACCGCCTGCCGGGGTCCCGTCGTACAGCGGGAGACCGCCGGACGGAGTGCCGTCGTACAGCGGAGTGCCGCCCGCCGGGGTCCCGTCGTAGAGCGGGGTGCCACCGGACGGAGTCCCGTCGTACCTGGGCGTACCGGCGGCGGGGGTCCCGTCGTACGCGGGAGTCCCTCCCGCCGGGGTCCCGTCGTACAGCGGGGTGCCGCCGGACGGGGTGCCGGTCGGGCGGGTGGAGGTGACCGGGCGGCTCGACGGGGTGCTGCCGACCGTCGGGACGCCGGAGGTCGCGGAGCCCGCGAAGCCCGTGCCCTGGGTGTCCTGGCCGAGGGGGGCCGGGGCGGGCTTGGGCGTCGGGGCGGGCGCGGCGGCCGGGGCCGGTGCCTGGGGCGCCGCCTTGCGGGGCGCGAACCAGTCGCTGGTCTCCTTGGCCTTGCCCTTCGGCGGCTCCTCCGCGCGCGGCGGCTCGGGGGCCGCCACCGGCTCGGGCTCGGGCTCCGGCGCGGGGGCGGGCTCGGCCGCCGGTTCCGGAGCGGGCGCCTCGTTGACCGTCTTGCGGACCACGACCGGCGGAATCGGACGCGAACCCGGGATGTTGATCCGGATACGGGTCGTCAGGGTCGTCTCGGTCTTGGGCTCCTCCGGCGGCGCGGACGCGGCGGTCTCCTCCGGCGCGTCCTGCGTGGGGTGGAGCGACGGATACTGGCGGGAACCGTACGGCGGTGTACCCGAGGTATAAGCGGCCCCACCGCGCCCCTGGGCGCCGGAGGACGAACTGTCAGTCTCTCGACCAGTTTCACGACTCAAAGCAGGATCTCCCGGTTGGCTCCACCGCCCGCTCTTGCTGATGCTCGTGTGTCCCGGGCGGTTCGGCGGCGCGCACCACCATACTGTCCGCCGCCCTCGCATAGCCGACGCCTGGGTGTCGTACGGCGGTCAATCCACCCGAAGTCAGGGCGTCGCGGTTCTCAAGTCGTCCTGTTCACGGGGCCGGTCGTGGCAGACGGGCGACCGTGGTGCACATCACAGCGACCGCCATGCCGCCGAACAGGTACAGCAGCTCGCCCAGACCGCCGCCGAACACTCCGTCGCCCTCGGGGCGTCCGAAGCTGAGCAGGACGACGGCGACGAGCCAGCCGCCGCCCGCCGAGACGACGCCGACCTGGGTGCCGGTGGCGCGCAGACCGCCGTAGAAGAGGGCGGCGGTGGCGAGGAGGGCGAGGAGCAGTCCGCCGGGGAACCAGGCCGCCTGGACGAGCGCGCCGGCCGTGCCGACGAGCAGTCCGAGGACGAGGAGGAGCACGTACCAGGCGAACCGGGCGTTGCGGGAGACCGGGGAGGCGGCGGGCGTGGTGGTGTTCACGTGGTCACCCCCGCGAAGAGGTCGGTCTCGCGGGTACCGGCGGGCGCGCCGGGAGTGCCGTGCACCAGTTCGTAGTACTCGGTGGCGAGGATCGGCTGTGCCAGGTCGTTGGAGAGGGCGAAGAACGGGCCGTCGACGGCGACTTGGGTGGCGTGCGCGGCCATCGCGGCGCTCTTGCGGGCGGTGTGCGCGGGGTCCGGGCCGATCTCGGCGGTGATCCGGTCCTCGTCGACGATCCCGGGGACGTCGTCGAGTGCGGCGACGGCGGGGAAGGCGGAGCCCTCGGCGCGCAGCCGGGCGAATCCGGCCTCGGCGACCGGGCGCGGGACCCGGTTCCAGTAGATCTTGGCGATCGGGTGGGCGGGGCCGAGGTCGGGCCGGTAGGCGGGGTCGGCGGCCAGTTCGGCGGCGCGCATGGCGACCCGGTGGGCCTGGATGTGGTCGGGGTGGCCGTAGCCGCCGTCGGGGTCGTAGGTGACGAGGACCTGCGGGCGGGTCTCCCTGATCACCTCGACGAGGTGGGGGGCGGCGGTGTCGACGTCGGTGTTCCAGAAGGCGCCGTCGCGCCGGTTCTGCTCGGCGCCCATCATCCCGGAGTCGCGGAAGCGGCCGGGCCCGCCGAGGAACCGGTGGTCGGTGACGCCCAGCTCGGCCATGGCTGCGGCGAGTTCGCCGACGCGGTACGGGCCGAGCCGGTCCTCGCGGTCCGGGGCCAGGTGCGCGAGGCCGGGCGGGATGACCTCGCCTTCCTCGCCGAGAGTGCAGGTGACGAGGGTGACGAGGGCGCCCTCGGCCGCGTACCTGGCCATGGTGACGCCGTTGTTGATCGACTCGTCGTCCGGGTGCGCGTGCACGAGCAGCAGACGGCGGGCGGGGAGATCGGACATGTCCCCCACCCTACGAGGTCCCGGCCCGGGGCGGGCCGGGCGGTCAGGACGAGACGGCGGTCAGAACTTGAGGCCGCCGATCATGCCCGCCACGTTGGTGGTGAGGGTGCTGATGGAAGGAGCGAGGGACGAGCTGGCCAGGTAGAAACCCAGGAGTGCACAGACCGCCGCGTGTCCGGCCTTCAGCCCGGATTTCCGGATCAGAAGGAAGACGACGATCGCCATCAGCACCACCACGGAGATCGAGAGTGCCACGGCGGTTCACCTCCACACTTCTTCGGTCAGACATTCGACTATTCGAGCGGTACGGGCCCTGCGCATGTGCCAGCCGAGTGCATACCCACCTAGCGCTACGGATCATAACTATCCGTGCCATCGCACTGGTCGGCGGACGGAGGCACGAAGGGGGCGCACGGCGCTACTTTCGGCCGCATGACCTTCTCTCCGCAGCCGCCCGCCGAACCGCCGGCCGGGCTCTCGTTTCCCCGTCAGTACGCCCGGACACAGCGGTTCGGGCTGGGGGTTCCGCGCGGTTTCTCCGTTTCGCCCGACGGCGAACGCGTGGTCTTCGTCCGCTCCGGCTCCGGCACCGACCGCTCGCACCTGCTCTGGGTGCTCGACCTCCCGCGCGACGGCTCGGCCCCCTCGGAGCGGGTCGCGGCCGACCCCGGGGCACTCCTCGCGGGGGCAGCGGAGGAGCTGTCCCCGCAGGAGCGGGCGCGCCGGGAGCGGAGCCGCGAAAGCTCGGCGGGCGTGGTCTCGTACGCGGTGGACGGAGCCGTGGAACTGGCGGCATTCGCCCTGTCAGGACGCCTTTTCACGGCCGAACTGAGGGCCGGTACGGCCCGCGAGCTGCCGGTGCCGGGACCGGTGGCGGACCCCCGTCCCTCGCCGGACGGACGCCTGGTCGCGTACGTGACGGAGGGCGCCCTGCGGGTGGTCGGAGCGGATGGTTCCGGCGACCGGGAACTGCTCGTTCCGGAAGGTCCGCACGTCTCCTGCGGATTGGCCGAATTCATCGCATCGGAAGAGATGGGAAGGGACCGGGGTTTCTGGTGGTCGCCCGCCTCCGACCGGCTCCTCGTCGCCCGCGCCGACGACCGGGACGTGAGCCGCTGGTGGATCGCCGACCCGGCGCACCCGGACCGCGCCCCGCAGCCGGTCGGGTACCCGGCGGCGGGCACCGCCAACGCCGAGGTCGGGCTCCTCCTCGTGGGGCTCGACGGCTCCCGCGTGGAGGTCCGCTGGGACCGGGAGCGGCATCCTTACCTGGCCCGGGTCCACTGGTCGGCGGCCGGGGCGCCGCTCCTCCTCGTCCAGGCACGGGACCAGCGCGAGCAGCGGTACCTGACGGTGGACCCGGCGACCGGGGAGACCACGCCCGTACGGACGGAGCGGGACCCGGCGTGGCTCGAACTGTTTCCCGGGGTCCCGGTGTGGGCGCCGGACGGCGGTCTGGTCCGGATCGCCGACGAGGGCGGGGTGCGGGTCCTCGCGGTCGACGACCGGGCGCTGACCGACGCCTCGCTGCACGTGCGGGCGGTCCTCGACGTCGGCGCCGTGGACGGCGACGGCATCCTGGTCTCCGCCTCGGCGGGCGCGACGGCTCCGGCGCCCGAGACCGGCGAGATCCATGTGTACCGGGTGACCGACCGGGGCGCCGAGCGGCTCTCCGAGGGCGCAGGGGTGCACGGCGCGGTCCGCTCGGGGGCGGTGACCGTGCTGGTGTCGGCGCGCCCGGAGGAGCCGGGGAGCGTGGCGCGGGTGCTGCGCGACGGCGCACGGCTCGCGGTGGTGGCCTCGTACGCGCAGCGGCCGGTGGTACGGGCCCGGGTGCGGCTCACGGAGGCGGGGGCCCGGCGGATCCCGTGCGCGGTGCTGCTGCCCTCGGGGTACGCGGAGGGCGACGGGCCGCTTCCGGTGCTCATGGACCCCTACGGCGGTCCGCACGGGCCGCGCGTGCTGGCCGCGCACCAGCCGCATCTGACCTCGCAGTGGTTCGCCGACCAGGGGTTCGCGGTGGTGGTGGCGGACGGGCGGGGCACCCCGGGCCGCTCGCCCGCCTGGGAGAAGGCCGTCGCCCGGGACTTCTCGCCGACCCTCGACGACCAGGTGGCGGCGCTTCACGGACTCGCGGACCGCTTCCCGCTCGATCTCGGGCGGGTGGCGATCCGGGGCTGGTCGTACGGCGGTTACCTGGCGGCGCTCGCGGTGCTGCGCAGGCCCGACGTCTTCCACGCGGCCGTGGTGGGGGCGCCGGTGACGGACTGGCGGCTCTACGACACCCACTACACCGAGCGGTACCTGGGCACCCCGCAGGACGATCCGGAGGTGTACGCGGCCCAGTCCCTGCTCACCGACGAAGGGCTCTCCGGGGCTGTGGAGCCCGCGCGGCCGATGATGGTCGTGCACGGGCTCGCGGACGACAACGTGGTGGTGGCGCACGCGCTGCGGCTCTCCTCCGCGCTGCTCGCGGCCGGCCGCCCGCACGAGGTCCTTCCGCTCTCCGGGGTCACCCATATGACCCCGCAGGAACAGGTCGCGGAGAACCTGCTCCTGCTCCAGGTCGACTTCCTGCGCAGGTCCCTGGGGCTCGCCCGGGACTGAGTCACCAGCCGGGCGGCGGCGGGGACGGCGGCGCGGGGGACGGCATCCCGGCCGGGGAGGGCGCGGCGGCGGGGACGCCGCGCCCGGCGAGCAGGACGAGGACGGCGGCGCCCGCGAGCAGTCCGTACCCCGCGGTGAGGACGTCGAGGCGGTCGGCGGTGGGGATGTCGGCGAAGCGGGCGACGAGTTCGTACCGGAGGGTCCTCGCGGTCTCGGCGAGGCCGCCGGCCGCGAGGAAGGTCCCGGCGAGCAGCCCGAAGGCCCGCCCGTGCCGGGCGCGGCCCAGGGCGGAGACGGCGGCGGCGCCGTAGAGGGCGACGAGGACGAGGGAGAGCCAGGCGGGCGGCGGGGCGAGGACCGCCTTGACGACGGAGCGGCCCCCGGTGAGCCGGTCGAGGGTGATCTCCAGGGGCAGTTCGGTGACCCAGTACAGCTCCCAGGCCGCCATGACGAGCGCGGCGACGGCGAGGAGGACTCCGGCGGCCACGCCGGGGCCCGTGCGGGGGCGGGTGGGCCGCTGGTCGTACGGGGTGACCCAGCCGCGGCCGAGGGAGGCGGTGCCGACCAGGGCGGTGGCGAGGGCGAGGTCGAGGAGCGCGGTGACGAGGACCGCGCTGTCGTGCGACCAGAGGCCGGGGAAGCGCAGGGCGAGGGTGACGGCGCCGGTGGCGGCGAAGGCGGAGGCGGCGTGCCGGGAGCGGAGCGCGGCGACGGCGGTGGCGGCGGAGGCGACGAGCAGCACCGGGTCGACGAGGGAGGTGGCGGAGCCGCCGCGCAGCAGCAGGAAGTGGTGGTCCCCGGCCCAGTACCACGCCAGGTCGGAGGGGGAACCGAACGCGGCGAGGTCCTTGAGGACCCACACGGCGGCGAGGAGGGTGAGCGCGGCGCTGAGCGCGGCGCCGGTGAGACGTGCCGGTCGGGTCGGAGTCACGGACCCGATACTCACGGTTGCCGGGTCCGGGGACAAGCGGTTCCGCCGAACCCGCGGCCGGGGGCGCGGGGAGACCGGGTCGGGGCGGGTTTCCGGCTCCGGGGCGGTCTTCGGGGGTGGACCTAGGGGTGGACCTAGGGGTGGTCCTCGGGGTGCTCCTCGGGGTCGGGTGGGGTCCTGGGGGTGGGTGGGGTCTCAGGGGTGGGTGGGGTCCCAGGGGTGAATGGGGTCTCGGAGGCAGGTGGGGTCCCGGCTTCGGGTGGGGTCCCGGGGACGGGTGGGGTCCCGGCTTCGGGGTGGTTCTCGGGGTCGGGTGGGACCACCCGCTTCTCCTCGGCGAAGTGGCAGGCCGAGTCGTGTCGGGCGGGGGTGTCGACGAGGCGGAAGACGGCGGGGACGGCGAGCAGGGGCACTTCCAGGGCGCAGCGCTCCTGGGCCTTCCAGCAGCGGGTGCGGAAGCGGCAGCCGGAGGGGATGTTCGCCGGGGAGGGGACGTCGCCGCTGAGGATGATCCGCTCGCGGTGGGCGCGCGCGCCGGGGTCGGGGACGGGGACGGCGGAGAGCAGGGCCTGCGTGTACGGGTGGGTGGGGTGGTCGTAGATCTGGGCGTCGCTGCCGATCTCGACGATCCGGCCGAGGTACATGACGCCGACGCGGTCGGAGATGTGCCGGACGATCGACAGGTCGTGGGCGATGAAGACGTAGGAGAGGGAGAACTCGGACTGGAGTCTCTCCAGGAGGTTGACGACCTGGGCCTGGACGGAGACGTCGAGGGCGGAGACCGGTTCGTCGGCGACGATGACCTCGGGCCGCAGGGCGAGGCCCCGGGCGATGCCGATGCGCTGGCGCTGGCCGCCGGAGAACTGGTGCGGATAGCGGTTGATGTACTCGGGGTTGAGCCCGACGACGTCGAGGAGGTCGCGCACCCTGCGGCGCCGGTCGCCCTTGGGCGCGACCTCGGGGTGGATCTCGTACGGCTCCCCGATGATGTCGCCGACCGTCATGCGCGGGTTGAGCGAGGTGTAGGGGTCCTGGAAGACCATCTGGATGTTGCGGCGGACGGCCTTGAGGGCGCGGGGGGAGAGGGTGGTGAGGTCCTCGCCCTTGTAGCGGATGGAGCCGGAGGTGGGCCGTTCCAGGTTGACCAGCATCTTGGCGACGGTGGACTTGCCGCAGCCGGACTCGCCGACGATGCCGAGGGTCTCCCCCGCCGCGAGGTCGAAGTCGACGCCGTCGACCGCCCGGACCGCGCCGACCTGCTTCTTGAAGAGGATGCCCTGGGTGAGCGGGTAGTGCTTGCGCAGGTCCCGGACTTCGAGGATCGCCTCAGCCATGGAGGCACTCCTTCCAGAAGTGGCAGGCGCTGGAGCGGGGCACCGGGGACTCGGTCACGTCGTACAGCGGGGGCACGTCGGTGCGGCAGACGTCGCGGGCGAGGGGGCAGCGCGGGTTGAAGGCGCAGCCGGGCGGGATCTTCAGGAGGTTGGGCGGGAGGCCCTTGATGGCGTACAGCTCCTGGCCCTTCTGGTCGAGGCGGGGGATCGATTCCAGAAGGCCCTTGGTGTAGGGGTGGGCGGGGGCCCGGTAGATCTCGTGGACGGGGGCGCGTTCGACGATCCGGCCCGCGTACATGACGGCGATCTTGTCGGCGACGTCGGCGACGACGCCGAGGTCGTGGGTGATGAGGATGAGCCCCATGCGCAGTTCGCGCTGGAGTTCGGCGAGCAGGTCCATGACCTGGGCCTGGACGGTGACGTCGAGAGCCGTGGTGGGCTCGTCGGCGATGATCAGGTCCGGTTCCAGGGCAAGCGCCATGGCGATCATGATGCGCTGGCGCATGCCGCCGGAGAACTGGTGGGGATACTGGCCGACGCGTTCCCTGGCGGCGGGGATGCGGACCCTGTCCATGAGTTCGACGGCCTTGGTGCGGGCGTCCTTGCGGGACATGCCCCGGTGGACCCGGAACATCTCGCCGAGCTGGTCGCCGACGCTGAGGACCGGATTGAGCGAGGACAGCGCGTCCTGGAAGATCATCGCCATCCGGGCGCCCCTGATCCCGCGCCGCTCGTCCTCCTTGAGTTTCAGCAGGTCCTGGCCCTGGAAGAGGATCTCGCCGCCGGTGATCCGGCCCGGGGGCATGTCGAGGATGCCCATGATGGCCTGGGCCGTGACGGACTTGCCGGAGCCGGACTCGCCGAGGACGGCGAGGGTCTCGCCCGCGTCGACGGAGTAGTCGACGCCGTTGACCGCCTTGGCGATCCCGTCCCGGGTGTGGAACTCCACGTGCAGATCGCGTACTTCGAGCAGCATCGGGTCCCTACCTGAGCTTGGGGTCGAGGGCGTCGCGGACGGCGTCGCCGAGCATGATGAAGGCGAGCACCGTGACGGCGAGGGCGCCTGCGGGCCAGAGCAGCATGTGGGGCGCGTTGCGGATGTTCTGCGAGGCGGCGGAGATGTCGATGCCCCAGCTGACGGTCGGGGGCCGGAGCCCGACGCCGAGGTACGACAGGGTGGCTTCCAGGGCGATGTAGGTGCCGAGCGCGATGGTGGCCACGACGATGACGGGCGCGACGGCGTTGGGTGCCACGTGCCGCAGCAGCATCCGGGAGTTGGAGGCGCCGAGGGCGCGGGCCGCCTGGACGTAGTCGTGCTGTTTGGCGGTGATGACCGAGCCCCGGGCGATCCGGGAGATCTGCGGCCAGCCGAGCAGCACCATGAAGCCGATGACGGGCCAGACGGTGTTGCTGGTGATGACCGAGAGCAGGACGAGACCGCCGAGGACGACGGGGATGGCGAAGAAGATGTCGGTGACGCGGGAGAGGATCGCGTCCCAGGTGCCGCCGAAGAACCCGGCCAGCCCGCCGAGGGCGCTGCCGAGGAGCGCCACGCCGAGGGTGGCGAGGACGCCGACGGTGATGGAGGTGCGGGCGCCGTAGACCGTGCGGGTGTAGACGTCGCAGCCCTGGGCGTCGAAGCCGAAGGGGTGGCCCGGCTGGGAGCCCTCCTGCGCCTTGGCGAGGTCGCAGTCGAGGGGGTCGCCGGAGGCGATCAGGGAGGGCCAGAGGGAGATGACCACGAGAAAGACGATGATCAGGGCGGAGAGCAGGAAGACGGGATTGCGTCGCAGGTCCCGCCAGGCGTCGGACCAGAGGCTGCGGGGTTTCTCGCCGGGGCCCCGGGTGGACCCGCCGGGCTCCTGGCCGGCCGCGATCGCCTCGCTGGCGGCGAGGTCCATCGCGCCGCCCGCGCCGGTCGCCGCGATGGCGCCCTCTTTCTCGTAGGGGTCAGGCATAGCGGATCCTGGGGTCGAGGACGGAGTAGAGCAGGTCGACGAGGAGGTTCGCCACCAGGAAGACCAGGACGAGGACGGTGGCGAAGCCGACCACCGTCTGGGTGTTCTGCCGCAGGATGCCCTGGTAGAGCTGGTATCCGACGCCGTGGATGTTGAAGATCCGCTCGGTGACGATGGCGCCGCCCATGAGCGCGCCGATGTCGGTGCCGATGAAGGTGACGACGGGGATCAGCGAGTTGCGCAGCAGGTGCCGGGTGACGACCCGGTGGCGCGGGAGTCCCTTGGCGATGGCGGTGCGGACGTAGTCGGCGCGGACGTTCTCGCCGACGGAGGTGCGGGTCAGCCGGGTGACGTACGCCAGGGAGACGGAGGCGAGCACGATGCCGGGCAGGATCAGCTCGTCGAAGGGCGCGCCCGGCGAGACCGTCGGGGAGACCCAGCCCCACTGGACGCCGAAGAGGTACTGGAGCACGTAGCCGGTGACGAAGGTCGGCACGGAGATGACGACGAGGGTGGTGACGAGGACGCCGGTGTCGACGGCGCGCCCGCGCCGCAGCCCGCTGAGGACGCCGAGCGTGATGCCGATGACGATCTCGAAGAGGATCGCCACGATCGTCAGGCGGAGGGTGACGGGGTAGGCGTCGGCGAGGAGTTCGGTGACCGGCTGCCCGTTGAAGGCGGTGCCGAAGTCCCCGGTGAAGACGTTGCCCATGTACGTGAGGTATTGCTGCCAGACCGGCTTGTCGAGTCCGTACTCCTCGCGCAGCCGGGCGGCGGTCGCCGGGTCGCAGGCGCGGTCGCCGCAGAGTCCGGCGATCGGGTCGCCCATCACGTTGACCATCAGGAACAGCAGCAGCGTGGCCCCGAAGAAGACGGGGATCATCTGGAGCAGCCGTCGAATCACATATCGGCCCATGGGAGGCTCCGGGGGTCGGCTCCTGGTCGTACGGGGTCCGGGAGGGGTGTGGTCCGGGCCCCGGCCAGGCGCGAGGGGGCCCGCTACGGCGTCACTTCACCGTGATCTGCTCGTAGACCGGGACGCTGAAGGGGTTGAGGGCGACGTGTTCGAGCCGCTGTGAGTAGCCCGCGCTGCCGTTCTGGTACCAGAGGGGGATGGCGCCCATCTGGTCGCGGAGCACCCCTTCGGCCTTCTGGAAGAGGCCGACGGCTTTCTGGGTGTCGGCTTCGGCGTTGGCCTGGTCGACGAGCTTGTCGAACTCCGCGTTGGTCCACTTGCCGTCGTTGGAGGAGGCGTCGGTGTAGTAGAGCGGCTGGAGGAAGTTCTGGATGAGCGGGTAGTCCATCTGCCAGCCGGCCCGGAAGGGGCCCCGCATCTTCCGCGCGGTGATCTGGTTGCGGTAGTCGGCGAAGGTGCCGATGGGGTTGCCGACGCAGGCGCGGTTGTTGCCGAGGGCGCGGTTGATGGAGTTGCAGACCGCGTCGACCCATTCCTTGTGGGAGCCGGTGTCGGCGTTGTACGAGATCGTCATCGTGCCGCCGGGGATGCCGCCGCCCTCGGCGACGAGCTTCTTCGCCTCGGCGGCGTCGTACGTGCAGAATTCCTGGCAGACGTCCTTGAAGCCGCCCTTCTCGCCGAGGACAGGGGAGGTCCAGTCGACGGCGGGGGTTCGGGTCTTCTGGAAGATCGTCTGGGTGATCTGGTCGCGGTCGATGGCCCGGGAGAGTCCCTGGCGCAGTTTCTCCTGGCCGGGCTTGTTCCATCCCGAGTCGTAGAAGGGGAACGACAGGGTCTGGATGATGCCGGCGGGGACGTTGATGTAGCGGTCGCCGAGGTCGGCCTTGACGTTCTTCAGCTGGGCGGCGGGGATGTCGTCGACGAGGTCGAGGTTTCCGGCGGTCAGGTCGGTGTAGGCGGTGTTGTTGTCGGTGTAGACCTTGAGGGTCACGCCGCCGTTGCGCGCCTTGTCCTCGCCGGGGTAGCCGTCCCAGCGCTTCAGCACCATCTGGGAGCCCTTGGTGTACGAGTCGACGGTGTACGGGCCGTTGCCGACGGGCCGGGAGAGCCAGTCGGAGTGGGCGTCGAAGAAGGACCTGGGGAGCGGGGCGAAGGCCGCGTAGCCGAGGGTGACGGGCCAGGTGGAGAACTTCTGGGTGAGCTTGACGGTGAAGGTGCGGTCCCCGGTGACCTTGAGTCCCGACAGGGTCTCGGCGGTGGGTTCGCCCTGGTCGGGGTGGATCTTGTCGTAGCCCTCGATCTGCCCGAAGAAGTAGGCGTTGCGCTGGTTGTTCTTCAGGTTGGCGCCGTAGTTCCAGGCGTCGACGAAGGACTTGGCGGTGACCTTCTCGCCGTTGGAGAAGGTCCAGCCGTCCTTGACGGTGATGGCGAAGTTGGTCGAGTCGGTGGTCTCGATCTTCTCCGCGAGCATGTCCTTGGCCTCGCCGGTCTTCGGGTCGTACTGCTTGAGGCCCCGGAAGATCATGGAGAGGACCTTGCCGCCCTGCACCTCGTTGGTGTTGGCGGGCTCCAGCGGGTTCTGCGGGTCGCCCCACGAGGAGCTGACGACGCCGTCGGCACCGCCGCCGCCACCACCGCCGTCGCCACCACCGCCACAGGCCGTCGCCGCGAGGGCGACGGCGACGGCCAGAGCGGCCCACTGGGCGTGCGTGGCTCCGCGCATGGAGTGCCTCCCGTTACTCTTCCGAGACTTAGGCCCCCATATCACCCCAAGCCGGACAGGGACGCATCTCGGCGTCCGCTGTCCGGGAGACCCCCCGCACGGATTCCTCCACGGGCCCCTTCACGGGCTCCTTCGCGGATTCCTTCGCGGGTTCCTTCACGGCTGTACGGCGCCGACCGGCGAGCACTCCTGCTCGTGGAAACGCGGGATCATCCCGCAGATCGTCACCTCCTGCCAGGGGCGGTCCGCCGCCACCGCCAGCATCCGGGTGTACGTGTCGCGCTCGACCCGGATCTCCGAACTCATCTGGTGCCCGCCCCTGTCCTTGATGGTGACGGAGTCGCCGACGGTCCCGCCCTCGATCCGGCCCCACACGGCCTGGCAGGCGGCGCTGTAGCGCAGCTCGATCTGCATCCCGCGCAGCCAGGTCTGCCGCACGGTGGTGGCGTCCCACTGACAGTCCATGGCCTGCGGCTCCCTGCGCAGACAGGTGTCGCTCGTACAGCCCACCTTGATGCTCCCGGCCGCCGGGACCGTCTGGGCGCCCTTGCCCCGGTCGCCGTCGGCGGCCCCCGCCGACGTGGAGGGAGCGGCGACGACGGCGCCCCCGTCACCCCCCGAGCCCGTCCCGGGCGCGAGCACGAGGACGCTGGCCACGGTGCCGAGGAGCGCCCCCAGGGTCACATAGCCGAGCGCCCGCGCGGCGGGCAGATACGAGGTGGCCTTGCGGCGCCAGGCCTCCCGCGCTGCCACCTGTGGGGGTGGCGGCACCACGGGGTCCCGGTCGGACGCGGAAGCCGCCTCGGAACCGGCCCCGGAGCCGGTCGCGAGGGCGGGTGCGAAGACGACGGCGGCCCCCTGCTCCGGCCCGGCTCCCGGTTCGGCGGCGGTTCCTTCCCCGGACCCGTCGCCCGGCCCGACGGCGGCGCCCGGCCCGACGGCGGCGCCCTGCGCGGGCCCGGCTCCCGGTCCGATGCCGAGGGCGGCGCGCTCGCTCGCCAGGACCTCGTCGAGGAGCGCGAGCAGGGGCGCCGCCTCCGCCTCCTCCCCCGCCGCGGCCGCGAGCTGTTCGACCGCGACTCGGCTCGGTACCTGCTTGCCGTTGAGGAAACGCTCCCAGGAGGAGCGGCTGTAGTGCGTCTTGTCGGCCAGCCGGCCGTAACTCAGCCCCGAGCGTTCCTTCACGGCCCGCATCCTGGCCGCCAGTCGGCCATGGGCTCTCGCCGGCTCCTCGGAGCCGTATCCCCCCTCGTCGAACACGAAATCTCCCCCCGCTCTGCTGTTGGGACAGCGTGTGAACGGGGAGAGTATCGCGCTGACATGACATACCCTGCGCCGCCGGACCGGCGCGGCGCGGACATCCGGTCAGTTGAGGAAGGTCACGTCCCAGTGGCTGCCCTCGTTGGCGTAGACGTTGCCCGAGGCGGCGGTGTAGAGGGAGGCGCCGTCACCGCGCTTGCCGGAGTAGGTGAAGGTGCCCGTGACGTAGTTGGTGAGGCAGCTGGTCATCGCGAAGTCCAGCTTGTAGCCGTTCCAGTGGCTGTACGTGCCGCTGGCGTGGCCCGTCTCCGTACCGCCCGTGATGGTCAGCGCGCAGCCGCTCGCACCGCGCAGGGTGACGGCGCCGTCGGCGGAGGCCTGGCGCAGGCCGTCGAAGGAGGTGCAGGCGGTGCTGTTGCGGTCGGAGCAGCCGCCCGAGGAGGCCCAGCCGATGCCCGCGGAGGAGAACTTGGCGGCCGCCTGGGAGTGGGTCAGCAGACCGCTGTTGCCGCCGCTGCCGCCGGAGGTGCCGGTGACCAGGGCGCGCCAGGTGTCGGGGCCGACGACGCCGTCCGCGTCGAGACCGTGCGAGGACTGGAAGGAGCGGACCTTGACGTCGGTGCCGTCGCCGAAGTCGCCGTCCACGGCGAGCCCGGCGCCGTACCGGTTGAGCTGCGTCTGCGCGGCCCGCACCCCGGAGTTGTTGTCGCCCTTGTGGACGGTGACGACCAGCCGGGACCAGGTGTCGGCACCGACGACGCCGTCGGCGGAGAGGCCGTTGGCGCTCTGGAAGGAGCGGACCTTGGTCTCGGTGCCCGCGCCGAACGCGCCGTCGGCGCCGACCGCGTAGCCGCGGGCGGTCAGCAGGTGCTGAACGGTGGTCACCTGGACGCCGGAGCTGCCGTTCTTGACCAGCGGCCAGTCGGCGGCGAAGGCGGGGGCGGCCTGGAGCACTCCGGCCACGAGCGCGGTGACGAGGGCGGCGAGCAGCGTGGCCGCGAGGGCGGGGATTCTTCTCGCGAGTGTCATGGGTGTCTCCTCGAACTCTCTGTTCAGCACTGGTAGTTCACGTCCTGGTGAACCGGCTCGCAGTAGCGGATGTGCAGGTGGTTGTCGTGGTTGGGGTACGCGACGGTGAGCCCCTCCGCGATCAGCTGCGGGTCGTTGAAGTAGACGAGCTTCACGTGGCCGGGCGCGGCGGCGCGCAGGGCCTTGACCAGCTCGCGGGTGGCACCCCGGTCGTAGGCGCCGGACTCCCAGGTGATCCGGGAGCCGGTGCACTGCGCCGAGTCGGTGCGCACGGGCCAGAAGTCGGCGTCCAGGCCCACCTGGTGGGTGGCGTGGCCGTAGATGGAGCCGCCGTGCTCGAAGCCGATGTCACCGACCGGGACCTTGCCCCGGCCGAGGGCGGCGAAGGTACGGGCCCCGGCCTCCAGCTGGGCCACGGCGGCGCCGGTCCCCCAGTCGGCGGAGGCGTTGCCGTCCGGGTTCTGGTTGCAGAGGGTGCCGGAGGTGTAGTCGGCGTACTCGTAGTGCCAGAGCAGGTTGGTCCAGGTGTCCGGGCCGACGACCCCGTCCGCGCCGAGACCGGCGTGGCTCTGGAAGGAGCGGACGGCCGAGGCGGTGCCCGGTCCGAAGGCGCCGTCGACGGTGAGGCCCGCGCCGCGCTTGGCGTTCAGCAGGTACTGGAGGGCCTTGACGGCCTCGCCCTGGTTGCCCTCCCGGACGGTGCCGGTCAGGGCCCGCCAGGTCTGGGGTCCCACGATGCCGTCGGCGCCGAGGCCGTGGGAGGACTGGAAGGAGCGGACGGCGGTGTCGGTGCCCGCGCCGAAGACTCCGTCGGCGGTCAGCTGGGCGCCCTGCCCGTCCAGCAGGTACTGGAGGGCGACGACGTCCGAGCCCCGGTTGCCCTTGCTCTGGGTCGGGACGAGCGCACCGGAGAGGGCGTGCGCGGGGGTGCCCAGGACGATGAGCACCAGCAGGGCGGCGAACGCGGCGAGGGCCGCGAGGGAGGCCGCCCCCGGCGCGGGGCGGAGCGGCCGGATGGTCGACGACATGACGGTGGGCTTCTCCTTGCGGGGTCCGGTCGGGTGGATCCGGGCCGGTGGGATGGGTCGGCGGGATGGGCCGGAGCGGGGTGGGGCGGGGAGGGGTGGGGCGGGGAGGGGACGCGCCGTCAGACGAGGAGGCGGCTGAAGGTGCGCGCGTCGGCGAGCCCGTCGGAGGGCAGTCCCGCCGTGGACTGGAAGGAGGCGACCGCGGACCGGGTGCCGGGGCCGAAGTCCCCGTCCGCGTCGGTGGGGACGCCCTTGGCCGTGAGCAGCAGCTGTACGGCCTTGACGGCCTCTCCGGTGTCGCCCTGGCGTACGGGCACGACGAGCTGGTGCCAGGTCTGGTTGCCCGCGTAGCCGTCGGAAGTCGCCGTCATCAGGGTCTGGAAGTCCCGTACGGCCTGCTCGGTGGCCGGGCCGAAGCCGCCGTCCACGGTGATCGTGGCGCCGCGCCTGACCAGGAGGTGCTGGAGGGCGCGGACCCGGTCGCCCGAGTCGCCGTTGTGCACGAGGGGCCAGACGGGGGCCGTCGGGTCCCCGCCGATCCGGGCGGCCACGGCCTGCCGGAGCTGCGGGAGCATCGCGTAGAGGCGGTCGCCGGGGCACTGGGTGGCGTTGAAGTCCCGGTGCCCGTAGATCTGGTAGGCGCGCAGCCCGTACTGGCCGCAGATGTACGCGCACAGGTCGACCAGGGTCGCGTACTGCTCGCCGCGCGGGTCGACGGTGGTGTACGTGCCCTCGTTCTCGATGCCGATGGCGATGGTGTTCTGGCCGACGCAGTGCGCCGACTCCACGGTCTGGGTGCCGTTCTGGAGCGCGGCCAGGCTGTTGTGGCGGCCCTCCATGACGTAGGCGCCCCGGGAGACGGTGAAGTGCTGGCCGGTGTCGTTCCACTGGCGGTCGTCCATCGCCCAGTTCTGCATGGAGCGGGCGAGCTGGAAGGCCTGGGACTGCGAGTAGTCGGTCACGTTGGCGGTGGCCGTGTGGTGCACGATGATCTTCTGCGGCGGGGTCGGCAGCACCTGGAGGGGGCCGTTCGCCGGGCGGGCGCCCCAGGCGCCGGTGCCCGCGATGGCCGGGGTGCCGGCGGCCTGGGCACGGCCGGGGGTCCACAGGGGCAGGACGGCCGCGGTGCCGAGGGCGAGCCCGCCGGCGAGGAAGGCGCGGCGGCGCGGGTTCGGCAGGGATTCCGAGGTCATGAGGGGTGCTCCTACGCTCAGTAGCGACTGGTGCAGTGGGTCTGGAGGGTGTCGTAGGCGCGGGTCTCGCACGCCCAGGCGGTGACGCCCTTGTCGTTGACCATGGCGGTGTACACGGTTCCGTAGCCGCCGTAGTAGACCCCCTGGGACGCGCCCTGGGAGTTGTGGATCCAGATCGTCGTGTCGAGGGACCCGCCGCTGGTCTTGCGGGCCCAGGCGGCCCGGCAGGTGGGGCTGTAGCGCAGCTCCACGCCCCAGTCGGCGGTCTGGATGGTCCGGGCGTCGTTCTGGCAGACGGAGGTGGCGGGGTCGAGGCCGTCGCAGGTGGAACCGGAGCAGGAGACGGCCGCCGAGGCCGGGGCGGTGGCGATGAGGAGGCTCGAAGCGGCCAGGGCGAGGGCCGAACCGGCGGTGGCGAATCTGCGGGTGAGCGCGTTTATGGTGTTCCCCCTGTTGCTGAAGCGGCGGTCGCGGCTCGGTTGCGCCGCGGCACCGCAAACGCTGCCAGTCCCGCCCGCCGTCCCGGTCGTCCCGGCGGGCCCGTTCCGTCCCGGGCGGTACGCCGGGGCGCCGGGGCCGCCCGGGACGGTCCAGGCCGGGGTGGGAGCAGGGGTACGGGCGAGGGGCCGCGTCCCGACGGTCGCCCGGGACGGGCCGGGGCGCGGGACGGGAACGGGATGCCCGTACGGCCGTCCCATGGGACGTCACCGGGCGGGCGCGGGGGACGGCGGGACAGGGGGACGAGAGGGCGGGGGGGCGAGGGGCGGGGATGGGAGACGGAGACACGGGGGACGACGCGAAGGCCCCCGGTCACCCTTGCGGGTGGCCGGGGGCCTCGGGGTACGTCGGCGCGGTGGCGCGTCAGTTCACCGGCACGACCTGCTTCTCCTCGGCGAAGTGGCACGCCGAGAAGTGCGCGGCCGGGGTGTCCTGCCCCTGGAAGCGCTCCGGAATCGCGAGCACCGGGGACTCCTGCGAGCAGCGCTCCTGCGCCTTCCAGCAGCGGGTGCGGAAGCTGCAACCCGACGGCGGGTTCGCCGGCGAGGGCACGTCACCGGTGAGGATGATCCGCTCGCGGTGCGCGCGGGCCTCCGGGTCCGGCACCGGCACGGCCGAGAGCAGCGCCTGGGTGTACGGGTGCGTGGGGTGTTCGTAGATCTGCTCGTCCGTGCCGATCTCGGCCATCTTGCCGAGGTACATCACGCCGACGCGGTCGGAGATGTGCCGGACGATCGACAGGTCGTGCGCGATGAAGAGGTAGGACAGGTTGAACTCGTCCTGGAGCTTCTCCATCAGGTTGATGACCTGCGCCTGGACGGAGACGTCCAGGGCCGAGACGGGCTCGTCGCAGATGATGATCTCCGGGTTGAGCGCGAGGCCCCGGGCGATGCCGATGCGCTGGCGCTGACCGCCGGAGAACTGGTGCGGGTACCGGTTGATGTACTCCGGGTTCAGACCGACGACGTCCAGGAGCTCCTGCACCCGGCGGCGCCGGTCGCCCTTGGGGGCCACCTCGGGGTGGATGTCGAAGGTCTCGCCGATGATGTCGCCGACCGTCATGCGCGGGTTCAGCGAGGTGTACGGGTCCTGGAACACCATCTGGATGTTGCGGCGGACGGCCTTCAGGGCGCGCCCGGACAGCTTGGTGATGTCCTGGCCCTTGTAGAAGACCTCGCCCGCGGTGGCCCGCTCCAGGTTCATCAGGAGCTTGGCGACGGTGGACTTGCCACAGCCGGACTCGCCCACGATGCCGAGGGTCTCGCCCTGGTAGAGGTCGAAGGAGACCCCGTCCACGGCCTTGACCGCGCCGACCTGCTTCTTGAAGAGGATGCCCTGCGTCAGCGGGAAGTGCTTCTTCAGGTCGCGCACCTGGAGGATCGGCTCGCCGCGGCCCACGGGGGCCTCGACGGCGGCCGCCACGGCCTCGTCGTTCTTGCTGAGGTCAGCCATGGATCGTCTCCTTCCAGAAGTGGCAGGCGCTCTTACGGCCGGGGAGATCCGCGCCGTCCTGCTCGGTGACCGGCACGAGTGCCGGGATCTCCGTGCGGCAGATGTCGTCGGCCATGGGGCAGCGCGGGTTGAAGGCGCAGCCGGTGGGCACGTGGAGCAGGTTGGGCGGCAGGCCCTTGATCGCGTAGAGCTCCTGGCCCTTCTGGTCCAGGCGCGGGATCGACTCCAGGAGACCCTTGGTGTACGGGTGGGCCGGGCGCTTGTACAGCTCGTGCACCGGCGCCTGCTCGACGATCCGGCCCGCGTACATCACGGCGATCTTGTCCGCGACGTCGGCGACGACGCCGAGGTCGTGAGTGATCAGGATCAGGCCCATGTTGTATTCCTGCTGGAGCTCCGCGAGGAGGTCCATGACCTGGGCCTGGACGGTCACGTCGAGAGCCGTGGTGGGCTCGTCGGCGATGATCAGGTCCGGTTCCAGGGCCAGTGCCATGGCGATCATGATGCGCTGGCGCATGCCGCCGGAGAACTGGTGGGGGTAGTCCGAGACCCGCGCCTTGGCGGCGGGGATCTTGACCTTGTCCATCAGCTCGATGGACTTGAGCCTGGCGTCCTTCTTGGACATGCCCTGGTGGACCCGGAACATCTCGCCGAGCTGGTAGCCGACGCTGAGGACCGGGTTGAGGGAGGACAGCGCGTCCTGGAAGATCATGGCGATCTTCGAGCCGCGGATCTTCCGCCGCTCCTCCTCGGACATCTTCAGCATGTCCTCGCCGCGGAACAGGATCTCGCCCTGCGGGATCTTGCCGGGAGGCATGTCGAGGATGCCCATGATGGCCTGGGCCGTGACGGACTTGCCGGAGCCGGACTCGCCGAGCACGGCGAGGGTCTCGCCCGCGTTCACCGAGTAGTTGACGCCGTTGACGGCCTTGGCGATGCCGTCACGGGTGTGGAACTCGACGTGCAGGTCGCGCACTTCGAGCAGCGGGGAATCGTCCTTGGCACCGCCGCGGGGGGCGGGGACGGCCGCGGTCTTGTCGATGTTGCTCATCTTTTACGCCCTCCTCAGCGCAGCTTGGGGTCGAGGGCGTTGCGGACGGCTTCGCCGAGCATGATGAACGCCAGAACGGTGAGGCTCAGCATGATCGAGGGCCAGAGCAGGACGTGCGGGGCCACTCGGATCTGGGCGACACCGGCGGAGATGTCGACGCCCCACGAGACGGTCGGGGCGGCGAGGCCCAGACCGAGGAAGGACAGGGTCGCCTCGGCCGAGATGTAGCCGCCGAGCGCGATGGTCGCGACGACGATGACCGGGGCCATGGCGTTCGGCAGGATGTGCCGGAGCAGGATCCGGGTGGTGCCGGCGCCGAGCGCCTTGGCGGCGTGGACGTAGTCCGCCTGCTTGACCGTGATCACGGCACCGCGCATGACGCGGGTGATCTGGGTCCAGCCGAGGAACGCCAGGGCGAAGACGACGACCCAGACGGTGCGCTCGACGAACGCCTGGAGGACGACCATGGCGCCGAGCAGGAACGGGATGCCGAAGAAGACGTCCGTGATCCGGGAGAGGAGCGCGTCGACCCAGCCGCCGAAGTAGCCGGAGATCATGCCCATGATGCCGCCGATGAGCGTGACGATCGCGGTGACGCAGATGCCGACGATGATCGAGGCACGGGTGCCGTGGATCAGCCGGGCGTAGACGGAGCGGCCCTGCTGGTCGTAGCCCAGCCACTCGGCCGAGCCGATCTTGCCCAGCTCGGGCTTGCTGAGGAAGTGGTGGACCAGGTCGCCGTTGGTCGGGGACGCGCTGGTGAAGAGCGTCGGCCAGACCGCGATCAGCAGCAGCAGCGCGATGAGTACCGAGGAGATGATGAAGTACGGGTTGCGGCGCAGGTCGGCCCAGGCGTCGCCCCAGAGGCTGCGGGCCTTCTCCGGCTTGGGCGCCTGTGCGGAGGCGTCCACGGAGGGGGTGGCGACGGCGTCCTCGACGGCGGCCGCGGTCTTGGTCACGTCAGGCATAACGGATCCTCGGGTCCAGGACCGCGTACAGCAGGTCGATGAGGAGGCTGGTGACGAGGTAGACGATCACCAGGATGGTCACGAGGCCCACCAGGGTGGTGCTTTCGCGCCGGGAGATCGACTCGGCGATGACGCCACCGACGCCCTTGATGTTGAAGATCGCCTCGGTGACGACCGCACCGCCCATGAGGGCGCCGATGTCGGTGCCGAGGAAGGTGACCACGGGGATCATCGAGTTGCGCATCAGGTGGACGCCGATGACCCGGCGCCGGGGCAGGCCCTTGGCGACGGCCGTGCGCATGTAGTCGGCGCGCAGGTTCTCCGCCATGGAGGTACGGGTGAGCCGTGCCACGTAGGCGAGTGAGAGTCCGCCGAGCACGATGGCCGGGGCGATCATCTCGCTCAGGACCGGCTCGGTGCTGACGTTCGGCGCGATCCAGCCCAGGTTGAAGGCGAACACCATCTTGATGATGTAGCCGAGGACGAAGACCGGGATCGAGATGATCAGCAGGGTGAAGATCAGGATCACGTTGTCGGCCAGCCGGCCGGCGCGCAGACCGCCGATGATGCCCAGGCCGATGCCGAAGATCAGCTCGATGGCGAACGCGAGGGCCGCGAGCTGGAGCGTGATGGGGAACGCGTCGCCCAGCACCTCGGTGACCGGCCGCCCGTTGCGGATCTGGTTGCCGAAGTCCTGGTGCCAGATCATGTCCCACATGTACGTGACGTACTGCACCGGCAAGGACCTGTCGAGACCCAGCTCATGGCGCTTCGCGGCGAGCGTCGCCGGGTCGGCGCCCTTGTCGCCGAACATGGCCAGCACGGGATCACCGGGAAGGCTGTGCACCATGAGGAAGATCAGCAGGGTTGTCCCGAGAAAGACCGGGATCATCTGGAGCAGTCGTCGTGCGACATAACGCCCCATCATGCCTCCGTTGAGATGTGACAGCGGCAGGCGACGGGCCCTCCCACAACATGGTCTGCCCGGTTTCGGGCAGAATCATGTCGCGGAAGGGCCCCCCAGCCGCTGCGTAAGGCACCGAGACGGGACTGACGATCCATCAGCCCCGTGTCGGCGTACGGACTACGCTTGGGTGATTACTTCTTGACCTCGACGCCGGTCAGGATCGGGTCGCCGTCCTGGCCGTAAGCCACGCCCGAAACCTTCTCGGAGTAGCCCGCGTTGACCTTGTAGTACCAGAGCGGGATGGACGGCATGTAGTTGACCAGGTCCTTCTCGATGGCCTGGAACTGCTTCACCGACTCGTCCAGCGTCGCGGCGGAGTCAGCCTTGGCGATCTTGGCGTCCAGCTCCTTGTTGGAGAAGTCGCCCTGGTTGCCGGCCGCACCCGTGCGGAACAGGTCCGAGATGAAGTTGGCGTTCACCGGGTAGTCGAGCACCCAGCCGGAGCGGTACAGCGACTTGACCTGCTTGGTCTTGCGCGCGGTCAGGTCGGCCTGGAAGTCCGGCTTGCCGTCGCCGACGCACTGGACGCCGGTGGACTGCTGGATGGAGTTGCAGACCGCGTCCACCCACTCCTTGTGGCCGCCGTCGGCGTTGAACTGGATCGAGATCTTGTTGCCGGGGACGCCGCCGCCGGCCTTGATCAGTTCCTTGGCCTTCGCCGGGTCGAACTTGGTGACGCCGGCGCCACCGTCCTCCTGGAAGCCCAGGACGCCCTTGGCGACCCAGCCGGTCGCGGGCTCACGCGTGCCCTGGAGAACCGTCTTGGTGATGGTGGCGCGGTCGATGCCCATCGACAGACCCTGGATGACGCGCGGGTCGATCGCCTTCGGCTTCTTCCACTGGTCGGCGTAGAAGGCGACGGCGACGGTCTGGATCGCGGAGTACGGCTGGTCCACGGCGCGGTCGCCGAGGTCCTGGCGGTAGACCGGGAGGTCCTTCGGCGCGATCTGACGCAGGACGTCGACGTTGCCGGACTTCAGGTCCTCGTAGGCGGCTTCGAGGGTGGTGTAGTTCTTGAAGACCACACCGCCGTTCTTCGCCTTGTTCGGACCCTTGTAGTCGTCGAATCGAGTGATCTCGATCTTCTTCTTGTGGTCCCAGCTCTTGAACTTGTAGGGACCGTTGCCGACCGGCTTCTGGCCACCGGCGACCGGGTCCTTGTAGAAGGACTCCGCGAGCGGGGCGAAGACGATGTAGGCGAGCTTGTGACCGAAGTACGGGACGGCCTTCGTCAGCTCGATCTTGAAGGTCGTCTCGTCGACGACGGTCAGACCATCGAGCTTGTCGGCGGTCTGCTTGGCGCCCTCGGCGTCCGGGTGGACCTTGTCGTAGCCCTTGATGTCCGCGAACCAGGAGGAGAGACCCTGGGCGTTCTTCAGGCTGGCGTTCCAGTTCCACGCGTCCACGTAGGACTTGGAGGTGACCGGGGTGCCGTCGTGGAAGGTCCAGCCCGGCTTGAGCTTGACGGTCCACGTCTTCGAGTCGGTCGTGGTGACCGACTCGGCGTTGATCATCTCCAGGGAACCGTCGGTCTTGTAGTCGACCAGGGTCGAGTACAGACCGGACATGACGGCGGAGCCGTTGGACTCCATCGTGTCACCGGTGAGCAGGGCCTTCTCCGGCTCACCCAGCTCGATGGAGAAGATTCCGTTCGGGTCGACGGCGCCCTTGGCACTGTCGCCACCGCTCTTGCCCCCGCCACAGGCGGTCGCAGCCAGGGCGACGATGATCGCGCCCGTTACCCACTTGGCGCTCTTGGCACCGCGCATGGGTTCCTCCTCATGAGTCCACTTTGTCACTACAAGAGGGGTATTTCCGGAGTTTCGCCGACACCCCTGACGGCTTAGCACTCCGATACCCCGAGTGTGCTCGTGAGTCGGCACTCCCCACAGTGCGTGACCCATTGACCCGAGCTCAATGGAGCCAACTATTAAGTACGTCCGGGCTGTAAACCACACTTAAGTGGTCTCGTTTTGACAACATCGCCGCAGGTCCGCATACCGAAATCCGGACAAACTGAGCACAGACAGACACCCCCGAAACGGACCGTTAACACACGTACCGGAGAGCGATCGCCGATATGCGGACACTCACCCGTTGAAATCAAGTTGACTCAAGTTGACGAAAAGCCCGGACCCCCACAGTGTCTGTGGGGGTCCGGGCTCCGGTGCCGACCTGGGTCGGGCGAGAGCGGCGTAGATCACAGAACCGTGATCTACCCCGCCTTCATCGGCCTCATGCGGCCTCGTCCGACCGATCTGGCGCTCAGCCGTTCTTGGCGCGGGAGGACGCGCGACCGCGCGCGTTCTGGTCGAGGATGACCTTGCGGATGCGGACGGCCTCCGGGGTCACCTCGACGCACTCGTCGTCGCGGCAGAACTCCAGCGACTGCTCAAGGGAGAGCTTGCGCGGCGGGACGATCGCCTCGAAGGAGTCGGCCGAGGAGGAGCGCATGTTGGTGAGCTTCTTCTCCTTGGTGATGTTCACGTCCATGTCGTCGGAGCGCGAGTTCTCGCCGACGATCATGCCCTCGTACACCTCGGTGCCGGGGTCGGTGAACAGCACACCGCGCTCCTGGAGGTTCGTCATCGCGAAGGCGGTGACGGCACCGGCGCGGTCGGCGACCAGCGAACCGTTGTTACGGGTCGTCAGCGTGCCGAACCACGGCTCGTGACCCTCGTGGATCGAGTGGGCGATGCCCGTGCCGCGGGTGTTGGTGAGGAACTCCGTACGGAAGCCGATCAGGCCGCGGGACGGAACGACGAACTCCATGCGGACCCAGCCGGAGCCGTGGTTCGACATGTTGTCCATCCGGCCCTTGCGGACGCCCATGAGCTGCGTGACCGCGCCCATGTGCTCCTCGGGCACGTCGACCGTGAGGCGCTCGACGGGCTCGTGGATCTTGCCGTCGACCTCCTTGGTGACGACCTGCGGCTTGCCGATGGTCAGCTCGAAGCCCTCACGGCGCATCTGCTCGACCAGGATGGCGAGCGCCAGCTCACCGCGGCCCTGCACCTCCCAGGCGTCGGGGCGCTCGGTGTCGAGGACGCGCAGCGAGACGTTGCCGATCAGCTCGCGGTCCAGACGGTCCTTGACCTGGCGGGCGGTGACCTTGCGGTGCTTGACGGCGGTCTTGGCGTCCGCGCCCTTGCCCGTGCCACCGCGGCCGACGAGCGGCGAGGTGTTGGTGCCGATGGTCATGGAGATCGCGGGCTGGTCGACCGTGATCAGCGGCAGCGCGATCGGGTTCTCCGGGTCGGCCAGCGTCTCGCCGATCATGATGTCGGGGATACCGGCGACGGCGCAGATGTCACCGGGACCGGCGACCTCGGCCGGCTTGCGGGTGAGCGCCTCGGTCATCATCAGCTCGGTGATGCGGACGTTCTGGATGGTGCCGTCACGCTTGATCCACGCGACCGTCTGGCCCTTGCGCAGCTCGCCCTGCTCGACGCGGAGCAGCGCGATGCGGCCGAGGAAGTTGTCGGCGTCGAGGTTGGTGACGTGGGCCTGGAGCGGCGCGTCCTCGTCGAACGTCGGGGCCGGGACGTGCTCCAGGATCGTGGAGAAGAACGGCTCCAGGTTCTCGCTGTCGGCCGGGACGGTGCCGTCCTGCGGCTTGGTCAGCGAGGCGATGCCGTCACGGCCGCAGGCGTAGACGATCGGGAACTCGATCTGCTCCTCGTCGGCGTCCAGGTCGAGGAAGAGGTCGTAGGTCTCGTTGACGACCTCGTCGATCCGGGAGTCCGGGCGGTCCGTCTTGTTGATGCAGAGGATGACCGGCATCTTGGCCTGGAGCGCCTTGCGCAGCACGAAGCGGGTCTGCGGGAGGGGGCCCTCGGAGGCGTCGACGAGGAGGACGACCGCGTCCACCATCGACAGACCGCGCTCGACCTCGCCACCGAAGTCGGCGTGACCGGGGGTGTCGATGATGTTGATGGTGATCGGGGCGCCGCCGTCCTTGGGGTGATACTTCACCGCCGTGTTCTTGGCGAGGATCGTGATGCCCTTCTCACGTTCCAGGTCGTTCGAGTCCATCATGCGGTCGTCGAGCTGCTGGTGGGCGGCGAAGGCACCGGCCTGCTTGAGCATGGCGTCGACGATGGTCGTCTTGCCGTGGTCGACGTGGGCGACGATGGCGACGTTACGGATGTCGTGGCGCGTGGGCATGGGTGCTTGCGCTTCTCTCGGATCGTGGGTGCGGCGTCTTGTTCCTCGTACGCCCGCCGGGCGGACGCGCCACGGCTACGTCCTATGGTACGGGCCTGCCGCGCAAGGGGCTTCCCCGGTCGAGAGCGGAGCGGGGCTCCCGGGACGTCCCGGGGAGGCGGGGGAGGTGATGCGGCCGGGTCGAAGGGCGCACGCGATCTTGCCCGCCGGGGTGACCGGCGGGCAAGGAAATTGAGCTGCTTCTGAGGTTGTGACCTGCTCTTTCAGGAGTTTCAGCGGTTGGGCTCCGCACCCTTGGCCGGTACGGGCTTGCGGAAGCCGATGTCCTGGTAGCGGGGGACGCCGAGACCCCAGGCCCCGGCGTTCACCAGTTCGGCCCTGGCCGCGACGAGCTGGGGGCGCTGGTAGAGCGGGAGGGAACCGGCGGCGGCCCAGATCCGGGCGTCGGCCTGCCTGACCAGGTCACGGGCCGCCTCCTCGTCGAGGGTCCCCGCCGCCTGGTCGAACAGCTGGTCGATGCGGTCGGTGCCGACCCGCGAGTAGTTCTGCTCGACCAGGAGGGAGCCGTCCGAGGCGGGCTCGGGCTTGGCGAAGATCGGCCGGGCGTCGGTCGCGGGGAAGGCGGTCGCGGGCCAGGAGTAGAGGGCCAGGTCGTAGTCGCCCGAGGCCACGTGGTCCTTGAAGAAACTGTCGTCGGACACCTTGGTGACCTGGGTGCGGATGCCGACCGCGTCCAGCATCCGGACGATCCGGTCGCCGACCGCCCGCAGCGACTCGGAGCCGGGGCCCGAGGGCAGGACGAAGCGGAGACTGAGCGCCTTGCCGTCCTTGCCGAGCGCCTGCCGCGCCTCGGGCGCGGCCACCGGAGCGGCCGAGCCCCGCGGGGCGTAGGCCCCGGCGACCCCCTTGTCCTTCCGGTCGACGGTCCCCGCGGCGGCCTGCGCGCCGGAGCCGTCGGCGTCGCCGTCGCCGGAGGCGGGAACGGGAGCG
>NZ_MSJP01000093.1 GCF_014596525.1 Streptomyces sp. CBMA291
GTCGGCGGCCCGCGCGGGCGCGTCGGCCGCCCGCTCCCCGGCGGGGCTCTCGGCGGCGGGCGTCGGCACGTCCTCCGTCGCCTCGGGGGCCGTCGTACCGGCGGAGGCGCCAGCCTCGCGTTCCGCGATCTCGCGCTGGAGTGCGGCGGGGGAGAAGCGCATGGTCGCGCCGCTCTCGACGTCCCCGCCCCCGAACGGCAGGGCCGTCCCCGGCAGTGGCGCGGGCGGCGGGAAGGCCATCGGCGCGGGAGCCTCGGGCGGCGCGGCGGCCGGGGACGCCCCCACCGGAGGCATCGCGACGGGCGGAGCGCCCACGGGTGGCATGGGCGGGGCGGACGGGACGGACGGGACGGACGCACCCGGCAGGGCGGGAGCGCCGGGAGTTCCTGGAGCCCCTGGAGTCCCTGGAGCCCCGGGACTTCCCGGCACAACAGGCGTACCTGGCGGTACGGGTGCACCCTGAACCGCAGCCGTATCGGGTACCCCAGCCGCGCCAGGCACCCCAGCCGCACCCGGAATCGCACCAGGTGTCATGGCCGCACCAGGCACCGCGCCGCCCCCGGAAGCCATGGGAGGCACAGGAGCCCCGGGGGCCACAGGCGTACCGGGAACCGCATTCGCACCGGGCACTACAGGAGCCCCCGGCACTACGGGAGCCCCTGGCATCACAGGAGTACCCGGAAACACGGGAGCCCCCGGCGTCGCAGGCGCAACAGGCGCCCCTGGCGCAGCGGCCGACCCTGGTACCCCAGACCCAGCGGCCATCCCCGGCCCCCCAGGTGCAGCAGCCGTCCCCGGCATCCCAGGTGTCACGGGGGCCCCTCCGCCCCAACCCGGCTCGAAGCCCCCGTTCGTGGGAAGGCCCGGTACCGGCAGCGGAGGTGCCGGGGGAGTCGCGCCCGCACCCGAACCGCCCGCACCCGTACCCGTACCGCCCGACGCGTTCTGCGTGTACCAGGCGGGCGGGGTGTAGTCGATGGTGAACTCGCCCGTCATCTCGGCGGAATCCGCGTCGGACTGATCGTCGGCGGGCGGATTCCAACCCCCGTGGATCTCGTCGCGATCGCCGTTCACTTTGCCTCCTGGTGTGGTCGAGCACCCTTGTGCCGTCGTGGGCCGGGCCCTTCCACCCTAATCGGCGCGGGCCACCCCGGGGCAGGCCCGAAGACCCTCCGCGCACCTCCCCGGGAGCGGCTCCGGGCCCCAAGTGAGCCGCCCGCGCCGCAGAGTGAGAACCCCGTCCGTTCAAAGCACGTCAAAACCGGACGTACGCCCGCGACTTCGCTTCGTTCAGTCCATCCGGCGCGCGGCGCCCAACAATCCCGTCTCGGTGTCCGTCGCCTGCGTCATCACGAACTGCCGGTCGTTCTGCGTACACCAGAGGGTCACCCCGTCCGCGAGTGTCGAGAGAGCCTCCTGCTCGTGCTGCGGCAGATTCATCACGCGCCCGATCCGGACGGCCTCGTCGGGGGAGACTCGCTGGACGCCGACCAGGGAGGACTTCTCCAGGAGCCGGGGCGCGACTGGGCTCAGATAGGGGAGCAGCGTCACCACCGACTGCCAGGGCGCCGAGACGACCCGCCCGCGCGGCGGACGCATCCCGCAGTCGCGGATCACGACCACCGGGCTGCCCGCCGACGCGCCCTGCGGCGGCACCCGGCCCACATCGTGCAGGCTGACGCAGGGCTGTCCACCGCCCGCCGCCTGCGCGAGCGCGGTCCAGGACTGCGCGCGGCCGGTCTCGACGGCCACCCGGGCGCCGGTCGCCGCCGCCCGCAGGGCCATCACCTGCGCGGTCCACAGTCCGCCGATGAGGGTCACGTCGTAGGGGACGGGCCGGTTGACGCCGAGCACGGCGGGCCGGTTCTCCGCGTCGACGCCGATGACCATGCCGTCGTCCCCGACCGGCAGGGCCAGCGCGTCGAGTTGGTCGAGCGGGACGGAGTGCCGGTCGCGGCGCGGCCCGACGAGCCCGAAGCCGAACCGGGGCCGCGCGCCCCGCCCCGTACGCCGGGAAGCGGAACCGCGGGAGGCGGAGCCACCGGAAGCGGAGGCCCGGGAGGCCGCGTCACGGCCGGGTCCCGGGCCGCGCGCCTCGGAGTCCCGGGAAGCCGTGTCCCACTCGCCCGGCCGGCCGGGTCCGTTCGCGCCGTGGGCAGGAGGAGGGGAAGCGGGCATCAGCGCGCACCCCCCAGCGGAAGCGTCGCGAGCATGCCCGGCACCTGTTCGCGGTCCAGTCGCACGAGCCCCGTCCTCACCCCGCGCGCCGCACGCTCCAGTTCGTGCCGGGCGGCCACCAGTTCCTCGTCGCTGCGTCCGGTGATCCGTACGTGCCCGGTCACCGTCGCCTCCTGCCGGTCCCCGCCGCTCACCGTCAGACTGAACGTCGTCGCGAGCGCGGGCAGCGAGGTCAGCAGGGCCACCAGCTGCGGCATCGAAGCGCCCGCGCCGCCGTTCCCGCCGCCCAACTGCGGCCAGCGGCCCACCCAGTACGTGGTGTGCCTGCGGTCGTCCACCCGCCAGGTGCGGGCCGTCTCCTGGGTCCGCCGCGCCCTCGTCTGCCCCCGCCCCGCCTGCGCGATCGCCATCGGGCTCGCGCAGGTCGAGGTGGCGAGCGCCGAGGTCAGCTCCTGCTCGGTCAGCACGCTCGCGGTGAACCCGGCGCCCGCGAGACGGCTCGCCAGCTGGTCCGCCGCGCGCACCAGGCACTTGCGCGCGCCCGTGAGACCGCCGCCGCGCGCGGCCACCGCCTCCGGGCAGAGTTCGGGGTCGAGCTTCAGCGCGATCCAGGTGATCCGTACGGCGGGCGAACCCGTCTGCGCCTGGAGCGGCACGTAGTTGCGCGCGGCCATCGACTGCGCGGGCAGGTGCGGGGCGGGCGCTGGCTGGGTGTGCTGCACGATCTGCGCCGACTCCAGCCGGATGCCGTCCACGCTCAGGGCGGACCGGACGAGCCCGACGGGCAGCGGCCGTGCCGCGCGGTCCGGGCGCAGCGCCGTACCGTCCGACTCCACCCGCAGGACGGCGGTCAGGAACGTGCCGTCGCCGACCATGCCGACCGGCCGCCGGTCGCGGTCGCTGTAGGTGGAGGTCCGCAGCGCCGGATCGCACTCGACGACCGGCGCGAACCCCGGCTCGGTGTCCTCCGGCACGGCGAGGGACGCGGCGCGGCGGGTACGGGTCCGCAACGCGAGGAACGTTCCCAGCCACTCAGGCAGCGAGCGCCGGTGCCTGCGGACCACCGCGAGCAGCACGAGCACGACGGCGAGCACGCCCGCGGGCACCAGGAGGACCGGATCGACGGCCCAGGCGACGAGCAGGACCGCGGCGGCCACCTCGATCAGTACGAGCTGTTGCAACTGGAACGAACCGAAGTGTCCCGGCCGGGCCTGGAGCCTCGGCGCCACCGAGGAGGCGGAGCCCGTGGCCGGGGGTGTGGAGCCGGTGGCCGCGGCGGGCCGTCTCCGCGTCGCGGAAGCCATGATGGAGAATCCCCCTCAATTCATCCCGATCACCCTGGCCCGCCAGGGCTTTGGCGGCCGGATCACCCTACCCGCCCCCCGCACCCCGGGGGACAGCAGGCATAGTAGGGGCCCGGTCCGACGGCCGGGGCCCGGGTGTCCTCTCCCCAGGCTCCCGCGCGAAGATCGCGCCTGACGAGAATGGGGACTCATGGCATCGCGGCGGGACGAGCTGAACGCGTACACCTTTGCGAAGAAGCGCACGGTGGCGGCATTCCTCCAACCCTCGCCCACCGGTACGGAGGAGGGGGCGCCGAAGCCGCTGCGCGCGATCGTCCCCGGGATGGTCGTCGCCGCGCTCGTCGTCGCCGGGTTCGGTGCCTGGGGCATGTTCCGGCCGCAGGCGCCCAAGGGCTGGGACGCCCCCGGCACCCGGGTCGTCGTCGGCAAGCAGTCCACCACCCGGTACGTGGTCCTCCAGACCGGCAAGGGCAAGGACGCCAAGACCCTGCTCCACCCGGTCCTCAACCTCGCCTCCGCCCGACTCCTCCTGGATCCCGACCAGTTCCAGGTCGTCCAGGTCGCCGACAAGACCCTCGACGAGGGCAAGCCGCCGCGCGGCCCGATCCTCGGCATCCCCTACGCCCCCGACCGGCTGCCCAGCGCCGAGGAGGCGGGCAGGGCCAAGCGGTGGGCGGTCTGCGAGCAGCCCGGCGGCGGCGCGGGCGCCAGTGTCCAGAAGGCGACCTTCCTCTTCGCCGAGCGCGATCTGAAGCGCACCGAGGACGCGGGCCGTCTGAAGGACGGTCAGATCCTGTACGTGAAGGGGCAGAAGGGCGGCGCCCGGTTCCTTGTCGACCACACCGGCACCAAGTACCCCCTCAAGACCGAGTCCACCGGACTGCTCACCGCCCTCGTCGGTCTCGGCAAGGAGCCGCAGCCCGTCACCGACGACTGGCTGGCCACCCTGAAGGACGGCGACGAGGTGGACTTCCCGGTGGTCGACGGCCGGGTCGGCACCCCCGCCGAGGTCCCCGGCAGCACCCTGAACGAGACCGAGAACCGCGTCGGCATGGTGCTCCTCGCCCAGACCGGATCAGGACCCCAGCACTACGTCGTCCTCCCGGGCAAGGTCCAGCCGGTCACCCCTTTCACCGCCTGGCTGCTCATCAACGCGCCGCAGACCGGCCTCCTCGACATGGACGGCAGGCCGACCACCGTCGACGCCTCCTCCTTCGACCCGGACCCCACCCCCTTCCACGCCGAGGTGCGCTGGCCCCGGCTGAAGTCCACCCAGGTCAACGCCGCCACCGGGGCGGGCGCCCGGGACACCGTGTGCAGCGTCCTCACCCATGTCGGCGAGAAGGGCGAGACGACCCTCACTACCTGGGCGGGCACTCGGTACCCCGCCGACATCACGGCGGGCGGCACCAGCACGTACGTCACCCCCGGCACCGGTCTCCTCTACACCCAGATCCAGGGCGCCGGGCAGAAGGCACCCGACGGCTCGCTGTTCCTCGTCACCGACACCGGACTGCGGTACGCCGTCCAGGCCAACGGCGACAGTGACTCCGCGCACTCCGAGATCGGCGCCGGGGACAAGGAGAAGCCGACCGACGGACGCCCGGAACCCAGCGACGCGCAGAAGCGTCTCGGCTACGAGAAGGTCACCCCGGCCCTCGTCCCGATCGCCTGGTCGGAGTTCCTGTCGAAGGGCCCGCGACTCGACACCAACAGCGCGCGTCAGCCGCAGGGTTCCTGAGGGGGGCACCGGTGACGACCACGTACCGCACGGCCGCCGCCCTGCTCGCCGCGGGCGCCCTCACCGGCCTCCTCGCCGGGGCCCCGGCCGCCGCCGCGGGACCTGCCCGGAGCGGCGGACACCTCCCTGCCGGGTCCGCCCCGGGCGGCCCGGCCCTCGACGGCGGCGGCGAATGCGCCTTCCCCATGAAGAAGCAGATCGAGGGCACCCCCTGGCCGCTCCAGCGGGTCCTCCTCGACGAGCTGTGGCAGGACACCAGGGGCAAGGGCGTCCGGGTCGCCGTCATCGACACGGGTGTCGACGACGTCAACCCGCAGTTGAAGACCGCCGTCGACGCCAAGGCGGGCAAGGACTTCCTGAAGCCCGACAAGGAGAACCCGGGCCTTGGCGACGAGCGGCGCGGCAAGACCGACGGCACCGTCGACCAGGTCGGCCACGGCACCAAGGTCGCCGGCATCATCGCCGCCCGCCCCCGTCAGGGCACCGGCTTCGTCGGTCTCGCCCCCGAGGCGACGATCATCCCGATCCGGCAGAACGACGAGAAGAACAGCGGCAAGTCCGACACGATGGCCCAGGCCATCGACTGGGCCGTCCGGCAGAAGGCCGACGTCGTCAACATCTCCCAGGACACCACCCAGCCACTCGGCCCGGACTCGGCCATGGCCAAGTCCGTCGCCGCCGCGATCAAGGCGGGTGTCGTCGTCGTCGCCTCGGCGGGCAACGACGGCATGGACGGCACGCTGAAGGACACCTATCCCGCGGCCTTCCCCGGAGTCCTCGCCGTCGCCTCCTCCGACCGGAACAACGAACGCGCCGCGTTCTCCCAGTCCGGCACGTTCGTGGGCGTCGCCGCCCCCGGCGTCGACATCGTCTCCACCGTCCCCGGCGGCGGCCAGTGCGTCGACAACGGCACCAGCTTCTCCGCCCCGTACGTCGCCGGGGTCGCCGCGCTGCTGCGCGCCAAGTACCCCCGGTGGTCCGTGGCCCAGATCGTCACCCGGATCGAGCAGACCGCCGTCCGCTCGGTCAACGGCCGGGACAACCACGTCGGCTGGGGCGTCGTCGACCCCGTGCGGGCCCTCGCCGACGCCCCCGGCACCCCGCCCGCCTCACCCACGCCCGACCCCGGTCCCGCGAAGCCGCCCGCGCCCGAACCGGCCCGGCTCGCGCTCGCCGAGACCCCCAGGGAACGCTCCGTACGCCTGGCCACCTACACGCTGGGGATCGGCGTCGTCCTGGTGTCCGTCGTCGCCGGAACGGCCGTCGTGATCCGCGACAGCCGCCGCCGGAGGGAGGCCCGTTGACCTGTACGGGGGCCAAGTATCCGGTCCTTCCTTTGCAGTTGGAACTGCCGCCGCCAATGGCTAAAGTGACCGCGGGGCGCACGGCAGTGCGAACCCAGCACGGGGGCGGCATCAGAAGATTCCCGTCCGCATCACGACCGGATGGCCCGACGGCCCGGCCGTCGACGCCACCCAAGGAAGAAGGGGCAAGATGTCGAAAGACCTGAACGTCACCAGTGCCGAACAAGTCAAGCTCGCCGGCCGGATCCAGGACTTCCACGACGAGCTCCAGGCCCGCATCACCTCCCTCAACGGCGTGATCGACCGCATCCAGGCGGGCTGGCAGGGCGCCGCGAGCAAGGAGTACGACCGGGTCCAGAACGACCTGAACCGGCGCCTGCGCAACATGCGCGTCGAACTGGTGAAGCTCGAAGAGATCATGCGCATGAGCGCCGACGGGTTCACGCAGGAGGAAGAGGACCGCGTCCGCTCCTTCCGGAAGATGGACGACACCTCCTCCGGCCAGAGCGCCATCCTCGGCATGGCCTGAGCCGTCCGGCCCGACCAGTCCTCCGCGCCACTCTCACCCCAGGAGCCACCATCATGACCACAGCGGTCAATTACGACACCGTGACGCAGGCGGCGGCCGATGTCCGCCTCACCTCCCACACCCTCTCCGAGAAGCTCACCGACCTCATGCGCGAGGTCAACCGTGTCGCCTCCGACTGGGAGGGCGAGGCGAAGATCGCGTACCGCGAGAGCCAGGACCGCCTCTCCAGCGACATGGCCGGCATGACCCAGGACCTGTCGCGCATCGCCCAGCTCCTGGACGAGTCCGTCGTGGGCTACCAGGACACCGACAAGGGCAACGCCGCCCGGTTCCGCATGATGTGACCGAGTCCGTCACCACGACGGACAGACGTGAGGGGGTGGCCCGTCCCACGGGCCACCCCCTCACGCGTGCCGAGGCGTCCGCGCGGACTCAGCGCAGGTCGAACTCGCCGTCCCTGGCGCCCAGGACGAACGCGTCCCACTCCGCCTTCGTGTAGCGCAGCACCGTGTCCTTGTCGAGCGAGGAGCGCATCGCCACCCCGCCCTCCGGCAGCCGGGCGATCTCCACCCGCTCCTCGTCCGGGCTGGTCCCCGGCGCGCCCTCCCACACCGCGTCGGAGAGGTCGAGCGCGTACAACTCGTCCTTCTGCCGCTCCTTCTCGGCGGCGCGGGCGGCCTCCTCGGCACTGCCCGTGCTGGTGTCTGCCTCGCTCATCGGCGCGTTCCCTTTCGCGGTGGTACGACGGTCCCCGCCACCCTAGTGGGACCGCCGCACCCGTACGGCGGGAAATCCGCCACCCGTCAGTGCCGCTCCGGCAACCAGCCCAGCTGCACGAGCGGCGTCCCCCGCTTCCGCGACACGAACGTGCCCCGGCCCGGCGGCATCGGCCGGGCCCGCACATTGCCCAGGATGTCGCCCTCGCCCGGATCGCCGGAGAGCAGCACGCCCTGCGCGCCCAGCTCCTTCATCCGCTGCATGAAAGGCTCGTACATCGCCCGCGAGGCACCGGCCGAACTGCGCGCCACGATGAACCGGATGCCGACGTCCCGCGCGAACGGCAGGTTCTCCACGAGGACCGCCAGCGGATTCGCCGAGTTGGTGGCCACCAGCTCGAAATCGTCCACGAGTACGAACAACTGCGGCCCCGACCACCAGCTGCGGTCCCGCAACTGCTGCGGAGTGATGTCCGGTTTCGGCGCCCGCTTCGTCATCACCGTGTTGATGGCGTCCATGTGCATCTGCATCGCCGACGCCATCGGCGCGTATTCGAGCAGATGCGAGGGCGCGACCGCCTCCAGCATCGTCCGCCGGTAGTCGCCCACCACGATCCGCGCCTGCTCCGGCGTGTACCGCTCGCACAACTGCTTCGCGATGAGCCGCAGCAACGCCGTCTTGCCCGACTCGCTCTCGCCGAACACCAGGAAGAACGGATCGGTCTCGAAGTCGACGAACACCGGCTCCAGAGAGGTCTCGTCGATGCCGATCGCGACGCCGTGCCCCGGATACTCGAAGCCCTTCGGCAGCCGCTCCGCCGGCAGCATGCGCGGCAGCAACCGCACGGCGGGCGCCGGAGCCCCCGACCACGCCGCCCGCACCGCCCGCACGAACGCCGCCGTGCCGTCCGACAGGTCCTCCGCCGCACTCGACCCGTCGATCCTCGGCAGCGCACCCATGAAGTGCAGCTTCTCCGGCACCTGACCGCGCCCCGGCACCCCCGTCGGCACGTTCGCCGCCACCTTGCGGTCGAACTCGGAGTCCATGACGTCACCGAGCCGCAGTTCGAGGCGGCCCAGCATCTGGTCCTTGAGCGCCGCCCGCACCTCCATGTAGCGGGCGGCGGTGATCACCACATGGATGCCGTAGCCGAGCCCGCGCGCCGCGATGTCGGCGACGACCGGCTCCAGCATGTCGTAGTCGTTGCGGAAACCGCCCCAGCCGTCCACGACGAGGAAGACGTCCCCCCACGCCTCGCCCGGCAGCTCGCCCGCCGCCCGCCTGCGCCGGTAGGTCGCGATCGAGTCGATGGCGTGCGAACGGAAGAACTCCTCCCGCCGGTTCAGCACCCCCATCACCTCCGCGACCGTCCGCCGCACCCGCTCCGGATCCAGCCGCGAGGCCACCCCGCCCACATGCGGCAGGTCCGCGAGCGCCACCAGACCGCCACCACCGAAGTCCAGACAGTAGAACTGCACCTCGGCGGGGGTGTGGGTGAGCGCGAACGAGGAGACCAGCGTCCGCATGATCGTCGACTTGCCCGACTGCGGACCGCCCACCACCATCATGTGACCCGCCGCGCCCGAGAAGTCCCGGTACAGCACCTCGCGCCGCTGCTCGAACGGCTTGTCGACGAGCCCGAGCGGCACCGTCAGCGCACCCTGCCGGGTGTACTCCGTCGCCGTCAGACCCCGATCCGCCGTCCCCGCGAGACCCGGAAGCAACTGGTCGAGCGAAGGCGCCTGGTCCAGCGGCGGCAGCCACACCTGGTGCGCGGGCACCCCCTGCCCCTCCAGCCTGCGCACGATCACGTCGAGGACCGTGTCCGCGAGCGCGTCGTCCTCCTCGCTCCGCCGCCGCTCCGTCAGATACGCCGGATCGGGCGCCGCGTACACCACCGGCACCGGCGCCGCCGTGAACAGCGCGGGGCGCCGCTCCACCGGCAACCGCCCCACCTCAAGACGGGGCCCGCCCGTCCGGTACGTCCCCGAGACGTACGCCGCCTTGAACCGCGTCATCTCGTCCGTACCGAACTTCAGATAACCCGAACCCGGCACCGACGGCAGGTGATACGCGTCCGGAACACCGATCGCCGTCCGCGACTCCGCCGCCGAGAACGTCCGCAGACCGATCCGGTACGACAGATACGTGTCCAGACCCCGCAGCCTGCCCTCCTCAAGGCGCTGCGAGGCCAGCAGCAGATGCACACCCAGCGAACGCCCGATCCGCCCGATCTGAATGAACATGTCGATGAAGTCCGGCTTGGCGGTCAGCAGTTCCGAGAACTCGTCGATCACCAGGACCAGTGAGGCCAGCGGCTCCAACGGCGCACCCGCCGCCCGCGCCTTCTCGTAGTCGTGGATGTTCGCGTAGTTGCCCGCCGAACGCAGCAACTCCTGCCGCCGCTGCAACTCGCCCCGGATCGCATCACCCATCCGGTCGACCAGCGTCAGATCGTCCGACAGGTTCGTGATCACCGCCGCCACATGCGGCATCTGCGACATCCCCGCGAACGTCGCACCACCCTTGAAGTCCGCCAGGACGAAGTTCAGCGTCTCCGAGGAGTGCGTCACCGCCAGACCCAGCACCAGCGTCCGCAGCAGCTCCGACTTGCCCGAACCCGTCGCACCCACACACAGGCCGTGCGGCCCCATGCCCTCCTGGGCCGCCTCCTTCAGATCCAGCATGACCGGCTGCCCGTCCTCGCCGACCCCGATCGGCACCCGCAGCCGCTCCGCCACCGACCGCGGCCGCCACGTCCGCGCCACGTCCACCGACGCCGCGTCCCCGAGCCCCAGCAGATCGGTGAAGTCCAGATTGGCGAGCAGCGGTTCGTCGTCGTCCCCGCCGCCCATCCGCAACGGCGCCAACTGCCGGGCCAGCGCCTCCGCCGCCGGCAGCGAGATGCCGTCCGGCACCCCCTCGTACGCGAAGCCGCCCCCCGACTCAAGGCGCAGCCGCCCCGGCCGCACCACCACGGACAGACCACCGCGCGGCTCGTCCAGATCACCCGGGACGACCTCCACGATCGTCACCCCCTGAAGCCCCTCCGGCGCCGCGAGCAGCGAATCCGGCGGCACCATCCCCCCGTCGAGCACCACCACCACATGCGGCTGGTCCAGCACCGGCTGGTTCTCCCGAGAGAACCGCGGACGCCCCTCAAGGCGCGCCCGGACCAACTGCTCGACCTCCCCCAGATCATCACCGAACAAGCGCTTCGTCCCGGCCCCGTCGTACCCGTCGGACAGCCCGGACACCTGCGCGTGCGGCAGCCACTTCGTCCAGTCCCACCGCTCCTGCGCGGGCCGCGCCGCCACCACCGCGAGCATCAGATCGTCGGGGGAGTGCAAGGTCACCAACTGCGCCACCAGGGCCCGTGCCGTCGCCTGCGCCGACTCCGGCTCACCCGACACCGTCACGTGGTAGAACGCCCGCATCGACACCGCCATCGGCAGCCCGTCCAACGTCCCGTGCACCGCCAGGAACTGCTGCATCGCCCCCGCGCACAAGGGCTCCAGCTCGTCCACGGGCGCGGTGTCCGGCGCCACCAGCGGCGTCGCCAACTGCTGCGCCCCGAGCCCGATCCGCGCCTGCCCGAAATCATGGTCGCCGACCCGCCGCTCCCACACCCGCGAACCCTCGGCCACCACCGACCACAACTGCTCGGGCGCCGGGTGCAGATACAACTGCGCGTCCCGCTGCCCCCGAGCCGTCCGCCGGACCGTACGCCGGGTCTGCGCGAGGTATTTGAGGTAGTCGCGCCGCACATCAGCCATTTGCCCCTGCGTACCGCGACGGAATCTGACGAACTGCGCGATCGCCATCGCGACCGTCGACGCCAGCATCAGGACGCCCATGATCCGCATGATCGGCGACGGCGTCATAAAGAAGAAGACCACCGAGGAACCCATGCCGAGCATCGGCAGCAACTGCATCAGCGCCGACTCCTGCTGCCCCCGCGGAAGTTCCGGCGGAGACTCCAGGACCAGTTCCTCACCGGGCACTTCCGGCGGAAGAGACCTCGGCGGGCGTTTGACGACGATCTGGCTCACCGGCGCATCAATCCCTCGTTGGAGACGGGCTCGTGGCGGGCGCGTCCGGGCGGCGTCCCGGCCGACGGCCGGACGCGCGGACTTCCCCCATGGGACGGCGATCCTACGTGCAGCCGCCAACTGCCGTCCCCGGTAGGGTGGCGCGCGCATCGTGCGCAACCGCGAATCAGGGGGTCCAGACACGTGAGTACGACCGCAGCGACCGGCTTCTGCCGCGTCACCGTCGTGGCGCCGGACAGCCGCATCGACGTCGCACTCCCCGAGGACATCGCCGTCGCCGACGTCCACCCGGAAATCCTCCGCCTCACCGGTCAGACCCAGGCCCCCGGCACCCCCACCGGCTACCACCTCGTCCGCCGCGACGGCTCCGTCCTCGACGGCGCCCGCACCCTCGTCGCCCAACAGGTCCTCGACGGCGAGGTGCTCTCCCTTCGCCCCTTCGCCCAATCCCTGCCCCCGGCCGTCTACGACGACGTCTCCGACGCCGTCGCCTCCGCCGTCACCCGCGACCGGCACCTGTGGAGCGACGACCTGCTGCGCGGCGCCGGACTCCTCGGCGGCGTCCTCCTCCTCGTCCTCATGGGCTTCGTCCTCTGGTTCGCCGACCCGGTCCGCCACGACATGCACAGCCTCCCCGGGATCATCGCCGGAGCCGCCGGACTCCTCCTCACCGCCTTCGCCGGAGTCCGCGCCCGCGTCTACGCCGACCGCGCCACCGCCGTCGCCCTCGGCCTCGGCGCCCTGCCCCTGCTGCTCATCGCGGGCTCCGGCGTCATCGCCGCCGACCCCGGCCAGGGACCCGGCCGCCTCCAGTTCCTCCTCGGCTGCGTCACCGTCCTCGTCGCCGCCGTCGCCCTCGTCGCCCTCACCCCCAGCGGCGACGCCCCCTTCGTCGCGGCCACCTTCCTCGCCGGCGTCGGCACCCTCGCCACCTTCCTCGCGATCCTCACCGACACCACCGCCACCGAGACCGCCGCCGTCTGCGCTCCCGTCGCCATCGGCCTCGTCGCCTTCCTGCCCGGCCTCTCCGCCCGCTTCGCCCGGCTCCCCATCGGCTACGCCGCCCCCCGCAGCGCCGCCGACGACGAGTTCCCCGGCGAATCCCGCAACCCCGCTGAGGACGCGCAGCCCCTGGACGGCGAGCGCATCGCCCTCCAGGCCAGGCGCGGCCACGAGATGCTCCTCGGTCTCGTCGGCGGCTGCGCGGCCGTCGTCGTCGGCTCCGCCGCCGTCCTCGGCTTCACCGGAAACGTCCAGGGCCAGCTCCTCGCCCTCACCGCCGGTCTCGCGATGCTGCTGCGCGCCCGCCTCTTCCGCTACACCTCGCAGGTCGCCTGCGTCCTCGTCTCCGGCATCGCCGCCATCGCGCTGCTCGTCCTCGGCCTCTCCCTCGACCCCCCGGCCGACCTCGTCAAGGAGTTCCTCCTCTACGGCGACCGGGGCGGCCTGGACATCCGGGCGATCTGGCTCACCGCCTCCGTCGCCGCGGGCGCCGCCCTGATCACCGCGATCGGCCTGATCATCCCGAGGAAGGGACTCTCCCCCTTCTGGGGCAGGCTCCTCGACCTCGCCGAGGGCCTCGTCCTCCTCGCCCTCGTCCCCCTCTGCCTCGCCGTCCTCGACGTCTACGGCACGGTCCGCTCCCTCACGGGGAAGTGACCCACCCGGCCGAGCCCGTACCGCCGGACCGGCGCCACGGAATCCGTACCGCGGGGCCCGTACCACCGGACCGGTGCCACCGGATCCGCACCGCGGGGCCCGTACCGCCGGATCCGTATCCTTGGACCCACCCCTTCGGGTGCCGCTCCCGCACCGGAGGACGACCGGCCGACCCAGGCGCGCTCCGCCGACCTGGTACGCTGTGTGACGGCCGTTTGTGTACGCGCTCCCGGAATGCCCCGATCCCGGTCGGAGACCTCTGGAAGCTGCGCTCATCGGACCTTCGCCCGTGGAGTCACGGAAGCTTCCCCTGAGACCTAGACCAGGGGCACTCGCGGGCGCACGAACCAAGAGGAGATCCGCGTGGCTCTCGACGCCGCTGTCAAGAAGCAGATCATGGCCGAGTTCGGCACCAAGGAGGGCGACACCGGCTCCCCCGAGGTCCAGGTCGCGATGCTGTCCCGCCGCATCTCGGACCTGACCGAGCACCTCAAGCAGCACAAGCACGACCACCACTCCCGTCGTGGTCTGCTGATCCTGGTCGGCCAGCGCCGCCGCCTGCTGCAGTACCTGGCCAAGAAGGACATCCAGCGCTTCCGCGCGCTGGTCGACCGCCTCGGCATCCGCCGCGGTGCGGCCGGCGGCGCCAAGTAAGGCACGTCGTGAAGGGAGCGGTTCCCACTTTCAGGGGGCCGCTCCCTTTGCCGTACGTGCGCGAAGTGCGCATCGGCACTTAGTCTGGACGCACAACCCCATTCGACGGGCGAGGAGCCGCCGGCTCGCCGCCGGTCCTCGGTAGTGGCCCCCGGGACGGAACCCCGGGTGCTTCGATCGAAGACCGGCCCGCACCCGAGGCGCTTCTCCGCCCCCGTCGCACACCGTCCCCGGCCACACGGGCCGAAGGACGCAAAGACGAACACGTAGGAGAAACCACTAGTGGAGAACGAGACCCACTACGCCGAGGCCGTCATCGACAATGGCGCCTTCGGCACCCGCACCATCCGTTTCGAGACCGGCCGTCTGGCCAAGCAGGCCGCCGGCTCCGCCGTCGCCTACCTGGACGACGACACGATGGTCCTCTCCGCGACCACCGCCTCGAAGCGCCCCAAGGACCAGCTCGACTTCTTCCCCCTGACGGTGGACGTCGAGGAGCGGATGTACGCGGCCGGCAAGATCCCCGGCTCCTTCTTCCGTCGTGAGGGCCGCCCCTCCGAGGACGCCGTCCTCACCTGCCGCCTGATCGACCGCCCGCTGCGCCCCTCCTTCAAGAAGGGCCTGCGCAACGAGATCCAGATCGTCGAGACGATCATGGCGCTCAACCCCGACCACCTCTACGACGTGGTCGCGATCAACGCCGCCTCCTGCTCCACGCAGCTGGCCGGCCTGCCCTTCTCCGGCCCGATCGGCGGCACCCGTGTCGCCCTGATCAAGGGCCAGTGGGTCGCGTTCCCGACGCACACCGAGCTTGAGGACGCCGTCTTCGACATGGTCGTCGCCGGTCGCGTCCTGGAGGACGGCGACGTCGCGATCATGATGGTCGAGGCCGAGGCCACCGACAAGACCATCCAGCTCGTCAAGGACGGCGCCGAGGCTCCGACCGAGGAGGTCGTCGCCGCCGGTCTCGAAGCCGCGAAGCCCTTCATCAAGGTCCTCTGCAAGGCCCAGGCCGACCTCGCCGCCAAGGCCGCCAAGCCCACCGGCGAGTTCCCGGTCTTCCTGGACTACCAGGACGACGTCCTGGAGGCGCTCTCCGCCGCCGTCAAGGGCGACCTCGCCAAGGCGCTCACCATCGCCGGCAAGCAGGAGCGCGAGGCCGAGCTGGACCGCGTCAAGGAGCTGGCCGCCGAGAAGCTCCTCCCGGCCTTCGAAGGCCGCGAGAAGGAGATCTCGGGCGCCTACCGCGCGCTGACCAAGAAGCTGGTCCGCGAGCGGATCATCAAGGACAAGGTCCGCATCGACGGCCGCGGCATCACGGACATCCGTACGCTCGCCGCCGAGGTCGAGGCCATCCCGCGCGTGCACGGCTCGGCGCTCTTCGAGCGTGGCGAGACCCAGATCCTGGGCGTCACCACCCTCAACATGCTCCGCATGGAGCAGCAGCTGGACACCCTCTCCCCGGTGACCCGCAAGCGCTACATGCACAACTACAACTTCCCGCCGTACTCCGTCGGCGAGACCGGCCGCGTGGGCTCGCCCAAGCGCCGCGAGATCGGCCACGGCGCCCTCGCCGAGCGCGCCCTCGTGCCGGTCCTCCCGACCCGCGAGGAGTTCCCCTACGCGATCCGTCAGGTGTCCGAGGCCCTCGGCTCCAACGGCTCGACGTCCATGGGCTCGGTCTGCGCCTCCACCATGTCGCTGCTGAACGCCGGTGTGCCGCTCAAGGCCCCCGTCGCCGGTATCGCCATGGGCCTGATCTCCGAGGACATCGACGGCCAGACGCACTACGTCGCCCTCACCGACATCCTCGGTGCGGAGGACGCCTTCGGCGACATGGACTTCAAGGTCGCCGGCACCAAGGAGTTCGTCACCGCCCTCCAGCTCGACACCAAGCTGGACGGCATCCCGGCCTCCGTCCTGGCCGCGGCCCTCAAGCAGGCCCGCGACGCTCGCCTCCACATCCTCGACGTGATGATGGAAGCGATCGACACCCCGGACGAGATGTCCCCGAACGCCCCGCGGATCATCACCGTCAAGATCCCGGTGGACAAGATCGGTGAGGTCATCGGCCCCAAGGGCAAGATGATCAACCAGATCCAGGAGGACACCGGCGCCGAGATCACGATCGAGGACGACGGCACCATCTACATCGGTGCCGCCGACGGCCCGGCCGCCGAGGCCGCCCGCGCCACGATCAACAGCATCGCCAACCCGACCATGCCGGAGGTCGGCGAGCGCTACCTGGGCACGGTCGTCAAGACCACCACCTTCGGTGCCTTCGTCTCCCTGCTCCCGGGCAAGGACGGCCTGCTGCACATCTCGCAGATCCGCAAGCTCGCCGGTGGCAAGCGCGTGGAGAACGTCGAGGACGTGCTCGCGATCGGCTCCAAGGTCCAGGTCGAGATCGCCGAGATCGACCAGCGCGGCAAGCTCTCCCTGATCCCCGTGATCGCGGACGAGGACGCGGCTGCCGAGGGCGACGCTGCCAAGTGACGTCCCGTAGTTCCCGCGCGACGGCCCGCCCCTCCTCGGAGGGGCGGGCCGTCGCCCGTACCCAAACGCTTCTCCCGGGCAAGGACGGCGTCGGCACGGTCCGCCGCACCACCCTCCCCGGCGGCCTCCGGATCGTCACCGAGACCCTTCCCTCGGTACGCTCCGCCACCTTCGGCATCTGGGCCCACGTCGGCTCCCGCGACGAGACCCCGGCGCTCGGCGGTGCCACCCACTACCTGGAGCACCTCCTCTTCAAGGGCACCCACCAGCGGTCCGCCCTCGACATCTCCGCCGCGATCGACGCGGTCGGCGGCGAGATGAACGCCTTCACGGCGAAGGAGTACACCTGCTACTACGCCCGGGTCCTCGACACCGACCTGCCGCTGGCGATCGACGTCGTCTGCGACATGCTCACGGACTCGCTCATCCTCGACGAGGACGTGGACGCCGAGCGCGGTGTCATCCTCGAAGAGATCGCGATGACCGAGGACGACCCCGGTGACGTGGTGCACGAGCTGTTCGCGCAGACCATGTTCGGCGACACCCCGCTGGGCCGCCCGGTCCTCGGCACCGTCGACACGGTCAACGCCCTCAGCCGGGGCCAGATCTCCCGCTTCTACAAGAAGCACTACGACCCCACCCATCTGGTCGTCGCCGCCGCGGGCAACGTCGACCACGCCACGGTCGTACGACAGGTCCGCCGCGCCTTCGAACGGGCCGGTGCCCTCGGCCGTACGGACGCCACGCCCATCGCCCCCCGCGCGGGCCTGCGCAAGCTGCGCACGGCGGGCCGCGTCGAGCTGCTCGGCCGCAAGACCGAGCAGGCGCACGTGGTCCTCGGCATGCCGGGCCTGGCCCGCACCGACGAGCGCCGCTGGGCCCTCGGCGTCCTGAACACCGCCCTCGGCGGCGGCATGTCCTCCCGCCTCTTCCAGGAGGTCCGCGAGAAGCGCGGTCTGGCCTACAGCGTGTACTCGTACACCTCGGGCTTCGCCGACTGCGGACTCTTCGGGGTGTACGCGGGCTGCCGGCCCGGTCAGGTCCACGACGTCCTGAAGATCTGCCGGGACGAACTGCACAAGGTCGCGTCCGACGGTCTCACCGACGACGAGATCACCCGCGCCGTCGGCCAGCTCTCCGGCTCGACCGTCCTCGGCCTTGAGGACACCGGCGCGCTGATGAACCGCATCGGCAAGAGCGAGCTGTGCTGGGGCACCCAGATGTCCGTGGACGACATGCTGGACCGGATCGCGGCCGTCACCCCGGACGAGATCCGCGAGGTCGCCCGCGATGTACTGGACCAGCGGCCCTCGCTTTCGGTGATAGGCCCGCTGAAGGACAAGCAGGCGGACCGTCTCCACCAAGCGGTCTCCTGATCCCGAGCCCTTAAGGAAATCAGAGCAATGAGCAAGCTGCGCGTGGCGGTCCTCGGTGCCCGGGGCCGTATCGGCTCCGAGGCGGTCCGGGCCGTCGAGGCCGCCGAGGACATGGAACTGGTCGCGGCCCTCGGCCGGGGCGACGAGCCGGAGAGGCTCACCGAGGCGGGTGCCCAGGTCGTCGTCGAGCTGACCACCCCCGACTCGGTCATGGCCAACCTCGACTTCTGCGTGCGCCACGGCATCCACGCGGTCGTCGGCACCACCGGCTGGACCGAGGACCGCCTCGCGCAGCTGCGGACCTGGCTCGCGGCCTCCCCGGAGACCGGTGTCCTCATCGCCCCGAACTTCTCCATCGGCGCGGTCCTCACCATGAAGTTCGCCCAGCTCGCGGCCCCGTACTTCGAGTCCGTCGAGGTCGTCGAACTGCACCACCCGAACAAGGTGGACGCCCCCTCCGGCACCGCCGCCCGGACGGCCCAGCTGATCGCCGCCGCCCGCGCGGAGGCCGGTCTCGGCGCCCAGCCGGACGCCACCGCGACCGCCCTGGACGGGGCCCGCGGCGCGGACGTGGACGGGGTCCGGGTCCACTCGGTACGCCTCCGGGGCCTCCTTGCCCACCAGGAGGTGCTGCTCGGCGGCGAGGGCGAGACCCTCACCGTCCGGCACGACTCCCTGCACCACTCCAGCTTCATGCCGGGCATCCTGCTCGGCGCCCGCCGCGTGACCCGGACCCCCGGCCTCACCTTCGGCCTGGAACACTTCCTGGACCTGGGCTGACGTCATGGGCGGAAAGATCACGTACGTCTTCCTCGCCACCGTCCTCGTGCTGGTCTTCGGGGTGGTGGGGATGGAGGGCGTCCTGCTCCTCCTGACCGGCGAACCGGCCGCCATGGGCATGGGCGCGGTGGCGTTCCTGCTGCCGGTCGTCGGCGGTTGGTTCCTCTGGAAGAACACCAGGTTCGCCCGCCGGGCGAACCTCCTGGCCGCCGAGCTGGAGGCCGAGGGCGGTCTCCCGGTCGACGAGCTGAAGCGCACCCAGGGCGGCCGGATCGACCGTGACTCGGCCGACGAGGTCTTCGCCCGGCGCAAGGCCGAGACCGAGGACGCTCCGGACGACTGGCGCTGCTGGTTCCGGCTCGCGGTCGCCTACCACGACGCCCGCGACACCCCCAGGGCCCGCAAGGCGATGCAGCGGGCGATCACCCTCCACGAGGGACGCCCGGCGAACGCCTGAACCCCGGCCGACGCCTGAGCCCCGGTCCCCCCGTCGTACGGACGACGGCGGGACCGGGGCTCAGGTGTTCCTACGGCGTGGGGTCAGCGTGCTCCGGCCGGGACGAGCCCGTACTCGGCGTTCCAGGCCTCGACCGTGTCGGCCGCCCGGTCGAAGGCCTCGATCCGGGAGAGGAAGTCGGCGCCGTGGTCGGTGAGCAGCAGCAGCCGGTCCCCGCCCTGCCGGTCCAGGACCAGGGCCTGGCCCTGGACGGTCCTGGGGAGTCCCAGCCAGCGCACCGGCTGCTGCACGGTCCGCAGGGAGGCCACCCTGGCCCACGGCACGGTGACGGTCGAGAGGAAGCCGACCCTGCGTACCCCGGCCCGGCTCACCCAGGCACCCATACGGAGCATCCGCAGGGCGGCGGCGATGACGAGCACGGCGCCGCCCAGGGTGACGAGTCCGCCGCCGAAGGCCCCGGCGGCGGCGATGATCACCGCGGCGAGGAGCACGAAGGAGGCGAGCAGCAGCGCGAGCGCCGCCGCACCGACCCGCCAGGACCCGGGCCGGTAGGGGCGGCGCCACTGATCGTGGTCGTCGAACGGCAGGGCGACCTGGTCGGTCGGGTCAAAAGCACGGTCGGCCGTCAGGAAGGGCAGGGGCACGACAGATCCTCACTCACAAGCACGCTCGAACGGGCGGTGCCCGGTGAGGCTACCTCAGCGGTTGTCGGAGGCTTCGGACTGCTGCTGGTGAGTGGCCGACTCGCCGGACTGGAGCGAGGGGATCCCGAAGATGACCGATCCCACGAGGCCGGCCGCGACGGTCAGCCCGAGCAGGGTACGCCCCACGATCTGCGAGGCGCGGGGGCGCTCGCGGGGCGGCGGAGTGACGTTGCTGCGGAAGTGGTCGGCCTCCGCGACGAACGCGAACGGTACGGCCTCTCTCCGGCTGAACATCAGGGCCACTCTCCTCGGTAGTCGTCGTCCTTCACCATGGAAGACGAAGGAAGCCGGGATTTGGTGCCCTTATTTCACCAAACCGGCCGAATCTCATCCTTCGGTAGGACGTCGTTAGAGTGGACGACTGCAACCGCCGAACGGAAGGACCGCTGGTGACAGACAGCCCCACAGAGAACGTGAAGATCGACTTCCGGAGCGACGTCACCGTTGATCTGGTCAGGAGCGCGGCGACCGACTCCGACGTCCTCTGGGCGGCCAGGGTCTCCACGGCGGGGGAGCAGTCCCTCGAAGAGCTCCAGAAGGACCCGGAGCGCTCGAAGGGCCTCATCAACTTCCTCATGCGGGACCGCCACGGCAGCCCGTTCGAGCACAACTCGATGACCTTCTTCATCAGCGCCCCGATCTTCGTCTTCCGCGAGTTCATGCGGCACCGCGTGGGCTGGTCGTACAACGAGGAATCGGGCCGCTACAGGGAGCTCCAGCCGGTCTTCTACGTCCCGGACGCCTCCCGCAAGCTCGTCCAGCAGGGGCGCCCCGGCAAGTACGTCTTCGTCGAGGGCACCCAGGAGCAGCACGACCTGGTGAGCCGAACGATGGAGGACTCGTACCGGAAGGCGTACGAGACCTACCAGGAGATGCTGGCCGCCGGTGTCGCCCGCGAGGTCGCCCGCTCGGTCCTCCCGGTGGGCCTGTTCTCCTCGATGTACGCCACCTGCAACGCGCGCTCGCTCATGCACTTCCTCGGGCTGCGCACCCAGCACGAGCTGGCCGCCGTCCCGTCCTTCCCGCAGCGGGAGATCGAGATGGTCGGCGAGAAGATGGAAGAGCACTGGGCCCGGCTGATGCCGCTGACCCACGCGGCTTTCAACAAGAACGGGCGTGTGGCTCCGTAACGCACAGATGTCCTAAAGCCCTCGCGAAGTGTCCGGATTGCGGCGTTTCGTGAAGTTCATCTAGGCTGATCAAACGGACCCGGCGCTGCCTGAACCCCCGAGCAGGCAGCGCCGGGCTCCCTTTCACCCGTCCCCCGAGGGGGCACCCGGCGCTGAGCAGCGAGTAGCGTGTTACCCATGGCTCCGATCTCCACTCCGCAGACCCCCTTCGGGCGGGTCCTCACCGCCATGGTCACGCCCTTCACGGCGGACGGCGCACTCGACCTCGACGGTGCCCAGCGGCTCGCCACCCACTTGGTGGACGCGGGCAACGACGGCCTCGTCATCAACGGCACCACCGGCGAGTCCCCCACCACCAGCGACGCGGAGAAATCGGAGCTGGTCCGAGCGGTACTCCAGGCGGTCGGCGACCGCGCCCACATCGTCGCGGGCATCGGCACCAACGACACCCGCCACTCCGTGGAACTCGCCCGCACCGCCGAGCGTGACGGCGCCCACGGCCTGCTCGCCGTCACGCCGTACTACAACAAGCCCCCGCAGGAGGGCCTGTACCGGCACTTCTCGGCCATCGCCGACGCCACCGGCCTCCCGGTGATGCTGTACGACATCCCCGGCCGCAGCGGCGTCCCCATCGAGACCGAGACGATCGTCCGGCTCGCCGAGCACCCCCGTATCGTCGCCAACAAGGACGCCAAGGGCGATCTGGGCCGCGCCAGCTGGGCCATCGCCCGCTCCGGCCTCGCCTGGTACTCCGGCGACGACATGCTCAACCTGCCGCTGCTCTCCGTGGGCGCCTGCGGCTTCGTCTCCGTCGTCGGCCATGTCGCCACCCCGGAACTCCGCGCCCTCCTCGACGCCTACCTCGGCGGCGAGATCCAGAAGGCCACCGAGATCCACCAGCGGCTGCTTCCCGTCTACACGGGCATGTTCCGCACCCAGGGCGTCATGACCACCAAGGCGGCGCTCGCCCTCCAGGGTCTCCCGGCCGGCCCCCTCCGACCGCCGCTCGTCGAACTCTCCGCGCAGGAGACCGAGCAGCTCAAGGTCGACCTGGCCGCCGGCGGGGTAGAACTCTGACAACGGACTTCACAACTGAATACCGACAACAGCAAGTGCACGAATGTCATGCGCGCCATGTGCCGAGAGGTACGTGGCGCGCGTGGTGAGGAGAGTCTTTTGAGTCATCCGCATCCTGAACTCGGTGCCCCGCCGAAGCTGCCGAAGGGCGCCCTGCGCGTCATCCCGCTCGGCGGGCTCGGCGAAATCGGCCGGAACATGACCGTCTTCGAGTTCGACGGCCGTCTGCTCATCGTCGACTGCGGCGTCCTCTTCCCCGAAGAGGAGCAGCCGGGAGTCGACCTGATCCTGCCCGACTTCAGCATCATCCGGGACCGCCTCGACGACATCGAGGGCATCGTGCTCACGCACGGGCACGAGGACCACATCGGCGCCGTCCCGTATCTGCTCCGTCTGAAGCCGGACATCCCGCTCATCGGTTCCAAGCTGACCCTCGCCCTGATCGAGGCCAAGCTCCAGGAGCACCGCATCCGCCCCTACACCCTTGAGGTGAAGGAAGGCGACCGTGAGGTGCTGGGCGCGTTCGACTGCGAGTTCATCGCGGTCAACCACTCCATCCCGGACGCCCTCGCGGTCGCCATCCGCACCCCTGCGGGCATGGCCGTCGCGACCGGCGACTTCAAGATGGACCAGCTTCCGCTGGACGGGCGCCTGACCGACCTGCACGCCTTCGCGCGGCTCAGCGAGGAGGGCATCGACCTTCTGCTGTCCGACTCGACGAACGCCGAGGTCCCGGGCTTCGTCCCGCCGGAGAAGGACATCTCCAACGTCCTGCGCACGGTCTTCGCGAACGCCCAGAAGCGCATCATCGTGGCCAGCTTCGCCAGCCATGTGCACCGCATCCAGCAGATCCTGGACGCCGCCCACGAGTACGGCCGCCGGGTCGCCTTCGTCGGCCGCTCGATGGTCCGCAACATGGGCATCGCCCGCGACCTGGGCTATCTGCGGGTCCCGGCCGGTCTCGTGGTGGACGTCAAGACCCTCGACGACCTGCCGGACGACGAGGTCGTGCTCGTCTGTACGGGTTCCCAGGGCGAGCCGATGGCGGCCCTGTCCCGGATGGCGAACCGCGACCACCAGATCCGGATCGTCCCCGGCGACACCGTGATCCTGGCGTCGTCCCTGATCCCGGGCAACGAGAACGCGGTCTACCGCGTGATCAACGGCCTGACCCGCTGGGGCGCGCACGTCGTCCACAAGGGCAACGCCAAGGTCCACGTCTCGGGCCACGCCTCGGCCGGCGAGCTGCTGTACTTCTACAACATCTGCCGCCCGAAGAACCTCATGCCGGTCCACGGCGAATGGCGCCACCTGCGGGCCAACGCCGAGCTGGGCGCGATGACGGGGATCCCCAAGGACCACATCGTCATCGCCGAGGACGGCGTCGTCGTCGACCTGGTCGACGGCCGCGCCCGGATCACCGGCAAGGTCCAGGCGGGTTACGTGTACGTCGACGGCCTGTCGGTCGGCGATGTCACCGAGACCTCCCTGAAGGACCGCCGGATCCTCGGCGAGGAGGGCATCATCTCGGTCTTCGTGGTGGTCGACTCCTCGACCGGCAAGATCGTGGGCGGCCCGCATGTGCACGCCCGGGGCTCGGGCATCGACGACGCCGCGTTCGACGCGGTGCTCCCGAAGATCGACCAGGCCCTGAACCGGTCGGCTCAGGACGGTGTCGTCGAACCGCACCAGCTCCAGCAGCTGATCCGTCGCAGCGTCGGCAAGTGGGTCTCCGACACCTACCGCCGCCGCCCGATGATCCTCCCGGTCGTCGTGGAGGTCTGACCAGCGCGGTTCCGGAGCGGGGCGCCTCGATTTGCATCGGGGCGCCCCGCTCCAGTACGTTTACGGCTCCGCCAGAGCGGGAACCCCCCAGCGCTTCGCAGCACGGGAACGGTTCCACGGAAGGCGGGAAATCCGACCGAGATCTTCTGATAAAGTCGGAAACGCCGAAAGGCCCCCGGAGTGAAAACAAAAGGGACCGGAAAGCACCGAGGAAATCGGGTCGGAAAGATCTGATAGAGTCGGAAACGAAGGAAGCGCCCGGAGGGCCTGGAAACAGGAACGAAGGAAGCGTCCGCACCTTGAGAACTCAACAGCGTGCCAAAAATCAACGCCAGATTAGTTGATACCCCGTCCATCTTCGGATGGTCGAGGT
>NZ_MSJP01000094.1 GCF_014596525.1 Streptomyces sp. CBMA291
GTGCCGGGGCGCCGGGCGGGGCTGGGCGGATGGGCCTGATGCCCGATGCGCGCCCCGGGCGCGAGCGCCCGGCGGGGGCGCCGCTCTCAGCCACCCTCCGCCGCCCGGCCCGGCTTCCCGCCCGAGCGGGGCGTCCGCTCGGGGTCCGGTCCGGTGGCCGGTCGCGGGTCCGTGTCCGGGTCGGCCGTCGGATCGGCCACCGGACCGGCCGTCGGGTCGGCCGTCGGATCCGCGTCCATGACCGGCCTCGCGCCCGCCGTCGCCCCCGAGTCTGCTGTCGGGTCCGCGTCCATCACCGGCCTCGGGCCCGCCGTCGCCCCCGAGTCTGCCGTCGGGTCCGCGCCCGTGGCCGGCCCCGGGTCCGCCGTCGGATCCGCGTCCATCACCGGCCTCGGCCCCGCCACCGCGCCCGACGGCTCCCTGGGCTCCGGCCCCTGCCCCTGCCCCGGCCCCGGCCCCTGCTCAGGCCCAGACTCAGGCTCCGGATCCACCGGCAAGGGAAGGATCGCCGGGGCGTCTCGGAAGCGGCGGCGGTCCCGGGCGTTCGGGGGGGCGTCCGCGAGGCGGATGACCGTGCCGTCGCGGCCCGCCACCACCGGACGGCCCGAGCGGGCCGCCTTCGCCTGGTACTGGGCCGCGTCGGCGAGGCGGAAGAGGCGGCGGGCGGACCTGAGGGGGCCGATGGGGTCGCCGGTGGAGGCGACTCCGCAGGCCACGCCCTCGCCCAGCTCCAGTTCCGCCGCCCGCTCGCAGACCTCCTCCGCCACCGCGACCACCTCGTCCGCCGACGGTCCGACCGTCAGCAGACAGAACTCGTCGCCGCCCAGCCGGGCCACGAGGGCGCCGGGGAGCTTCGCGCCGCAGCGGGAGAGGACCGAGCCGAAACGTTCGAGGAGCCGGTCGCCGACCGCGTGCCCATGGGTGTCGTTGACCCGCTTGAGGCCGTTGAGGTCGCAGACCACCAGGCTCACGACGGAGCCGTCCGCCCGGTAGCGCTCGACCGCCTCGTCGAGGCGCGCGTCGACGGCCCGCCGGTTGGCGAGCCCGGTCAGCGGGTCGGTGAAGGCCAGTTTGCGGACCTCCTCCAGCCGCTCGGCCTGGATGATCCCGGCGGCGACGACCGCCGCGAGGACGGTGGCGAAGCCCGCGTCCTCGCGGGTGAAAGGTTTCTCCTCCAGGGGCCTGGCCACGTACAGCTCGCCCCAGGCCCGCCCGTGGAGCACGATCGGGGCCACGACGCAGCTGCCCCTCCCCCGCCGCCGCAGGCCCTCCACCCGGCTGGTCCGCACCGGATCGGCGACCGTCTCCACCCAGGCGTCCGGCTCGCCGCCGCCCGCCCACCGCTCGTGCAGGAACTCGGTGATCTCGGGGAACTGGTGCACCGGGTACGTCTCCGCGTCCGGGAACTCCTCCTCGCCCTCGGCCCGCTCTCCCGCGTTCACCAGGACCTTGAGGCGCCCGTGGTCCCGCTGCCAGACGGAGAGGGCGGCGAATCCGCCGTCGAGCCCCTCGCAGGCACCGAGCGCCGCCGCCCGCCAGAACTCGCGCGGAGTCTGCGCCGAGGTCATCCTCTGCGCCAGCGCCACCACGGCCCGCAGCCGCCCATCCTCACCCATTCCTCCAGCTTAGGTACGTTTGATCCGTTTTCCTCCGCGAAACGTCACGTTATGTAATAACAAGTGTGCAGAAAAGTACGACCGGGGGCCGGTTCCCACGCCCGACACCCCGGCCGAGACCGGAACTCACCCCCGACGCCCCCGGTCGAGCCCGGCGCCCGCACCCGGCTCGCTCCCGCGCCTCACTCCCCCGGCCACTCCGGCTTCCGCTTCTCGTTGAAGGCCGCCACGCCCTCGGCGCGGTCGCCCGAGAAGGCCGTGGCACGCCAGGCCGCGTCCTCGACTTCCAGGCCCGCCCGCAGGTCCAGGCCCTGGCCGAGCCTCATCGCCTTCTTCGCCGAGCGCAGACCGACCGGCGAGTTGACCGCGATCCGTCCCGCGAGTTCGAGCGCGCCGGTCCGCGCGTCCTCCGCGAGCAGGTCGACCAGGCCCAGCTCACGGGCCTCCTCCGCCGCCACCCTGCGGGCCGTGAAGATCAGCTCGGCTGCGCGCGCCGCCCCCACCCGGCGCGGCAGCAGCTGCGTACCGCCGCCGCCGGGGATGACTCCGACGGAGACCTCGGGGAGGCCGACCACGGCGGTCGCGTCGGCCACGATCACATCGCAGGAGAGGGCCAGCTCGAAGCCGCCGCCGAGGGCGAAGCCGTGCACGGCGGCCACCGTCGGCATGGGCAGCTCCAGGACGCCGGTGTAGGCGGCGCGGGCGGTCGGGCGCTGCCGGACCAGCTCGGCGTCGGTGAAGGAGTTGCGCTCCTTGAGGTCGGCGCCGACGCAGAAGGCCCGGTCGTTCGAGGAGGTGAGGGCGGTGACGCGGACGGAGGGGTCGGCGGCGAGCGCCGTACAGGCGGCCCCGAGGGAGCGGGCCATCTCCGAGGAGACGGCGTTCATCGCCTTGGGCCGGTCAAGGACCAGCTCGGCGACGTAACCGTCCTTCCTGACCACCACGAACTCACCGAAACGCTGCTCGGACATGACCGCACACCCTCCCGAACCCATGGCCCGCGCGTTAACGGCTGTTAACGCGTGTTCGCCAGTGATCCTAGGGCCTGCCCGGCGGATCAGGGCCGGAAAGTCCGCGACGTCCGGTGCGGTGGACGGCCAGGCGGAGAGGCTGCCGCGTACGGGACGCACCCGGGTGCCTCGACAACGCGGCGAGGTGCGGTGCCGGGCGGCGCGGGCCAGGCGGGATCCGGAAGAGACGGTCTAGGTCGTCTCTTCCGGATCCTGCCGGTCAGGCCCGCGTCGTCCGGTGCCGTGCATCGCAAGGCGGAGAGGCTGCCGGGTACTGGGCGTACCCGGGTGCCTCGACAACGTGGCGAGGTGCGGTGCCGGGCGGCGCGGGCCAGGCAAGATCCGGAAGAGACGGCCTAGGTGGGGCGGCGGCTCAGGAGCCAGGGTTCGACGACGCCGAGGCCTCGGACCGGGCGCTGCCACATGGGCTGGAGCGCGAAGCGGTACGTGGTGGCCTCGCGGCCCTCCTCGGCGGCGCGGACGGCCTCCTCGGCGGCCTCCGTCTCCGAGACGGGCGCCTCCCCCGTCCTGGACAGCTCCTCGGCGAGCGCGCCGTCGACGAGGACGGCGTCCTTCGGCGCTATCGAGGTGAGCCGGCTGGCGAGGTTCACGGTGGTGCCGAAGACATCGCCCATCCGGGTCGTGACCGTGCCGAACGCGATGCCGACCCGCAGCGCGGGCATCGTCTCGTCGTGCCCGAGGGTCTCGATCAGGCGCAGCGCGATCTCGGCGGCGGTCCCTGCGTCGTCGGCGCAGTACAGCACCTCGTCGCCGAGGGTCTTGATCAGCCGGCCGCCGTGCGCGGCGACCAGGTCCGCGCAGGTGGTCTCGAAGGCCTCGACGAGTTCGCCGAGTTCCTCCTCCTCCAGGCGACGGGTGAGCCGGGTGAAGCCGACGAGGTCGGCGAAGCCGACGGCGAGCCGCCGGTCGACCATCTCCTCGTCGTCGGCCGCCTGCACGACCCGGCCGGTGGCGGCGGCGAGCTGGCGCCGCCACACGTAGATCAGGAACTCCTCCAGCTCGGGCAGGAGCAGCTCGATCAGGGGGTACGTGACCTCGGTGCGGGTCATGCCGGGCTCGGGCGGCTCGGTGAGGCCTTCGAGGAAGGAGTCGATCTGCCATTCGGCCAGCCGGGCGGTGGTCTGGCCGGTGGAGCGGGCGACCTGGACGGCCATCGGTTCGCTGAGTAGTCCTGCCTCGACGAGTCCGGCGAGCCGCCGCAGGGCGAGGACGTCTGCCTCGGTGAGGGCCTTGGCCTGGCCGATGTCGGCGAAGCCCATGGCGCGCCAGAAGCGGGAGGCCAGTTCCATGGAGACACCGGCGGTGCGGGCGGCCTGGAAGGGGGTGTAGCGGCGGTCCGCGCCGATGATGAGCTGTTCGAGGCGGATCGCGAGGGGGTCGTCGCTCGGCTCCGCCGTGTGGTCGACCTCGTGGTGAGGGGTCGGGTACGCGGAGGACTGTGGTCCGCCGCCCGCGTTCGCGTCGTCGACGGTCACCGGCCGCCTCCTGCCCGTTCCCTGCCCACTTGTCCTGCCGATCTGTCGCCTGGATCGCGCTCCACGATACGGCAGGTGTGGAATGGCTCACGCCCGAACGGCGAGGCGTTCCGCCCTGTGGACAGGCCAGGGGGCCAGGAGGGGGCGTCTGGGGCGGGCGGGGCGGGAAGGGACTCGCCCGGCCCGGGGAGCCCGCCCCGGAAGGGCCGGCCGGGCCCTGGGACCCACCACCCGAAGCCCGCCCGGACGGACTTGAGGACCCGGCACAGGAAAGCCCACGACCCTACGCCGAGAGCCCGTACCGGCCCGTGAAAACCCGTGGTCCCGGCCCGCGAGAACCCATGGCCCCGGCCCGCGAGAGCCCGTACCGGCCCGTGAAAGCCCCCGGCTCCGGTCCCGGGAGCCCGTACCGCCCCGGAGAAGGTCGGCCGGTTCTCGCGAGCCCGGCACCGGAAAGCACAGCCGGGCCTCGGAAGCCCGCCCCGCGCCCGAAGGCCGCCCCGTTTCTGAAGCCCGTCCCGCCCGGCCCCGACGCCCTTCCCGCCCGGCCCCGCCGCCCGTCCCGTTCCCGAAGCCCGTCCCGGCCCCGACGCCCGCCCTGCGCCGGTGTCCGCCCTACGTAAGTCCCCCTACGTAAGTCCCCCCCTACACCGGTGGCCCCACGTCGCTGCCCGCCCTGCGCCGGTGTTCGTCCCTACGCCGGTGTCCGCAGATGGACGATGTCCCCCGCTGCCACCGCCTCCGTGCCGCCGCCCTCCGTGGCGACCACGATCCGGCCGTCGTCGTCGAGGGTGACGGCCTCGCCCTCCAGCATCCGCTCGCCCGGCAGCTCGACCCTGACCCGGCGGCCGAGGGTGGCGCAGCCCGCCGTGTAGGCCGCCTGGAGGCCGGAGGCCACGGGGTCGCCGTCGGCGCGTACCCACTCCTCGTACCACTGGGCGAAGGAGCGCAGGACGGCCCGCAGGAGGGTGTCGCGGTCGGTGGAGACGGCTCCGGCGAGGAGGAGGGAGCCCGCGCGGGGGACGGGGAGTTCGTCGGCGCGCAGGGAGACGTTGATGCCGCAGCCGATGACGACACCGTCCTCACCGGCGCGTTCGGCGAGGATGCCGCCGGTCTTGCGCTCCTCGCCTTCGACGGTGACCAGCAGGTCGTTAGGCCACTTGAGGGACATGTCGACCCCGGCGGAGCGGGCGAGTCCAGTCGCCACGGCCACACCGGTGAGCAGCGGGAGCCAGCCCCAGCGCTCGACCGGGACCGGGGGCTTGACGAGGACGGAGACGAAGATCCCGGAGCGGGCGGGCGCCGTCCAGGCACGGTCGAGGCGGCCGCGGGCCGCGCTCTGCTCCTCGGCGACGAGGATCGCGCCCTCGGGCAGTCCGCCCGCGCGGGCGGCGAGGTCGCTGTTGGTCGATCCGGTGGTGGCGACCACGTCGAGCGAGGTCCACAGTCCGTCGGGCCGGAGGAGTCCGCGGCGCAGGGCGGGGGCGTTGAGCGGGGGCCGGTCGAGGTCGGACCAGCGTCCGCCGGAGTCCTGGGAGGGAGTCATGCAAGCCAGACTAGGTGTGGCAAACACCGCAGTGCCGAACGGTACCGGCGTCGCTACGCTACGGCCCAGTAGCCAAGCAGTAGCCCATTCGTCGTCCACGAATCCACCGTGACCAGGCAGGGAGCCGCATCCCGATGTCCGAGCCGGCAGAGCAGTACGAGATCGACATTCACACGACCGCGGGCAAGATCGCGGATCTGAGGCGCCGGATCGGGGAGGCCACCCACGCCGGCTCGGAGCGCGCGGTGGAGAAGCAGCACGCGAAGGGCAAGCTGACCGCGCGTGAGCGGATCGCCCTGCTGCTCGACGAGGGCTCGTTCGTGGAGCTGGACGAGCTGGCCCGGCACCGGTCGACCAATTTCGGTCTGGAGAAGAACCGTCCGTACGGCGACGGGGTCGTCACCGGCTACGGCACGGTCGACGGGCGTCCGGTGGCGGTGTTCTCGCAGGACTTCACGGTCTTCGGCGGCGCGCTGGGCGAGACGTACGGCCAGAAGATCATCAAGTTGATGGACTTCGCCCTGAAGACGGGCTGCCCGGTCGTCGGGATCAACGACTCGGGCGGCGCGCGCATTCAGGAGGGGGTGAGCGCGCTCGGGATGTACGGCGAGATCTTCCGCCGCAACACCCATGCCTCCGGGGTGATCCCGCAGATCTCGCTGGTCGTCGGCCCGTGCGCGGGCGGGGCGGTGTACTCGCCCGCGATCACCGACTTCACGGTGATGGTGGACCAGACCTCGCACATGTTCATCACGGGTCCCGATGTGATCAAGACGGTGACCGGCGAGGACGTGGGCTTCGAGGAGCTGGGCGGGGCCCGGACGCACAACGCGACCTCGGGCGTGGCCCATCATCTGGCGGGCGACGAGAAGGACGCCGTCGAGTACGTGAAGTCCCTCCTGTCGTACCTGCCCTCGAACAACCTCTCGGAGCCGCCCGCGTTCCCCGAGGTCGCGGAGACCGAGGCGACGGACGAGGACCGCGAGCTCGACACGCTCATCCCGGACTCGGCGAACCAGCCGTACGACATGCACCAGGTGATCGAGCACGTCCTCGACGACGGCGAGTTCCTGGAGACGCAGTCGCTCTTCGCGCCGAACATCCTGACCGGTTTCGGGCGGGTCGAGGGCTTCCCCGTGGGGGTCGTCGCCAATCAGCCGATGCAGTTCGCGGGCTGTCTGGACATCGACGCGAGCGAGAAGGCGGCGCGGTTCGTGCGCACCTGCGACGCGTTCAACATCCCTGTCCTCACCTTCGTGGACGTGCCGGGCTTCCTGCCGGGCGTGGACCAGGAGTACGGCGGGATCATCCGGCGCGGCGCGAAGCTGATCTACGCGTACGCGGAGGCCACGGTGCCGCTGATCACGGTGATCACGCGGAAGGCGTTCGGCGGCGCGTACGACGTCATGGGCTCCAAGCACCTGGGCGCTGATCTGAACCTGGCGTGGCCGACGGCGCAGATCGCGGTGATGGGCGCGCAGGGAGCGGTGAACATCCTGCACCGCAGGACGATCGCGGCGGCCGAGGACCAGGAGGCGGAGCGGGCACGGCTGATCCAGGAGTACGAGGACACCCTGCTCAATCCGTACACGGCCGCCGAGCGCGGTTACGTCGACGGGGTGATCCTGCCCTCGGACACGCGCCCGCAGATCGTGAAGGGGCTGCGTCAGCTGCGGACGAAGCGGGAATCCCTGCCCCCGAAGAAGCACGGGAACATCCCGCTGTAGAGACGGCTGTGGACGGCTGTGGGCAGTCGCAGAGGGCTGTGGGCGGCCGTGGAGGGCCTTACGTGGTCCGGACCGGAGGAGACGACATGATCAGGGTCGTACGGGGAAACCCGACGCCGGAGGAGTTGGCCGCCGCGCTCGCGGTGGTCCAGGCACGGGCGGCGGCGGTGGCCGCCGCCGCCGCCCGAAGCGGCGCCCCGGCCGCGCCGGAGGGATGGTCGGACCCCTCCCGCATCGCCCGCTCGGTACGGCAACGGCCGGGCCCGAAGGCCTGGGCGAGGACGTACTGGCCGGTGTGACCGCCTCGCCCGTCCCGGACGGGCGGAGGGAAGGCCGGGCCGCCGCGCGCGGGGGCCCGGCCTTCCGTGCGCGGGGTCCGGCCTTTGGTGTGCACGGGCTCTGCCTTCGGTGCGCGAGGGTTGGGCCTTTCGCGCGGGGGGTTCGGCATTCCCTGCGCGAGGGCTCTGACTTCCGCGCGAGGGTCCGGCCATCGACGTGCGAGGGTCCGGCCTTCCGTGCGCGAGGGTTCCGTCCCTCACGTGCGAGGGTCCGGCCTCCCCCGAGCGAGGGTCCCGTCCCTCACGCGCAAGGGTCCGGTCTTTCCCGCAGGGCAGGCCGGTCTCCCGTGTGTGGCCCGTCGTGGTGTGCCGCGTAGTCCCCCGGTGCCAGGCGCTTGAGTATCCGTACTCAGGCGTCCCGGCCGTCCCGCCCTCAGGATCGGAGGCATGCTGTGGTCCGACCCGAAGAATCAGCCGCCGAAGTTCCTCCGTGACATGCAGGCGATGCTCCGTCGCTCGGGCGTGCTGCTCGCGCTGGCGATGGTGGTGGGCATGGTCGTGGCCAGCGCGCGCTGAGCCGCGGGAGGATCCGGCCCCCGGCGACCCCGGTCACCGCTCCCCCGACGGCACGGTCCCCCTCCCCCGACCGGCGGCGGCCCCCTCCCGTACTGGCTACGCTTCCCCCATGACTGCTCATCCGCGCCGTGTCGTGCTCGCTTCCGCCTCCCCCGCCCGGCTCGGGCTGCTCCGGCAGGCCGGTCTCGCTCCCGAGGTGATCGTCAGCGGGGTCGACGAGGACGCGACGCACGCGCCGACCCCGGCGGAGCTGGCACTCGCCCTCGCGGAGGCGAAGGCCGCCCATGTGGCCGCCCGGCCCGAGGCCGCCGGTGCGCTGGTCATCGGCTGCGACTCGGTCCTCGAACTCGACAAGAAGGCGCTCGGCAAGCCCGCCGACGCCGAGGAGGCCGTCGCCCGCTGGAAGGCGATGCGCGGGCGCGTCGGCGTCCTCCAGACGGGGCACTGCGTCTACGACACGGCCACCAAGCGCTACGAGTCGGCGACCGCCTCCACCGTGGTCCGCTTCGGTGAGCCGACGGACGAGGAGATCGCCGCGTACGTGGCCAGCGGCGAGCCGCTGCACGTGGCGGGCGCGTTCACCCTGGACGGGCGCTCGGCGCCGTTCATCGACGGCATCGACGGGGACCCGGGCAATGTGATCGGCCTGTCCCTGCCGCTGCTGCGGAAGCTGCTCGCGAAGCTGGACGTGCGGATCACGGACCTCTGGGCCTGAGCCACCGGCCCCGGGCCGTCAGGCCGCCGCGCTCGCCGCGCCCCGCTCCTCCTCCGACTCCGACTCCTCGGCCTCCTTGCCGTACGCCACCAGGGTGAGGACGATCAGGCCGAGGACGCCCACCAGGAAGGCGAAGACGCCCCAGCCGAGGAGGGCCACGGCGAGCGCGCCGAGCAGTCCGTGGGCGAGGGCGCAGCCGACGAGGAGGGTCCGGCCGAGGCGTCCGGGGCGGCGGTCGCGGATGCCCGCGACGAGGGCGACGAGGGCGCAGAGCGCGAGGGCGGCGCCGGAGGCGATGCCGAGGGCCCAGGTGCCGGTGTGCGTCGCCGCGGGGTCGAGCCCGCCGAGGGACATCGACTGGGCCTTGACGAACCGGGCCATCACCGCGTTGACCGCGACGACACCGGGCGCTTCGAGGAGCAGGACCAGTGCCGTGACGAGAGCGATCGGTCTGCGGGCCATGCGGCCACCCCCTGTGTTCACCTGTTACCGGCAGTACGTTCGACAGCGCGCAGGCTACTGGCCGGTAATTCTCTGGACAAGGGTTCGCACGGGCCCGGCAGCGCCGGTCCGCTTCGCAAAGAATCACCAGGGCATTCGTGGAGACCCGACAAAGAATCGGGAAAGGCAACTGGCCTCACGGACAGAGACCTGCGCCACACCTCGGAGCTACTGTGCCGTAAAGGAACCCTGCGTACCGTGGTGCGACAAGGGAATTCACGACCCGAGCAGGCCCGAGGTCACGCTCCGTGTGGGCAAGCTCACCACTGGGGACGGGTCGAAAGTCCGTGTCGGCAGTCCCTAAACTCAGCTTGTTTCAAGGAGGGAGCCATCGTGCGCAAGGTGCTCATCGCCAACCGTGGCGAAATCGCTGTTCGTGTGGCGCGGGCGTGTCGTGACGCCGGTATCGGCAGCGTGGCCGTGTATGCCGAGCCTGACCGGGACGCCCTGCACGTCCGGGCGGCCGATGAGGCGTTCGCTCTGGGCGGTGACACTCCGGCGACCAGTTATCTGGACATGGCTAAGGTCCTCCAGGCGGCCAAGGACTCGGGTGCCGACGCGATCCACCCCGGGTACGGCTTCCTGTCGGAGAACGCCGAGTTCGCCCAGGCGGTCCTCGACGCCGGTCTCACCTGGATCGGTCCGCCGCCGCAGGCCATCCGTGATCTGGGTGACAAGGTCGCCGCCCGTCACATCGCCCAGCGTGCCGGCGCTCCGCTGGTCGCGGGCACCCCCGACCCGGTGTCGGGTGCGGACGAGGTCGTGGCCTTCGCGGAGCAGCACGGCCTGCCGATCGCGATCAAGGCGGCGTTCGGCGGCGGCGGGCGTGGTCTGAAGGTGGCCCGGACGCTGGAAGAGGTCCCCGAGCTGTACGACTCCGCGGTCCGCGAGGCCGTCGCGGCCTTCGGGCGGGGTGAGTGCTTCGTGGAGCGCTACCTGGACAAGCCGCGGCATGTGGAGACGCAGTGCCTGGCCGACTCCCACGGCAACGTGGTCGTCGTGTCCACGCGTGACTGCTCGCTCCAGCGCCGTCACCAGAAGCTGGTCGAGGAGGCCCCCGCGCCGTTCCTGACGGCCGAGCAGAACGTACAGCTGTACGCGGCGTCGAAGGCGATCCTGCGGGAGGCCGGTTACGTCGGCGCCGGAACGGTGGAGTTCCTCGTCGGCACGGACGGCACGATCTCCTTCCTGGAGGTCAACACCCGTCTCCAGGTCGAACACCCGGTCACCGAGGAGGTCACCGGTCTCGACCTGGTCCGTGAGATGTTCCGGATCGCCGACGGCGAGGAGCTGGGCTACGGCGACCCGGAGATCCGGGGTCACTCCTTCGAGTTCCGTATCAACGGCGAGGACCCGGGCCGCGGTTTCCTGCCCGCGCCCGGCACCGTCACCCTTTTCGCCCCGCCCACCGGCCCCGGCGTCCGCCTCGACGCGGGCGTCGAGACCGGCAGCGTGATCGGCCCGGCGTGGGACTCGCTCCTCGCCAAGCTGATCGTCACCGGCGCCACCCGTGAACAGGCGCTCCAGCGCGCCGCTCGCGCCCTGGCCGAGTTCAAGGTCGAGGGCATGGCGACGGCGATCCCGTTCCACCAGGCCGTCGTGGTCGACCCGGACTTCACCGCCGACCCGTTCCGCGTCCACACCCGGTGGATCGAGACGGAGTTCGTCAACGAGATCAAGCCCTTCGCCCCGGCCGGTACCGACACCGACGAGGACGAGACGGGCCGCGAGACGATCGTCGTCGAGGTCGGCGGCAAACGCCTTGAGGTCTCCCTGCCGTCCTCACTCGGCATGACGCTCGCCCGTACGGGTCTGGCGGCCGGCGCGAAGCCGAAACGCCGCGCGGCGAAGAAGTCCGGCCCGGCGGCCTCCGGCGACACCCTCGCCTCCCCGATGCAGGGCACGATCGTGAAGGTGGCGGTCGAGGAGGGCCAGGAGGTCAAGGAAGGCGATCTGATCGTCGTCCTGGAGGCCATGAAGATGGAGCAGCCGCTGAACGCGCACCGCGCGGGCACCGTCAAGGGCCTGACCGCCGAGGTCGGCGCGTCGGTGACCTCGGGCGCCACCATCTGCGACATCAAGAGCTGAGACGTCGCACCGAGTACGGTGACGAAGGGCCCGCAGGCAGCCGCCTGCGGGCCCTTCGTCGAGGGGAGGGACCCGCAGCGCCATGCGAGCCGACGCACGCCGCAACCACGAGCGCCTGCTCACCGAGGCCCGTGCCGCTTTCGCCGGGCAGGGCACCGATGCGCCCCTGGAGGAGATCGCGCGCCGGGCGGGCGTGGGCATCGGCACCCTGTACCGCCACTTCCCCACCCGGGCCGATCTGCTGAACGCGGTCTTCCAGGAGGCGCTGGGGGCGCTGCTGCACCGCTCGGCCGAGCTGACGGAGTCGGCGGAGCCGTGCCGGGCCCTGGTGGAGTGGCTGCGGGCCCTCGTGGCGCACGCGGGCGAGTACCGGGGCCTCGCACACGCGCTGATGTCCGCCTCGCACGACCGGAGTTCGGCGCTCGCGGGGTGCAGCGACCCCTTGCGCGCGGCGGGTGAGCGGCTGCTCGGGCGGGCCAGGGAAGCGGGTCAGGTGCGGGCGGACGTGTCGATCGGCGATCTGATGCAGCTGACCAACGCGATCGCGCTGGCGGCCGAACAGTGCCCGGAGGACGGGGAGCTGGCGGACCGTCTGCTCGCGCTGACTCTGCGGGGCATCAAGGACTGAGGTCCTTCGGCGGCGTCGCGGCTGGGCCGAGGGCCTTCAACGGCGTCGCAGATCGGAGACCCGCGCCGGGCGCTCCAGGGTCTCGGCGGCCATGCCTCCGCCCGGCACCCGGTACTGACCGGCCACGATCCGCCCGCGCTGGACCGGAAGCGGCATGTCACGCCGGGGGCGGGCGCCCGGGGGAACCGGGTCGCCGCCCCCGACGCCACCGGCTCCGGTGCCCGCGACGGCGATCTGGACGCCCTGGTCGGCGAGGGCCTGGAGTTCACCGGCGGCCCGGTCGTCGTGGACGGGCGGCTCGTCGGTGACCAGCCGGGTGATGACGTCCGTGGGCACGGTCTGGAACATGGTGTCGGCGCCGAGCTTGGTGTGGTCGGCGAGGACCACCACCTCGGCCGCCGCCTGCACCAGGGCCCTGTCCACGCTCGCGGAGAGCATGTTGGAGGTGGAGAGCCCGCGCTCGGCGGTGAGACCGCTGCCCGAGAGGAAGGCACGCGAGACCCTGAGGCCCTGGAGGGACTGCTCGGCACCACTGCCCACCAGGGCGTAGTTGGAGCCGCGCAGGGTGCCCCCGGTCATGACGACCTCGACCCGGTTGGCATGGGCCAGGGCCTGGGCGACGAGCAGCGAGTTGGTGACCACGGTGAGACCGGGCACCCGGGCCAGTCTGCGGGCCAGCTCCTGGGTGGTGGTCCCGGCGCCGACGACGATGGCCTCGCCCTCGTCGACCAGGCTCGCGGCGAGATCGGCGATCGCGGTCTTCTCCGCGGTCGCGAGATGGGATTTCTGGGGGAAACCGGATTCCCGGGTGAAGCCGCCCGGCAATACGGCACCGCCGTGGCGGCGGTCGAGGAGTCCTTCTGCCTCCAGTGCCCGTACGTCCCTCCGTACGGTCACTTCCGAGGTCTGGACGACGCGGGCGAGCTCCCGGAGCGACACGGCTCCGTTGGCTCGCACCATTTCAAGGATCAACTGGCGACGTTCTGCAGCGAACACGAAACTGACAGTAACGTGACCGGGCGAGAAATTTCTGCGCTTTGCACCAGATTGCAGAAGATACACACAGACGGGGCCTCCAAGTGATATGGGAGACCCCGCCGTGCGCCGCTCTCGGCCGTTCGAGGGCGGCGCACGGCGGGGCTATGCCCCGCCTTGCCGGGGGTTGTCCGTTCGGCCCGTCGCTCCTCTGGGCGGGAGCGGCGGGCCCGAGGGGGTCAGACCTCGCCCGCGGACTTCCGGGTGTGCAACTGCCGTGCCACTTCCGCGATCGAACCCGACAGGGAGGGGTACACCGTGAAAGCGTTTGCGATCTGTTCGACCGTCAGATTGTTGTCGACCGCGATCGAGATCGGATGGATCAGTTCGCTCGCCTTGGGCGCGACGACACAGCCGCCGACGACGATGCCGGTGCCCGGACGGCAGAAGATCTTGACGAAGCCGTCCCGGATGCCCTGCATCTTCGCGCGCGGGTTGCGCAGCAGCGGCAGCTTGACGACCCGGGCGTCGATCTTCCCGGAGTCCACGTCCGCCTGGGTGTAGCCGACGGTGGCGATCTCGGGGTCGGTGAAGACGTTCGACGAGACCGTCTTCAGGTCGAGCGGGGCCACCGCGTCGCCCAGGAAGTGGTACATCGCGATGCGGCCCTGCATGGCGGCGACCGAGGCGAGCGCGAAGACACCGGTGACGTCACCGGCGGCGTACACCCCGGGGGCGGTGGTGCGGGAGACCTTGTCGGTCCAGATGTGACCGGAGTCCTTCACCCTGACCCCGGCCTCCTCCAGGCCCATCCCGGCCGAGTTCGGGATCGCGCCGACGGCCATCAGACAGTGCGTGCCGGAGATGACCCGGCCGTCCGAGAGGGTGACCTCGACCCGGTCGCCGACCCGCTTGGCGGACTCGGCGCGCGAGCGGGCCATGACGTTCATGCCCCGGCGCCGGAAGACGTCCTCAAGGACCGCCGCCGCGTCCGGGTCCTCGCCCGGCAGCACCCGGTCGCGGGAGGAGACCAGGGTGACCCGGGAGCCCAGCGCCTGGTAGGCACCGGCGAACTCGGCGCCGGTGACGCCGGAGCCGACCACGATCAGCTCCTCGGGCAGCTCCCCGAGGTCGTAGACCTGGGTCCAGTTCAGAATGCGCTCGCCGTCCGGCTTGGCGTCGGGCACCTCGCGCGGGTGGGCGCCGGTCGCGATCAGCACGGCGTCCGCCGTCAGCGTCTCCTCGGTGCCGTCGGCGGCGGTGACGATCACCTGGCGGGAGCCGTCCACGGCCTGCCGGCCCGAGAGCCGGCCCCGGCCGCGCAGCACCCGGGCACCGGCCCGGGTCACCGAGGCGGTGATGTCGTGCGACTGGGCGAGCGCGAGCCGCTTCACCCGTCGGTTGACCTTGCCGAGGTCGACGCCGACGACACGGGCCGCCTGCTCGACGGGCGGGGTGTCGTCCGCCACGATGATGCCGAGTTCCTCGTAGGAGGAGTCGAAGGTGGTCATCACCTCGGCCGTGGCGATCAGGGTCTTGGAGGGGACGCAGTCGGTCAGGACGGACGCGCCGCCGAGGCCGTCGCAGTCGACGACGGTCACCTCCGCGCCGAGTTGGGCGCCCACCAGGGCCGCCTCGTATCCGCCGGGTCCGCCGCCGATGATCACGATCCGGGTCACTGGGATCTACGCCTCGCGCTCTCGTTCTGCCGGGGGGTCCCCCCTGCTGGGATTGCAGTGCGTACGCCATTGTCCCGCACGCTTCAAGTGCGTACCCCATTGTCGCGCACGCCCGCCGCCGCCTCACGTCGGCCCCTGCCGACCGGACGGCGACGGCCGCCCGCGCACGGCCCCCGGGACCGGTGCCGCACCCCCCGACGGGCGCCCCGGGACCCGGCGCCGCACGCTCCGACGGTCACCCCGCCCCCTCCCGTACCCTCGGTCCCATGTCGCTCTACGCCGCGTTCGCCGGCAACCTCGACGCACGGCTGATGAGCCGCCGCGCACCGCACTCCCCGCTGCGGGGCACCGGCTGGCTCAACGGCTGGCGGCTGACCTTCGGCGGCGAACAGCTGGGCTGGGAGGGGGCGCTCCCCACCCTCGTGGAGGCCCCCCGGTCCCAGGTCTTCGTGGCGCTCTACGACATCGCCCCGATGGACGAGGACTCCATGGACCGCTGGGAGGGCGTCGGCCTCGACATCTACCGGCGGATGCGGATCCGGGTGCACACCCTGGACGGCGACGAGCCCGCCTGGGTCTACGTGCTCAACGCCTACGAGGGCGGGCTGCCGTCCGCACGGTACCTCGGCGAGATCGCCGACGCCGCCGAGTCGGCGGGCGCGCCCCACGACTACGTGATGGAACTGCGCAAGCGCCCCTGCTGAGCCGGGGCGCGCCGCCCGCCGGGGCGGTGCCGCGAACCTCCCCCGCCTGCCCTTTTCGTCGGAAACGACAACACAACGATCCGGTGATCGTCGGCATCGTCATCTACGCGCGTAGGCATCCAGCGGATACGCTGCTGCGGGTAACAAATCCGTCCGGGGCCCCGCCTCGGACCCCCTCCCCGAGGCGAGAGAGTCAGTGAACGCAACTGCCACCCCGTACGAGGCCGCCGAGGCCGCAGCCGCGCGCCTGCGCGAGCTGACCGGTGCCGAGAAGCACGACGTCGTCCTGGTCATGGGCTCGGGCTGGGCGCCCGCCGCCGACGCGCTCGGCGAGCCCGAGGCCGAGTTCCCCGTCACCGAGCTGCCCGGTTTCCCGCCGCCCGCCGTCGAGGGCCACGGCGGCCGGGTCCGCTCGTACAAGATCGGTGAGAAGCGCGCCCTCGTCTTCCTCGGCCGCACCCACTTCTACGAGGGCCGGGGCGTCGCCTCCGTCGCCCACGGCGTCCGCACCGCCGTGGCCGCGGGCTGCTCCACGGTCATCCTGACCAACGGCTGCGGCGGTCTGCGCGAGGGCATGCGCCCCGGCCAGCCCGTCCTGATCAGCGACCACATCAACCTGACGGCCGCCTCCCCGATCGTCGGCGCGAACTTCGTCGACCTCACCGACCTGTACTCGCCGCGGCTGCGCGCGCTGTGCAAGGAGGTCGACGCGAGCCTGGAGGAGGGCGTCTACGTCCAGTTCCCCGGGCCGCACTACGAGACCCCCGCCGAGATCGGCATGGTCCGCGTCCTGGGCGGCGACCTCGTCGGCATGTCCACCGTCCTTGAGGCCATCGCCGCCCGCGAGGCGGGCGCCGAGGTCCTGGGCATCTCCCTGGTCACCAATCTGGCGGCGGGCCTCTCCGGCGAGCCGCTGAACCACGAGGAGGTCCTCCAGGCCGGCCGCGACTCGGCGGCCCGGATGGGCGAACTGCTGACCCGGGTCCTGGCCCGCGTCTGACCCTCGGGGGGCCGCCGCGCGGCGGCCCCCCACCACCGGCCGCACCCCCTCGAAAGGCACACCGTGACGCAGGACGATCTCCTCACCCGGGCCCACGCCTGGCTCGCCGAGGACCCCGACCCGGAGACCCGTGCGGAGCTGGCCGCGCTCCTGGAGGCGGGTGCGGGCGACGAGCTGGCCGCGCGGTTCGCGGGCACCCTCCAGTTCGGCACCGCCGGGCTCCGGGGCGAGCTGGGCGCCGGGCCGACGCGGATGAACCGCTCGGTGGTCATCCGGGCCGCCGCCGGGCTCGCCGCGTACCTCAAGGCCAAGGGCGAGGAGGGCGGTCTCGTCGTCATCGGCTACGACGCCCGCCACAAGTCCGCCGACTTCGCCCGGGACACCGCCGCCGTGATGACCGGCGCGGGGCTGCGCGCCACGCTGCTGCCCCGCCCGCTGCCGACGCCCGTCCTGGCGTACGCCATAAGGCATCTGGGCGCGGTCGCGGGCGTCGAGGTGACCGCGAGCCACAACCCGCCGCGCGACAACGGCTACAAGGTCTACCTGGGCGACGGCTCGCAGATCGTGCCGCCCGCCGACGCGGAGATCGCCGCCGAGATCGCCGCCGTGCGCTCGCTGCACGACGTGCCCCGCCCGGAGTCCGGCTGGGAGACCCTCGGCGACGAGGTCCTCGACGCCTATCTGGAGCGTACGGACGCCGTCCTCACCCCCGGCTCCCCCCGCACCGCGCGGACCGTCTACACGGCGATGCACGGCGTCGGCAAGGACGTCCTGACGGCCGCGTTCGCCCGGCACGGCTTCCCGCCGCCCGCCCTGGTCGCCGCACAGGCCGAACCGGACCCGGACTTCCCCACGGTCGCCTTCCCCAACCCGGAGGAGCCGGGCGCCATGGACCTCGCCTTCGAGGCGGCCAGGGCCGTGGACCCCGATCTGGTGATCGCCAACGACCCGGACGCCGACCGCTGCGCGGTGGCCGTCCCCGACGCCTCCGTCACCGGCGGCTGGCGGATGCTCCGGGGCGACGAGGTGGGCGCGCTGCTCGCCGCGCACCTGGTGCGCCGGGGTGTGACCGGGGTGTTCGCCGAGTCGATCGTCTCCTCCTCGCTGCTCGGCCGGATCGCGCGGGCGGCGGGCCTGGGCCACGAGGAGACGCTGACCGGCTTCAAGTGGATCGCCCGCGTCGAGGGGCTGCGGTACGGCTACGAGGAGGCGCTGGGGTACTGCGTCGACCCCGGGGGCGTACGCGACAAGGACGGCATCACGGCGGCGCTGCTCGTCACCGAGCTGGCCTCGGTCCTGAAGGAGCAGGGCCGGACCCTGTCCGATCTGCTCGACGACCTCGCGGTGGAGCACGGGCTGCACGCCACCGACCAGCTGTCGGTGCGGGTCGAGGACCTGTCCGTCATCGCGGACGCGATGGCGGCGCTGCGGGCCCGTCCGCCGGTCTCGCTCGCCGGTCTGGGCGTGGTCTCGGCGGAGGACCTGGCGAAGGGCACGGAGTCGCTGCCGCCGACGGACGGACTGCGCTACCACCTGGAGGGCGACTACCGGGCCCGGGTGATCGTCCGCCCGAGCGGTACGGAACCCAAGATCAAGTGCTATCTGGAGGTCGTGGTGCCGGTCGCCTCGGCGGACGACCTCGCTCCGGCGCGTACGAAGGCGGCGGAGCTGCTGGTGGCCCTCAAGCGCGATCTGTCGGCGGCGGCCGGGCTCTGAACCGTCCGAACCGTCCGGTGGGGTCGGTGGGAAGCGTGCTTCCCACCGACCCCACCGGCGTACCTGCTTCCCCCGGGCGCATGCGGCCGGGCGGGTGAACCCGGGCGGTACGAGGGACGGGCGCGGGCCCTCGCGCGGGCGTCGTGCGGGTCAGCCGAAGCGGCCGTTGACGTAGTCGGCGGTGCGGGGGTCGACCGGGGAGTTGAAGACGGTGGCGGTGGGGCCGTGTTCGACGATGGCGCCGGGGGTGCCCTGTTCGGCGAGGAAGAAGGCGCAGGAGTCGGAGACCCGGGCGGCCTGCTGCATGTTGTGGGTGACGATGACGACCGTGACCTCGGACTTCAGCTCGGCGATGGTCTCCTCGACGCGCCGGGTGGAGGTCGGGTCGAGGGCGGAGCAGGGCTCGTCCATGAGCAGGACACGGGGCCGGACGGCGAGGGAGCGGGCGATGCACAGGCGCTGCTGCTGACCGCCGGAGAGCGCCCCGCCGGGCTGCCGCAGCCGGTCCTTGACCTCGCGCCAGAGTCCGGCCTTGGTGAGGCACTCCTCGACGAGGTCGTCCTTGGCGTCCTTGCCCGCGCGGATGCCGCCGAGCTTGAGACCGGCGAGGACGTTCTCGTAGAGGGACATGGCGGGGAACGGGTTGGGCTTCTGGAAGACCATGCCGATCTCGCGGCGGGCGTGGGTGATGCGGCGGCCGCGGTCGTAGATGTCGGCGCCGTCGAGGAGGACCCGGCCGGCGAGGGAGGCGGTGCCGGTGAGTTCGTGCATCCGGTTGAGGATGCGCAGGAAGGTCGACTTGCCGCAGCCGGAGGGGCCGATGAGGGCGGTGACCTCGCGGGCGGGCATGGCGAGGGAGACCCGGTCGAGGACCTTGCGGTCGCCGAACCAGGCGGAGACGGCCTCGGCTTCGAGGGCGGCGGCCCGCGAGGCGGCGGCCGGGGCTCCGGCGGGCACGGGCGGCAGGGTGACGGTGTCGGCGAGATCGGTCATCGTGTGGACTCCGCGGGGTTCAGAGGAGGTTGGGGAGGAGCCGGGTCAGTTCGCCGGAGACGAGGACGCCGAGGGCCGCGAGGACGGGCACGGCGGTGACCCAGGTCTGGCGGGCTCCCCAGCGGCGGCGGGCGAGGACGGTGAGCAGGGCGGCGGCGAGGAGGCCCTGGGTGCCGAGGAAGATCCGCGGCCAGGCGTCGGACTCGCCCGCGAGGGGCTTCTCCGCGGCGGTGATCCAGCCGGGGCGCAGGGGCCGGACGGGGCTGGGCTGGGGGGTGCCGACGAGCTTGGCGTCGACGCGGAGGACGTCCTCGGGGGTGTACGCGCCGCCGGTCGCGGTCATCAGGGTGAGGCGTCCTTCGCCCTGGGCGAGGGGGGCCGGGTTGGGGTCGCCGGGGCGGCGGACTCCGGTGACCTCGTAGACGGCCTCGCCCTGCCCGGTGGTGATGTCGATGCGGGCGCCCCTGGGCAGCCGGTGCACGTCGTTGAAGGGGCTGCCGTAGCCCCATTTGCGGCCCATGAGGACGCTGGCTCCGGCCTGGCCCGGCAGGGCGGTGTCGCGGCGGTGGCCGGGTCCCGACATGAGGACCTGGGAGGTGGTGCCTTCGGCGACGACCTCGCGCAGTCCGAGGGCGGGGATGCGCAGGAGGGCGACGGGGGCGCCGGGTTCGAGGGGCTTGCCGTCGTAGGTGAGCTGGCCGACCGGGGCGGTGCCGAGGGCGAGTTGCTCGCGCAGGTCGTCGTAGGCGGTGGCCTGGTCGCGGGCGTGCTGGAGGTGGCCGACGACGGTGAGGTTGGCGGCGAAGCCGATGAGCAGCGCGGCGAGAACGCACAGCGCCGCCCCGGCCAGGGCGAGCCCGGCGCGGGGGGCGGTGGGTGGCGGTGCGGTGGTCACGGGCGGGCGCCGCCCTTGCGGCGTCGGGTCTGGACGACGGCCGCCGCGCCGAGGAGGACGAGGGCGAGGGAACCGAGGGCGGCGGAGGTGACGGTGGCGCCGGTCGCGGCGAGGGAGCCGGAGCCGCCGTGGGTGCCGGAGCCGCCGGAGGTGCTGCCGCCGTCACCGGAGGAACCGGAGGAGCCCGAGCCCGTGTCCGAGCCGGAGGAGCCGGAGCCGGAGGCCGAGCCGCCGGTGGTGTCGCCCGAGGTGGCGGAGTCGCCGGTCGCGGTCGGGGTCGGGGTCGGCCCGTCGGTGCCGGTGGGCTCGGGGGTGTCGGTGGGCTCGTCGGTCGGCTCGTCGGTGGGGTCCGTGGGCGTGTCGGTGGGGCCGCCGGTGGGGGCCGTGGTGGCGGTGCCGGTGGGGGTGGGCGCGGTGGTGCCGGTGGGGGTGGTGCCGGTGGGCTCGGGGCCCGCCTCGGTCACGTACAGGGTGAAGACGAAGAAGGAGCCGGTGTGGGCCTCGGGGGCGGTGGGGGTGAAGGTGGCGAGGATGGGCAGGCCCTCGTCGCCGGTGACGGTCAGTCCGGTGAGGGTGGTCTCGGCCTTGCCCGCGGCGACGGGCACGGTGGCGATGTCGATGAGTTCCTCGTTGACGAACTTCTGGAAGGTGACCGTGCCGGCCGCGTCCCGGGGCTGGACGGTGGCGGTGAGCTTGGCCTGTCCCCCCGCGGTGGGGGCGGCGGGCTCGGAGACGACCTCGGTGACGGTGGTCATCTGGGCGATGGGGGCCCAGCTGGTGCCGGTGACCTCGATCATCGCGGAGAAGTAGTCGGCCGTCTCCGCGCCGTGCGCGGTACGGCAGTACAGGCGCAGCTCGTAGCGGCCGTCGACGGGGCCGCCGCCGCGCAGTTCGGCGAGCCGGTCCTGGAGGGTGCCGTAGTCGGCGGCGGTGTCGAAGGAGCGGGTGAAGGGGCCGCCGCTGAGCGGGTCCCCGGCGGTGGTGACGGCCAGGTTGACGATCTGCTCGGCGTTGTCGGGGCTGACGGCGGCGAGCAGGGCCTTGACGTAGGGCTTGGCGGGGTCGGCCGGGGCGGGGCAGGCGGCGGGGGTGGTGACCCCGGTGGCGAAGGGCTTGGTGGTGGCGGAGCCCGATCCTCCCTTGAGGGTGAACGTGCCGTGCACGGTGACCGCCTTGGCGGGGACGGCCAGCGCGAGGACGGCGGCGAGGGCGCCGCAGAACAGGGCGAGCGCGGTGAGCAGCGCCACGGGCGGGCGCAGTGGTGCGGGGCGGTTCATGCGGGTCCCCCGGGGGGTCGGTAGCGGATCGGGTACGCCGTGGGGCCGGGCACCTGGGGGGTGCCCGGCCGGTGTGCGGTCAGGAGAGCGGTGCTGCTTAGCGCTCGCCGGTGACGGTGGTGGCGCCGCAGGCGGTGCCGAGGGTGCCGAAGCCGTAGTTGGCGATCGTGGTGGAGGCGGCGCAGACCTTGGAGGAGGTGCCGACGAAGGTCTGGGCGATCGTGGCGTTGCTCAGCTTGGCGGTCGGGACGACGTTGTAGACGTCACGGGTGAAGGGGAAGGAGAGGTTCAGCGTCTTGTCGGCGTTGCGGGGCGCGACGGTGCCGATGGTGCCGAGGACGGCCGCACCGCGACGGTCGGTGACGACGAGCTTCTCCTGCGCCGTGTACTGGGCGACGGAGTAGGGGGCGATGTCGCCGGCGGTGTCGAGGACGGTGCCGTCGTTCTCCTGGACGCCCTGCTGGACGCAGGCGCCGGGGGCGGTGACGCCGATGGAGGTGAGGAAGAACTGGCGCGTGCCGGAGTTGGCCTGCGGCAGGATCGGGGTGAGGGCCACGCCGTTGAGGGACGTGATGGAGCACTCGTAGATGCCCTTGAGCTGGGCCACCGTCAGGTCGGCGGGCAGCGCGCTGTCGGAGCGCTTGGCCCAGGAGACCGCGTCCTTGGCGAAGGGGATCCAGGTCAGGTCCGTGGTGGAGACGTCGGCCGGGCCGCGGGAGGAGCGGGCGAAGTCGAGGCAGCCGGAGTTGGTGTCCACGGCGTTGCGCAGGGCGTCGATGCCCGCCGAGGAGCCGTTCGGGCGGGTCAGGTCACAGCCGGTCGCCTTGGTCTTGATACTGGCGGAGCCGGTGGCGTCCCAGGAGGCGACGGTCTTCTGGCCGATGGCGTTGGTGATGACGTTGCCGAGGCCGTTCACGACGTCCTGGGTCGTGTCGGAGCCGACGCCGGCCAGGGTGCGGTACTGGGTGATCGGGTTGGGGTCGGCCTGGGCGGGGGCCGCCAGGAAACCGAGGCCGAGAGCGGCCGTACCGAGAGCGGCGACGACACGGGCGCGGGACTTGACGTTCACTTCTGATCTCCTCGCGTGGAAACGGGTGTCATGGAATGGACGCACAAGCTAAATCCGGATTTTTTATCCGGCCGGTCCGTCGACCGGCCGGGGACAACAATTCCGTACGGGTGTCTCCGGCGACCACCACATTCAGCCGCTCTTCAGGTTACGAATTCCTGTACTAGGTGAATCCGAGGGAATTCGGCGGCGGCCTGAGATACCGAGGACCACGGGGCCAGCGATGCCCGCGAGACCGCCCGCGACGAGGACGGCGAGCAGGACCCACCGGATGACGCCGAGGACCTGGGAGGGGGTGCTGCCGGTGCTCGCGAGGGGCTGTCCCACCGGGCCGGGGGAGCCGTTGCCGCCCCCGGTGGAGGCGGGCGGCGGGGCGGCGGCGGACGGGCCGGAGGAGCCGCCGGACGCGCCGGAGCCGGAGCCCGCGCCGCCGGTGGATCCCGAGCCGCCGGAGCCTGAGCCCGCGCCGGAGGAGCCGTCGGAGCCGGACGTGCCGGAGGACCCGGCGGAGCCGGTCGTACCGCCGTCCTGGCCGCCTGGGCCACCGGTCCCGGTGGTCCCCGTGGAGCCGGTGGATCCGGTCGTGCCCCCGTCGTCCGGGCCGGGTGCGCCCGGCGCGCCCTTGACCAGCCGGTCGGCGGCGGCCACCGTCTGGGCCTTGAGCTTCGCGGGCAGCGGGGCGTAGCCGTAGGGCAGCTCGCCGGGGGCGGTGCCCTGCTTCTGGCCTGCTCCCGCCGCGTACCGGAGCACGCGCGCGTAGTCCTTGCGGGCGTCGGCGGGCAGGGCAGTGGAGGCGGCGGCGTAGGTCACCACGGTGAGCGGGTAGGCGCCGCCCCGGGTGCGGGCCGGGTCGGCGGCGAGGACGCCGGGGACGGCCGAGTCCTTGTACTGGCCGACCGCCGCCAGCATCGAGGAGGTGGTGGGCCGGACGTAGGTGCCGTCCGCGTTGGGCAGGGCGGCGGTCTGGAGCTGGTAGCGGACGGCGGAGCCGGAGTCGGTGAGGCCGTAGGCGCGGCGCTCGCCGGGGAAGTACTCGGGGCCCGAGAGCTTGAGCCCGCCGGAGGCCGTGGGGTCGTCGAGCGCCTCGTATTTGGCGTTGTTGGTACCGCGCCGGGTCCAGCGGGCGGCGTCGTGCAGATCGACGGCGTAGGGCGAGCGGTCGATGGCGCCGTACGTGATGCTTTTCTCGCCCACCTTGATTTCGGTCTCGGTGGGGTCGGCCTTCGGGAATTCGTAGGACCCTTCGGTGACGAGTCCGAGGTCCTTGAAGTTCGGATTGACCTTCATTCCCCAGGGGTCCGGCTTGCCTTCGAGGAAGGCGCGGGATTCCGCGTTTCCGCGCAGATAGTCCCAGACGACTTTGGTGGCGTCGGAGCGCTCGGCGGAGAGCAGGATGCCGCCCGGGTAGACCTGGGGTGCCTGCGGGACGCGGGCGAAGTCCGGGTTGAGTTCCAGGAACTCGGGGTCGCGGACGAGGGAGTCCGGGTTGCCCTTGAGGTGGTCGGGTGCGGGCTTGTCCCAGGTGAGGTAGCGGACGTCGAGCGGGTACGAGGAGGTGAGCAGCTTGGCGAGCAGCCGCGGGCTCAGCTTCAGGTCCCGGACGAGTCCGATGCCGTTGGCCTCCCAGAAGACGCCGACGGTGAGGGCGCTGACGGCCACCGGGGCGTGTACGAAGCCGGCTTTCTCGCCGCCTTCGACGGGCTCGACGGTGAAGGCGAGTCCGGGGGTGGTGGAGGTCGGGTTGAGGAGGTTGCCGCGGGCGAGTTCCTCGCCGCGCTGGGTGAAGGTGAAGCGGGTGCTGCCGGTGGCGCAGAGCGCCGACTGCCAGGAGGTGACGGCGTCGGTGACGAGTTCGGAGCCGGTCATGCGCCGCTCGGTGCGGTCGGTGGGGCAGGGTTCGCGGACCGGCAGGAAGTCGAGCGGGAAGACGATCCGCCGGTCCCAGTTGGTGGTGGTGAAAGGGGAGGTGTTGGGGCGGTGGTCCACTCCGGTGGAGCCGTCGGGGTCGTGGGAGCCGCGCGGGACGACCACCAGCCAGCAGCGGCGCCCTTGGGCGTCGGTGCCGGTGCCGAGGGGGTCGCCGCAGCCCAGGTGGGGGGCTTCCCGGGTGGTCTGGAGGTTGAAGGCGACCTCTCCGGTGCCGTCCGCCTGGGTGGCGGCGAAGAACTCCTCGTTGGTGTCGCCGGGGCCGAAGTAGGTCCAGTCGGTGGTCTTCGTCGTCTGCGGGCCCGTCACCGGGCGGAAGGGGACGAAGGGGCTGGTCATCTGCCCGGGGTACTCCGTGCTGGGGATCAGCTCGTCGTACTCCTTCTCCAACGGGTCGGTGCCGACGAGGAGTTCGCGCCGGGCGATGTGCGTGCCGAAGTTGCCGCCGCTGGTGGCGGCGCCGCCGAACTGGCACTGCTCGCGGGCGGGTCCGGCCGGGTCGTCGCCCCAGCACTGCATGATCTGGAGGTAGTCGCTCTTGCGTCCCTGGGTGGGCGTCCCGCCCTTCCAGGTGACCTTGAGGCCCTGGGCCCGCAGGTTCCTCGTCTGGTGGACGGTGACTTCGAGGGAGGAGAAGTCGTCGTACGGGCCCTTGGTGCCGCGCTTGGTCAGCGCGGAGTTCTGGGCGGGCCCGGTGGCCGCCGCCGCGGGGGTCTCCCGGGGCAGCGGGACCAGGGCGAGGACGACGGCGGCGAGCAGTGCGCCGAGCCCCGCCGTCGTCCTGGCGCGGGCGGTCCTCATGGGCTGGTTCCGCTTCACCGGGTGCCTCCCTCGCGTCCGGCGCGGGCGGCGAGGGCGCGGGCGACGAGCGGGGGCCCGACGACCGTGGCGAGGAGGAGGACGGCGGAGAGGGCCATGAGCAGGCCGCGCAGACCGCCTCCGGTGTCGGCGGCGAGGGTGACCGGGGTGGCGACGACGCTGCCGCCGCCCCCGTCCTGGCCGATGCCGCCTCCGCCGCCTCCGCCACCGGCGGTCGCGCCGCCGTCGGCGAGCACCTCGCCCGTGTCGGGGTCGACGGCGGCGCCGCCGCCGGTGGCGGTGCCGGTCGCGCCCGAGCCTCCGGTGGCGCCGCCGCCGGTGGCCGTACCGGCGGCGCCCGAACCGCCGCCGGTCGTGGTGGTGTTGGCGCCGCCGGTGGTTCCTCCGGTGGTACCGCCCGAGGCCGTGCCCGCTCCGGATCCGCCGGTCGAACCGCCGGACGTGGTGCCGCCGTTGGTGCTGCCGCCGGTCGAACCTCCGGTGGCCGTACCGCCGTTGGATCCGTTGGTCACGGGGGTGTCGTTGCCGTGCGCGCCTCCGGTGCCGGCGGAGCACTGGGTGGGGCCGCGCTTGTCACAGGGCTGCGGCCGGGGCGCGTTCTTGGCGAGGGTGTTGGTGCCGTCCGCCGAGAAGGTGGGGTTGCGGCAGTCGGACAGGTCGACGGCGCCGGTCGGCGCGCCGGGGATGCGGCGGATCTGCTCGAAGCCCGCCTGGACGAGGTTCTTCGGCAGCGGCGAGTAGCCCAGTTCCTCGGCCTGCTGCTGGCCCTCGCAGAGGAAGTAGCGGGCGAAGGTGCCCAGCGAGCGGCCCTTCTCCTGGGTGTGCGGGGCGGTCTCGCTGGTGGGGACGACCATGTAGCTGTAGCTGGAGAGCGGGTAGCCGCGCGAGTCCCTGGTGCGGTAGACGTCGTCGAGGATCTGGGTGAGGTAGTTCGTCGAGTTCCGGTCGTCGTTGATCCGCGCGTTCATCAGGGCGACGGCGACGCTGGAGGCGGTGGGCTCGACGTAGTACCCGGCGGAGTTGAGGATCTTGGCGACGGGGAAGTGCGCGTTCATCGCGTACGAGTACTCGACGTAGGTGATGGCGCCCTCGCCCTGCGGCTGGCGGACGTGCGCGGAGACGCCGAGGGAGCCGGACTTGGCGACGGTGGTGGTGCCGGGCACCACCGGGAAGTACGAGGTCATGCCGCAGGGCGTCTGGCGTCCGGCCCGTCGGCAGTAGTCGTCCCAGGTGTCGCTCTGCTCCTTGGCGAGCCAGGTGGTGAACTGGGCGGTGGTGCCCGAGCCGTCGGAGCGGACGACGGGCACGATCCGGCGGGCCGGGAGGACGAGACCGGGGTTGTCGGCCTTGATCTCCGGCGCGTTCCACATGGTCAGCTGCCCGGTGAAGATCTTCGCGAGGACGGGGCCCGACAGACGCAGGTTGGTGACCTGCCGGCCGCCGATCCGCAGGTTGTACATGAAGGCGGTGCCGCCCGCGACGATCGGCATGTACGCGTAGCCGCGCCCCGGCGGCACGTCGGTGGCGTTGCCGTCCTTGAGGCCGTACGGGATCTCGGAGACGGCGAAGTCGACGGTGCCGTTCTTGAACTGCTCGCGGCCCTGGGAGGAGCCGTTGGCGTTGAAGTTGACGGTCAGGCCGATGTTGGCGCCGATGTTGCGGCGCCACTGCTCGACGGCGTTGGAGCTCCAGGTGGAGCCGGAGCCGGTGATCTTGGTGTATCCGGCGGCCTGCGCGGCGGGCGGCCGGACGAGGAGGGCGAGCAGCGCGCACAGGACGGCGGCCAGGCCCAGGAGGCTGCGGGTGGCGGACACGGGTCTCACGGCGTACTCCTCGGTGACACGGGTGCGGATCGGTCCGGGCGGGCGGCGTCCCGCCGGGACGCGAGGGCCCGGCGCCGCTCCTGGCGCTTCGTCAGCTGTCCGGGGCCGCGCCCGCCCGCGATCCGGGCGAGGACGAAGAGGAGCAGGACGAGCAGCATGAGGACGGCGGCGGTGCCGAAGCCGCGGGCGATCATGTTCGGTTCGGGCGACTTGACGAGTTCGAAGGTGGCGAGCGGCAGGGAGACCTGGGCGCCGGAGGTCGGCAGGGCGTTCAGCTCGGCGGTGAACCCGGCGGTGAGCAGCACGGGCGAGGTCTCCCCCACCCCGCGCGCGGTGCCGAGGATCACGGCGGTGGTGAGTCCGGAGCGGGCGGTCGGCAGGACCACGTGCCAGACCGTGCGCCAGCGCGAGGAGCCCATGGCGTACGAGGCTTCCCGCAGGGTGCCGGGGACCAGGCGGATGACGACGTCGGAGGCGCGGATGATGATCGGCAGCATCATCACGGAGAGCGCGAGCGAGGCGGCGAATCCGGAGCGCTCCATGCCGAGGCCCAGGATGACGGTGGCGTAGATGAAGAGTCCGGCCACGATCGAGGGCAGCGCCGTCATCGCCTCGACGATGGTGCGGACGAGCCGGGCGAAGGCGCCGGGCACCTCGTTGAGGAAGACGGCGCAGACGATGCCGGAGGGCACGGTGAGCGCGAGCGCGATGCCGACCTGTTCGAGGGTGCCGACGACGGCGTGCAGGATGCCGCCGACGTCGAGGGGTTCGAGCGGTCCCGCGAGGCTCATGTCCTCGGTGAAGAAGTTGAGGTGGACCAGGGCCTCGCGGCCTTCCCAGAGGGTGAAGGCGACGACGAAGACGAGGACGGCGAGGAGGAGGAGGCCGAGGCTGCGCACGACGACGCCCGCGATCCGGTCCCGGACGGCGGGCCCGTCCTCGTCGAAGGAGACGAGCAGCGCGTAGAGCCCGAGGAAGAGGACGTACGCGACGAGGACGAAGCCGACGGCGCCGCTGAAGGGCAGCAGCCGGGCGAAGAGCAGCCAGGTCAGGGCGAGCGAGGCGACGGCGGCGCCGAGTCCGGCGTACACGTCGGAGGCGCGCAGGCTGCCGGTGGTCCTTCGGTGTTCGGTTCCGGGCGGCGGGGCCGTCTCGGCGGGCGGGCGCAGCGTCGGCCGCTCCGGGGCGATGGTCATGTCGTTCGGGTCCCCCTCGGGGAGCTGTGGGGCCCGTCCACGCGCGTGGAGCGGGCCGGGGGTTCGGTGGGGTGCGGTCGGCGGGCGGCCCTGGCCTCCCGGACCGTCCCTACGCGTCGCTGGTGGCGCCGGAGCGGCTGCGGGCGACGATGGACGAGGCGGCGAAGTTGACGATCAGGGTCATGACGAAGAGCGCGAATCCGGCGGCCATCAGGGCGGACATGCCGAAGGGCGTGGCTTCGCCGTAGCGCAGGGCGATCAGCGAGGAGACCGAGCTGGTGCCGGTCTGGAGGACGTGCCACTGGATGGTGAAGACCTGCGAGATGACCATGTAGACGGCGATGGTCTCGCCGAGGGCGCGGCCGAGGCCGAGCATGGTGCCGCCGATCATGCCACCCTTGCCGAAGGGCAGGACGACGCTGCGGATCATGCCCCAGCGGGTGGCGCCGAGCGCGTAGGCGCCCTCCCGTTCGCCCGCCGGTGCCTGGGAGAAGACCTCGCGCATGATCGAGCAGATGATCGGCGCGACCATCATCGCGACGACGAGCCCGGCGACGAAGGTCGACGAGGTGTAGACGGTGGGCGGGGCCAGCGGGTCGTCCGGGTCGGCGCCGTCGACCCGGAGGAAGGGGATCCAGCCGAGGTAGGTGGCGATCCAGCGGGCGATCGGCAGGATCGATTCCTCAAGCCAGAAGACGCCCCACAGTCCGTAGACGACGGAGGGCACGGCGGCCATCAGGTCGACGGTGGAGACCAGGGTGCGGCGCAGCCGGGGCGGGGCGTACTCGGAGATGTAGAGCGCCGCCCCGGTGGCCAGCGGTACGGCCACGCAGATCGCCACGAGGGCGATGAGGACCGTGCCGAGGAGGACGGCGGCGATGCCGAAGCGTCCGCCGTCGGGCTCCCAGTTCTCCGTGGTGAGGAAGGCCGGCCCGGCACGGTCGAGGGCCTGCCAGGCGCGGATCAGCAGGAAGCCTCCGACGAGGAGCATGACCGCGAGGACGAGGCCGCCGCCGGTGCGGGCGACGGTGCGGAAGACCCGGTCGGGAAGGCCGGGGTCGGCGTACAGCCGTCTCGGCGTGTCGGGCGGCGGGTCCGCCGGGCTGCCGGACGGCCGCCGGCCGTTCGGTGGGTCAAGGGTCTCGGTCGTCACGGTACGACGTAAGTCCCGCCGGGTGGACTCGTCGGCCCCGTCATGTGAACGGGGGGCGTGCGCGGGGCAACTTCCGTTCACCGAAGCACTGTTGAGGCCCATCCGGGCCCCTCGTCGGCGATCAGTGCCCGGAACCGCGCATAAGCGGTGCGACAGGTGGAATGGCGCTCGTAGGAGCGTCCGGAGAGGGCGGCGGTCCGCCCCTCCGTGTCGCGCAGCAGCCAGACCCAGCCGTTGCCGCCGGCGGTGTGCTGCACCCCGCCTGCCATGGCCTCGTGTCCGGCGCACAGGACGGCGAAGGCCTCCCGGCAGCCGGCGTGGTCGTCGTAGAAGCCCCCCGACTTCGCCACGACCCGTCCGTTCTGGGCGACGAGCCGCCACCCGTAGCGGCCGTCGGTCCCCATGTCGACCAGACAGCGTGTTCCGGACACACCTGTGCCCTTGGTCATCGCCCCCACCCCCACAGTCTCGGCAGGGGCAATCTATTGAGCGGCCGAGACAGTTGGGAGATAAACCAAATTCGGGCGGAGACGCTTCACCCTGCCGTTGCCCCTAGGACACCGGAGGACCCCCGGGGGCCCCGGAATCCCGGGGGCGGGACGTCGAGATCAAGCCGTGGCGGCCAGGATCACGAGCAGCAGGAACCCCGCGACGGCGGGACCGACGATCTCGTACGCCCAGCGGACCCGCACCTCGCCCTGCGCGTCCGGGTCCTTGGCGTGCTGGGCCGCCATCTCGCGCAGATCGGCGACGGTCTGGTCGGTGGGGGCGATCCGGGAGGCCCGGTCCCGGACGTCGGCGGCGGTGGAGACGTGCCCGTGCGGGTCGTCCTGGGAGGCGCGGACGGCCTTGCGGGCGGCCTTCTTGCGCTGCCGGAGCGAGACGGGCACCGCCCACAGCTGGTACTTGGCGCCGTCCTGGGTGAAGACCTCGCTGGAGTAACCGGCCCGGATGTCGGCGACCTGTGCCAGGGGCAGCGTGATCGTCCGGAAGGGGTTGCGGATACGGAGCCGGCCGTGGCCCGCGTACACGGCGGGCCGGATCGTGAAGGCCACGATCAGCGGGACGGCGAGGACGAGCCCGGCCAGCGCGTACCAGGGCGCGCGGCCCTCGCCCCGGATCATCGCGTCCCCTGCGAACAGGGCCGCGACGAGCAGCAGGAACACTCCCCCGGCGATGCCGAGGGGCGAGCGGAAGGACCGGTCGGCGAAGTCGTCGGCCGGCTGCTGCTCGGGGGTCGACGCGCGCCTCGGCTCGTGGCCGGGCTCGGGGGTCGGCTCGGGGGTCGTCATGCCGCCGATTCTGCCTCAGCGGACCCGGGGCGACTCAGGCGGCCCGCGCGGCCGTCAGGTCCGCGTACAGAATGATGTCGTCCGGGCGGTGTCCGTCGGCCGGCTCTCCGCCGCAGGTGACGAGCCTGAGTTCGGGCCCCCGGGTGTCGCCGTACACCTTGGCGGTCGGGAAGGCGTCCTTGTCGGCCTGCTCCAGTTCCCTGACCCGGAAGACCGCGGTGGTGCCGTCGGCGCGGGTCACGGTGATCTCGTCGCCGACCCGGACGCGGGAGACGTCCTTCAGGACGGCGGGGCCCTCGACGGTGTCGAAGTGTCCGATGAGGACGGCGGGGCCGGTCTCGCCGGGGGTGACGCCCTTGTCGTACCAGCCGATGCGGTCGGCGTCCGCGACCGAGGGCACCTCGACGGTCCCGTCGGCGGCGAGCCCCAGAGTGAGGAAGGGCCCGGTGCCGACCCCGGCGGCGGGGATCCGCACCCGGACGGGCAGCGACCGGGCGAGCCCGGCGGCACGGGGGTCGCGGCGGCCGGGGAGATCCGGGCGGGCGGGGTGTCGGCCCCGGGCTCGGCCCCGGCGGAACAGCCGGTGAGGCCGAGGAGCACGACCCCGACGAGGAGGGAGACGGTACGGGCGGGACGGCGGCGAGACGGCACGGCGGACTCCGGACGAACGACCGACGACCGGCCACCGGGAGACGGCGACCGGCCGGGGGCTGGGGTGGTGGTGGGGGGTGTGGGGTGTGGGGTGTGGGACGACGGTCGGGCCGTCTCTTCCGGGTCCCGCCGTTCGGGCCCGCGTCTTCCGGTGCCGGGCGGCGCGGGTCGGGCGGAATCCGAGAAGAGACGCCCTGGCCCGCTCGGGTCAAGGGGGCGGGAAGGTCTCAGGGGGTAAGGGCCCGGCGCGCCGCCCCGGAGGGACGGCCGGGGCGGGGCGCCGGACGGGGTCCGTACGACCGTGTCCGGCGGCCCGCCGCCGGAGTGGGCTCCGGGGCGGGACGGACGCGGTCGGCGGACCGGCGGCGGATCAGACACGACCGGCGGACCGGCAGCGAATCAGACGCGGTCGGCGGACCGGCGACGGAAGGCACGCGGCGGGCTTGGTCTCGGTCGCGGTCTCGGTCTCGGCGGGCTTGGTCTCCGCACCCGCGGGCTTCGCGTCCACCGGCTTCTCGTCCACCGGTCTTCGTCTCCACCGGCTTCGTCTCCACTGACTCCTCGTCCACCGGCCTTCGTCTCCACCGGCTTCGCGTCCGCCGGAGCCTCCACCCGGTTTCTCGCCCCCGCCTTCGCCGCAGCTGTCGGGGCCTCGGCGGGCCGGTGGCCGGGAGGCCAGGAGGCCAGGGGCCGCCGACAGCGCGGCGGCCTGACCGTCCGCCGCGAAGGCGGCTCCGGCGGTGAGCGCCGGGACGGGGAGCGCGGCACCCGCGAGGGCGACGGCGACGGCCGTCCCCGGCCTGTCCGTCATGGGCCACCGGCGCGTGACGGACCTCACCACCCCGGCCGGGAGGCGCCCCCGCACCCCGGCGACCCCGGCCCCCCATACCGCCACGCGCCCGGCCCCATACCGCCACGCCCCCGTCCCCGTACCCCCGCGACCCCGGACTCCCCCGCCACGGCCTCCGGCTTCCCCGGCCCCCCTCCCCTGTACAGGTCGCTACGCGCGTAGATATGCTCGACTGGTGACCATGCCCACCACTGCATCCGCAGCACCCTCCCCGGCGCCCACCGGCGCGGGAGGTGCCCCCTTCGCCGACGTGACCGCGTCCGACGGTGCGCTGCGCCGCTTCCTCCACGGGCTGCCCGGCGTCGACGCCGTCGGCCTGGAGGCGCGCGCCGCGACCCTCGGCACCCGTTCGATCAAGACCACGGCCAAGGCGTACGCCATCGACCTGGCCATTTCCATGATCGACCTGACGACGCTCGAAGGCGCGGACACCCCGGGCAAGGTCCGGGCGCTCGCCGCCAAGGCCGTCCACCCCGATCCCTCCGACCGCACGGCCCCGACGACCGCCGCCGTCTGCGTCTACCCCGACATGGTGGCCACCGCCAAGGCCGCCCTCGCGGGCTCCGGCGTCAAGGTCGCCTCCGTCGCCACCGCCTTCCCGGCGGGCCGGGCGGCGCTCCCGGTGAAGCTCGCCGACACGGCCGACGCCATCGCGGCGGGCGCCGACGAGATCGACATGGTCATCGACCGGGGCGCGTTCCTCTCCGGGCGGTATCTGGAGGTCTTCGAGCAGATCGCCGCGATCAAGGCCGAGTGCGGCGACCGCGCCCGGCTCAAGGTGATCTTCGAGACCGGCGAGCTGTCCACGTACGACAACATCCGCCGTGCCTCCTGGCTCGGCATGATGGCCGGCGCCGACTTCATCAAGACCTCCACCGGCAAGGTCGCGGTCAACGCCACCCCGGCGAACACCCTGCTCATGCTGGAGGCCGTACGCGACTTCCACGCGCAGACGGGCGTGCGGATCGGCGTGAAGCCGGCCGGCGGCATCCGCAACACCAAGGAAGCGATCAAGTTCCTGGTCCTCGTCAACGAGACCGCGGGCGAGGACTGGCTGGACAACCACTGGTTCCGCTTCGGCGCCTCCAGCCTGCTCAACGACCTGCTGATGCAGCGCCAGAAGCTGGCGACCGGCCGCTACTCCGGCCCCGATTACGTGACGGTGGACTGATCAACATGGCATCTGCATTCGAGTACGCACCGGCACCGGAGTCCCGGTCCGTCGTCGACATCGCCCCGAGCTACGGCCTCTTCATCGACGGCGAGTTCGTCGACGCGTCCGACGGCAAGGTCTTCAAGACCGTCTCCCCCGCCACCGAGGAGGTCCTCTCCGAGGTCGCGGAGGCGAGCGCCGAGGACGTCGACCGCGCGGTCAGGGCCGCCCGCAAGGCCTTCGGGGCCTGGTCCGCGCTGCCCGGCTCCGAGCGGGCCAAGTACCTGTTCCGGATCGCCCGGATCATCCAGGAGCGCAGCCGTGAGCTGGCCGTCCTGGAGACCCTGGACAACGGCAAGCCGATCCGGGAGACCCGGGACGCCGACCTGCCGCTGGTCGCCGCGCACTTCTTCTACTACGCGGGCTGGGCCGACAAGCTCGACCACGCCGGGTTCGGCGCGAACCCGCGCCCGCTGGGCGTGGCCGGGCAGGTCATCCCGTGGAACTTCCCGCTGCTCATGCTGGCGTGGAAGATCGCCCCGGCGCTGGCGACCGGCAACACGGTCGTCCTGAAGCCCGCCGAGACGACCCCGCTCTCCGCCCTGTTCTTCGCGGACATCTGCCGTCAGGCGGGACTCCCGAAGGGCGTCGTCAACATCCTGACCGGCGCCGGACGCACGGGCGCCGCGCTGGTGGAGCACCCGGACGTGGACAAGGTCGCCTTCACCGGTTCGACCGCCGTCGGCAAGGCCATCGCGCGTTCCGTCGCGGGCACCGACAAGAAGGTCACCCTGGAGCTGGGCGGCAAGGGCGCCAACATCGTCTTCGACGACGCCCCGATCGACCAGGCCGTCGAGGGCGTCGTCAACGGCATCTTCTTCAACCAGGGCCAGGTCTGCTGCGCCGGTTCGCGGCTGCTGGTCCAGGAGTCGATCCACGACGAGCTGCTCGACTCCCTGAAGCGCCGCCTGTCCACGCTCCGCCTCGGCGACCCGCTGGACAAGAACACCGACATCGGCGCGATCAACTCCGCCGAGCAGCTGGCCCGCATCAGCACGCTCGTGGAGCGGGGCGAGGCGGAGGGCGCCGAGCGCTGGACCGCCGCCTGCGACCTGCCGTCGAGCGGCTACTGGTTCGCCCCCACGCTCTTCACCGGGGTCACCCAGGCGCACACGGTCGCCCGGGACGAGATCTTCGGCCCGGTCCTGTCGGTGCTGACCTTCCGTACGCCCGCCGAGGCGGTGGCGAAGGCCAACAACAGCCAGTACGGCCTGTCCGCGGGCATCTGGTCGGAGAAGGGCTCCCGCATCCTCGCGGTCGCCGACAAGCTCCGCGCGGGTGTCGTCTGGGCCAACACGTTCAACAAGTTCGACCCGACCTCGCCCTTCGGCGGCTACAAGGAGTCGGGCTACGGCCGTGAAGGCGGCCGTCACGGTCTGGAGGCCTACCTCGATGTCTGAGTCGACCAACCGTCTGAACGTCTTCAAGACCTACAAGCTGTACGTGGGGGGCAAGTTCCCCCGCTCCGAGAGCGGCCGGGTGTACGAGGTGACGGACACGAAGGGCAAGTGGCTGGCGAACGCCCCGCTCTCCTCCCGCAAGGACGCCCGGGACGCGGTGGTCGCCGCCCGCAAGGCCTTCGGCGGCTGGTCGGGCGCGACCGCGTACAACAGGGGTCAGATCCTCTACCGCGTCGCGGAGATGCTGGAGGGCCGCCGCGAGCAGTTCGTCCGCGAGGTCGGCGAGGCCGAGGGCCTGTCGAAGCAGAAGGCGGCGGCGGCCGTGGACGCGGCGATCGACCGCTGGGTCTGGTACGCGGGCTGGACCGACAAGATCGCCCAGATCACGGGCGGCGCCAACCCGGTCGCGGGCCCGTACTTCAATCTCTCCTCGCCCGAGCCGACCGGTGTCGTCACGGTCCTGGCCCCGCAGGACTCGTCCTTCCTCGGCCTGGTCTCGGTGATCGCCCCGGTGATCGCCACCGGCAACACGGCGGTGGTGGTCGCCAGCGAGCGGCACCCGCTGCCCGCGCTCTCCCTCGGCGAGGTCCTGGCCACCTCCGACCTCCCCGGCGGCGTGGTCAACATCCTCTCCGGCAAGGCGTCCGAGATGGGCCCGCACCTCGCGGCCCACCAGGACGTCAACGCGATCGACCTGACGGGCGCGACCGGCGGCGATCTCGCCCGCGAGCTGGAGATCGCGGCGGCGGAGAACCTGAAGCGCGTGCTGCGCCCCCGTACCGAGGACTTCACGGCGTCCCCCGGCACGGACCGCCTGACGGCCTTCCTGGAGACCAAGACCGTCTGGCACCCCACGGGCTCGCTGGGCGCGGGCGGTTCCTCGTACTGAGCCGGGCGGCACCGCCGCGTCACCGCGTGCGGCCCCGGGAAGCCCCCCGGGGCCGCACGCGTCAGGGCAGCAGCCCCTGGCTCAGCGGTCCGGCCACCGGCAGGTCGGCGACGGCCCCGCCCTGGGTGACGTGGTCGGTGACCATGTTGGTGCCGACCGGCTTGAAGTCGGCGACCTGGGTGCCGAGCCCGTTGTTCAGCGGGTCGACCCCGGTGTTGGCCAGCGGGTCGAGACGGAGCCGGGTCAGCGGGGCCACCCCGTGGGCGACCCCGTTGAGCGCGCCCGCCCCGGCGGCGTTGGCGTCCGCCCTGGTCAGCGACTCGACCGGGAGCGGCAGCGGGGCGGCCTGCGCGGCGGCTCCCGCGCCGAGCACCGAGGCGCCGACCGCGGTGACGCCGAGGCCCGCCTTGAGCAGGGCGCTGCGGCGGGGCGTGCGGGGTGCTGCGTGACGCGCCATGGTGATCCTTCCGAGGGGTGAGCGAGCGGACACCGACAGTAGTGGAGGTGTGATGCTCGATACCAACGGCCTCCGTCGGGGGTCCCCTGCACGGGGGAATGGTTCACACTGGTGTCCCGTGAGTTCCCCATCGATTCAGACCCGCGTCGTCCTGCTCGCGGGCCCCTCGGGCTCCGGCAAGTCCTTCCTGGCCGCCGCCGCGGGTCTCCCGGTCCTCCGTCTCGACGACTTCTACAAGGAGGGCGACGCCCCCTCGCTCCCGCTCGTCGACGGCAGTACGGACATCGACTGGGACTCCCCGCGGGCCTGGGACGCGGACGCCGCCGTCCACGCCATCGCCGAACTGTGCCGTACGGGCCGGGCCGACGTCCCCTTGTACGACATCGCCACCAGCTCCCGTACGGGCCGTGAGCGGCTGGACATCGGGCGGACCACGCTGTTCGTCGCGGAGGGCATCTTCGCCGCCGAGATCGTGGCCCGCTGCCGTGAGCTGGGCGTCCTCGCCGACGCGCTCTGTCTGCGCGGCCGGCCCTCGACGACCTTCCGGCGCCGGCTCGTCCGCGATCTGCGCGAGGGCCGCAAGTCGGTGCCGTTCCTGCTGCGCCGGGGCTGGCGTCTGCTCCGTACGGAGCGGGCCATCGTCGCCCGGCAGACGGCGCTCGGCGCCCATCCCTGCGCCCAGCCGGAGGCCCTGGGCCGGCTGGCCGCCGCGGCGGCGGGCCGCCGCCGCTCCCCGGCCTCGAAGTAGGAGGGCGGGAACAGCACGGCGCGGGCCGTGCGGGCCCCCCAGACCCGTACGACCCGCGCCGTCCCCCGTACCCCCGTACGGCCTCCCCCGTGCTCCCGGTGGTCCCGATCCCCCGTGACCGCCGGGGCCTTGCCCCGTATCCCCCTGCCTTCAGGCCACCAGCTCGCCGAAGGACTCCTCCTCGTCACGTCCGAAGCTGAGCACCTCGTCCTCGCGCAGCCGCCGCAGCGACCGCCAGATGCTCGACTTCACCGTGCCGACACTGATGTCCAGGATCTCCGCGATCTCCGGATCGGTCCGGCCCTCGTAGTACCGCAGCACCAGCATGGTCCGCTGAAGCTCGGGCAGCCGGGCCAGGGCCTGCCACAGCACCGCGCGCAGCTCCGTGCCGCGCATCGCGTCCGTCTCGCCGACCGTCTCCGGCAGCTCCTCGGTCGGGTACTCGTTCAGCTTGCGGCGGCGCCAGGCGCTGATGTGCAGATTGGTCATGGTGCGACGGAGATAGCCGCCGACCGCGGCCTTGTCGCTGATCCGCTCCCAGGCGCGGTACGTGGAGAACAGCGCGCTCTGGAGCAGGTCCTCGGCCTCGAACCGGTCCCCGGTGAGGTGGTAGGCGGTGGCGTACAGGGAGGCCCGACGCTCCTGCACGTAGGCCGTGAACTCGGCCTCCGCGCAGCCGACGCGTTCCCCCGTGACCTCCCCGTACGCCGCTCCCCCGTCAGCGACGGCCACCATGTGCGGCGCCTTGCGCTGACGTCCGGCCACGCGAACGCACCCCCGTCCGTTCGCACCGGACTTCTCGGTGCTCCGTACGACGTCGTGGAGCCGCGTGACTACTGCGCCTGAGGTGGTGCCGTGCAGTGCGGTCATCTCGCGCCCCCCGTCGAGTGGAGTGTGGTTCGGTCCGTGTGCCAAGAAGCCTGCCCATCGGACTTCATGGCGCTGTCCGCCGACTGTCACAGGCGTGTCACAGGCCCCGGGGGCGGAAGCGCGCCTCCCGCACGGTCGAACTCGGACGGCCCATGGGACAGAATGCGTCTCGTGCCTTTTCTGTTGCTGATCGAGGACGACGACGCCATCCGCACCGCCCTTGAACTGTCCCTGTCGCGGCAGGGCCACCGGGTGGCCACCGCCGCGACCGGGGAGGACGGCCTCCAGCTGCTGCGCGAGCAGCGGCCGGACCTCGTGGTGCTCGACGTCATGCTGCCCGGCATCGACGGCTTCGAGGTCTGCCGGCGCATCCGCCGCACCGACCAGCTGCCGATCATCCTGCTGACCGCCCGCAGCGACGACATCGACGTGGTCGTGGGGCTGGAGTCCGGCGCCGACGACTACGTGGTGAAGCCGGTCCAGGGCCGCGTCCTGGACGCCCGCATCCGGGCCGTGCTGCGGCGCGGCGAGCGGGAGTCCACGGACTCGGCGACGTACGGCTCCCTGGTGATCGACCGCTCCGCGATGACGGTCACCAAGAACGGCGAGGACCTCCAGCTCACCCCGACCGAGCTGCGGCTGCTCCTGGAGCTGAGCCGGCGGCCCGGCCAGGCGCTCTCCCGGCAGCAGTTGCTGCGCCTGGTGTGGGAGCACGACTACCTGGGCGACTCGCGGCTCGTCGACGCCTGTGTGCAGCGGCTGCGCGCCAAGGTGGAGGACGTGCCGTCGTCCCCGACCCTCATCCGCACCGTGCGCGGGGTCGGCTACCGGCTGGACGTCCCTGCGTGAGCAAAGGGATCCTCACCCGGCTGCGGCTCTCCAGCCTGCGGCTGCGGCTCGTCGTCGTCTTCGCCCTGGTGGCCCTCACCGCCGCCGTCGCCGCCTCCGGCATCGCGTACTGGCTCAACCGCGAGGCGGTCCTGACCCGTACCCAGGACGGGGCGCTCAACGACTTCCGGCAGGAGATGCAGAACCGGGCGGCGACGCTGCCGCTGCGGCCCGGCCAGGACGATCTGCGGCGGACCGCCGAGCAGATCGCGGGCGGCGGCGCCGACTACCAGGTGCTGCTGCTCGGTGAGCGGGACGCGGGCAAGCCGATCGTCGGCGCATCCGACCCCGACGACTTCACCCTGGCCGACGTGCCGCACTCGCTGCGGGAGGCGGTCGACACCGAGCGTCCGGTGACGGAGGCCAACCCGTACGCGTACCACCTGTTCTGGCAGCGCACCGAGCGGCGCGGGACGCCGTATCTGGTCGGCGGCACCCGGGTGGAGGGCGGCGGGCCCGCCGGATACATGTTCAAGTCGCTCGCGGCGGAGAAGGCCGATCTGAACTCGCTCGCCTGGTCGCTCGGCATCGCCACCGCGCTCGCCGTGGTCGGCTCGGTGCTGCTCGCGCAGGTCGCGGCGACGACCGTGCTGCGCCCCGTGCACCGGCTCGGCGAGGCGGCCCGGCAGCTCGGCGAGGGCAAGCTCGACACCCGGCTGCGGGTCACCGGCGCCGACGAGCTGGCCGATCTCACCCGTACGTTCAACAGCGCGGCCGAGTCCCTCCAGAAGAAGGTCGCGGACATGAGCGCCCGCGAGGAGTCCTCCCGACGGTTCGTCGCCGACATGTCGCACGAGCTGCGGACCCCGCTGACCGCGCTGACCGCCGTCACGGAGGTCCTGGAGGACGAGCAGGACTCCCTCGACCCGATGATCGCCCCGGCGGTCGCCCTCGTGGTCAGCGAGACCCGGCGGCTGAACGACCTGGTGGAGAACCTGATGGAGGTGACCCGTTTCGACGCGGGCACCGCCCGGCTCGTCCTCGACCAGGTCGACATCGCCGACCAGATCACCGCGTGCATCGACGCGCGCGCCTGGCTCGACGCGGTCGATCTGGACGCCGAGCGCGGGATCGTCGTGCCGCTCGACCCGCGCCGCCTCGACGTGATCCTGGCGAACCTCATCGGCAACGCGCTCAAGCACGGCGGTTCCCCGGTCCGGGTCTCGGTGCGCACCGAGGAGGACGAGCTGGTCATCGCGGTGCGCGACCACGGGCCCGGGATCCCCGAGGAGGTGCTGCCGCATGTCTTCGACCGCTTCTACAAGGCGAGCGCGTCCCGCCCCCGCTCCGACGGCAGCGGGCTCGGTCTGTCGATCGCCATGGAGAACGCGCTGATCCACGGCGGCTCGATCTCGGCGTCCAACTCGGTCGGCGAGGACGGGGCGGTGGACGGAGCGGTGTTCGTGCTGCGGCTGCCGCTGGACGCCTCGGGCATCACGAGCGAGGTGCGGACCCGCAGCAGACAGGGCGAGGTGGAGGAAGCGTGAGGCGCCGTGCTTACGGGCGTACGGGGATGGCGGGCGCCCTGACGGGGGTCGCGCTCGCCACCCTGGTCACCGGCTGCGGGATCAGGACCACCACGGTCCCGGTCGACGCGGGCGCGGCGCCGTCCCGGGTGCCGTGCAGCATGCCGGGGGACTCGATGCCGGGGGCGGCGCTCACAGGGGTGCCGGTGCGGGTGTTCCTGGTCTGCGGTTCCCAGCTGGAGGCGGTGGACCGGCGGTCGCCGCTGCCGGAGGAGAAGGCGGGCGTCGACGCGGTCCTCACGGCCCGGGGGCTGCTCGCGCAGTTGCTCGCCGAGCCTTCGGAGGCGGAGGGCGAGGCCGGTTTCACCACGACGGTGCGCGGTCCGCTGACGGTGGACGGCGGGCACCGGGGCGATCCGGCGGGCACGCTGCGGCTGAGCCGTCAGCCGGAGGACCTGGCGCCGACGGCGCTCTCCCAGCTCGTCTGCACCTTCGCGGAGGGCGCGGCGGGCGAGGGCGGGCACGCGGTGCTGCTCGGTGGCCCGGGGGCGTATCCGCCGAAGCGCTACCGCTGTACGGGTGAGCTGCGCGAGCGTCCGGAGGCGACCCCGCCGACGGGTGCGGCGACGGTCCCGCCGGGGGCGGTGGCGACGGCGGGCTAGGCCGTCCCTTCCCGGTCCTGCCTGGCCCGCGCCGCCCGGCACCGCACCTCGCCGCGCTGGCGAGGCACCCGGGTACGCCCCGTACGCGGCAGCCTCTCCGCCTGGCGACGCACGGCACCGGACGACGCGGGCCTGACCGGCGGGATCCGGAAGAGACGGCCTGGGCCGTGCGGAACCGATTCCGCCGCCGGGGGCGTCTTGGGGTGCGTGCAGCGTCAAGGTTCGGGCGGGAGTACCGCCATGGTCGTCCGCGTGACGGGGTTCTTCCTCCTCGTCGCGCATCTGCTGCTCGTCGCCTGGGTCGGTCTGCGGCCACGCGACGTGGCCTGGGTGACCGCGCCGAACACGGTGCCGCTCGCGGGGCTCCGGGCCGATCTGGCGCTCGGCGGTGCCGCGGCGGCCCGGCTGATCGCCGAGGGGCTGCTGCTGCTCGCCCCGCTGGGGGTGCTCCTTCCGATGGCCGACGGGCGGCTCGACGTCTCGGGGTGGGGTTCGCTGCTGCGGACGACGGCCGCCGGGGCGCTGGTCTCGCTCGCGCTCGAACTGTTGCAGACGGCGGTGCCCGGTCAGGTCGTGGACGTGGACTCGGTCCTGCTGAACACGGCGGGGGTGGCGCTCGCGCATCTCCTCTTCGTACCGGCCGGGCGGGTTCTGCTGCGCCGCAGGTCGCGGGCGCGGCAGGCGGGGGTGTCCGCCGGTGGGGGCCGGGGCGCGACCCTGGCGAGGGGCGGGGGTCCTCGGGGTCCGGTCCTGCCGAGGGGTGAGGGTTCCCGGGGGGCGACCCTGCTGAGGAATGAGGGTTCTCAGGGTGCGACCCCGACGATTTCCAGGGTTCCCCTCGCCCGGTAGGGCGACGCCCGGGGGGGCCGTACGGCGGCACCATGGAGTCATCGGGAGCCCACCGGATCGGTTCCCGGAGACGACTCCGAAGGAGCCCACCATGGCCGCACCACTGTCCCGCCCCCGTGACGGACGCGTGATCGGCGGAGTGTGCGCGGCGCTGGCCCGGCGCTTCGGCATCTCCGCGTGGACGATGCGTCTGATCTTCCTCGTCTCGTGTCTGCTGCCCGGCCCGCAGTTCCTGCTCTACCTGGGCCTGTGGATCTTCCTGCCGGCCGAGCGGAGTTCGTCCTCGTCCTGGTAGCCGCCGCACGGCGGAGGGGCGCGCGTCCGGGGGTCCGGGTGCGTGCCCCTTCGGCGTGGGTCGGCCCCGCGGGAGGTCAGCCCAGCGGGAGGCCGTTGAGGGGCAGACCGCTCAGGGGCAGCGCGCCGAGGGGCAGTCCGCCGAGGAGGCCGCCGAGCGGGGTGGCGCCGAGGCCGCTGGTGGCGGCGCCGAGCGGGAGGTTCTGGGTGGCCTGTCCCGCGGCGGCCGGGACGGCCTTGACGCCCTGGTCGACGCCCTGGCCGAGGGCGCCCTGACCGGCGCTGAGGGACTCGCCCGCGCCGTCGGGGAGGGTGGTGAGGCCGTCACCGAGCGGGACGGCCTGGGAGGCCGTGCCCAGCGCGTCGGCGTCGAGCGGCAGGGACGGCGCGGCGGAGGCCGTGCCGGCGGCGGCGACGGCGAAAGCGGCACCGAGGGCGGCGACACCGAGCTTCTTGGCGGCAGACTGCTTCATCTGAAAATCTTCCTTGGGGGAATGCGGGGGCTCAGGGGGAAAGCCCGGAGGGGGGAATCCTGGGAACGCCGGAACGCCGGAAACGCCGGGAACACTGGGAACGCCGGGAAGCCGGGAAACCGGAACACTGGACAACAGGAATGCAGAGGGCTCTGCAACCTAACCAGTGAAGGACTCCGCCGCAATCACCGCAAACACCGGAAAGCGGCCGGGTGTCGCGCCGACCCGGCCGCTTCCCGCCCTCCGCCGGGGCGGTGCCTCAGCCCTTCGTGGAGGAAGGCTTGCTGGTCGTGGCGGTCTGCTGGAACAGCCATTCGGATTTCAGCTCGGCGTATCCGGGCTTGACGACCTCGTTGATCATGGCCAGACGTTCATCGAAAGGAATGAAGGCGGATTTCATCGCATTGACCGTGAACCATTCGATGTCGTCGAGCGTGTAATCGAATGCCTCGGTCAGCAGCTCGAATTCCCGGCTCATGCTGGTGCCGCTCATCAAGCGGTTGTCCGTGTTGACCGTGGCCCGGAACCGGAGCCTGCGCAGCAGCCCGATGGGGTGCTCGGCGAAGGAGGCGGCCGCACCCGTCTGGAGGTTGGACGAAGGGCACATCTCCAGCGGGATCCGCTTGTCCCTGACGTACGCGGCGAGCCGGCCGAGGCTCACCGAGCCGTCCTCGCCGACCTCGATGTCGTCGATGATCCGCACGCCGTGCCCGAGCCGGTCGGCGCCGCACCACTGGAGCGCCTGCCAGATGGAGGGCAGCCCGAAGGCCTCGCCCGCGTGGATCGTGAAGTGGTTGTTCTCCCGCTTGAGGTACTCGAAGGCGTCGAGGTGCCGGGTGGGCGGGTAGCCCGCCTCCGCGCCCGCGATGTCGAAGCCGACGACGCCGGAGTCGCGGTAGCGGTTGGCCAGCTCCGCGATCTCCAGGGCGCGGGCGGCGTGCCGCATCGCGGTCAGCAGGGCGCCGACCCGGATGCGGTGCCCCGCCGCCCTGGCCCGCCGCTCGCCCTCGCGGAAGCCCTCGTTGACCGCCTCCACGACCTCCTCAAGGGTGAGACCGCCCTCCAGGTGCTGCTCGGGGGCGTAGCGCACCTCCGCGTAGACGACGCCGTCCTCGGCGAGGTCGACGGCGCACTCGGCGGCGACCCGGAACAGCGCCTCGCGGGTCTGCATCACGGCGCAGGTGTGCGCGAAGGTCTCCAGGTACCGCTCAAGGGAGCCGGAGTCGGCGGCCTCGCGGAACCAGGTGCCGAGCCGGTCCGGGTCCGTCTCGGGGAGCTGTCCGTAGCCCTGCTCCCGGGCGAGTTCGATGATCGTGCCGGGGCGCAGTCCGCCGTCCAGGTGATCGTGGAGAAGCACCTTGGGGGCGCGCCGGATCTGGTCCGCGGTGGGGATGCTGGGAGTCTGGCTCGTCATTGCCGCACTCTAGCGCCTACGCGCGTAGAGCGCGCCCCGTCCGACCGGGTGGCGCGTCCGCGCCCGGTTCCCCGGGGTGTCGGAGGGCGGGTTCGAGGCGCGTCGCAATGTGTCCTGTTTCGAACGTTCTTGAGCGGTAAGGGCGTTCGCTGACCGGACGATACGTAACAGAGATCGCGTGTACGACTGGTGTACACCTCCGCTTCTGAGACTGTTCTGTCATGGCGCACATCGCACTCGTGGGGGCGTCCGACGCCCGGAGACCCCGGCTCGGTCGGCCCGTTGGCGGTTCCCGGCCCTCGTCGGCGGGGGGCGTGGTCCTGCTCCTGCCGGACGGCGAACCGGTGTCCGGGCGGCGGGCCTCCGCGCGGGCCCACGCGGCGGTGCTTCCGCTGGGCCGGGCGCTCGCCCGAGCGGGCCGGAGCGACGATCTGGTGACGCACGTGGTGCGCTACCGGGGGCGCGGCTGGAACGGCACGGACGCCAACCTGGCGGCGGACGCCTCCTGGGCGGTCGCCGAGGCGGTACGGCGCTACGGCGACGTCCCCGTCTGTCTCGTCGGCCACGGTCTGGGGGCGCGGGCGGCGCTGCGGGCCGCCGGGCACGACGCGGTCGACGCGGTCCTCGCGCTGGCCCCCTGGCTGCCGGAGGACGACGTGGCGGCGGAGCCGGAGGCCGTACGGCAGCTGGTGGGGCGCAGGGTGATGCTCGTCCACGGGACGAACGACGCGGTGACCGACCCGGAGCTGTCGTTCCGCTTCGCCGAGCGGGCGAAGAAGGCGAACCGGGACACCTGCCGGTTCGAGGTGCACTCCGACGGGCACGGGCTGCGCCAGTACGCCTCCGAGGTCCGGGCCCTCGCCGCCGACTTCGTCCTCGGCGCCCTCTTCGCCCGCCCGGTGGCCCGCCCGGTGACGGACGCGATGGCCGCTCCCCCGCCCCTGGGCCTGCGGATGCCGCTCGCGGCGGGGTTCGCGGGGTCGCGGCGCCGGTGAGGGGCCCGCCCGTCGGCTCCGGCCGGCCGCTCACGGTGCCGGTGGCGGGTCCTTCGGCAGCAGGTGGCCGCGTCTGCCCAGCAGGAACTTCTTGAAGGCGGCCACCGGTGCCGTGTCCGGGTGCCCGTCGAGCCAGGCGACGCCGATCTCCCGGACCGCGCGCGGGGCGGTGACCGTCAGCTCGACGACCCCCGGGCGCGGCACGGCGGGCGGGGGCAGCAGGGCGACGCCGAGACCGGCGGCGACCAGACCGCGCAGGGTCTCGGCCTCCTCGCCCTCGAAGGCGATCCGGGGCTTGAAGCCCGCCTCCGCGCACAGGTCGTCGGTGATGCGGCGGAGCCCGTATCCCGGCTCCAGGGTCACGAAGGTCTCCTCGGCGGCTTCGGCGAGGCGGACCCGCTTGCGGCTCGCGAGCCGGTGGTCGTCGGGGACGACGAGCCGCAGCCGCTGCTCGTCGAGGCGGCGGCCGACCAGATCGGGGGCGTCGGGGACCGGGGAGGTCAGACAGAGGTCGAGGTCTCCGGCCCGGAGCCGTTCGATCATGGCCTCGCCGTAGTTCTGGACCAGGGTGAAGCGGATGCCCGGGTGGTGGACGCGGAAGGCCCGGATGAGCCCGGGGACGGTCTCGGAACCCATGGTGTGCAGAAAGCCGAAGGCCACCCGGCCTGCCGCCGCGTCGGCGTCGGCGCGTACGGTGTCCGCCGCCCGCTCCACCTCGGCGAGGGCCCGCTCGGCGGCGGCGAGGAAACGGCGGCCCGCCGGGGTGAGGGAGACCGTGCGCCCGCGCCGGGCGAAGAGGCCGACGCCGAGGTCCTCCTCAAGGCGGACCATGGCCCGGGAGAGCGTGGACTGCGGGACGCCCATCTCGGCGGCGGCCCGGGTCACGTGCTCGTGCCGGGCGACGGCGGCGAAGTAGGCGAGCCGGGGCGCGAGCAGCAGACCCATGTCGTCTTCGTTACTGTTCGGTGACAGGCGAGGCTGTGACCTGTACTCATGCACCATAGGAACGATTACAGCAGTTCCGTGCATTGGACGCATGAAATGCGCCGACCTACGTTCATGGCATGCCTTCCGCCAGTACCAAGGCGGGCGCCTCCACCGCGTCCGCCGATCTCGTCGTCGACACCCGCCTCGCCCCGGGCACGCCCGCCTACCGCCGGATGAGCCTCGCGCTCTTCGCCGCGGGCCTCGCCACCTTCGCGCTCCTCTACTCCACGCAGGCGCTCCTCCCGGCCGTCTCCGCCGAGTTCGGCGCCACGGCCTCCGCCGCCTCCTGGACGGTCTCCGCCGCCACCGGCGCCCTCGCCCTCTGCGTCCTGCCGCTGAGCGCGCTCTCCGAGCGCTTCGGGCGGCGCGCGATGATGACCTCCTCGCTCACGGTCGCGGTCGTCCTCGCGCTCCTGGTGCCGCTGGCCCCCAGCCTGGAGTCGCTGATCGTGCTGCGCGCCCTCCAGGGCGCGGCCCTCGCCGGGCTCCCGGCCTCCGCGATGGCGTACCTGGCCGAGGAAGTGCGGCCCCGGGCGCTGATCGGCGCGATCGGTCTCTTCGTGGCGGGCAACTCGATCGGCGGGATGAGCGGGCGTCTGGTGACCGGCTGGGTGGCCCAGGTGTGGGGTTGGCGTGCCGGAGTGGCCGCCGTCGGTCTGACCTCGCTGCTGTGCGCGCTGGCCTTCCGGGCGCTGCTGCCGAAGGCCCGTCACTTCACCCCCGGCACGCTGAACCCGAGGGCGCTGGCCCGGACCGTGCGCACGCACCTCTCCGACCCGCTGCTGACCCGGCTCTACGCGATCGGCGCGCTGTTCATGACGGTCTTCGGCGCGGTCTACACGGTGATCGGCTACCGCCTGGTGGAGGCCCCGTTCTCGCTGCCGCAGGGCGTCATCGGCTCGATCTTCCTGGTGTACCTGGTCGGCACGGTCTCCTCGGCGGCGGCCGGCCGGCTCGTCGGACGGCTCGGCCGGCGCGGGGCGCTCTATCTGGCGGTCTCCACGACCGCGGCGGGACTGCTGCTCTCGCTCTCCGAGTCGCTGACGGCGGTCCTCGCGGGCCTGGTCCTGATCACGGCCGGTTTCTTCGCGGGCCACGCCGTCGCCTCCTCCTCGGTGAGCCGTACGGCGAAGACGGGCCGCGCGCAGGCCTCGGCGCTCTACCAGTCGGCGTACTACCTGGGCAGCAGCCTGGGCGGGGCGCTCGGCGCGGTCGCCTTCCACTCGGGAGGCTGGGCGGGCACGGTCGTCATCGGTCTCGTCGCGGTCCTCGGCGTCGTGTCGGTCACGCTGTACGGCAGCCTCAGCGCCCGCAGCGAGGCGCGCCGCCTCCACCCCGCCGCGTCCTGCTGAACCCGCCGGAATCCGACGGTCCCCTTCCCCTCGGACTCCGGCGGACTCCCCCGGCTTCCCGTCCCGTCGGACCGTGCCGGAATCCGCCGCCTCTTCCCGGCGGACCGCCGCAACTGAGACGCTCCACCCGACGTCTCAGTCCACAGGAACCAAGGGGGAGTTGACGAAGATGAAGGCAATCTCGGGCCGAGCGGCGAAGCGAGCGGGCATAGCGGCCGGTATCGCTTCACTGCTGGTGCCGGTGACGGTCACGCTCGGTGCGGCACCGGCGCAGGCGGCGTCCTGCAACGTGACCACGGGCCCGTACCAGAAGCAGGTGGAGAAGTTCCTCGGGCGGCCGGTCGACGGGCGTCAGTCGCTCGCCGACTGCAAGGCCATCCAGTCGTTCCAGCTGAAGCACGGCATCACCCCGAGCGCGGGGTACGCGGGGACGGTCACCTGGCGGACGATGAACACGATGCTCCAGCAGCGGGCGGCCGGGTCGAACCCGAACAAGGACCGCAAGTGTCCGACGAACAAGGGCCGGATCGCCTGTGTGGACCTGACCCGGCAGCTGAGCTGGATCCAGGACGGCGCCCGTCTCAAGTACGGCCCCGTGCCGGTCCGTACGGGCAAGGACGGCACCGAGACCCGGACCGGCCTCAAGAAGATCTACATGCGCAACATCAACCACTGGTCGACGCTGTACGACGTCGCCATGCCGTACGCCCAGTTCTTCGACGGCGGCCAGGCCTTCCACTCGGTCACCAAGTCCATGTGGAACCCGCCCGGTTCGGCGGGCTGCGTCAACATGCGCCCGGCCGACGCCAAGGCGTACTGGAACCTCCTGCGCAACGGTGACGACGTCTTCGTCTACGGGCGCAAGCCGGGAACCTGACCTCAAGCCGGGAACCCGCCCCCGGCTGTCGGTCCTCTGCGGTAGCTTCCCTCTCACCGGCACCGAACGGGTGCCGGTGAGGGGTGAGTGGGGGTGTGGACCCGATGAGCGACGCCGTGACCGCGACGACCGACGAACTCGACAAGTACCGCAAGGAGCTGACCGGTTACTGCTACCGGATGCTCGGTTCCTCCTTCGAGGCGGAGGACGCGGTCCAGGACACCATGGTGCGGGCCTGGAAGGCCATCGAATCCTTCGAGGGCCGCGCCTCGCTGCGGTCCTGGCTGTACCGGATCGCCACCAACGTCTGCCTGGACGCGCTGAACGCGGGCAACCGGAGGGCACGGCCGATGGACCTCAGCTCGCCGACCCCGGTCGCGCAGGCGCGGCTCGTCAAGCAGCCCGAGGTCACCTGGATCGAGCCCATCCCCGACGGCCGGGTGCTTCCCTCGGTCGCCGACCCGGCGGAGACGGCCGTCTCCCGGGAGACCGTCCGGCTCGCCTTCGTCGCCGCGCTCCAGCACCTGCCGCCCAAGCAGCGGGCGGTGCTCATCCTGCGCGAGGTGCTCGCCTGGAAGGCGGGCGAGGTCGCCGAGCTGCTCGACACCACCGTCGCCTCGGTGAACAGCGCCCTCCAGCGGGCCCGCGCCACCCTCGCCGAGCAGGCACCCGCCGCCTCCGACAGCGCGAACCCGCTGGACGAGGAGCAGAAGGCCCTCCTCGAACGGTACGTGGCCGCCTTCGAGGGCTACGACATGAAGGCCCTGACCGCGCTCCTCCACGAGGACGCGACCATGACCATGCCGCCCTACGACCTCTGGCTCCAGGGTCACGACGACATCGTGGGCTGGATGCTCGGCGTCGGCGACGTCTGCCGGGGCTCGAAGCTGGTGCCCACGGTGGCCAACGGCTCCCCCGCCTTCGCCCACTACCACCCGGTCCCGGAGGGCGGTTACGTCCCCTGGGCGCTCATCGTCCTGGAGCTGCGCGACGGCAAGGTGGCGGGGATGGACTTCTTCCTCGACACCCCGCGCTGGTTCCCGCTCTTCGATCTCCCGGAGCGACTGGAGGCGTGACCCGGCCGGTCAGACGGGCAGGATCCCGTCGAGACCGGTCAGCAGGAGCAGGGCCCGCAGCTCCGGGCCCGCTCCCCGGAAACGGATGCGGTGGCCCCGCCGCCCGGCCGCGAGCCGGAGCCGGGCCAGGACGTCCACGGCGGCGAGGTCGACGGGTGCGAGCGCGCCGACCTCGCACACCACCTCGCCCGGCGGGGCCGCGCCGAGCCGGGCGCAGAGGAGGGCCACCTCGTCCCTGGTCGGGCGGGCGGTCAGGGTCACGACGAGCGGTCTGCTGATGTCCACGGGGCTGAGACCGCCCGACGCCCCGGAACTCATCGGCGCGCGTCGGGCGGAGCCCGGACCCGGACCGCGCGCCCCGGTCCGTACGGGCTCCTCCGACGCGCGCCCGGAACCGTACGCGCCACGGGCTCGGGGCCGCACGCGACGCGTGCTCGGGGCCGTCCGTACGATCCCGGGCCATGCGGTCCCGGGCCGCGCGGTCCCGGGCCGTACGGGCCTCCCCGCCCCCGGTCAGGCGATGCGGTCCAGGACGATCGGGGTCGGGGTGAAGGCGGTGCCCTCGGGGGCGATGTCCCAGGCCGTGCCCAGGGACTCCAGGGCGTAGCCGAACTTCTCCGGGGTGTCCGTGTGCAGGGTGAGCAGCGGCTGCCCGGCCGTCACCGGGTCGCCCGGCTTGGCGTGCAGTTCGACGCCCGCGCCCGCCTGCACCGGGTCCTCCTTGCGGGCCCGTCCCGCGCCGAGGCGCCAGGCGGCGATGCCGATGTCGTACGCGTCCAGGCGGGTCAGGACGCCCGAGGCGGGGGCGGTGACCACATGCCGCTCGCGGGCGACCGGAAGGGCCGCGTCCGGGTCGCCGCCCTGGGCCGCGATCATCCGGCGCCAGACGTCCATCGCCGAGCCGTCGGCCAGCGCCTTCGCCGGGTCGGCGTCGATTCCGGCGGCGGCGAGCATCTCGCGGGCGAGCGCGAGGGTCAGCTCGACGACGTCCGCGGGGCCGCCGCCCGCCAGGACCTCGACCGACTCGCGGACCTCCAGGGCGTTGCCCGCCGTGAGCCCGAGCGGAGTCGCCATGTCGGTGAGCAGCGCGACCGTCCGCACCCCGCTGTCGGTGCCGAGGCCGACCATCGTCGAGGCGAGTTCCCGGGCGTCCTCGATGTTCTTCATGAAGGCGCCGGAGCCGACCTTGACGTCGAGGACCAGGGAGCCGGTGCCCTCGGCGATCTTCTTCGACATGATCGAGGAGGCGATCAGCGGGATGGCCTCCACGGTGCCGGTGACATCGCGGAGCGCGTAGAGCTTCTTGTCCGCCGGGGCGAGACCGTCGCCCGCCGCGCAGATCACCGCGCCCGTCGTGTCGAGCACGCTCAGCATCTCCTCGTTGGAGAGCAGGGCGCGCCAGCCGGGGATGGACTCCAGCTTGTCGAGGGTGCCGCCGGTGTGGCCGAGCCCCCGGCCGGAGAGCTGCGGGACGGCCGCGCCGCAGGCGGCGACGAGCGGGGCGAGCGGGAGGGTGATCTTGTCGCCGACGCCGCCGGTGGAGTGCTTGTCGGCGGTGGGCCGGGAGAGCGCGTCGAAGTTCATCCGCTCGCCGCTGGCGATCATCGCGGCGGTCCAGCGGGCGATCTCCGCGCGGTTCATGCCGTTGAGCAGGATGGCCATGGCCAGGGCCGACATCTGCTCGTCGGCGACCGCGCCTCGGGTGTACGCGTCGATGACCCAGTCGATCTGCCCGGGGCTCAGCTCGCCCTTGTCCCGCTTGGTGCGGATGACGGAGATGACGTCCATGTGGTCCGTGTGGTCCATGTGCTGCCTCTTTCTACGCGCATAGAAGGGGAAAGGGGGGAGCGGCCCTTCCCATCGTGCCGGAAGGGCCGCTCCGAAGAGTTACTTGACCAGATGGTCGGGGCCGAAGGCCTGCGGCAGCATCTCGGCCAGGGTGATGAACCCTGCCGGGGTCTCCAGGACGAGCCCGGGGCCGCCGAACTCGTACAGCAGCTGCCTGCACCGGCCGCAGGGGACCAGGGGCTCGCCCCGGCCGTCCACGCAGACGAAGTGGGTCAGACGGCCGCCGCCGGAGGCCTGGAGCGCGGAGACGAGCCCGCACTCGGCGCAGAGCGCGAGGCCGAACGAGGCGTTCTCCACGTTGCAGCCGGAGACCGTCCGCCCGTCGTCGACCAGGGCGGCGGCCCCCACCGGATACCCGGAGTAGGGGGCGTAGGCCCGGGTCATGGCCGCGCGGGCGGCGACCCGCAGGGCCTCCCAGCCGTCCTCGGCCAGGGCGCCCGTCACTTGCCCTGGCCCTTCCGGTACGGCAGTCCGTCCGCCTTCGGCATCCGCAGCCGCTGCGCCGACAGGGCGAGCACCAGCAGGGTGGTGATGTAGGGGGCGGCGTCGACGAACTGGCTCGGGACCTGGTCGGTCAGGGCGTACCAGAGGGCGAAGCCGGTGGCGAAGGCTGCGGAGACCACCCCGACCACGTACTTCTTCCGGTACAGCTGCCAGAGGGCGGCGATGAACAGGAGGACCGCGACGAGCAGCAGCAGGGCGTGCACGTTCTCGGCGCCGCCGCGCAGCTTGAGGCTGTCGGTGAAGCCGAAGAGTCCGGCGCCGAGCGCCATGCCGCCGGGCATCCAGTTGCCGAAGATCATCGCGGCGAGGCCGATGTAACCCCGGCCGCCGGTCTGGCCCTCCTGGTAGATGCCGGTGGCGACGATCGCGAGGAACGCGCCGCCGAGACCCGAGAGGGCGCCGGAGGCGGTGACGGCGATGTACTTGTACTTGTAGACGTTGACGCCCAGGGACTCGGCCGCGACCGGGTTCTCGCCGCAGGAGCGCAGCCGCAGGCCGAAGGCGGTGCGCCAGAGCACCCACCAGGTGGCCGGGACCAGCAGGATCGCGACGATGGTGAGCAGCGAGAGGTTCGTGACCAGGCCGCCGAGGAGACCGGCGAGGTCGGAGATCAGGAACCAGTGCTTGCCCTGGAGGTTCGCCAGCCAGTCGGAGAGGCCCGGGACGGTGACCTGGGTGATCTCGTCGATGCGCGGGGACTGCTTGGAGGAGCCGCCCTCGGCCTTGTCGAAGGTGAAGTTCGACAGGTACTGGGTGAAACCGGCGGCGAGGATGTTGATCGCCACGCCGGAGACGATGTGGTTGACGTTGAAGGTGATGGTGATGATCGCGTGCAGCAGACCGCCGAGCGCGCCGCCCGCGAGACCGAAGAGGACGCCCGTCCAGGGGCCCCACTGGTAGCCGGCCCAGGCACCGAACCAGGTGCCGAGGATCATCATGCCTTCGAGACCGATGTTGACGACGCCCGCGCGCTCGGACCACAGACCGCCGAGTCCGGCGAGGCCGATCGGCACGGCGAGCTGGAGCGCGCCGGAGACCTGTCCGACGGAGGTCAGGTCGTCGGCGCCGGAGACGACCCGGACCAGCGAGAAGAGGACGAGACCGGCCGCGACGATCAGCAGGATCTTCGGCCAGGTCAGCTTGCGGCGCCCGGTGCCCTGGGGTGCGGCGCTCGGCTTGGCAAGGGTGCCGAGGATGCTCATGCCGAGACCTCCTTGTCGGTCGTGTCGGTCTTGAGGGCGCCACCGGCGGCGAGTTCCTCGCCGACCTTCTGCTGCTGGCGGCGGGTGCCGTAACGGCGGACGAGTTCGTAGGAGACGACCACGGCGATCACGATGATGCCCTGCATGATCTGCGTGATCTCCTTCGGGTAGCCCTCGACGTCGAGCGACGAGGACGCCTTGTCGAGGAACGCGAAGAGCAGCGCGGCGAAGAGGATGCCGACCGGGTGGTTGCGGCCGAGCAGCGCGATCGTGATGGCGGTGAAGCCGACGCCGACCGGGAAGGAGAGGCTGTACGTGTGGGTGTCGCCGAGCAGCGTCGGCATGCCGGAGAGACCCGCGAGGCCGCCCGAGAGCAGCATCGAGGTGAGGACCATCTTCTTGGCGTCGACACCGCTGGCCTGGGCGGCGGACTCGCTCTCGCCGGTGGCGCGCAGGTCGAAGCCGAAGCGGGTGCGGCCGAGGACGAACCAGTAGACGACGCCGAGGGCGAGGGCGACGAAGGTGAAGCCGTAGATCTCGCCGTTGCCCTGGCCCATGTCGATGCCGGGGAACCAGCCGGACTCGGCGATCTTCCCGGTCGTGAGGTCGTTGGAGCCCGGGGGCTGGACGCCGAGGTTCTTCGGCAGGATCAGCCAGGCGATCAGGGAGGTCGCGATGGCGTTGAGCATGATCGTCGAAACGACCTCGGAGACACCCCGGGTGGTCTTGAGGATGCCCGCGATACCGGCCCAGAAGGCACCGGTGAGGGCCGCGACCAGGACGATCAGCAGGATGTGCAGCGGGCCGGGCAGCTCGACGGCGGCGCCGACCACGGCCGAGAGCATCGCGGCGAGGCGGTACTGGCCGTCGACGCCGATGTTGAAGAGGTTCATCCGGAAGCCGATGGCGACGGCCAGGGCTGCCAGATAGTAGATCCCGGTCTGGTTGACGATCAGGACCTGGATGTCCGAGTAGGCGGCGTTGTCGATCATCAGCCGGATCGGCTCGATCGGGTCGAGGCCCGTCGCGAGCAGCACCAGCATGGTGAGCACGAACGAGGAGACCAGCGCGAGCACCGGGCCGGCGGCACCGATGATCAGCTTGTCCTTGTCGAATTTCATCATCGGGCGTCACCGTCTTCGGACTGCTCGGACTGCGGGTACCGCTCGTCGGCCGCTTCGGCGCGTACGGCGCCTTCGGCGTCTTCAGGGCCCTCGGCGCCTTCGAGGTGGCCGGTGGCCGCGCCGGTCATGGCGGAGCCCAGCTGCTCGGGGGTGATGGTCGCGGGGTCGGCGTCCGCGACGAGACGGCCCCGGTACATCACCCGGAGGGTGTCGGAGAGGCCGATCAGCTCGTCGAGGTCGGCGGAGATCAGCAGCACCGCCAGGCCCTCGCGGCGGGCGTCCCGGATCGCGTCCCAGATCTGCGCCTGCGCGCCGACGTCCACGCCCCGGGTGGGGTGGGCGGCGATGAGGAACTTGGGGCCGTGGCTCATCTCGCGGCCGACGATCAGCTTCTGCTGGTTGCCGCCGGAGAGGGAGGCGGCCGTCACGTCGATGCCGGGGGTGCGCACGTCGTACTCGCGCACGATCCGCTCGGTGTCCTCGCGGGCGGCCTTGAGGTCGAGGATGCCGCGCCGGGAGTTGGGCGCCTCGGTGACATGGCCGAGGATGCGGTTCTCCCAGAGCGGGGCTTCGAGGAGCAGCCCGTGGCGGTGCCGGTCCTCGGGGATGTAGCCGATGCCGCCCTCGCGGCGCTTGCGGACCGAGGTCCGGGAGATGTCCTCGCCGTCGAGGGTGATGACGCCCGCGTCGGGGAGCGCCATGCCCATGAGGGCTTCGATCAGCTCGGTCTGGCCGTTGCCCTCGACTCCGGCGATGCCGAGGATCTCGCCCTTGTGGATGGTGAGGGAGACGTCGTCGAGGAGCCTGCGCCCCTGCGCCGGCTCCTCGTGCACGGTGAGCGCCCGCGCCGGGTCGGCGGGGGCGGCGGTGGTCAGCGGGGCGCCGGTGGCGCCGCTCTCGACCAGCGTCAGGTGCTCGACCCTGAGCATCGGCACGTCGGTGACGGTGGACTCGCGGGTCTCCGGGGAGGGCAGCTCGCTGCCGACCATCAGCTCGGCGAGCTGCTTGGTGGTGGCGGTCCTCGGGTCGGCGGTGCCGACGGTGGTGCCCCGCCGGATGACGGTGATGTCGTCGGCGACCTTCAGGACCTCGCCCAGCTTGTGCGAGATGAAGATGACGGTGAGGCCCTCGGCCTTGAGTTCGCGCAGGTTGTCGAAGAGCGCGTCGACCTCCTGCGGGACGAGGACGGCGGTCGGCTCGTCGAGGATGAGGATGCGGGCGCCCCGGTAGAGGACCTTGAGGATCTCCACGCGCTGCCGGTCGGCGACGCCGAGGTCCTCGACGAGGGCGTCGGGGCGCACCCCGAGACCGTAGGCGTCGGAGATCTCCCGGATCCGCTTGCGCGCCTTGGCTCCGATGCCGTGCAGCTTCTCGCCGCCGAGGACGACGTTCTCCAGGACGGTGAGGTTGTCGGCGAGCATGAAGTGCTGGTGCACCATGCCGATGCCGCGCGCGATGGCGTCACCGGGGCTGCCGAAGGAGACGGTCTCGCCGTCGACGGCGATGGTGCCCTCGTCCGGCTTCTGCATGCCGTAGAGGATCTTCATGAGGGTCGACTTGCCGGCGCCGTTCTCGCCGATGAGGGCGTGCACGGTGCCCTTGCGGACCGTGATGGCGATGTCCTTGTTGGCGACGACGCCGGGGAATCGCTTGGTGATGCCGTGCAGTTCCACGGCGGGGGGGCTGGACGCGTTGATGACGCACTCTCCTTGGCCGGAAGGAGTGGGAGCGGGGGGCAGGGCGGGGCGAAGTTATCGTGCCAGGGAGACATCTACACGCGTAGTGCTGGCAAGAGACGGAATTCCGTACGGGAACGGGGCCGGGGCCCGGCCCTGGTGGGGTGCCACCGGGGCCGGGCCCTCGGGCCCACGGTCGTGACCGGCTTCCCTTACGGGGTGGTCTTGACCGTGATCTTGCCGTCGACGATGTTCTTCTTCGCCTGGTCCACCGCGGCGATGACGTCGGTCATCTTCTTGAACGCCGGGTTGGAGTCGGCCAGACCGACGCCGTCCGTGGCGAGGCCGTAGCGGATCTCGCCGGTCTGCGGCTTGCCGTCCTCGACCGACTTGATCAGGTTGAAGACGGAGTCGGCGACGTCCTTGGTGACCGAGGTCAGGATGTGGTCCTTGTACTTGGCCAGACCCGCCTGGTTGTACTGGTCGGAGTCGACGCCGATGGCCCACTTGCCCGCGGTGGCGGCGGCCTCGATCGCGCCGGAACCGGCCAGACCGGCGGCGGCGTAGATCACGTCGGCGCCCTTGTCGAGCTGGCCCTGCGCGGCGGCCTTGCCGAGGTCGGGCTTGGAGAAGCCGTCGAAGTTCGGCGGCTGGGTCAGGTACTGGGTGAGCACCTTGGCCTTGGGGTTGGTGTCCTTGACGCCCTGGACGTAACCCGCCTCGAACTTCTTGATCAGCGGGACCTCGACGCCGCCGATGAAGCCGACCGTGCCGGTCTTCGAGGTCTTGGCGGCGGCGACGCCGGCCAGGTACGAGCCCTGCTCCTCGTTGAAGACGAGGTTGGCGATGTTCGGGCCGGTGACGGAGGTGTCGTCGATGATGCCGAAGGTCGTCTTGGGGAACTGCTTGGCGACCTTCTCGATGGCCGGGGCGTAGGCGAAGCCGACGCCGATGACCGGGTTGTTCCCGGCGCGGGCCAGCGAGGTGAGGCGCTGCACCTTGTCGGCGTCGCCCTCGCCGGCCGACGGCTCGGCCTCGGCGCCCTTGACGCCCAGCTCGTCCTCGGCCCGCTTCAGACCGGCGTAGGCGGCGTCGTTGAAGGACTGGTCGCCGCGGCCGCCGATGTCGTACGCGATGGCGGCCTTGCCGCCCTTCGCGGAGGCGTTCGGGCTGGCGCCGGAGTCCGACGACGACTTGCCACAGGCGGTGGCGGAGAGCGCGAGCGCGGCCGAGGCGATGCCCACGGTCGCGATCCTGGTGATCCGGCGCAAGAGGAGGGTCCCTTCGAGACTGACCGAAAGCGCCTCTTCCGGCGCTGGTTTCGCGGCGATCGTAACGCGCGTAGATGTCAGTTAAAGACCCGTTCATCAGTCGTTACCGGATCGTCGCGTACCCGGGTCCGGGAAGGCGACCGGGGGCGTTCGGCCCGGCACAGCCGGTTATACCGCTCTCCGGCACCGGACGGCCAGAGGCCGGTGGGGACGCGCTCGGGAAAGGGCCGGACGGGGGGCGGGGAGAGCGACGGGAGCGGGGGTGGGGAGAGACCCGGAGCCCCGCCCCGTACGGGTGAGGGGCGGGGGCGGGCGGGGGCGGGCGGGGGCGGGCGGGGCCCGTCGGCCAAGCCGTCGAAGCCCGCCGGGCAGGCCGTGGAAGCCTGCCGGTCGGGCCGTGGAAGCCTGCCGGGCAGGCCGTCGTGGCCCGTCGGCCAAGCCGTCGTGGCCCGTCGGTCAGGCTGCCGGAGCCGGAGTCGGCGTGGGCGTCGGGGACTGGGTCGGGGTCGGGGTCGGGGTCGCGTGGAGGAGGGCCGCGGCCGTGAAGAGTTCCACGCCGACCTCGATGGCGTACTCGTCGACGTCGAAGTCCCCGGAGTGCAGATCGCGGACCCGGGTGTCGCCGGGGGTGCGGACGCCGAGGCGGGCCATGGCGCCGGGGACGCGCTCCAGGTACCAGGAGAAGTCCTCGCCGCCGAGGCTCTGCTCGGTGTCCTCGATGGCGTACGGACCGCGCCGGGCGGCCATCGCGTCGCGGAGGAGTTCGGTGACGTCGGGGTCGTTGACGACCGGGGGGACGCCCCGGACGTAGGTGACGGTGGACTTCGCCCGGTGCAGGGCGGCGACCTCGTCGACCACGGAGTGCACCTGGTCGGGGGCGTCCCGCCAGGTGGGCAGGTCGAGGCAGCGGACCGTACCGGAGAGTTCGGCGCGCTGCGGGATGACGTTGGGGGCGTGACCGGCCTCGATGCGTCCCCAGGTGACCGAGAGCCCGGAGCGGGCGTCGATGCGGCGGGCCAGGACGGCGGGCACGTCGGTGGCGACCCGGGCGGCGGCGGTGACGAGGTCGGTGGTGAGGTGCGGGCGGGCGGTGTGACCGCCGGGACCGTCCAGGGCGATCTCGACCCGGTCGCAGGCGGAGGTGATGGCCCCGGCCCGCAGCCCGATCTTCCCGGCGTCGACGCGGGGGTCGCAGTGGACGGCGACGATCCGGCCGACCCCGTCGAGGACCCCGGCTTCGACGGCGTCGAGGGCGCCGCCGGGCAGGACCTCCTCGGCGGGCTGGAAGACGAGTCGCACGGCGACCGGGAGGAGGCCCTGCCGGTCGAGCCCGGCGAGGACGAGGGCGGCGCCGAGGAGGATGGTGGTGTGGACGTCGTGTCCGCAGGCGTGGGCGCGGTTGGCCACGGTGGAGCGGTAGGGGACGGTCTTGACGTCGGGGATGGGCAGGGCGTCGAGGTCGGCGCGGATCGCGAGCATGGGGTGGTCGCGGTCCGGAGTGCCGATGTCACAGATGAGCCCGGTGCCGGCCGGCAGGACCCTCGGCGCGAGACCGGCCGCCTCCAGGCGTTCCTTGAGGACGGCGGTCGTACGGAACTCCTGCTTGCCGAGTTCGGGATGCATGTGCAAGTCCCTGCGGAAGGCGATCAGTTCGGCACGCAGGTCTTCGGGCAGCGTTCCGGGCAGGGTGGCGGGGCCCGGCTCACGGGACTTCAACTGGTTCACCCTTTGAAGGGTATGCCTCCCACCACGTCAACTGCCCGTTGATCACGAAAAGTTCAGCCCCTTAGGGGAAAGAAACAACCTCTGGGAGGCTTGAGACCCGCTCCGCATGGGTACGCTCAGCCGAATTCGAGCCGGTCGGCGGGGTTCGCCGTCCGCGAGGTGAGCCGGTCCACCTCGTGGGCCGCCGTGCCCGTCACTCCCGACAGGAAGCCCTGGGCGCGCGGCGAGGCCGTCGCCCGCAGCCATTCGGGTGCGATCTCGCAGACCGCGACCCGCACCCCGGTGCCCGCGAGGGCCAGTGGCAGGGTGTGCACGACCGTGGACGGGAAGCTGACGACCGTACGGCCGATCGGGCCGCGCCGGGCTATCAGCTCAAGGGGCAGCTCGGGCCGGACCACCTGGAGTCCCGTCTCGACCGCGATCCGGTGCAGTTTCTCCGCGCTCTCCCTGCGGTGCGCGAAGTAGCGGGTGGCGCCGTGGGCGCGGGCCAGCTCGCCCACCACCCGGTCGTAGTGGGCGGCGTCCACCACTCCCGTCTCGACCAGCGAGGTGCCCACCAGGTCCGCGCCGCCGGTGAGCCGCGGCGGTCCGAAGCGGGCCCGGGTCCAGGCGAAGGAGTTCTCGGTGACCGTGACGCCCGGCGGGGCTTCGACGGGCAGCGAGGTGAAGATCTCGACGGTACGGCGTCCGGCGGGGGCGAGCCGCCGCCGGGCGAGCGAGGTCACCGGGGCCAGGACCAGCTCGCGCGGGCCCCGGTTGCCCTTGCGGTGCCAGCGCACCAGGCGCTCACCCCGGCTGAGCTGGGCGGCGAACTCCATGGTGGCGGTGCCGTCGTCGACGACCGTCAGGTGCCGGGGGCCGAAGAGGGTCAGGAGGAGCTGGACGTACCGGGAGAACGGGTCCCCGATGATCACCCGGTCCGCCGCGCGCAGCGGCCCCGCGAGCTCGCGCAGGGTGCGGGCGAGGGCGCCCCGGCCGCCTCGGGCCTCCTGCCAGTGGACGGTGAGGCCCTCGTCGCGGGCCAGCTGGGCCATCCGGCGCAGCTGGCCCCGCGACATGGGGTCGGTCGGCGAGAGCACGACGACCGTGGGACCCGGAGCGGCGGAGTCCGCCGTCCCCGGGGTGGCGTCCGTCGGGGCGAGGGCCCGTACGGCGGGCGCGGGACCGGGCGCCCCGGAGGGCGGGCCGGTCCGCGCGTCGGTGGGCGCGTCCGCGGCCGAGGCCCGGGTGTGCGCCCATTCCAGGACGTTGAGGAGCTGGACCGGGCTCTCGACGAACGCCAGCTGCCTGGTCATGCGGCGACGTGCCCCTGGACCCGGCGGAGCTTCTTCATCGGGCCCAGCTCCGACTCGTAGACCTTCTTGACGCCGTCGCCGAGGGCGGTCTCGATGGTGCGGATGTCACGGACGAGGCGCTGGAGGCCCTGCGGCTCGACGGAGGCGGCCTGGTCGGAGCCCCACATGGCGCGGTCGAGGGTGATGTGGCGCTCGACGAAGGCGGCGCCGAGGGCGACGGCGGCGAGGGTGGTCTGGAGGCCCGTCTCGTGGCCGGAGTAGCCGATCGGGACGTTGGGGTACTCCTCCTGGAGCGTCTGGATGACGCGCAGGTTCAGCTCCTCGGCCTTGGCCGGGTAGGTGGAGGTGGCGTGGCAGAGCAGGATGTTGGCGCTGCCGAGGACCTCGACGGCGTGGCGGATCTGCGCCGGGGTGGACATGCCGGTGGAGAGGATGACGGTGCGGCCGGTGGCGCGCAGTTCGCGCAGCAGCTCGTCGTCGGTGAGGGAGGCGGAGGCGACCTTGTGGGCGGGGACGTCGAACTTCTCCAGGAAGGCGACGGCCTCGGTGTCCCACGGGGAGGCGAACCACTCGATGCCGCGCTTCTTGCAGTGCTCGTCGATGGCCTGGTACTGGCTCTCGTCGAACTCGACGCGGTGGCGGTAGTCGATGTACGTCATCCGACCCCAGGGGGTGTCGCGCTCGATGTCCCACTGGTCGCGCGGGGTGCAGATCTCCGGGGTGCGCTTCTGGAACTTGACCGCGTCGCAGCCGGCCTCGGCGGCGACGTCGATGAGGGCGAAGGCGTTGTCGAGGTCGCCGTTGTGGTTGATGCCGATCTCGCCGGTGATGTAGACGGGACGGCCCGGTCCCGCGGTCTTGTCGCCGAGGGTGCGAAGACGGGTGCTCATGGTGCTGTTCCTTAGTTCTCGGGGGTGTTCAGCTCGGGTCCGAGGAGCCAGGCGGCGATCTCGCGGATCGCTCCGGAGCCGCCCGGGGTGACGGTGACCGCGCGGGCCGCGGCCCGTACGGAGTCGTGGGCGCTGCTCACCGCGACGGGCCAGCCGACGAGGTGGAAGCAGGGCAGGTCGTTGACGTCGTTTCCGGCGTAGAGCACGCGCTGGGGGTCGATGCCCTCGGCCTCGCACCACTCCTTGAGGGCCCGGTCCTTGCGGTCGATGCCGTGCAGGACGGGGATCTTGAGCTTGCGGGCGCGGGCGGCGACGACGGCGTTCTGTTCGGTGGAGAGGATGAGGACGGGCAGTCCGGCGCGGCGCAGGGCGGCGATGCCGAGGCCGTCGCCTCGGTGCGCGGAGACGAACTCGCGTCCCTCGGCGTCGAGATGGACGCGGTCGTCGGTCTGGGTGCCGTCGAAGTCGAGGACGACGGCGTCGACGTCGGCGAAGCGCGGGGTGGCCGGGGTGTCGAGGAGCGGCGCGAGGACGCGGGCGCGGGCCAGGTCGTGCGGGTCGTCGATCTCCAGGACCCGGGCGGGGTCGGTGACGACGAGGGCGGTGCGGCCGAAGAAGCGGTGCCGGTGGGTGCGGAAGCCGGGGGCGGCCATGGCGTAGACGGCGCCGGTCTCCAGGTATTCGGCCTCGCGGTCCTGGCGGCGGGGGCGGTGGGCCTTGTCGTGGTTGACGCCGGTGGCGCCGTCCTCGACGGTCTCGCGCCAGAGGAAGCCGTGCGAGGGGGCGGCGGTGAAGGCGGTGTCGGCGGCGCCGGACAGGACGCGTCCCGCGGTGTCGGCGACCTCGTCGGGGGTGAGGAAGGGGCTGGTGCACTGGACGAGGAGGACGACGTCGGCCGGGCGTCCGTGGGTGGCCTCGAAGGCGTCCATGGCGTGCAGGACGGCGGCTTCGCTGGTGGCGGTGTCGCCGGCGATCGCGGCGGGGCGGCGGACGGCCTCGGCTCCGGCGTCGCGGGCGGCGGCGGCGATGCCCGGGTCGTCGGTGGAGACGACGACATGGGTGACGGGCCGGGCGCCGAGGCAGGCGCGGACGGCGCGGGCCACGAGCGGGACTCCGGCGACGGGGGCGAGGTTCTTGGCGGGGACGCCCTTGGAACCGCCCCGGGCGGGGATGACGGCGAGCACGGTGGGGGCGCTCGGCTGCTTCTCGGGCATCACAGTTCTCCCAGGCGTCGGACGACGGGGGCCACGCGCTGGACGCCGTGGCGGTAGGCCCCGCGCGCCGCCTCCCGGACGATCCGCCGCAGTCCGCTGTCGCGGGTCGCGGTGGCGGTGACGTCCAGGCGGTGGCGGGCGAGGATGCCGGGCAGGTAGCCGCCGGCCGTCTCCGCGGTGTAGTAGGGGGCGATCGGGGGCAGTCCGGGCAGCGCGAGGAGGTCGGCGACCCGGGCACGGGCGGCGTCGAAGGCCTTCTCGTACGCGCCTCCGGCGGCCACGCCCTGGCGGTCCAGCCAGGTCGCGTCGGGTGTCGGGGTGTGCCCCTGGTCGAGCCGGTCGAAGGAGGTGAGCAGGCCGGAGCCGATGAAGTGGTGGTTGCCGAGGGCCTCGCGGATGCCGCAGTCGGTGAGGACGGCGGTGGGGACGCCCCGGTGCAGGGCTTCGAGGGCGGCCGTGGAGGAGACGGTGACCAGGAGGTCGGTGCGGTCGAGGACTTCGCCCATGTGCCCGTAGACCAGGCGGAAGTTGGCGGGCGGTTCGAGGTCGCGGACCAGACGCTGGTAGGGGAACTCCTCCAGGTGCGTGGTGTGTTCGCCGGGCTTGGAGCGGAGCTTGAGGAGGACCTCGCGGCCGGGGCGCAGCCGGGCGTGCCGGATGAGCCGTTCCAGGGTGTACGCCCGCTCGGCGCGGGTGACGGGCACGGAGGGCTGTGCGGCGAACACCAGGGTGTCGCGGCCCTGTTCGGGGGCGTACGGGGCGCCGCCGAGGAACGGGAGGGCGGCTTCGACGACCGACTCGGCCCCGGCGCCCACCCCTTCGTAGACCGCGCGGAAGCGTTCGGCGTCGTGACGGGAGTTGGCGAGGACGACATCGGCGCCGTGCCGAAGGAGCAGTCCGTCGGCCAACTTCTCGTAGACGACGCCGACATAGCCGGTGACGATCACGGGGCGGCGGTCGAGTCCGAGGTCGGCCAGTCCCTGGAGGACGGCCCGTACGGTCCCTCCGACGAGGGAGAGGACCACGACGTCGTATCCCTCGCCGCGCGTCTCCGCGTCGCGTATCTCGCGCAGGAACTCCGCTCCGGTCACCTCGCGCGGGGCGGTGTCGGACACCCCGGTCTCGGTGAGCTGGCGGGCGGTGGGGGTGGCGCGTCCCCGCAGGACGAATCCGGTGGGTTCCGCGGTCGTCGCGGTGATCCGGCGCGCCGTGAGGGCGCCCCATTTCCACCGGGTGTCGGAGTCCGCGAGGACGGCGGTCCGCACCGCTTCTCTGGTACGTGCTGGCACGTCGAGGACGCTAGAAGGGCTTTTCCCTTTTCGGCCCAACTGAATGGCAACAAACGGTGAACAGCGCATCTCCGACCGCTGAAGCCGGTCGGCATTCGGACATCCGGGGCCGGATTTCCACCGGCTGGAAAGGTGGTTAAGCGGCCGGTCTCCTGGTGTTCACCGAATGGCTTCCCGGCGGTCGGTGGGAAGGCCGGGGGCGGCGCCTAGCGTCGGGCGGGTGGTCAAGCTCTCCGTCGTCGTGCCGTTCTTCAACGTGCAGACATACGCCCCCGACACCCTCACGAGCCTGCGGGCCAACGCCCGCGAGGACTTCGAGTTCCTGCTGGTCGACGACTGCTCGTCGGACGGGACCCCGATGCTCCTCGAACGGGCCGCGCGCGAGATCCCGGGGGCCACCCTGATCAGACACGAGCGGAACGAGGGCCTCGCCACGGCCCGGAACACCGGTCTCGACGCCGCCCGGGGCGAGTACATCGCCTTCCTCGACGGGGACGACTGGCTCGCCCCCGGCTACTACGGGCGTCTGGTGGCCGCCGCCGAGGAGCTGGGCTGCGACTTCCTGCGGACCGACCACGTCTCCGTCACGGGCCGGGCCCGCTCGGTCCGCCGGGCGCCGGTCCCCCGCCGCGCCGAGGTCCTGAACCCCCGCGACGCGATCCTGCCCGCGCACCGCACGACCTCGGTGGACTATCCGTACGCCTGGGCCGGGATCTACCACCGGAGGCTGCTCGACCGGGGGCTGCTGCACTTCACGCACGGGCTGCGGACGGCCGAGGACCGGCCGTGGATCTGGAAGCTGCACCGCGAGGCGGAATCGTTCGCGGCGATCGACGAACTCGGCGTGTTCTACCGGCGCGGGGTGGCGACCTCGCTCACGCAGATCGGCGACGTACGGCAATTGGATTTCATCCGCGCTTTCGACCAGGTGATAGCGGAAACAGCACTCGATCCCGATGCGGACAGGCTTCTCCCGAAAGCCGTGCGCACGTATTGCGCGGTGATTTCCCACCATGTCGGTTCCATCGAGCGATTCGAGCCGGAGGTGGCGAGGAAACTGAAGGCGATGAGCGCGGGCGCGCTGCGGCGCATGCCGCAGGACGTGCTCGACGGGGCGCTGACCGCGATGGGCGGCGACCGGGCGACGACCCTCCGCAGGCTGCGCCGCAGACGCCCCGCCCCGCCGCCGGAACCGGCCCCCGTGCCCGCTTCCGGCGCCGAGTCCGGTGTGCACGACGGCACTTCGGGAGCCGCCGCGTGAGCCGCCGCCGCACCACCCAGATCTTCTGCGCCTCCACCCTCTACGGCGCCGTGACGCTCGCCGCCGCCCTCGACAGCGGCCTCTTCGGCCATGCCGAGCGGCGCGTCCTGCTGGTCGTCAACAACGCGGCCGTCCCCGAGACCACCCCGTCCCTCGCCGAGGCCGAGGGCTTCGCCGCGCTGCGCGGGCGCTTCGACACGGTCCTCTCCTGGAACGAGACGATCTCGCCGCTGCACCCGGCCGGCTGGACCCCCCGCGCCGGTGACCTGCCGATGCTCCAGCGCCATCTGCGGACGCTCTGGCACCTCGGGGACGACCGGGTCGAGCTGGTCCTGGAGTCGATCCAGGTGACCCCCGCGCTCGCGATCGCCCAACTGCTGCCCGAGGCACCCGTCACCGTCTACGCGGACGGTCTGATGAGCTACGGGCCGACCCGCAACAAGATCGACCCCATGATCGGCGGGCGCGTCGGGCGGCTGCTCTATCTGGACCTCGTCCCCGGGCTCGACCCGCTGCTGCTCGCCGAGTTCGGGGCGGTGCCCGAGCCCGTGCCGACGGAGGCGTTCCTCCGCTGCGTCGCCGAGCTGTCCGGTCCGCCCGCCCCGGTGGAGCGGGCGGACGGGCCCGCGCTGCTTCTCGGCCAGTATCTGGCGGCGCTCGGGCTGCTGACCGGCGCCGAGGAGGAGGAGCTGCATCTGCGGATGGTGCGGGGCGCGGTCGCCCGGGGGCACCGCAGGCTCGTCTTCAAGCCGCACCCGACGGCCCCCGACACCTGGTCGCGGGCGCTGGTCCGGGAGGCGGAGGTGCTCGGCGCCGAACTGACCGTGGAACACCGGCCGGTCCTCGCCGAGGTCCTCTTCCGCGAGCTGCGGCCCGCGCTCGTCGTCGGCTGCTTCTCGACGGCGCTGCTCACCGCGCGTACCTTCTACGGCCTGCCGGTGGCCAGGGTCGGCACCCTGACGCTCCTGGAGCGCCTGACGCCCTTCCAGAACAGCAACCGGGTGCCGCTGACCGTGGTGGACGCGGTGCTCCCGCCGCTGGAGGCGGACGAGCCGGGCGACGGCGCGCCGATCGACGCGGAACGGCTGAACGACCTGGTGGCGGCGGTCGGCTTCGCGATGCAGCCGAAGATACGTCCGGAGCTGCACGCGCCCGCCGTACGGCATCTGTCGGGCCCGCTCGCCGAGCGCACCCGGCACCACTTCACCCGCCGCAGGCTCACCGCCCTCGGCCTGCCGGGCGGTCTGCCGATACCCCGGCACCCGCAGGTCCGCCGCCTGGCCCGCCAGGCACTACGACTGCGGAAGGCGCTGAAGGGCTGACGGGCTTACGGGCACGGTGGTGCCGGTCCTCCGAGAGGACCGGCACCACCGGCAGGACCGTAGGACTGTCCTACGAGGCGGCCTCGGTCCCGGTGGCCCCGTCACGCGCGGGCGATCGGCTCCTGGAGTTCCGTCACCCACAGGGCGGTGTCCTCGGGGCACTCCAGGTACAGCTCGCGGGCGTACTCCCGGGACACGTAGCCGTTGGTCCCGATCCAGTGGGCCAGGGTCTGCGCGGTCGGCAGGATCTCGTCCATCGAGCCCCGGTGGACGACGGTGGCGGCCTCCTCGATGCCGGGCAGGACCCGTACCTCGACGCCCTCCACGACCGTGCCCTCCGGCACCGGCACACAGGCGCGGACGAGGACCGAGCCGTCGCCCTTCCCGGTGTCCTCGTACGCGGCGATGCCCGGTCCCGAGCCGGTGACCCCGGCCGCTTCGAGACGGCCGCACAGCTCGCCGTGGAGCGGGCCGATGACCGGGCCGATGTCCTGCGGGCCGAAGCTCGCGGCGACGGCGCTCAGTTCGGCGACGCGGACGGCGGGGATCTTCTTGACGACGACGTCCTGGATGGACATGCGTCCCTCGCTTTCGATGGCCTGGAGCCTCGCGCCGACCTGGGCGAGCCGTGCGCGGGCGGCGGTGAGGGCCGCTTCCAGCTCGGCCCTGCGCAGCCTCAGCATGCCCCGCAGCTCGTCCGCGTCGATCCGCTCGCCGAGGATGGTCCCCACCTGTTCGAGGGTGAAGCCGAGGTCCTTGAGGGCGATGACACGGTTGAGCAGGGCGAGCTGGTCCGCCGTGTAGAAGCGGTAGCCCGAGTGCGGGTCGACCCGGGCCGGGCGCAGCAGTCCGATGGCGTCGTAGTGGCGCAGCATGCGGACCGACACCCGCCCGTGCCGGGCGAAGTCTCCGATGGTGAACATGACGACCCCTACGGAACGGGCTCACACGGTGTGAGGGTCAAGCGGCGCTGCTGAGCGAGAGCTTCACGGCGAAGCCGAGGAAGAGCGCGCCCGCCGCCGAGGTGGCTCCGGCGGAGAGCCGCCTGCGACGCCGGAAGGCGGCGGCGAGGCGGGTGCCGCTGAATATCAGGGTGGTCAGATAGAGGAAGCTGCCGGTCTGGAGCAGGGCGCCGAGGACCAGGAAGGACAGGGCCGGATAGGCGTAGGCCGGGTCGACGAACTGCACGAAGAAGGAGATCAGGAAGAGGATCGCCTTGGGGTTGAAGAGGCTGATGACGAGCGCCCGCCGGTAGGGGCGCTCCTCCCGTCCGGTCTCCGGGAGCGACGCCTCCCCGTCGGCGGTGGCCTCGCCCCGGGAGCGCCACATGGCCAGGGCCGAGCGCAGCATCCCGTACGCCATCCAGGCCAGATAGCCCGCGCCCGCGTACTTCACCACGGTGAAGAGGACGGGGGTGGTCTGGAGCAGGGAGGCGGCGCCGAGGGCCGCGAGGGTCATGAGGACGGTGTCGCCGGTGAACACCCCGGCGGCGGCCTTGTACCCGGTCCGGGTGCCCTTGCGGGCGGCGACGGACAGCACGTAGAGCGAGTTCGGTCCGGGCAGCAGAATGATGAGGACGAGCCCGGCCAGATAAGTCGGCAGATCGATGACACCCAGCATGGCTGGGAGTGTCGCACACGGGTGCGACACTCCGCTGTGACCTGCGCCTTGCCAGTCGGATAACGATTCTGCGGCGGCTCGAACCGGGCGGCGGCTCAGAAGACGTCGTGGGGGACGTGGGTCCCCCAGACCTCGCGGAGCGCGTCGCAGACCTCGCCGACCGTGGCACGGGCCTTGAGCGCCGTCTTCATCGGGTACAGGACGTTCTCCGTGCCCTCCGCCGCCTTCTTCAGCTCCGCGAGCGCCGTGTCCACCGCCGTCTGGTCCCGCTCCGCGCGCAGCGCCGCAAGCCGTTCGGCCTGCTGTGCCTCGATCGCCGGGTCCACCCGCAGCGGCTCGTAGGGCTCCTCCACGTCGACCGTGAACCGGTTGACGCCGACGACGACCCGCTCGCCGCTGTCGGTCTCCTGCGCGATGCGGTACGCCGAGCGCTCGATCTCCCCCTTCTGGAAGCCGCGCTCGATGGCGCTGACCGCGCCGCCCATCTCCTCCACCCGGCCCATCAGCTCCAGGGCGGCCGACTCGACCTCGTCGGTCATCGTCTCCACGACATAGGAGCCCGCGAAGGGGTCGACGGTGGCGGTGACGTCGGTCTCGTACGCGAGGACCTGCTGGGTGCGCAGCGCGAGCCGGGCGGACTTGTCCGTGGGCAGCGCGATGGCCTCGTCGAAGGAGTTGGTGTGCAGGGACTGGGTGCCGCCGAGGACGGCGGCGAGCCCCTGGACGGCCACGCGCACCAGATTGACCTCGGGCTGCTGGGCGGTGAGCTGCACTCCGGCGGTCTGGGTGTGGAAGCGGAGCATCAGCGACTTGGGGTCCTTCGCGCCGAACTCCTCGCGCATCACCCGGGCCCAGATCCGGCGGGCCGCCCGGAACTTGGCGACCTCCTCCAGGATCGTGGTGCGGGCCACGAAGAAGAAGGAGAGCCGGGGCGCGAAGTCGTCGACGTCCATTCCGGCGGCCACCGCGGTCCGTACGTACTCGATGCCGTCGGCGAGGGTGAAGGCGATCTCCTGCGCGGGCGAGGCACCCGCCTCCGCCATGTGGTAGCCGGAGATCGAGATCGTGTTCCACTTCGGGATCTCGGCCCGGCAGTACTTGAAGATGTCCGCGATCAGCCGCAGCGAGGGCTTGGGCGGGAAGATGTACGTCCCCCGGGCGATGTACTCCTTGAGGACGTCGTTCTGGATGGTGCCGGTCAGCTTCTCCGCCGGGACGCCCTGCTCCTCGCCGACGAGTTGGTAGAGCAGCAGGAGGAGGGCGCCGGGTGCGTTGATCGTCATCGAGGTGGACACCCGGTCCAGCGGGATGCCGTCGAACAGCACCCGCATGTCGTCGATCGAGTCGATGGCGACGCCGACCTTGCCCACCTCGCCCGAGGCGATCGGCGCGTCCGAGTCGTGGCCCATCTGCGTCGGCAGGTCGAAGGCCACGGACAGGCCCGTGGTGCCGTTCGCGATCAGCTGCTTGTACCGCGCGTTGGACTCCACCGCCGTGCCGAAGCCCGCGTACTGCCGCATCGTCCACGGCCGGCCGGTGTACATCGAGGGGTACACCCCCCGGGTGAAGGGGTACGCGCCCGGCTCCCCCAGTTTCTCCGCCGGGTCCCACCCTTCCAACGCCTCCGGCCCGTAGACCGGCTGGATGGGCAGCCCCGACTCCGACTCACGCGCCATTGGTGTGCCTCCCGACAGCTTGTTACCCAGCGGTACTGGTTCTCGCGTCGGACTGTAGCGGCGGGCGTACCGGCATAGGGGGCCACCACGCTGTGACCTTGTCGACAGGGGGCCGGAGGAGAAGGGGCGCGGGTGGGACCGGGGGAACGTGCCCCACCCGCGCCGTGCGCGAAGCCGAAGGTACGGGGGGAACCCCGGCTCGTCGCGCGGCCGATGACCAGTCGGCAATACGTACTGCGTCACCGGTCCCGGAAGTGTTACACCAGCAGCGAGACGAGCGTGGAGACCGTGCGGCCGAGGAGTGTTTCCGGGGCCGTGACCAGGGCCGGGACCGGGGCGGGGGTCAGGTCCGGGGCCGGGGCCGGGGCCGTCGGGGGCTGCGGGTCGGCGAAGAGGCGGGGGGCGGTGCGGGGGGCGTCGCCGCCTTCGCGGGCGTCGCCGTCGTCGCTCTGGCCGCCTTGGTCGCCTTGGTCGTCGCCGCCCTTGTTCTTGCCGTTGCTCTTGCCGCTGCCGGTGTTGGTGTTGCTGTTGCCGCCGTTGCCCTTGTTGCCGCTGCTGCCGTTTCCGTTGTTGCCGCTGTTTCCGTTGTTGCCGCTGTTTCCGTTGTTGCCGCCGTTGCCGTTCCCGTTGCCCGGGTTCTTGCCCGTCGGCTTGCCCGTGGGTTTGCCCGTCGGCTTTCCGGTGGGCTCGCCGTCCTCTGGCCGGTCGTTCCCTGAGCCGTTCTCGCCGGATTCGTCATCGTCGGCGTTCCCGTCGTCGCCGCTGCCGTTCCCGCTGTTCCTGCCGCCGTCGAGGACGCGGTCGCAGTAGTGGCCCAGCGTCTCGCCGCCGCTCAGGGTGGCGAGGAGTCTGCCGCGGACCGTCGCGTCGAGCCTGCCCGAGCGGTACTCCCGGCAGGCCTTGGCCGCCTTCGACGGGGAGAACGTGGGCGCCGGGTCCGTACCCGCCGAGGTCTCGCCCTCGCCCACCGTGCCGCCGCCGTCCGGGGCGCCCTCGCCGTCCGGCACCCCGGCGTGCGGCGACCCGGAGCCCCCGGCGGCCGAGGGGGAGGCGCCGGGCGAGCGGTCCC
>NZ_MSJP01000095.1 GCF_014596525.1 Streptomyces sp. CBMA291
GCCGGTCCCGGCGGTGGCGGCGGCGGCTTCGCCGGTCGTCCCGGCGGTCCCGGTGGCGGCGGCGGTCGTCCGGGTGGTCCCGGCGGCGGTGGCGGCGGCTTCGGCGGTCGTCCCGGCGGCTTCGGCGGCCGTCCCGGCGGCCCGGGTGGCCGTGGTGGCACGCAGGGCGCCTTCGGTCGTCCCGGCGGTCCCGCGCGTCGCGGTCGCAAGTCGAAGCGGCAGAGGCGCCAGGAGTACGAGGCCATGCAGGCCCCCTCCGTGGGCGGCGTGATGCTGCCCCGCGGCGGCGGCGAGATCATTCGCCTGTCGCGCGGTGCCTCCCTCACCGACTTCGCCGAGAAGATCGGCGCCAACCCGGCGTCGCTCGTCGCGGTGATGATGAACCTCGGTGAGATGGTCACGGCCACGCAGTCCGTCTCCGACGACACGCTGACGATGCTCGGCGAGGAGATGAACTACCAGGTCCAGATCGTCTCGCCGGAGGAAGAGGACCGCGAGCTCCTCGAGTCCTTCGACATCGAGTTCGGCGAGGACGAGGGCGGCGAAGAGGCTCTGGTCTCCCGTCCGCCGGTCGTCACCGTCATGGGTCACGTCGACCACGGAAAGACCCGACTCCTCGACGCGATCCGCAAGACGAACGTCGTCGCGGGCGAGGCCGGTGGCATCACCCAGCACATCGGTGCCTACCAGGTCGGCACCGAGGTCAACGGCGAAGAGCGTCGCATCACCTTCATCGACACCCCGGGTCACGAGGCGTTCACCGCCATGCGTGCCCGTGGTGCGAAGTCGACCGACATCGCGATCCTCGTGGTCGCGGCCAACGACGGTGTCATGCCGCAGACGATCGAGGCGCTCAACCACGCCAAGGCCGCCGGCGTCCCGATCGTCGTCGCGGTCAACAAGATCGACGTCGAGGGCGCGGACCCGGTCAAGGTCCGCGGTCAGCTGACCGAGTTCGGTCTGGTGGCCGAGGAGTACGGCGGCGACACGATGTTCGTCGACATCTCCGCCAAGCAGGGTCTGCACATCGACTCCCTGCTGGAGGCCGTCGTCCTCACCGCCGACGCCTCGCTCGACCTCCGGGCCAACCCGGACCAGGACGCGCAGGGCATCGCGATCGAGTCCCACCTCGACCGCGGTCGCGGCGCCGTCTCGACCGTCCTGGTCCAGCGCGGAACGCTGCGCATCGGCGACACCGTGGTGGTCGGCGACGCGTACGGCCGTGTCCGGGCGATGCTCGACGACAAGGGCAACAACGTCGAGGAGGCGACCCCGTCGACTCCCGTCCTGGTCCTGGGTCTCACCAACGTCCCGGGTGCCGGCGACAACCTCCTGGTTGTCGACGAGGACCGTACGGCCCGTCAGATCGCCGAGAAGCGCGCGGCGCGTGAGCGCAACGCGGCCTTCGCCAAGCGCGTCCGCCGGGTGTCCCTCGAGGACCTCGACAAGGTGCTCAAGGCCGGTCTCGTCCAGGAACTCAACCTCATCATCAAGGGCGACGCGTCCGGTGCGGTCGAGGCCCTCGAGTCCTCGCTGCTCCAGCTCGACGTCGGCGAAGAGGTCGACATCCGTGTCCTGCACCGCGGTGTGGGTGCGGTCACCGAGTCGGACATCGACCTGGCCATGGGCTCCGACGCCATCGTCATCGGCTACAACGTCCGTGCGGCCGGCCGTGCCGCGCAGATGGCGGAGCGCGAGGGCGTCGACGTCCGGTACTACTCGGTCATCTACCAGGCGATCGAGGAGATCGAGGCGGCGCTCAAGGGCCTCCTCAAGCCGGAGTACGAAGAGGTCGAGCTGGGCACGGCGGAGATCCGCGAGGTCTTCCGCTCGTCCAAGCTGGGCAACATCGCGGGTGTCCTCATCCGCTCCGGCGAGGTCAAGCGCAACACCAAGGCGCGCCTCATCCGCGACGGCAAGGTCATCGCGGAGGACCTCACCATCCACGGTCTGCGCCGCTTCAAGGACGACGTCACCGAGATTCGTGAAGGCTTCGAGGGCGGTATCAACCTCGGAAACTACAACGACATCAAGATCGACGACGTCATCGCGACGTACGAGATGCGCGAGAAGCCGCGCGCCTGATCGCGTCCGCTCGCAGCACTGAGCCGGGGCCGGTCGGCGGAGAAGTATTCCGTCGATCGGCCCCGGCCGTTGCGTGTACGGTTTCGGATGTCCCCGCCGGGTCGTCGGCGGGACACCGAACCCGAACCGGCGGGACATCCGGGCATACATGTACGTGGGGACTCTGTCCTTCGATCTGCTCCTCGGCGACGTACGTTCGTTGAAGGAGAAACGCTCCGTCGTCCGGCCGATCGTCGCCGAGCTGCACCGCAAGTTCGCGGTGAGCGCGGCGGAGGTCGGCGGCCAGAACCTCCACCGGCGGGCCGAGATCGGCGTCGCGATGGTGTCGGGGGATCCGGGACACCTCAGTGACGTGCTGGACCGGTGCGAGCGGCTCGTCGCCGCCCGTCCCGAGGTGGAACTGCTGTCGGTGCGCCGCAGGCTCCACACTGATGAAGACTGATTTGAGCAAGGCGAAGAAGGAGAAGGACCAGTGGCCGACAACGCGCGGGCGAAGAAGCTGGCAGACCTCATCCGGGAGGTGGTCGCGGAGAAGCTGCAGCGCGGCATCAAGGACCCCCGTCTGGGTACGCACGTGACCATCACGGACACCCGCGTCACCGGAGACCTGCGGGAGGCCACGGTCTTCTACACGGTCTACGGGGACGAGGAGGAGCGGGCGAGCGCCGCCGCCGGACTGGAGAGCGCCAAGGGCATCCTCCGTTCGGCCGTGGGCCGCGCAGCCGGGACCAAGTTCACCCCGACGCTGGCCTTCGTGGCCGACGCCCTCCCGGAGAACGCCCGCACCATCGAGGACCTCCTCGACAAGGCGCGGGCCTCGGACGCCCAGGTGCGGGAGGCGTCCTCGGGCGCCGCCTTCGCGGGCGAAGCCGACCCCTACAAGAAGCCGGGCGAGGACGAAGCCGCCGAATGAGCAACGCAGCACAGACCCCGCCGGCGGGAGCCGGGCGGGGTCCTCAGGACGGCCTGGTCATCGTCGACAAGCCGTCGGGCTTCACCTCGCACGACGTCGTGGCCAAGATGCGGGGGATCGCCAAGACCCGCCGCGTCGGCCACGCGGGCACCCTCGACCCGATGGCCACCGGAGTCCTCGTCCTCGGCGTGGAGCGGGCGACCAAGCTGCTTGGTCACCTCGCGCTGACCGAGAAGGAGTACCTGGGCACCATCCGGCTGGGCCAGACGACGGTCACCGACGACGCCGAGGGCGAGATCACCGCCTCCGCGGACGCCTCGAAGGTGACCCGCGAGGGCATCGACGCGGGCGTCGCCGAGCTGACCGGCGCCATCATGCAGGTCCCGTCGAAGGTCTCCGCCATCAAGATCGACGGCAAGCGGTCGTACGCGAGGGTGCGCGGCGGCGAGGAGTTCGAGATCCCGGCCCGCCCGGTCACCGTCTCCTCCTTCCACGTGTACGACGTGCGCGAGGCGACCGCCGAGGACGGCACCCCCGTCCTCGACCTGGTCGTCTCCGTCGTCTGCTCCTCGGGTACGTACATCCGGGCCCTCGCCCGGGACCTCGGCGCGGGACTCGGCGTGGGCGGTCACCTGACCGCGCTGCGCCGCACCCGGGTCGGCCCGTACAAGCTGGACTCCGCCCGGACGCTCGACCAGCTCCAGGAGGAGCTGACGGTGATGCCGGTCGCCGACGCGGCCTCGGCGGCGTTCCCCCGCTGGGACGTCGACGAGAAGCGGGCCAAGCTGCTGCTCAACGGAGTACGCCTGGAGATGCCGGAGTACCCGGCGGGCCCCGTCGCGGTCTTTGGACCCGAGGGCACACTCCTCGCGCTCGTCGAAGCGCAACGGGGCAAGGCGAAGAGCCTCGCGGTCTTCGGCTGAACGAGACCGGGGGCCTCGCGGTCTTCGGACGCTCACGGTGGGGCGGGCACGTACGCGTGCCCGCCCCACCGCGTTTCCCCTCCCACTTCCCCCTGCGCGAGTCTGTCCGGTACCCGCCGGATAATCACCCGTTCAGAGAGGCGTCCGGAGTGAAAAGGGGCGTGAAAGGGGGGCGTGTTCCCTTCCGTGGTTTTTCCGGTGATCAACGGCGACCTACCGTCGGTCCCATGGAACGCGGGGAACTGGCGACGCTGGTACGGGTCTGCGATCCGGCGGGACGGCCTCGGGGCACCGGTTTCCTCGCCGACCACCACGGGACGGTGGTCACCAGCCACGAAGCAGTCGACGGGCTCAGCCATGTCCTCCTGCGCGCCCCCGGCGACCGGAGCCGGCTCGCCGGAGCGGAGGCCGTCACACCCCTGCCCGAGAGCGGCCTCGCCCTCGTCCGCACCCAGGGCCTCGGCGTACGGCCCCTGCCGCTCGCCACCCGGGACGCCCTCCCGCCCGGCACCTATGTGCGCATCGCCGCCCACGGCTGGCGCGAGGCCCGTGTCCTCGGCCCCTCCGGCGGCGGCCTCGAACTCGTCATCGGCACCGAAGGCGCCGAAGCGCTCAGGCCCCGCGGCCTCACCACCGGCGGCCCCGTCCTCGACCCCGCCACCGGCGCCGTCCTCGCCGTCCTGCGTACCGCACCGCCCGGCACCCACCAGGCCGGATACGCCGTACCGCTCCGCCCCCACGGTGCCCTCACCGCCCTGCTCCGGCACAACGCGGCCACCGTCCCCGCCTACGGCGCCGATCTCAACCTCGCCGCCGTCCTCGAACTCGCCGCCACCTCCACCGGGCCCGCGCACGAACCCGGCCCCTGGCCCGAGCCCGTCGCCCGCGCCGCCTGCGCCCGGGAGTTCACCCGCTTCACCGCCGGGGCGGCCCCCGTCCTCGCCCTCGTCGGCGCCCCCGGCACCGGCCGCACCACCGCCCTCGCCGCGCTCTGCGCCCAGCGCGCCCGGGGCGCCGCCCCCGCCCCCACCCTCCGGCTACGCGGCGCCGACCTGGGCGCCGACGACCACTCCCTCGCCGACGCCGTCGGCCGCGCCCTGCGGGAGGCCGCCGGGACCGCCGCGGCGGCGGGCGCCGTCGGGGACACCGGCACCGCCACCCCCGAACGGGCCGCCGCCCTCGCCCACGAGGCGGGCCGGCCGCTCCTCGTCGTCCTCGACGGCCCCGAGGAGATGCCCCCGGCCCTCGCCGACCGGCTCGCCGCGTGGACCTCGGCCACCGAGGAATGGCTCCGCGCGCACCGGATCCACCTCGTCACCGCCTGCCGCCCCGAGCACTGGGAACAGGCCGGTGCCCTCCACACCCCCGGCGCGCTGTACCGGCCCCTCGGGGAGACCGGCCCCGGACTGCCCGCCGCCGTCCTCCTCGGGCCCTACTCCGCGACCGAGGCCCAGGCCGTCCGCGCGGGGTACGGACTGGCCGAGACCGACCTCGCCGAGGCCGACGCCCGCCACCCGCTGGCCCTGCGGCTGCTCGCCGAGGTGCGCGCCGCCCTGCCGGGAGCGGTGCCAGGCCGTCCCGACCGCGAGGAGATCTTCACCGCGCACCTGGACCTGATGTGCCTGCGGATCGCCGCCCGGATCACGGCGGACCAGCATCCCGAGCCCCGGGCCACCGCCGTCCGCCGCCTCGCCGCGCGCGTCAACGGCCGCGTCCACGAGGCCGCCCGCCGCTGCCTCGGCCCCGGCCACGGCGCCCTCGACCGGGCCTCCTTCGAGGAACTGTTCCCCCACGCCCAGGGCTGGGCCCCGGCCGTCCTCACGGAAGGCCTCCTCACTCCTGCGGGCCCCGGCTACCGCTTCACCCACGAGGAACTGGGCGACTGGCTCCAGGCGGCCCACCTGGACGTGGACGGGGCGCTGGGAGCGTTGCTGGGGATGGGGGAGGCCGGAGGGTTTGAGGAGCCTGGGGATACGGGGGTCCCTGGGGGCGCGGGGATGTGCGGGGCTGCGGGGGCGTGTGGGGCTGCTGGGGTGCATGAGGCCACAGGGACCTGCGGGGCTACTGGGGTGTGCGAGGCCTGCGCGACCTCTGGGGCCTCCGAGGTGGCCGCTGGGACCCCGGAGACCTCTGGGACTCCCGGGACTCCTGGGACCTCTGGAACCCCCAGGACCTCTGGGCCCTCTGGGAACCCGGAGACGTCCGGGGCCCCTGTGGCTTCTGGGACCGCAGGGTCGTCCGGAACCCCAGGGGCTCCAGGGACGCATCAGCCCTTCGGTAACCACGGGGACCTTGAGGTGAGCAGGGCTTCCGGGGGACCTGGGACGGTCGGCGTCTGGGAGGCTCCTGGGGTTGGTTCCGGGGGTCCTTCTGGAGCTGGCCGAGGGGCTGACCGGGTTCTTGGAGCCGCCGGAGCTGCCGGGGCAGCCGGAACCCTCGGCTCCACCGGGGCAGCCGGAACTCTCGGAGCCGCCGGAACCCCCGGGACGCACCAGTCCTTCGGGGCTCCGGGATACGTCGGGGAGGGGCGCCCCCCGGCGCATCCCGCTACTGCTGTGCCGCCCTCAGCCGGGGGACCCGGGTACGCCGGGCCGGCGGAGCCTGGTGCCGGGTCCGGGTCCGGGTCCGGGATCGGGATCCGGACCGGGAGTGTGCCCGTACCGGGCGGGGCTGCTGCCTCTGAGGCTCGTGTGCCGGGTGTGGCCCCCGCGCGGTGGAAGGCTGCCGAGCCTGGTGTGGCTGTCGCACCGGGGAGGGCCCTTGCGACGGGTGGCGCTTCAGAGCCCACCGGTCCGCCCGCACGGGCCGGAGGCCGAGGGTTCCCCGCCGGGGCGGGCACCGTGCCCGTCGGTTCGCCGACCACTCCGGTAGGGGGCGCCCCCGGGGGCGTGGGCTCCCCGCCTTCTTCCGCCGGGGGAGCCCCCAACGGAGCGGGCACTACGCCTTCTCGTACTGGAGGAGCTTCCGGGACCGTCGACTCCCGGGCGCTTCCGCCCGGGGGGTCCGCCGCGTCCGCCGGTCCGCCCGCGCGTGCGCTGCCTTCGGCCGGGGTTCCGGTGCCCTCGGTCGGGGCGCACGGGCCCGCCGGAGCACCGTGGTTCCCCAACAGGGCCGCCTCCGGACCCGCCGGTTCCCCGACGGCTCCGGGCAGGGGAGCCTCCGCACCCGTCGGCCGTCCGGGTCTGCCTGCGGGCGCGGCCATGCCCGCGGGGCTTCCCGCCGGGGTGACGCCTCCTCCTGGCCACGCCGGTCAGTCTCCCGCCGGGTGGGCCTCCGCAGGTGCGGCCGTGCCCACCAGGGGTGTGGGTTTCCCCGTCGGGGGAGCCCCTGCCCGTGGTCAGGCCCCGCAGTCTTCCGCAGGGCGGGTCTCCAGGCCCGTGGGCCCTTCGGGGCTTCCGGCAGGTACGGCCGTGCCCGCCGGGGGAGTGCCCACCCCTGGTCAGGCCCCGCAGCCTCCCGCCGCGCGGGCCTCCGTCCCCGTTGGCCCTTCGGGACTTCCCGCAGATACGGCCACGCCTGCGGGGCTTCCCGCTGGGGTCGCGCCCGATCCTGCCCGCACCGGGCAGCCTCCCGCCGGGTGGGCCTCCGCAGGTGCGGCAGTGCCTGTGGGGGGCGCGGGTTTCCCTGGCGGAGGCACGCCCGCCCCTGCCCATGCTCCGCAGCCTCCCGCCGGGCGGGCCCCCGCAAGTGCGGCCGTCCCCGTCGGGGGCGCGGGTTTCCCCGCCGGAGGCGCGCCTGCCCCCGCCCATGCCCCGCAGCCTCCCGCCGGGGGCGCGGGCTTCCCCGCCGGAGGCGCGCCCGCCCACGCCCCGCAGCCTCCCACCGCGCGGCCCCCCGTCCCCGTCGATCCTTCGGGGCTTCCCGCGGATACGGCTGGGCGTGCGGGTTCCCCCGGCGGAAGCGCGCTCGTTCCTGGTCGCACCCCGCCGTCCCCCACCGGGCAGGCCTCCGCGTCTGGTGGCGCCCCGGGCCTTCCCGCGGGCGGTCGTGCCGGGCTTCCCGTCGGTGCCGGCCCCGCTGTTTCCTCGGGGCGTCCCGCCGGCGCGCCCGCGGCCCCCGGTCCGTCGGCCGGGTCCGCCGGGGCCCTGTCGGCGTCCGTCAGCCTTCCGGCGGCTCGTAGCGGGGACGCCGCCCCCGCCTCCCTGGCCCCGAAGCGCCGGACCGCGACGCCCGTCGCCCCCTCGGGCCTCCGCGCCCGCGCGCTGCTCGCCCGCTCCGGCCGTTCCGGAACACCCGCACTCCCCGCCGGGACCGCCCCTCCCTCCCGGCTCCCCGTCGGCCGCGTCCCCAGCCCCGCAGGGGCCCCCGGGCACCCCGCCCTCCCCTCGCCCCGGACCCCCGGGGTCCCGGGCGGGGCGGTCGCAGGGTGCGGGCTGCCTGCCGGGGCGCTGCCCGGGACCGGCGGGCCCTCCGGGTATCTCGTGCCGCCCGTCGGCATCCCCGTACCCCCGGGTGGCCTGGCGCAGGCCGTGCGCGCCGCCCGGGTCCCGGCCCCCGCCCCCGTCGCGCTCCCGGCCGGAGCCGGTGCCCCCGCCGGTGCCACCCCGCCCCCGGTGCCCCGGCACCGCATCGGGCCGGTGCTCCAGGCGTTGCTGCTGCTTCAGCGGGAGCGGGGGCCGGAGGCGCTCGCCGCTCGGCTCGGGGTGCTCGTCGAGGCGCTCGGGTCGCTTCCCTGCGGGGACGACGGGTCCTGGTGGGCGGCCAGGCTGTTCGGGGAGGTCCTGCGGCGGGTGCCGGATTCGCGCCCGTATCTGCCCGTGCTCCGACAACTCGCCGACCGGATCGGGGCGCGGGGCGAACGGACCCCGGAGTTCGCCCCCTTCGGGCCCGGTTTCTGGCTGGACCTGCCCCTCGGCGCGGACGAGCGCGTCGACCTCCTGCGCAGGCTCGTCCCCGCCGATCCGCCGCCCGGCGGGCCCCTGGCACAGGACGGCCCGTACCTGCTGGCCGCCGCCCGGCTGCTCGCCCGCGACCCGAGGGGCGTCCAGCCCCTGCTGTGCCGCTGGTTCGGCGACGGCAGGACCCTGCCCGCCGCCGCCCCGTACGCGACCGTCGCCACCGCCGCCCGCGCCCTCCTCCACGCCCACCGGACGCTCGCCCCCGACGACCTGTGCGAAGCGCTCGTCGCCACCGCCCACCCGCTCGCCGAGGGCCTCCTCGCCGCGCTCGCGGAGGACGAGCCCGCCGCCCTCTGCCGGGCCGTCGACCGCTGGGCCCACGACGAC
>NZ_MSJP01000096.1 GCF_014596525.1 Streptomyces sp. CBMA291
GATCGCCCAGGCCCAGGCGTCGAGCGTCCCGCGCGGCACGCGCACGCCCTGGTGCACCACGGCCGTCTCCTCGGGGCGGCCGGGCAGCGGTCCGGTGACGAGGGGCAGCGGCGGCAGCGCCCGGGGCCGGACACCGGGTCCCGCGCGGCCCACGTCCTTCGCCTCCCGAGGCCACAGCGGTCCGTCGGGGTCCCGGTCCAGCTCGGTCAGGCAGCGACGCAGGTCCGCGGCGATCCCGCGCACGGTGGCCGTGTCGAACAGGGCGATGGCGAAGTCGAGGGCGAGCGTCGGGCCCCCGGGCCGCTCCCGGAGGTCGAGGGTCAGCTCGTACTTGGTGTGCGCGTGGCCGGACGGCAGTGGGCCGCAGACCAGTCCGGGGCCCAGATCGGGCAGGGCGGGCTCGCCTTCTCCCACGCTGATCTGCACCGGGGTCAGCGGCGGTCGGCTCAGGTCGCGCCCGGGGTGGAGGGCGGAGACCAGCGCGTCGAAGGGGACTCCCGCGTCCCGGAAGGCCGTGAGGGACGCGGCGCGGACCCGGCGCAGGAGTTCCCGCCAGGACCCGGCACCGGTGGTGTCGACGCGGACGACGACGGTGTCGATCAGCATGGCCACCTGGCCGGCCGTGGCGGCGTCCCGGCCGCCCCAGGGGGTGGCGAACAGGAAGTCCCGCTGTCCTGAGCGGCGGCCGAGGGCGACCGCGAGGACCGCGGCGGCGGCCATGAAGGCGGTGACCCCTTCGGAGCGTGCGAGCGTGCGCAGCAGCCCGGGGTCGATCCCCTCCAGCGGGACGGGGCAGGTGGCGCCCGAGGTGTCCTGCACCGGCCCGCGCGGCCGGTCGTGCGGGAGCAGGACGTCGACGGGGGCGCCGCGCAGACGCTCGGTGGCGGCGCGAACCGCCTCCGCCGTACGGTCGGACGCGGTCTCCGCCCACTGGTCCGCACCCGGCGGGACCGGGTCCGGGAGCCCGCCGGTCCCGCCTTCGGCTCCGGCCCGGTACGCCTCGCCGAGTTCGCCGACGAGGACCGCCAGCGACTGGGCGTCCACGGCGATGTGATGGGCGCACAGGACGATGACGGCGCCCTCGTCGGTGGCGATCACCTCGGCTCGTACGGGAGCTTCCTCGGCGAGGTCGAACGGGGCCCGGCACAGGGCGGCCGTGCGTTCGGCCACGGTCGGCGCCCGCTCCGGCAGCGCCGCCGTCCGCAGGTCGAGCCGGGTGACGACGGGTCCCGGCAGCCCGGTCGAACACATCACGTCGCCGCTCTCCGCGTCGAGGAAGAACCGGGCGCGCAGCCCCGGGTGCCGGTCCAGGACGCTCTGGAGCGCCTGGGCGAGCAGGTCCCGGTCGAGTGCGCCGCCACGTACGGAGAAGACGAGGGGCACGAGGTACGCGGAGCGCAGTTCGGGAACCTGGTCGAGGAACCAGAGGCGACGCTCGACGGGACGGGCGGGACGCGGCCCGTCCCCGGGTTCCCCGCCGGAGCCGCCGGAGCCGCCGGAGCCGCCGGTGCCGTCGGCGGCCGTCCCCGGTGCGGGCGCCGCGAGGAGGCGGGCGAGCCCGGCGGCCGAGGGGTCGGCGAGGAAGTCGCGCAGCGCGGGCTGACCTGCCCGCTCGCGGGAGGCGTCCGCGATGAGCCGCGCGGCGGCCATGGACGCCCCGCCGAGCATGAAGAAGTCGGCGTCGGGGGCGAGCCGGGGGTCGTCGGGCGGCTCGGGCAGATGGGCGAGGAACAGCCGCACGGCCTGAGCGAGTCCGTCCTCCGGCGCGTCCGCCGCGCCGTCGCCGCCCGGCAGCGGGCGCCGGTCGGCGTCCCGCAGAGCGTGCGTGTCGACCTTGCCGTTGCCGTTCAGGGGCAGGGCGTCCACGAGCCACAGTGCGGCCGGCAGGACGGCGGCGGGCAGCCACTGGCGCAGCTCGGCGAGGACGGCGGAGCGTACGGGCGCCGCGCCCGGCTCCGGTTCGAGGTAGCCGACCAGTCGGTCGGGGCCCTCCAGGACGACGGCGGCGGTGCGTACGCCGGGACAGCGCTCCAGCAGGGCACGGACCTCGCCGGTCTCCACGCGGTTGCCGCGGATCTTCACCTGCTGGTCGTCGCGTCCCAGGAAGACGAGACCGCCGTCGGGTCGCCGCGCCCCGCGGTCGCCGGTGCGGTACATCCGGGCCCCGGGCTCGTGCGGCCACGGGTCCGGCAGGAAGCGGCGGGCGCTCAGGCCGGGACGCCCGAGGTAGCCGGTGCCGACTCCGGCGCCGGCGATGAAGAGTTCGCCGGGCGCGCCGTCCGGCACGGGTTCGAGGTCGGCGTCCAGGACGTAGACCCGGGTGCCGGGCAGTGCCAGGCCGATGCCCGGTTCGGCCGGACTGTCGGGGTCGACCCGGGCGAAGGTGGTGGTGGCCGGGCACTCGGCGACGCCCCAGACGTGGCGGACGTCGCAGCCGAGGGCGCGCCGGGTCTCGGCGGCGAGTTCCCGGGTGAGCGCCTCACCGCCGCAGGAGACGGTCCGCAGCCGGGTGGCCGTGCCGGGGGCGAGAGCCGAGAGGGCGGCCCTGAGCGCGCTGGGGGTCATGAGGGCGACGTCGGCGCCGGTCAGGTCGGGGCCGAGCAGGGCGGGATCGCGGCGCTGCGCGTCCGTGGCGAGGATCAGCCGGGCCCCGGTGATCAGGGTGGTGGCGACGATCATGGTGGCGGCGTCGAAGGCCACGGAGACGGCGCACAGCACCCGGTCGTCCGGGGTGAGCTGGTCGTACCAGGACCAGCGCAGGGCGCTGTGCAGCAGGGCGTCGTGGTCGACGAGTACGCCCTTGGGGCGGCCGGTGCTGCCGGAGGTGTACAGGACGCAGGCCGTGTCGCGTCCGCCGGGCGCGGCGTCGAACGGCTCGGCGACGGTGCCGCGCAGCGCGTCGACGTCGATCAGCGGCAGCCCGGCGCCGAGGCCGCGCGCGGTGGCGAGGCCGCCCGCGTCGACCAGCGCGGTGCGGGCGGCGGTGTCCTCGCCGAGGAAGGCCACCCGCCCGGCGGGCAGGTCGATGTCGACGGGCAGATAGGCGGCCCCGGAGCGCAGCACGCCGAGCCAGGCCGCCACCAGACCGGGGCCCCGGGAGGTGACGACGGGGACGATGTCGCCGCGGCCGACGCCGTCGGCGCGCAGCCGGGCGGCCACGGCCCAGGCCCAGCGGTCGATCTCCGGCCAGGCGGTGCGGGTGTCGCCGCAGTGGACGCCGTGCCCGTCGGGCGCCGCGCCGAGGCGCTCGTCGACGAGGCCGAGGAAGGTGACGGCGCTCATCCGCGGCGGCCCTCCGGGGTGCCGGACACGGCTCCGTCCGCGTGGTCCGGGCCGTCCGTACGGTTCCTCCGGGCGGCCGTGAACAGCTCGCGGGTGGCCGTGACGGAGGCGCGGACGAGTTCGTAGGCGCGCTCGGGTTCGTTGAAGGGCCCGACCTCGACCGCGAGGAGGGCGTCGCGGGAGGCTACGTCGGAGACGAGTTCCCCGGCGAAGGCGGCCAGGTCCGCGACGCCCGCGCCGGGCGGCAGGTGTTCGTGGAACTTCCCGTTGGAGTCGGAGAAGTCGATGCTGTCGATCCGGCCGGCCAGCCGTGCGAGTTCGGCGGCCGGGGTGCCGCGGACTGCCATGTGCGAGGTGTCCACATTGGCGAGCAGGGCCGGCGATCCGACGTCGGCGAGCATCCGGTCCAGGCTGTGGGGGTCGTTGACGAAGGAGTTCCCCAGCGGTTCGAGCTCGATGCTCAGCACGACCTCGCGGCGTTCGGCGTACGCGCACAGGCGCCGCAGCGTGTCCACTTCGAGCTGCCATTGCAGGGCGTTGGGCCACATGCCGCGCCAGATCCACTCGCCGAGGAGGATCTTCATGCGTCGGGCACCCCATTCGACCGTGAGGTCGAGCTGCTTCTTCGCCCATTCCAGGTTGAATTCCCGCACGGCGTCGCGGGGATCGCTCAGCCCGAATGCGTGACAGCCGGTGATGAGGATCGGCGTGCCCGCCTTCTCGGCGTCCTCGGCCAGTTGTCTTCGCCGTTCCCCGGGCATTCCGTGGGCCTCTTCGGTGACGCTGATCCAGGAGGCTCCGGCTTCGGCGGCGGCCCGCCACGCGTCGACGCCCTTCCAGCGGCTTCCGCTGAACGCCTGGTTGGCCAGCAGCCCGATGCTCGGGGTCCACGCCCTGTCGGTGTCCGTCATCGAGCTCTCACTTCCCTGCCGTGGGTGTGGTGCGCCTGAGGTGATCCGCGACGAGGTCGATCGGGGGTGCCGCCGGGCCGGCCGGTTCCGCGCCGGGCAGCCGCAGCCGCGCGAGGACGGCGCCGGGGGCGTCGAGGGCGGCGGACAGCAGGCCGAGGAAGGTGTCGCGGACACCTTCGGCGGTGGTGCGGTCGTAGAGGGCGGTGGCGTAGCCGAGAGTGCCGGTGAAGCGTCCGCCGGAGTCCTCCAGGACGACCGCGAGTTCGAGGGCGGCCGCCTGGGTGGGCAACGCGAGGGAGGACACCGGCAGTTGTCTGCCGCCGACGCGGGGCGGGGTGTTGAGCATGACGAATCCGACCTGGACGAGCGGGTTGCCGGTGCGGTCGGAGGCGCCGAGGGCCGTGGCGAGCCGGCCCAGCGGCACGTCCGCGTGCCGGAGCAGTTCGCGGAACTCGGCGCGGGTCGCGGCCCACGCCTCCGTGACGGTGCGGCCGGGCGGGACGTCGCAGCGCAGCGGCACGGTGTTGACGAAGAAGCCCGCGGTGCCGTCGAGGCGCGGGTCGGGCCGGTTGACCAGGATGGTGCCCAGCATGAAGCGGTGCTCGCCGCTCCAGCGCCGTACGGTCTCCTGGAACACGGTGAGGAGGAGAACGTACGGGGTGATGCGGGCCTCTCTGGCCCGTTGCCGCACGAGGGCCCCGAGGGCGTCGTCCAGAACGAACGTGAGTTCCTCCCCGCTGCCTTCGTCGCTCTCCTCGCGTACGGCCGGGGGGACGCCGAGGCGCAGGACGGTGGGCAGGGCGCCGAGCCGTCGGGCGCGCGCGGCGACCCGCTCGCGGTGCTCCGGGGTGGCGTGGAGTTCGCGCTCCCAGTGGGCGAAGTCGGTGTACGGGAGCCCTGGTTCGGGGAGTTCGGGGTCCCGGCCGGCGCGGAAGGCGTCGTAGGCGGTCCACAGCTCGTCAAAGAGCAGGGCGAGCGACCAGCCGTCGACGGCGATGTGATGCAGGCAGACGAGGAGCAGGTCGCCGTCGGGCAGTCCCTGCCAGAGCGCGACCCGCAGGGGGCGCTCCCGGTCGAGCGCGAACGGTTCGGCCGCCGCGGCCCGCGCTTCCCGGCGGGCCCGCCCGGTCGCGTCGGAGGCGCCGGACAGGTCGGTGACGGCGACGGGCACGGTCGTGGCCGGGGTGACGGCCTGGACGGGCGCTCCGTCGCGTACCGGGTAGTGGGTGCGCAGGATCGGATGGCGCGCCACCAGGGTGTCCACGGCGTACTGGAGAGCCGGGCGTTCCAGCGGTTCGGGGCAGGGCACCAGCAGGGGTACGTGGTACGCGGCGGAGCCGGGCTGGGCCTGGTGGAGGAACCAGAGGCCCTCCTGGGCGCTGGACAGGGGCGCTTCGGCGGCGCCTCGGTGCACCAGCGCGGGCGGCGTCCCGGTACCGGTGCTCATCGGGAGCCGTCCGCGGCACCGGCCGTGGCACCGGTCGCGGGGGCGTCCAGTTCGGCGAGAGTCTCGGCGAAGAGCAGGTCGGCCGGGTTGAGGTCGGCTCCGCAGCGGGCGCGGAGCCGGGAAGTGGCCTGGAGGGCGAGGATCGAGTTGCCGCCCAGCTCCAGGAAGTTGTCGTCCGGGCCGATCCCGTTCATGCCGAGGAGGTCGGCGAGGACGGCGTACAGCTCGGTGAGCACACCCCCCGCGCTGTCCGACGCGCCGTCGGATCCGGAGGACGCGTCGGCGGTTCCCGGGCCGGTCGCGGTGCGCGGGTTCTCTTCGGCGAGGGCAAGGAGACGGGCGCGGTCGGTCTTGCCGTTGGCGGTGAGCGGGACGGCGGACAGGGTGAGCCAGCGGGTGGGCACCATGTAGCCGGGCAGCCGTTCCCCCAGCAGGCGGGCCAGGCGGGCAGGCAGGTCGTCGGCGCCGCCGGGGCCGGTCGGCAGCACGAAGGCCACGAGGGCTCCGGCGGCGGCCTCGCCGGTCTTCTCGACGACGGCGGCGGACACCAGACCGGTGCCGAGCAGGGCCCGCTCCACCTCCTCCGGTTCGATGCGGAAGCCTCTGAGCTTCACCTGGCGGTCGGTACGGCCCGCGAACTCCAGTTCGCCGTCGGGGAGCAGCCGGACCCGGTCGCCGCTGCGGTAGGCGCGCTCGCCGTCGGGGAGCACGAGGAAGCGCTCGTCCGTCAGTCCGGGCGCGTCGAGGTAGCCGGCCGCGAGCTGCGGCCCGGAGATGTACAGCTCGCCGGTCTCTCCGGGAGCGACCTCGTTCCGCTCCTCGTCGAGGACGCGCAGCCGGGTCTGCTGTACGGGCGGGCCGAGCGGTACACGGGCGCGGCCGGCGAGGTTCTCGGCGGTACAGAGACGCGCGGTGGCGAAGGTGGTGGTCTCGGTGGGCCCGTAGACGTGGATCAGGTGCCGCGGTGGTTTGTGGTCGAGGACGCGGCGGACCCGTTCGATGTCCAGGGCCTCGCCGCCGACCAGCACGTTGTCCAGGCCGTGGAAGGCGTCGGGGGCCTCGCGGGCGATGCTGTCGAAGAGCGAGGTGGTCAGGAACATGGTGCCGATGGAGCGGTCGGAGAGCAGGTCCGCCCACTCCTGAATAGGCAGGTTCATGACATCTGACAGCACGACGGCGGTGGCTCCGGCGGCGAGGGTGTTCCACACCTCGAACGTGGTGGCGTCGAAGGCGGGGCTGGCGAGGGCGGCGACCCGGTCGCCGGGCCCCAGCCGACAGTAGGCGGGCTCATGGGTGAAGGAGCGCACGGCCCCGTGGGTGATCACGGCGCCCTTGGGCCGACCGGTGGAGCCGGAGGTGTATCCCACGTAGAGCGGCATGTCCGCCTCGACGCGCGCCATGTCCGGGACCGGCGCGTCCGGGGCGGTGTCCGGGACGGGGACGCGCGGCGGCCCCACGGGGAGCGCCCCGGCCGCCTCCTCGTCGGCGACCACGACGGCGGGGCGGGCCTCCTCGGCGATCAGAGCGAGACGGGAGGCGGGAGCCTGGACGTCGAGGGGCACATACGCGGCGCCCAGCCGGGCCACCCCGAGCAGAGCCGTCACGAGCCGGGCGGAACGCGGCAGGGCGACGGCCACCCGGTCGCCGGACCCGACGCCCCGGTCCGCCAAAGCCGCCGCCAGCCAGCCTGAGCGCTCCCAAAGCTCCTCGTAGGTCAGGGACGTGCCGTCCGCGTCGATCACGGCGAGGTCCGCCGACCGCTGCGAAGCATGTGCGAGAACAGCCTCGTGAACAGAGAAAAATGGCACGTCAATGCGTTGGTCCATGACTCCCTTTCCGACCGCCGTCGAACTGTCATACGGGCTCGTTGATCATTCTCATCACAGCCACGGAGCCGGAGTCAACGGACGTTTTCCGGCCAGGAATTCGATCATGAATTTCTCTGATCGATAATCGATTGGTCGGCGTCACGGGGACGCCGATCCTGTGGCCAGGCCCCATATTCGATGGTGGCGGTGGGTGGCTTCGAAGACGCCGACACCACATGAGGAATGCGAACAAGCCCGTAGGCGTGGCTTCTTCGAGGCATTGCTCACTGATGCCGAAGGATTGGGCGAGAGAGATGACCGAATCCCGGCGTGGGCACGGACTCCTCGGCATCGCTACCTGCTCGGTGACCCTCGGGGGGGCGGGCGTCGGCACTTGATACGGATCCTCGAATTCCGTGCCGGATGGTCGACGGGCAGGCGGAGCCGTGGGGCGCGGGGTCGGCTGCGGCGCCGTGAAACAGAAGTGCCCCCGGACCGAAGGGCGGCCGGGGGCACTTCTCATGGTCCGGTTACGGAGTGGGTGCGGTGAATCCGGCGAGGTCGACCCAGTAGCCGTCGTCCTCCATCAAGCGCTGTTCCTTGATGAAGGCGCCGAACGGCTGCATCGACTGGGTGTTCTGCCACGTCGACATCGAGGACCGACCACACGGCTCGTTCCACGTCGGTGCCGTGGCATCCGGGCGCAGGCGAAGCGACATGGTGCCGTCGGCGTTGCGCTTGACATACGTCTGTATGCACTCCGCGCCGCTGTAAGTGACCGGGTTGGGGCCCGCCGAGTTTCCGGCGCTCTGGGCGGCGTTGGCGAACACGAACTCGTCACAGCTCTTGCCGTCGGTCTGCGGCTTGCCTGAATCCAGGCTCCACAGGTCGCTGAAGTCACCGGTGCCGTTGTAGGCCTTCCACTTCCTGCTACAGATGAGCTGACGGTTGCGATCCGACTGGATCTTGCCCGAGCCGTCGACGGACATCTTGTTGCCCAGGTAGGTGAGCGACTTGCCGCTGCTGCGCTGACCCCACTTGATGTTGGTCTTGCGCCACATCATGTCGATGTGTGCCGCGGCCCCGGGGAACTTCTTGGAGTTCATGACATAGGTCGGCTTGTAGCCGGGGAACACACAGCCGGCGCTCGCCCCGGGGACCTCGCTGTCACAGCGGATGATCAACTGGCCACTCTCGAATTCGGTCGGATTCACGACCGAAGTGTTGTTGACCTTACCGCCGAGAGACAGGTACGGGGTGATCGAGTTCCTGGTGGAGGCGCTGGGCGACCACTTGAACCGCGTCGTGACCGTCCGTCGGACCGTGTCGCCCTTGGCGAAGGTCTTCGACCCGTTCCAGTCGACGCTGGTGATGTCGCAGTAACCGCGGCACTTGGCCGCGTAGTCGAAGGTGGCGGAGTTCACCGAGCCGTCCATCGACTTCAGCCGGATCGTGGCGACCTGGAAGAACTCGGCACTCTTCGGGTCGAGGTAGTACGTGATGTCGACGTCGAAACCCGCGCTTCCGAGCGGGACGACCGGCACGGTGTTCGAGTACTCCGTCATCCCGTAGTCGCTGTGGATACAGGCGGTGGTGCGCTTGCGGCTGAGGGAGTGGTTGACCGTCGAGCATGACGCGGTGCCCAGGGATGCCATCGGCGCCACCGTGGCGGAATTCGCCGAGGAGCCGCGGGCCGCGGAGAAGAGGCCGTTGGTGACGTCCTCGTCCGGCTCGACCGGCGACGGATCCGGAGCGGTCGGGTCGGCCGTCATGTTGCCGGTCAGCGCCTGACCTTCGTACGTGCCCGGCACGAACGCCACCGCGTCGAAGGCGATGTCCGCCGACCCGTTGCCGCCGTTGAAGTTGTCGAGCCGCACCTCGGGGATCTGGTCGCCGAATTCATAGGCGCCCAGGTCCACCCACTTGTTGGACTGGTTCGCCGTCTGCGAGATCGGCACCTCCTCTTCCCCGTCGGGCGTCTGGATCCGGTACACGGCGTTGGTGGTCTGCGCCCCGTGGTCGGGTATGTGCACGAAGATCTGCGCCTGGCGCGTGGTGTTGGTCAGCGGAGCGTTCAGCTTCCACGTACCGGTCACCTTCAGACGCTCGGCGTCGGCCGGATTCGCCTCGGGCGAGCGGGTGTGCGTGAACCAGAAGTGGTTGCCGTAGCCCGCGCCGATCTGATGCGTGTCGATCTTGCCCGGATACGTGGTGACGGTGGTCGGGTTGTCCGTACCGTCGTTGGTGAGATCCATCTGGGTGTCCCACGGGACATACGTGAAGCCGAACGTGCCGCTCGACTTCACCGCCCCGCATCCCCGCTTGGCGTCCACACCGGCGGGGATGGTCCCGTCCGCCAGATCGTCGACCACCAGGGCGTTGGCGGGCAGAGACGTGGTGGAGCAGTTCGGCGGGTAGGACCCGGCATCCGGCTGCTCGCCGTAGGACGTCGTGAAGCGGTGCACACCGTTGCCGCACTTGGCCCCCGTGGTGCAGTTCTTCCACTGCGCCTCGGTGACCGGCTGGTTCCACCAGCAGTGCAGCCAGTGCGGGTTGGTCTTGCTGTCGCCCGCGTCCAGGGTGCAGGCACCCATGCCCTGGTCGTTGGAGTCGTTGTCGCCGATCTTGGCCGGGTTGCAGTTGTTCGACGCGTTGCAGAACAGGTCGATCGGAGGCTTGGCGCTCGCGCGGTCCGCGTTGGTGGTCCACCATGCGGCGCGATAGCCCGCCTGGAAGTCACCCGGGGCGAACATCGCCGAGATCGGGCGCGCCGCCCAGCCGATCACCTTCTCCTCGTACGGCCAGTCCTGCGGGTGCGCGGCGTGGCTGTAGTCGTCCTTGGAGGAGTCGGTGGCGTGCTGAAGGAACGGCACCCGGTTGGCCTTCCACAGGGGGTTGGCCGGGTTGTTCGTCCAGCCCACGCCCGAGTGTCCCGCGGAGTCGGCGGTGCCGTAGAAGCCGGAGTTGTACGCCCAGAGGGCGAAGAACCAGCTCTCGATCCACTTGGGGTGGCCGCCGTTGATCTTCATGCCGGCGTTGTACGTCTGGTTCCACTTCTCCGACAGGATCCGCACGCCGGCCGCGATGTTCGCGGTGTAGTCCAGCGCGACCGCTTCCTGGGCGACCGTGGACAGGGCGGTCTCGCCCGGCTTGGTCTTGCCCGCCAGACGCATGCCGTCGGTGGCCTGGGTGATGCCGTAACCACAGTCGGCATCGGCCCAGTTGACGCGCCACGGGTCGAGCTGCTCGCCGGAGGCGGCGTGGCCGACGCCGTAGTAGTTGCCGATCAGCGAGTTGGCGGTGACACCGGGCACGGCGAAGCGGGTGGCCTGCCACATGTTGGATTCCTGCGCGGTGATGCCCAGCATCACCTGTGCCGGAATGTGCCACTTGTCGGTGACGTCGGGGTCCTCGTTGTCGAGCGTGCCGTTGGGGTCACCCGCGAGGACGGTCGGCGGGAAGAGGCCCTGGGGCTGATAGCCGCCGGCGATGCCGGTGTTCTTCCAGTTGCTGGCGCGGTAGAAGTTCAGCTGGCCGACGACGGCCTGGTCCACGGCCCATTCGACCTGGCGCGGTGTGGGCTGGAACGCCTGCTTCTTCACGTCGTTGCGGGCCACCGCGCAGTACCGTTCCCCGCTGTCTTCGCTGGGGCTGTCGGCCTGTGCGGTCAGGGCCTGGGTGCGCGCGGTCTGCGTGGACAGGCCGACGGTGCGCTTCCCGCCCGTGTCCGGGCCGGAACCGACCGGGCCGCCGGTGCGGAGAGCGGGGGACAGGGCGTGGCCCTGTGCCTCGTCGCCCACGCGGTGCGCGCCGGGGCGCAGGTCCAGGGTCACGGACTTGCCCGAGTCCAGCATGCGCAGGGCCGTACGGGCGGAGCGCGGCTTGGCGGCGTCCTCCGGGTTGACCAGGGTGGTCTTCCCATCGGACCACGTGGTGGTCAGGGCCGCCTGGGCGTGGCTGGAGATCGCCGCGCCCTTGGGGAGCTTGCCGGGGTTGTGCACCCGCTTGGGCAGGGCCTTGGACGTGGCGTCACCGGTGACGAACACCTCGCCGCGTGCCGAGCGGGTCAGGTCCCAGGCGTGCAGCCCGCCGGAGGCGACGGTGACGGGCTCGGTCTTCTTGCCCACCTTCACCTTCGTACGGTCCAGGTGCTTGGCCCAGGCGACCGGCTTGTCGGACGCCTTCTTGTCCAACTCGCGGTCGATGAAGGTGATACCGCCGTCGGCGTCGGCGGTGACCTGGAACGGCACCGTGGTGGTGGATGCCAGGGTCTTCTCGGCCGTGCCGTTGATCCGTACCAGCTTGTTGCCGTGGGCGGCGACGATGCCCGCGTCGGTGGGGATCGCCGAGGTGACCTGGCCAGCGAGCGTGACCGGCTTCGACTCCTTGCCGGTGGCCGCGTCGACGGTGATCAGACGGGTCTGCTGCTTTTCGTCACCGTCATGGGTGAGCTGGGTGAACACCGCCTGATCACCCTGGCCGCAGCCGGGCGAGAAGTAGGCGAGCGACGACTGGAACGGCAGCTTGGTGACCTCGCCCGAGGTCAGGTCGACCACCGCGGTGAAGGCACCGCGCACCATCAGCTCGGGCTTGTTGGTGAACATCCGCGGCGCGTACGAGACGGCCGCGTACCTGCCGGACTCGGTGACGCAGTGGTTGCCGATCCAGGTGTCCGAGGCGAAACCGTCCTCGAACAGACTGGCCACCGTACGGAGTTGATAGCCGTCCTTCTCCTTGCCCGCAAGGAGGTGGAAGCCGGTGCCGTCACCGGTCGTGGTGACGGCGGCGTCCGCGGATTTCTCGTAGCCCTTGCCGAGCAAGTCGGCGCGGTCCTTCACGGGGATCGCGGAGGGCTCCGGGGATGACATCTTCTGTTGCTGGGTGGTGTCGCTCCACCCCTGCGCCGCGCCCTTGGGCGGCTTCGGTTGCTCGGCCTGCGCGGGCAGGGTCAGCGGTAGCGCCAGCGCGGTGGTCACCGCAAGGGTGATCGGCACGCGCAGACGCGTACGTATCTGTCTCAACTGGGTTCCTTCTCTTGTTACTTGACGGCCTTCGCGGCCGCAAGGACCTCGCCCATGCGCTTCTTGATGGCGGCAAGCTGGTCCTTGTTCTCCTCGATCAGCCGCTTCTGGACGGCCGACTCCTCCTTGAACCAGACCTCGATCAGACGGGTCTGCTCCTTGCAGTCGATGTCGTCCAGCGCAAGCTCGATCGCGTTCTTGGTGGTGCCGTCGCCGTTGCCGTCGGCGTAGCCCTGCTCCATCGCCCGGTACGGATCGGCGGCTTTGCGGCCCTTGTCCTTCATGCAGGCCGACCAGCTCTTGAGGGCCTTCTCGACCGGCTTCAGCGGTCGGGACTCGGAGAGGCTTGTCGAGGCGAGCCCGGAGACAAAGCCCGCATCCCCTTCGTTCACCTTGAGCCGCCGCTTCGACCAGCCGGCGCAGCCGCCCTCGTGCAGCTTCTTTCCGTTGTGCTCGGCGCGTGCGGGCTCCGGGACCCCGCCGAAATGGCCGTCGGCGCCCTTGGCACCCGTGGCGCCCGCGGGCGGGGCGAACTCGGGCTTCTTCCTCCCGGTCAGGACCTCCACCTCGATGTCCGAAAGCCCCTCCTCGGCGGATTCGAGGCTCCGGGTCAGCTCCTTCGGCAGCCCGTACCCGTACTTCTGTGCCTGTGCGCGGTCACTGAGGCCGTAACGCCGTTCGATCGAGACGGCGTTGCTGTAGGGCGGCGGGTTCGCGCCGGGACGCGGAAGATCGACGGTCAGCCCGTACTCGGACATGCACCGCGTCTGAAGGGTGCGCAGCGCGGTGTCGACGGCGACCTGATCCGCATAGGAGGACAGGTAGGACTCAAGCGGCAGCTCCAGGCCCTTGACCAACCCGGACGTGGGCTTCTCCGCAGGCCAGTTGGCCTGGTCGATCGGCGCCTTTTCCTTCGCCGAGTCGGAGGCCGGTCCGGACGTGGAGCAGGCACCGAGCGAAATTGCCGCGAGCATGACAGTGGTGGCGACGGTCGTTCGCCTGAGGACGTGCATGGGGTTTTCCTTCTCTACGTGACGTGAGGTGGTCCACGTGCGTGGCGCATGCCGGCCGCGCTCCTTGCGCTCGGCGGCGCAGCGCCTCCACCGGCGTGATGCGGGAAGCTCTCCAGGCCGGATACAGGCCGGCCGGCAGACCAGTCGCCAGGCCGATGGCGGGCGCGGTTGTCACCGTCACGGAATGGATGCCGGGCGCCCCGTCCCGGGCGATCGCGACTCCAACAACAGTCAGCGTGCCAAGGGAGGCACCAACGAGGCCCCCGGGACCCCAAGGTCGCGGATTTCGTGAGGAACTGAGTGGTGATGCGCCGACCGCGTGCTCCCAGCGCACGCCGCAGCCCGATCTCACTCGTGCGTTCCAGCACTGCCACGAGTGTGGTTCCGGCGATGCCGACGGCTCCTACGGCGAGGCAGATCGCCGCAAGGAGGAGAATAAGACCGTCGGCTGAGTCTCGACGGTTGAGATACCGACCTGGGCAGCGGCCCCTGCCTCAACGACTGCCGCACGCCGGCGGATTCTGTCGTGCGCGACAGAAGGATTCCTGCCCTGGGCCATCGCGGGACCGGCGGCATCAAGGGCGCCTGAGGAGGCGGCAACGACTTGGATGTCCTGCCCACCGCGTGAGAATCCGACGGGTGCCGAACCCACGGAGTCGCCGTCCTGCGACCGAACGGGCCAGTACACCCCGGCATGTTCCACGCCGTTGAGGCGCCCTGCCTGCTGTTCCCCATCAGTCGGGAATGCGAGATCCACAAACTCGTCGTGGTCTTTTGTAAAGCCCTCGAAGGTCACTTCCGTCGTGCTCAGGGCGCTGAAACGCTCGCCGATCCGCGACGAGGCCGTTGATGTCAATCCCAGGAGGACCGCGAAGGCACCCACTCCCAGAACCGTCCCCACGGACGTGACCAATGAGCGTGCGGGACGTTGCAGCATGCCGTAACTCGTCTCCGCCCTTACGTCTCGTACGGAGAATCGCGTGACGGGTATGGACCGAGCGTTGTGGCGACCTCGGCGCAGTCGCACCCTTGGCATGAGTCTGCGCCTCACTCCCTACCTCCTCCGTGAGTCGTCCGCCGCGGGTAGTGATCGTTCGTTCGCCTTGCTGGGCCACTGTTCAGATCGTGCGTAATGAAAAGAATGGCCATGCCAGTCCCGTGCAAACGTGCGACAACTCCACAATGGAGGTGGAAGTTGAGGTATCGAGATTGCCGGTTGGTTCATGGCAAAATAGGTACCGCCTGCATCGGGTCAACCCCAAAGGCAGGCAGACGGCTTTCTTTGATTTCACCCAAGCCGAGGGGGATCGTGCGCATCTGAGCGATAGCTGCACGGCGAGCGTCAACACTCGCATGAGTTGCGATACAGGTCGCACGAGCCCCCCCGGACCTGCTGAAATCCATGTGGATCACCCTACACTCCGGGGCGGCCAATTCAAGATCCATAAAGCTGACCTGTCGTGCGATCAGGGGCATACGGGATGACTGCCGCTCTGCGGCGTCGCCCTGATGGGCCCTCAACCATGGAATTCCGAACTCGCGCAATTCCGATCTGTCCTTGCCGAAACAGGGCACCACTACGTCATCCCGACTTGTCGTAGCAGTCCGGCGCAGATTGCCCATATCGAGCCATGGGGAAGATTCGGATGCGCGAGTTTCATAACGTGGTACCCCTGTGCGGCTACTGCCATGACCTTGAGAAGGCGGGCCAGATCGACAGGAAGCCGCTCAGGCGGTACAAGTCGAACCCCGGGCTCTTGAACTCTCGCCAACTCTCGCTATGGGGACTACGAGCAAAGGGTGTTGACCGTGTTCGGGGCCGATCAGGGCGACATCGACACCTTCACTGATGGACCGTATGTCGTCCTGCCTCAAGGGCGTGAACCGGATCTCTGGTGCCTCATCCACGACCGGATGACCGAGGCGGTAGTGAAGCAGGGCGATGACTGCGGCAGAGGGATTGTTGCTGGTGACGTGACCTTTCGATTTGCGGAGGATGGCCACGATCTGGCCAGAAGTCTGCGGGACGCGCACCCAATTGACTGACTAGCTCGTGCACGGTAAGTCGCAAGACGCCGAGCCGCAGGTGGTCGATCACGGTTGGATGGTGGGAATCGTGACTCGCACAGCGATCGTGATCAGTCGTCGGATCACGGGTCTATCGGCCGACGTGATCGCTGAACGTGTCGCGGATCTGGGCCCGTCAGGTCATGAGCGTCACCAGACAAGGCTGACCTCTCCGCCGCGGAAGCGGGCTGTGGGTGCTGACCTAGGCACCGGCTAGTGTTCATCGACCGGCTCCTGGCCACGCTCTTCCCTCTCCTTCACGGAGTCACTCATGACGTGCTGGCCTGCTGGTTCGGCGTGAACCGTTCCACCATCACCCGTGCCATCGGCGAAGTGCGGCTGTTACTCGCCGGGCGGGGGTGCCGAGCTGCCGTCACGCGCGCTCCGCGCGCCATCCGAACCGCTCGGGGCCCTCCAGCTACACCGGCGTGAGGGCGTCATAGACCTCGCGTATCTTCATGCCGAGCTGTTGGGTCGAGCTGCTTCCGACGCGGTCTGTACGTATCGCGGTGATCGTGTCGCGGCCGACGCGGAGAGCAGCGTCGTACCGGGCGCTGAAGACGCTGTAAGCGTCTCGACGGGCCTGTCGCCGCCACTGCGCCCGCTGTGCCCGACCAGTGAAGTGAGCGGCACCGGCTGTTCCGAGGATCCCGATCGCGGCGCCCGCAAGTGCCGCGATGCCCTGCTCCATGCGCACATTGGAGCGCGACAGGGATCGCGGGGCCGTGGCGTTCCGGAATTTCGGAACGGCACGCTGTATGCCAGCACACGGCGACGTTCGTTCAGGAGCCCGTGGTGTCTCGATGACGTCCTGGCGGTCTGCGCGTTCCCTGAGAGTGGCGGCGAGCCGACGGGGGGGGCGCCCGGCCCTCCTCGCTCGGTCCAGATGCGGATCATCTCCCAGAAGGCCGCCTCACGGCGGCGGGCGCCGCATTGCGACCCGGCGGCCAGGGGAAGTGGGCAGCGTGCCGACGCAGCATGGTGAACGCGGGCGTCGCTCCGGGAGGCCTGCAGGCCGCAGGAGGTTCCTGGCCCCCTCCGTCGCCCCCTGTACGTCATCCTTCGTCTGCCTCGCGGGCCGGTTGCCCTCTCGCCATAGACCAGTGGGTTGGAAAAACAGATTCAGTGGGCGGACCTGCGGAGTCGTCAGGCCGGTACGAGCATGACCACCTTTCCAAAGTGAGTTTGCTTTCCCAACTCACATCTCTATAGTGAGTCCTGTTTTCCAACTATCTGGATCGGGCAGTCCCCTTGGCTCGATCGAACGAGGAGACCGGAATGAGGACTTCACCACCCGACAGCGCGTGTGTCACCGATGAGGCGGTGACACGGATCGACCCCCCATGGAGGTCCCGGGCGGGCACCCACGGGGGCCGTGTCGCGGCGGCGGCGCTCACGGCCGTGCGGGAACAGGCTGTCGGGCAAGGCCGCCCGCTCCGCGCCCTGACCGGAGACTTCCGCGCCCCTGTCGACATCCGTCCGCTCCGCCTGTCCCTCACCGGTCCCCGAGCGGGGCATCGGGCCTCGACCTGCCCGCCAGGCTCGTGGTCTTCGCCCGGCAGGTGGAGGTGCGGCCCGTCACCGAGACGCTGCCCCTCACCGGAGGTGAGCTGGTCGAGCGGTTGGCCTGCGTACGGTTCACCGCCGGGCGGTCGCTGGACGACGCCGCGGTTGTCAACCTCACCGATGTCCTCCCGCCCTCCCTGTTCACGCGCTGGCGCACCCCGCACCCCGCGTCCGGTGCCGACCGCCGAGCCGACCATCGACTTCGCCGACACCGTGGACTTCGAAGCGCCCGCAGACTGGGCCCTCGTACGGGTCCGTACCGAGCAGGCCGACGACGGCTGGGCAGTCGACGGCAGCGAGGCGTGGTCGACCGACGGCCGGATGCCGACCCTCGCGTGGCAGGCCCACGTCGTCCAGGACGCCCCTGCGAAGGACGCGCCCTCGGCTACGGCGGCCCTCCAGGGGACTTCGTGAACACCTGCGGTGCCAGCGCACTCGTCACGGGAGCAATCGGCGGACCGGGCCGCGCCTTCGCCCTCGGCCTGCCGACGCGCGACGCGCGCACCTTGTACGCGGCAGCACGTGGCCCGAAGGCAGTGACCGGCCCCGGGCTGACACCCCTCCCCCGCCGCATCACCGACCCGGCCCCCGTGCCCACAGCCGACGAGCGCTGCCCGGCCACCACCCTGGTGGTCGACAACACGAGGATCGCGCGCGACGGTTCGCCGCTCTCTGCGGAGTACCTCGACGGAGCATGCGACCAACCGGAGACCGACCTGTTCGGCCCTCTCGCCATGTGCCGCGCCTCTGCCCCCGTCCTCGGAAAGAGCGACAGCGGGGCACTGGTCAACGTGCTCTCCGTACTCTCCTGGCACACGCTGCCGCAGATCGGCTCGCCCAAGGCGACCGCCTGGTCGATGACCAGATCGGTACGCGAGAGTCCGCGCGCGCAAGACCCCTTCACGATCGCCGGGCACACGGCGTTCATCGACACTGGTACGGCCACCCACGGCGGCCAGACCAAGATCAGCCCTGCTGACCTGGCCGGCCTGGCCGACCGCGAGGAAGCCCTCACGATCGACGTCACCCGCCAGGCCAGGAGCACGCTGTCCCGAGGAGCGAACCATGACCACTGATCTGCGCGACGCAACAGCCGAGGAGCGCGACGACGCCCACGGCAGTCGCCCGGGGCCGGTCCTCGTCGCCGCGTGCCTGGGACTGTTCACGGTGTTCCTCCAGACCACCCAGACCATCGGCACGCTCGGCGCCGTCCAGGCCGATCTGCGCCTCGCCGCAGCCGACATGGTGTGGGTGCCGAGCATGTACACCCTGGTCGTGGCATCCTGCGTACTCGGCGCGGGCGCCCTGGCCGACCGGTGGGGGCGCAGGCGTGTCTTCCTGATCGGGACCGCCGCGATGGCCGCAGGCGCTCTGGTGCTGCTCCTCGCCGACAATCTGGCCACCCTCCTCACCGGCCAGGCGATCGCCGGCCTGGGCGGCGCCCTGATCACCCCCAGCTCCCTCGCGCTGATCACCCACGCCGTCCGCGACCCGCGCCGCCGCGCCGGGGCGATCGCCGCATGGGCGGCCGCCTCCGGACTCGGTCTGGCCGTCGGCCCCCTCGTCGCGGGCCTCGCACTGCGCTGGTGGACCTGGCACGCGGCCTTCTGGCTCAACCTCGTCGTGGCGGGCCTCGCGGCGATCGTCGCGCTCCGCCGGGTCACCGAGTCCCGTAACCCTGCTCAGCGCCTGGACTGGGCGGGACAGCTCACCGCGATCGCAGGTCTCGCGCTCCTGGTCTTCTGGCTGATCGACGGCGGTCACCACGGTTACGCCTCCGCACGGGCCCTGGCCGCCATCGTGGCAGCGGTCCTTCTGCTGGCCGCCTTCACCCTGGTCGAACTGCGCCGTACCGCCCCCATGGTCGACCTGCGGCTGATGCGCGATCCCTCCTACAGCGTCTCCCTTCTGCTGGCCGGGACCGTCCTGTTCGGCTTCGTCGGCATCTGCCTTCTCCAAGTGCTGTGGCTCCAGCAGGTACGGGGGCTGACCGCCCTACAGGTGGGCGTCCAACTCCTCACGGAATTCGGCGCGTTCATCGCCGCCTCGGTCCTGGCCGGCATACTGGTGCGCCGACTCGGCCCGCGTGCCCTGATCACGGCGGGCCTGCTGCTCGCGGCCGTCGGTGCCGTACTCTTCGCGCAGGTCGGACCGGACACCGCGTTCGCCGGGTACGCCGCCGCCTTTGTCATCTTCGGATTCGGCTGCGGTCTCGCCAACGCCCCGTCCACCGCCCTCGCCGTTAGCCACGTCCCGCACGGTCGCGAGGGCGAAGCGGGCGGCGCTGTCAACGCCGCCCGCCAGATCGGCGCCGTCCTCGGCACCAGCATCCTCGGCACACGGGTCACCACACGCTTCGAGGACCGCGTCGCCCACGTCCGTGACCCGCGCATCGCCTTCACCGACGCGGTCACTCACGCCACGTGGGTCGCGGTCGCGGTCCTCGGCGTCGGCACCGTACTGGCACTCGGGCTGTCCGCCTGGTCCCGCCGCAGGGCGACCGCCAGGTGACCGCGCCGGACGAGGCGCTGGAGGGCGCCGGGCGTCACCCCTTGCCCGGCGACGCCGCCCCTTGCGGCCAGGGCGCGGGGTGGCGGCGGAGACGGCGATTCGCGGCATGCCGTCGCGATGCCCGGTTCCACGGTAGCGGGGACCAGTGGCACCGGGCAGCTTCGCTGTGGCTTTCGGCCCCCGCGTACGGGCTCACGGGATAGGGCTAACAGGCGGCCTTCGGCTGCCGGGAGGTGCCCGGAGCGGCCCCGGACCACCACCATGAACGCGGGCTCCTGCACCTCGGCCGACCGGGGCATCAGGGCCGTGCGCGGCTGCTTCCGGGGTGCGTGGTGCCGTGGGGCGCGGATGCCCCGGAACCCGGAGAGCACAGGGGCAGCCAGCCTCCCTGGACCATCCTTCGCGGCATCCACCCGACGGCGTTTGCCGAAGAACTCCATGAGCGGCTTGGTGCTACCCGAGAAGGCCGGACAGACGGATGACGTGGCGGGACTCGCGGCATGGACGCCGCTCGTCCCCCCGCCAATGTCGCTCGTCCCCCGCCAGCCGCCAGCATGCTCGAAGCCGGGGCCGAGGCAGACGAGAGGTGTCCGTCCCGGTCGCTCCAACCACAGGATCCGGGCCTCGGCATGGGCCCGGCCTTCCGGTCCGCCGCGATAACCGATGGGGGATTTCCCTCTCCGTCAGCGCCGAGGCCGCTGCGCGGTCAGGGGTTTGGCCAGGGCCACGAGGGCTGCTCCCAGCACCGCGCCGAGCACCGGAGCGAGCAGATAGATCCACAGGTGGGTGGTGTCCCGGGCCAGGAGCGCCGGGCCGAACTGTCGTGCCGGGTCGGCCGATCCGCCGCTGAGGGGGCCGAGGGTGGCGATGATGACCGCAGTGGCGAGGCCCACCGCGCAGGCGAGCAGTCCCCGGCCGGCCGGGTGCGCCAGAAGCACGGAGAGCATCATGGTCAGCAAGACGAGGACTCCGGTCTCCGGTCTCCGGTCTCCGGTCTCCGGTCTCCGCCGTGAGGATCGCGGTAGCGTTCCATGCCGGGTCGGCGTGGACGGTCGCGTAACCGACGGGGACACGGGAGACCGCCTGCCCCGGTCGCGTAACCGACGGGGACGCGGGAGACCGCCTGCCCCCAGACAAGTCGGCCGAGCATCGTTCCCACGACGGAGTCCGCCACTTCGGTGTCGACGCCGAGTCCATCGTCGTACGCACCCTGCGCACGCTCGCCGCCCGCGGCGACGTGAAGCCCGACGTTCCCACCGCCGCCGCCCAACGCTACGGCCTGACCGAGAAGGAGTGGACACCACCATGTCAGTCTCCGTATTCCTGCCCGCCCTTGGCGAGTCGGTCACCGAGGGCGCCGTCACGCGCTGGCTGAAGGCCGTCGGCGACGAGGCCGCCGAGGACGAGGGCACGGTCCCCCACGTCGACTCCGAGAACGTCGGTAGCGCCGTGGACTCGGGGAAGGGCCTGATGACCCCGGTCGTCAAGGGCGTGGGCGATCTCACAATCGCGGACATCGCCAAGCGGACCGCCGAGCTGGCCGACGAGGTCCGTACGAACAAGATCACCCCGGACGATCTGACCGGCGCCACCTTCACGATCTCCCACAACGGGTCGCGCGGGGCACTGTTCGACACGGTCATCGTCCCGCCGGACCAGGTCGCCATCCTGGGCATCGGCGCCACGGTCAAGCGTCCGGTCGTCGTCTCCGACCCGGAGTTCGGTGAGACGATCGCCGTGCGTGACATGACCTACCTGACACTCTCCTACGACCACCGTCTGGTGGACGGCGCCGACGCTGCCCGCTACCTGACGACGGTCAAGCGGATCCTGGAGGCGGGCGAGTTCGCCGCCGAACTGGGCCTGTAGCCCCTGGGAGCGCCTCAGATGCTCAAGGCATGGGCATGTCCGGCCTGAGCGACGGACGGACCAGCGCTCCGGCGGGCCGTGCGTGGACCAGCCGCCTGTAGCTCGGGCCGAATCATGGCCGTTTCCGCTGAGCCGGTGGGGCTGGTGGGGCCGGTGGCACTGCCACCGGCCCCACCTCTGTCAGAAGCGCGGCTCGACGGCCTCCAGGCCCGCGCGGCTCAGGTCCGCAGGCGACTCAGGTCTACCTGCGGCTTGGCCCTCTGCGAGCGACCCCTCGTGTCCCCGGCCGAGGACTTCTCCGACCCCACTGCGCTCCGCTGGAGCTGCCCGGATCCCCGGAGGTCGGCCCACGGCCACGTGGAAACCGTCGGCCATCGGCCACTCACCGCCGGTGACGACCGCTGGGAGGATAGGGTGCGGCGCAAACAGCGGGCAGGCGACCGGCCCGGGGCGGAACGGGGGACGGCAGGTGGGATGGCGCGAGGAGATCGCCTCGGCACTCGGTGAATGGATCGCCGTCGAAGGGGGCACGGGCAGACAGCCGCGCTGGCAACTCGTCGGGCGGGCGGCCCGAAGCGCCGATCCGGGCCAGTACGTGGTCGACCTGAGAGGTTCCGACATCGGACCGGAGCAACTGGACTCCCTGAGACTGGCCGGACCGGAGAGCGACGGTATCGAGACCAAGGGCTTCGCGGTCTCCGGAACCGTACAGACCGGCTCCCTGCTCACCGTGCTGGTACCGGAGTTCGCCGAGATCTCCGACCCTCATCTGTGGATGCTGAAGCAGCCGCCCACCTTCCTGATAGAGGCCCTGCGTGACGGCATAGCGGCGTTGGGCGAGCATCCCCTCGCCACCGCTCTCGCGACCGCGACGATCGGCGGCGCCTCTCTCCATGCCGTCGACCCGCCGGGCTTCCACCCTGCCCAGGCGGACGCCTACCGTGCCTGCCTCGGCGAAGGCGTCCACCTGGTGTGGGGGCCACCCGGGACGGGGAAGACCACCGTCCTCAAGCGGGCCATTGGCGACCTGATCGCCCAGGGCAGGCGTGTGCTGCTGGTGTCCGCGACGAACATCGCCGTGGACAACGCCCTGCTGGGGGTGGTGCGGGAGAAGCGTCACGGGACCGGTGACATCGTCCGAGTGGGGCCGCCGCACTTGCGCGAGGTGGCCGAAGACCCTTCCGTGTCGCTGCCCCTGATGGTCCAGTCCCGCCTGACGGAGGCGGCGGCCCGGCGCTCGGCGCTGGAGACCGAACTCGTCGCCGTCAGGGACCGGGCCCGGCAGTTGGCGGTACTGGAAGCCGACCTCGTGGGATTCGACGCCCCGTCGTACTTCGCGGCGCTGAAGCTCATACGGACGCCGGGACAGGACGTGGCGACGGCGCAAGCCCGGGTGGCCGAAGCGGAAGGGCGGCTCGACAAGGCGGTCCAACATCTGCGTCGCCTCGAAGAGAGCCTCGGAACGGCACACGCACGGCAGAAGGCCGCCGACGCGGCGAAGGAACGCTGGCGTGAGGTCGACGACCTTTCGGAGGAGATCACCCGTGTGCGGGAAGCGGCCGGGAACCGCGAAGCCGACGCCCTGCTCGCGGACGACCACCGTCGCACCCTGGAGCTGAGGCTGAAGGAGCTCGAAGCGAAGGGGGCCGTCGCCAGGTGGCGCCAGCGCGACACCATCACAGCCCTCCAGGAGGAGCTGGCGGAGGCCCGGCGAGCAGCCACCGACGCTCGTACGGCAGCCCAGGAGGCCCGCGCCACCGCGACCGCGCACATCGCCCGTATCGACGCCCGCGTCAACGCACTGGCCGAGACCATCCCGCTCAGCCGGGATCAGATCTCCCAGCTGGAGGCCGACCGCGTGTCACTCGTGGCTGAGGGCAAGCGGGCCGAGCAACAGGCGCTCGCCCTTGAGAAAGAGGCGGTCCGGGCCTCGGAATCAGCGGCCCGTGCCCGGCAGGCCCATGCCCTGGCCGAACAGGCAGCCGGACGAAACTGGCCTGCCCGGCACGACCGGGCCGAACGGCTGCGTCCCGCCGTGTCCGCCGACCGTGCTCGCCGCCCGGACCTGGAAAAGCAGTACGAGCTGGCGCAGGAAGGGTACGAGCGGCTCGCCCGCAACGCCCAGAGCGAGATCATCAAGTCCGCCAAACTGGTTGCCACGACCCTGGCACGGTTCCGCACCAACCGGACGGTCCTCGAAGGGCCGTACGACGTGGTCCTCGTCGACGAGGCGGGGGCCGCGACCCTCCCCGAGGTCCTGCTCGCGACCGGCAAGGCAGACCGGGCCGCCGTCCTGCTCGGCGACTTCATGCAGTTGGGGCCGGTCATACCGCCGGCCCTCGGCAACAGCGAACGCCCCGACATCAAGCGATGGTTGCACCCGGACGTCTTCCAGCACTGCGGCATCCACGAACCTTCGGACGCCGAGGCGCATCCGTCCTGCCTCACGCTCACCGAACAGCACCGTTTCGGCCCCGCCGTCATGCGCCTGGCCAACGAACTCGCGTACGGCGGTGTCCTCACAGGCGGTCCCCAGGCATTGCGGGAAAGGCCGGACAACGATCCGGAAATCGTCCTCATCGACACCGACGGCCTGGACGAACTGGCCCGCGCCCACCTGACCGGCAGCCGCAAAGGGTGGTGGCCCGCCGGGTCGCTCATCGCTCGGGCCCTGGTGGAGCTCCACCGCGAGCAGGGTGAGGAGGCCGGCATCGTCACGCCGTACGGTGTCCAGGCCGAGGCCACCCTGGAGGCGCTGCGCGACGTCGAGAGCGCGGGGCGCCCGCTCGCGGAAGTCGGTACGGCCCACCGGTTCCAGGGCCGGGAGTTCGACGTCGTCGTCTTCGACACGGTGGAGGGCAGCGGCTACAGCCGCGAGCTGTGGATGGCCCTCGCTCACCGTGAGCCGGGGGCCGGCGCCTGGCACCGCAACGGGATCCGTCTGTTCAATGTGGCGGTGACCCGGACGAAGACCCGGCTGTACGTCGTCGCCGGCGGAGCCCGCGTCAGGAACGCCAAGCCTGGAACGGCCCTGGCCCGGCTCGCCGCGCTGATCGGATCCCCCGGTGTGCGAGTCCTGAAGGCCAAGCACCTCATCGCCCCGCCGACGGCCCCCGTCCCGTTCCTCGGCGAGTTCGGCACGGCTCTGACAGAGGTGCTGAGCCGGCACGTGAAGGTGACCGACGTCCACGACGAGACGACCTTCTACGCCACCTTCTCCGAGGAGATCGACCAGGCACGGCACTCTCTGTGGCTCTGGGCGCCGTGGGTCGCGAAACGGCTCCGCTCCCTGTTGCCCGCCCTCGCGGCCGCAGCCGACCGAGGCGTCCGGATCACCGTGTTCATCCGCGACGACACCGACCAGTTGCAGCGCAAGCCCGCGAACCAGGCACTGATCGCCGACCTTCGTACCGTGGCCCACACGGTGATCCCCATGAACGTCATGCACCAGAAGATCGCGGTCTTCGACGAGCAGACCGTGTTGCTGGGCAGCCTCAACGCTCTGTCCCAGAGCTGGACGCGGGAAGTGATGGTCGTGATGCGCGGCGCGTACTTCGCCCGCAAGCTGCTCGCGCACGAGCATGCGGAGACCTTCGCCCGGCCGCCGAAGTGCGGCCGGTGCCAGGGCACGGAGATCGAGATTCGGCGGCGGAAGAACGGCGACTGGTACTGGCGCTGCTACGCCACCACGTGCAAGACGACCCCTTCCGGACGTTCCGACGCCTGGACCCAGGACATACGTCTTCGGGACAGGCGCTCAGCGGCGAAGCCCACGGAGCCCCACCGATCCTGATTTACTTCAGCCTTCGCGGGTGGGGGCATGGAATGTGGCAGAAGAGCATACGGACGGCGGTACTCGGCGCAGTCCTGATGGGCCTCGCCGGTTGCGGCTCCCAGCACGTCGAGACCGCCGGGAAAACGCCGGGGACGGCCACGGCCGGAACCTGGACGCTCGCCGAACCGATCCGCATCGACAACGTCCGTACCGGCGACGGCGGCCGGTCGCTGATGGTCGGTGCCACCGTGCCCGACGGCGGGGTCGACTGCGTGCGCGGTCTGCGCGGTGAGCCGGCGACGGTGGAGCACGGCACGGTCTACGTGAGGGTCACACTTGAGTCCCGTTCCCAGGACCTGGAGTCCGGCTGTACCGGGACGCGGCAGGTCGAGGTGCCGGTGAAGCTGGACGAGCCCCTGGGCTCCCGCAGGGTCATGGTGAACAGCCTGGACGTGTACACCCCCGCCGGAGCCACCCCGCCCTTCCTGCGGAAGTGCGACGAGAACGGCTGTGACCCCACGCCCCCGCGGTGCACCTCGCCCTCGTACCGGCAGGCGGTCGCCGATACGGACGTCCCGAAGCACACGAGCTGGGAGGAACGCGGCTGCGACGGCACCTGGCTGGTGCTGGACCTGTCGACCCGGATGGGACCGGTCTGCGGTGACGTCGGCGACGGCTGTTCCTCGCGTCTCGCCCAGCGCTGGTTCTACCGGGCCGAGACCTCGGGTTGGCAGATGGTCACCATGTCCGGCGCCGCGGGTTGCTCGGGCATCCACAAGGTCGTACCGGAGTTCCCCACGTCCCTCTGCGCGCGGCTGCCACGGCTCGACCGGGGCTGATCCGCCGTGCCGTCGTCCGGGGGGGGGCGACGGGCGCGGAGCCACTCCGCCGAAGCACGTCTTCCATGCCGTACGAGGAAGGCGCGCGACCCGACCCGACCTGCGGGAACGGCGACCACTCAAGGGGACCGAGTGACGAAAAGTTCACGTCCGAAACCTTGTTACGCCATGTTCTACGCGCGTATCTTCACCTTCTGGATCCTCGCGGAACGCCCTCAGGCGTCCCCCGCCACGACTTTGACGACCCCTCACCACCCCTGACGCCGGTGCGGCGATCAGGGCTGTGTCCTGCGATGAAGGAGTGCCGCAACGGTGCCCAGTTCCCTTCCCATCCGCCGCACCCTGCTGCGTGCCACCCTGCCCGCCGCGGTCACCGCCTCGCTGGTGCTCGTCCCGCTGCCCGGCGCGGTCGCCACCCCGTCCGCGGGACCGGTCATATCCGAGGTGTACGGCGGTGGCGGCAACTCGGGCGCGACGCTGAAGAACGACTTCATCGAGCTGGCCAACCCGTCCGGTGCCGCCTTCGGTCTGGCCGGCCACAGCCTTCAGTACCTGCCGGGCAGCCCCACCTCCGCCAGCAAGTGGGGGGTCACCCCGCTGAGCGGCGCGGTCGCGGCCGGTGGCCGTTATCTGGTCGCCGAGGCGCCGGGCACGGGCGGCACGGTGGACCTGCCGACCGCCGACGCCACCGGCAGCCTGGCCCTGTCCGCCACCACGGGCACCGTCGCCCTCGTCAAGGGCACCGACGCCCTGACCTGCAAGACAGCCGCGGACTGCGCCGCCGACCCGCGCGTGGTCGACCTGGTCGGCTTCGGTACGGCCGTGGTCCACGAGGGTTCCGGCGCCGCCGCCGGTGCGTCCAACAGTGCCTCGGTGGCCCGCGCCGCGTCCCTCGCCGACACCGACGACAACGCCGCCGACTTCCAGGCGGGCGCGCCCACTCCGGTGAACGGCAAGGGCGAGTCCACCCCCGGCGGGGGCGAGACCGGCCCGACCGAGCCCGGTACGGTGCGCGTCCACGACATCCAGGGCGCCACCCGTGTCTCGCCGCTCGCGGGCACGACGGTCACGGGCGTCCCCGGCATCGTGACCGGCGTGCGCACGTACGGCACCAAGGGCTTCTGGATCCAGGACCCGAGCCCGGACGCGGACCCCGCCACCAGTGAGGGCGTCTTCGTCTACACCGGCGGCACCGGCCCGGTCGTCAAGGTCGGCGACTCGGTCCTGGTCACGGCCAAGGTGACCGAGTACTACCCGAACAGCGCGGGTGGTTCGCAGTCCCTCACCGAGTTGTCCAACCCCAAGGTCACCGTGGTCTCCTCGGACAACCCGGTGCCCGCCCCGGTCGTGCTCGACGGCTCGGCCGTCCCGGCGGCGTACGCCCCGGACGCGGCGGGCGGCTCGATCGAGCCCCTCACCCTGCGGCCCGACGTCTACGCGCTCGATCTGTACGAGTCGCTGGAGGGCATGAACGTCGAGGTCCGCGACGTGCCGGTGACGCAGGCCAGCAACTCGTACCACGAGCTGTGGGTGAACGCCCGCGAGCAGGACCCGCGCTCGGCTCGTGGCGGTTCCGTGTACCTCGGCTACGACCGGCAGAACTCCGGCCGGCTCATGGTCCAGTCGCTGGGCGCGGTCGCCGACTTCCCGGTCGCCGATGTCGGCGACCGGCTCGCCGGTGCCACCGGGGGCCCGCTTGACTACACCAGCTTCGGCGGCTACGCGGTGCAGGCCACCCGGCTCGGCGCCCTCCAGTCGGGCGGGTTGCGGCGCGAGGTCACCGAGCGCGGTCTGCCGAGCGAGCTGACGATCGCCACGTACAACGTCGAGAACCTCGACCCGGGCGACCCTGACGAGAAGTTCGCCGAGCTGGCGGCGGGTGTCGTCACCAACCTGCGTTCGCCCGACATCCTGGCTCTGGAAGAGGTCCAGGACGACAACGGCCCGGTCAACGACGGCACGGTCACGGCCGGTGTCACCGTCGCCAAGTTCGTCGCGGCGATCAAGGCGGCCGGTGGGCCCGCCTACGACTGGCGTTCCGTCGACCCGGTGAACGGCAAGGACGGCGGCGAGCCCGGCGGCAACATCCGTCAGGTGTTCCTGTTCAACCCCGACCGGGTCTCCTTCACGGACATCCCCGGCGGCGGCTCCACCACCGCCGTGGACGTGACGGGCACCGGCAAGCGCACCGCGCTGACCGCCTCCCCCGGCCGGATCGACCCGGCCAACGAGGCCTGGAACAGCAGCCGCAAGCCGCTGGTCGGCCAGTTCTCCTTCCACAACAAGCCGGTCTTCGTGATCGCCAACCACTTCAACAGCAAGGGCGGCGACCAGGGTCTCGACAGCCGCTTCCAGGCCCCGACCCGCAGCTCCGAGGTGCAGCGCGCCAAGCAGGCGGAGGCCGAGCACGCCTTCGTCGCCAAGCTCCTGGCCGCCGACCCCGGCGCCCGGGTGGTCTCCCTCGGCGACTTCAACGACTACCAGTTCTCGCCCGCGCTCCAGACGCTCACGCAGGGCGGTGTCCTGCGCGACCTGGTGAACGAGCTGCCCGCGTCCGAGCGCTACTCGTACGTCTACCAGGGCAACTCGCAGGTGCTCGACCACATCCTGGTCAGCCCCGCGTTCAAGCGTCAGCAGACCCGCTACGACGTCGTCCACATCAACAGCGAGTTCGCCACCCAGGCCTCCGACCACGACCCGCAGGTGGTCCGCGTCAAGCCCTGACCCGGCTCCCCCTCCGTCACGCCTTCCTCCTCGCGCCTCCTCCGTCCGGTTCCCCGCCGGGCGGGGGAGGCGTTCGGCGTACGCGGGGAGACGGCGTGCCCACGGGGTCGTCGCCTTCCGTCCGTACGGCCCGGGGCTCCCGCCCCTCCCGGACGCCCCTCGATGGAGCCCCACATTCCAACCAGGTTAGGTTAGGCATACCTAAGTAACCCTTTTCGGAGGTGGACCATGTCCCCTGCCCTCCAGGCCCCCTCGGCGCCCACCCGGCGCACCGCCCTGCGCGGCATCGGCGCCGGTGCCTTCGCGCTCGCCGGAGCCGGTACCCTCGGCGCCTGCTCCTCCCGTGACGTCGCGGACGGCGCGACCGGAGCCGCCCCGGACGCCGGCTTCACCATCACGGACCAGCGCGGCAAGCGGGTGGCGTTCGACAGACCGGTGGAGCGGATCGCCACCGCGATCATCCCGTCACCGTCGATGATCGCGGCCGTCGACGGCTCCCACGCCCGTATCGTCGGCATCAACGAGTCCACCCTCCAGGCCAACAAGGACGGCATCTTCGGCACGGTCTTCCCCGAGTCGAAGAAGACCGCCACCATCGCCGGAGCCGACTTCATCCCGAACGTGGAGACCGCGCTCTCGCTCAAGCCCGACGTGGTCATCCAGTGGGGCGACCAGGGAGACGAGGTCATCGCTCCCCTGGAGAACGCCGGTTTCAAGGTCATCGGCCTCACCTACGGCACCCAGGAGAAGCTGGAGACGTGGATCGACGTCTTCGGCACGCTCGTCGGCAAGAAGGAGCGGGCCACGAGCCTGGTCCAGTGGATGCACGACGAGGACAAGGCGATCCGCGCGCTCGTCACCCCCGAGGTGAGGAACCGCACCACGGTGCTCTATCTGAGGACCGCCGCCGACGGCTGGACCACCGTCAACAAGTCGCACTACATGAACCACTGGGCCGACATCGCCGGAGGCGTCAACGTCGCACGCGACGAGGCCACCGGCACCCCGCAGGTCTCCGTCGAACAGCTCCTCCGCTGGGACCCGGAGGTGATCCTCCTGTCCGGCTTCGACGCCACCACCCCCGCCGACCTCTACGCCGACAGGAAGCTGGCGAGCCTGCGGGCCGTACGCGCCCGACGCGTCTACAAGATCCCGCTGGGCGGCTACCGCTGGGACCCGCCGTGCTGCGAGTCGCCGCTGATGTGGCGCTGGGTCGCCCAGATCCTCCACCCCCGGCTGGCGACCCGCATCGGTCTGCGCACGCGCATCGAGCAGACCTTCGATCACCTGTACGGCTACGCGATCTCGCGCGATCAGGTCGACGGCGTCCTGCGCCTCGGGATGAACGGCGGGAGTTCCGGCTATGACGGCTTCGGCGCCTGAGAGCACGGCGGCACGCGACTCTCGGAAGCCGCAGACCTCTCTCGGCTCACAGGCCCCGCAGGCCCCGCAGGACTCACCAAGCCCGCGGGACTCCCCCGACTCGCAGAGCCCGCGCCGCCGGTTCCTCGGTGTTCCGCTGCTCGCCGTCCTCACCGTACTGATCGCCCTCTCCGCCCTCGCTTTCGGCCGCTATGTGGTGCCGCTCAACGAGGTCGTACGGCTGCTCGCCGGGCAGTTCCTCCCCGTCGACCGCACCTGGACCGGCACCGAGGAGACGGTCGTGCTCGACGTCCGGCTGCCCCGGGTCCTGCTGTCCCTGCTGGTCGGCGGGGGACTCGCGCTCGCGGGCGCCGCCCTGCAAGGTGTCTTCCGCAATCCGCTGGTCAGCCCCGACGCCCTCGGGGTGGCCTCCGGAGCCTCCTTCGGCGGAGTCCTCGCCATGCTGCTCGGGACCGGCGCGTTCGGCGTGGTGGGCGGTGCCTTCGGGTTCGGGCTCGTGGCCCTCGCGATCGTCATGCTGATCGGACGGCTGGGCGGGGGAAACCAGATCCTGATGATCGTTCTTGGCGGCACCGTCACCGCCGCCTTCTTCAGCGCCCTGGTCTCCTTCGGCAAGTACGTGGCCGACCCGGAGTCCGAACTGCCCTCGATCGTCTTCTGGCTCCTGGGCTCCCTGTCCACCGCCACCTATCCGAAGGTCGTCACGGCGGCGGTCCCGGTGCTGCTCGGCGCCGCCGTGGTGTTCGCCCTGCGCTGGCGCCTGAACGTCCTCTCGCTCGGCGACGAGGACGCCACCGCGCTCGGTGTGCCGCCGCGGCTGACCCGCGGAGTGTTCCTGTGCGCCGTCGCCCTGATGACGGCCGGCTCGGTCGCCGTCGCCGGTCTGGTCGGCTGGGTCGGTCTCGTCGTCCCCCATCTGGCCCGTCTGGTGACCGGCAGCGACCATCGGCTGCTGCTGCCCGCGGCGTTCCTCATCGGCGGCTCCTACCTCACCGTCATCGACACCCTCTCCCGGACGCTGACCGCCTCGGAGATGCCGCTCGGCATCCTCACCGCGATCATCGGCGCCCCGTTCTTCATCGCCCTGCTCGCCAGGTCGCGCAACCGGATGTGGTCCCCGTGAGCCGAACCCGGCCGACCGGCACCGCCGTTGCGAAGGACCGCGCCCAGGCCGGCCGCCCCTCCGCCGCCGCGCCCGGCCCGGTCATCGAGGCCCACGCGCTCGGACACCGCTACACGAAGGACCGATGGGTCTTCCGGGGCGTCGACGTCTCCGCCCACCGGGGCCGGGTGCTCGGGGTCCTCGGCCCCAACGGCCGGGGCAAGTCGACGCTTCTGCGGCTGCTCGCCGGACTGGCCCGGCCCACGGAGGGAAGCGTCACCACCCACGCGCCCGTCGCGTACGTCCCGCAGTCCCACGCCGCCCCGTTCGCCTACTCGGTCACGGACATGGTGCTGATGGGCCGATCCCGGCACATCAAGGCGTACACCACACCCGGTCGCCGCGATCGGGCCCTCGCCGCCGAGGCCCTTGAGCGCGTCGGCATCGCGCACATGGCCGACCGCTCGTACACCGAACTGTCCGGTGGAGAGCGCCAGATGACGCTGATCGCGCGGGCGCTCGCCGCCGAGTGCCAGGTGATGGTCCTCGACGAACCGGTCTCCGCGCTGGACCTGCGCAACCAGGCCCGGGTGCTGACCCTTCTCCAGGAACTCGCCGGGTCCGGTCTCGGCATCGTCCTGACCACCCATCACCCGGACCACGCCCTGCACCTCGCCGACGACGCCGTGCTCGTACTGGGCCCGGACGACGTCCGTACCGGTCCGGCCGCCGAACTCCTCGACGCGGCGGCGCTGTCCGAGCTGTACGGCCTCCCCGTCACCACCGTCCGGGTCGAGGGCCCTCGCGGCCCCCGGACCAGCGTCGTCCCCGACCTCGGTCCCACCCGTACCGCCCCGCTCCCCTCTCCTCAGGAGGCTCCCGTATGAGTTCCGTCCGTGTCGTCACCATGGGGCTCCCCATGGGTCCGCCCGCCGGGCTGCCCGCCGAACCGCTCGATGTGTACGACCTGTCCGAGGAGCTGCTCCTGAGCGGCGGGATCAAGGGCCTGTCGCTTGTGAACACGGTTGACCAGATTTTCCTCGAACGGCAGGCACCACTGCTTGAGCGCTTCGTGCGTGGTGGGGGCCGGATCCTGGTCAACGGGCACGTCGTACGCCCCTTCCTGCCCGGCCTTTCCCCGTGGCGGGCGCTGGATTACCACGGTCCGGACGATCTGCGGATCAGCCCGGTCACCCCGCATCCGGTCTTCGAGGGCGTCGACTACCTCGAACTCCTCTACCGCACGGGCGTGCCCGGCACCCCGACCGGCGACGACCTCGCGCGTCTGGGCGTGGCCGGGTTCTACGGCCGGGGGTACCACTCCCGCGTGCCCGAGGGCGGCACCGTACTCAACGGCATCGGCCCGCACGCACTGCCGATCGACGTCCTCTATCCGCTCGGCGAGGGCTTCGTCATGGCCCACGCCGGGAACGACCTGTCCCTGTTCAGCGACCCCGACCGTTCCACTCGGTCGCTCGGACCCCGTCTGCACGCCTGGCTGGAGGGCACCCTCTGATGTACCGAATCGGATTCCTGCACGGCGGCTCCTTCAGCCAGCTGACCACGCTCACCGACCCGGCGGTCCGGCTCTGGCGTCCCCGCGAGATCTATCTCCCGGACGCCACCCAGCGCGATTTCGCCGACCTGGACGTCCTCTTCGTCTCGGACCGGCTGCACGCCCGGCTCCTCGCCGGTGCGGTGCCCTGGATCCTCCAGGTCGCCGAACACGGCGGCACGGTCGTCGTCCTCGGCGAGAACGGCACCTGCGACTGGGTCCCCGGGCTGCGGGGGCTGCGGCCCGCCGAGACCAATTTCTGGTGGTGGCGCGCCCCCGGCGGCGACAACGGCGTCCGCAGGTCGGGCGAGGGGCACGAGGCCTGGGACCATCTCACCGAGCGGGCCGTCCGCTGGCACTACCACGGCCTCCTGGAACCCCCGGCCGGCGCCACCGTCCTGGCGTACACCGACCTGGAGCAGGAGGGCGACCCCGCCACCCGGCAGGTCCTCCTCTACGAGGACCGGGTCTCCACCCCCGGCCGACTGATCGTCACCACGATGGACCCGGTGTACCACCACGGCTCCCGCTTCATGCCGGGTGCGACCCAACTCCTCTACGGGCTCCTGCGCTGGACGGCCACGACGTCCGTTCCGGCGGCGGCCACGGGGTGACGGCACGGGCGCGGTGGGGGCGTGCGCAGCGGAGGCGTACGCGACGGGGGCCCGCCCGGTCACCGGGCCGGAGGCGCGGGTGTCGGTGCGGTGTGCCAGTGGGTGGTGGCGTCGATGTTGGCGGTGGCGCTCAGAGCCGCACGGTCGGCGTGGCCGCCGCGCAGTGCGACGAGGAGGTCTTCGTGGCCTCGGGGGTCCGCGCCGTCGAATCCCGGCTCCGCCCAGTGGGCCGCCATGGAGCGGCGCAGGGCAGGGCCGAGGCCGGTGTAGAGGTCGCCGAGCAGGGTGTTCCCGCTCGCTGCGGCGACAGCCTGGTGAAAGGCGTGGTCGGCTTCGATCCAGGCGTCCTGGTCCCGGCGCTCCCAGGCGGCGGCGCGCCGGGCGAGCAGTTCTCCGAGCACGGAGAGCCGGTCGGGGGTGATGCGGAGGGCGGCCAGGCGGGCGGCTTGCGCGTCCAGTGCCTGACGTACTTCGAGGACGTCGCTCAGTTCGCTGTCGAGGCGCTGGAGGGCGCCGGACAGTTCGCTGGTGGCCCGGACATAGGTGCCGTCGCCCTGGCGGACCTGGAGCAGCCCGGCGTGGGCGAGGGCGCGGACCGCCTCGCGCAGGGTGCCGCGCGCGACACCGAGCCGCTCGATCAGCGCGGGCTCGGGCGGGATGCGGGAGCCGACGGGCCAGCGTCCGGAGGTGATCTCGCCACGCAGACCCGCGATGACCTCGTCGACGAGCGCGGGGCGGCGGGCTGAGGCCAGGGCCATGGAGGCTCCCTCGGATACGTGGGGACGGTTTCGGATGCGGGGGAACCGTTCCGGATGCGGGGCGGGTGCCATCGGACGTGCGGAGGGCGCTTTCCAGGATAGCCACCTGATGATTGGACGTTAAAGGTCAGACGTCTTATGTTTGCCCGCATGCCACTGACCCATCGCTCCCCCGGGAGCACCCGTGCCCCGATGACCCGATCCCGTGCGACCTGGCTCGTCGGCGCCGGCATCGTGCTGATCGCCTTCAATCTGCGCCTGAGCGTGAGCAGCGCCTCGGCTCTGCTGGAGCCGCTGCGGGAGCGGATCGGCTTCGGCCCGGTGGTGGCCGCCCTGGTGCCCACCCTGCCGACCCTTTGCTTCGCGGTCATGGGAGCGTGCGGCGCTCTGCTGGCCCGGCGCGTGGGGACCGAGCGGGCCGTTCTGCTGGCCCTCGCGGCGTTGTGCGCGGGGGTGGCGGTGCGCGCGGTGCCCGGCACGGCGGCGCTGCTGACCGGGACGCTGCTCGGGTCGGCCGGGCTGGCCCTGTGCAACGTCCTGCTGCCTGCCGTGGTGCGTACGCATTTCTCCGACCGGGTCGCCCTGCTTACCGGGCTCTACACCACGACGATGGCCCTGGGCTCGGCGGTGGCCGCCGCCGCCGCGGTGCCGCTGGCCGACCTCGTCGGCGGTCCGTCGGCGGGGCTGGCCCTGTGGGCGTTGCCCGCGCTGCTCGCCCTGGTGGTGTGGAGCGGGGGCCGGAGGTCCTGGGCGGCTGCGGCGCCGGCGGCGGCGGAGCCGGGCGTCTCGGCCTGGAGCATGGGGCGGACCCGGTTCGGGCTCCTGGTCACGGCGTTCTTCGCGCTCCAGTCGCTGAACAGCTACGCGGTGATCGGCTGGCTGCCCAGCATGCTCTCCGACCAGGGGCTGGACAGCGGCCGGGCCGGGGCGCTGCTCGGTCTGATGCTGGCCGTGGGAGTCCCGTCGACCTTCGTCCTGATGCCGCTGACCCGGAGCCCGGGAAGGCTGCGGCTGGCGTTCGTCCTCGTGGGGGCGTCGCTCGTGGCCGGTTTCTGCGGTCTGCTGCTCGCGCCCCTCGCCCTGCCCGCGCTCTGGGCCGTCCTGACCGGTCTGGGACTCGGGGCGTTCCCGCTCGTCCTCGCCGTCATCGGCATGAGCGGTCGCGGCGCCCGGCAGACGGCGGCGCTGTCGACGTTCGCCCAGAGCACGGGCTATCTGGTGGCGTCGGCGGGCCCGTTCGGCGTGGGACTGCTGCGGTCGGCCACCGGCGGTTGGAGCCTTCCGCTGACCGTGCTGATCCTGCTCGCCCTGTTCCAAGTCCTGGTCGGGCTGGCTTTGACGAGGGCGCGGGCCGACGGGGCCGACGCGTAGGCCGCTCCTTCGGGACGGCCTCACAGGTGGTTCCCCGCGGGCCGGAGGCGACGAGGAGCCCGTCCGTGCACAGTTCCCGCAGGATCCGCCCGGCCTCCGCTTCCGGATCCTGGCCGTCTTCCCACGTGAAGCTGCGGAGAATGGTGCCCATGAGTCACGTTCAAGCCAAGGCTCCGGCCCCCGAAGCGACCACGTCGCGGGACGCCACAGGCTCCCGCGCTCTCCCCCTCCAAAACACCCATGGGCTCTCAAACTGGTGATCGACATCAGGGAAGTTATGGCTATGATCTTCCGCAGCAAGGCCGTAGCGCAGAGGTCGTCGCGCCCACGCATCGAGCTGGAGGACGTCGGTTCGAATCCGACCGGTCTTGCGCCTGCTTGCTGTCGACGTGGACGCCGGGCCCCGGCGGAGGACCCGGTGGAGTGGTGATGGACCAGCCGACAACGCCCGTACGCTGTCCCGCGATCGAGCATCCCGATCTGCCGCTCGCCGATCCCGCGCTGCTCTCGCCGCTCCTCGACCGGCTCGCCGACGCGCGGCCCGTCGCCGAGGACGAAACGTTTCCGCTCGGCACCCTGCGCGCCGACGGCCGGGTGGACCTGTGCAAGCAGGGGCTCGGTCCCGAGGGCGCCGCGCGTCTGCTGCCCGTGGCCGCCGCCTCCCCGCACGCCACGCATCTGCTGCTCGGCACCGACTCCCTCGGCGACGAGGGCGCCCGGCACGTGGCCGACGTCCTGGCCGCCGAGGCCGGACACGGCATCCGGACCCTGTACCTCGGCTGCAACCGCGTCGGCCCGGACGGCGTGACCGCCCTCGCCGGTGCGCTCGCCGAGGACACCACGGTGCGGGCCCTGTGGCTCAAGCGGAACCCGGTCACGGCGGCCGGCGCCCGTACCCTCGCCGCGCTCCTGCGCCGCAACGACACCCTCCGTACGCTCGACCTCGTCAACTCCGGCATCGGCCCCGAGGGCGTACGGGTCCTCCTGGACGCCCTCCTGGACCGCGAGGCCCCGCTCGAACGTCTCTTCCTCGGCGGCAACGGGCTGACCGCCGCCGACGCCCCGCTCCTCGCCGCCCTCGTCCGGGACGCCGGGGTCCGCGAGCTGTACGTGCCGGCCAACCACCTCGGCGACGAAGGCACCGCCGCCCTGGCCGCCGCCACCGACCCTGCCCGGCCCGTGCGGCTCGGCCTCGGCGGCAACGGCATCGGCCCCCGGGGCGCCCGCGCCCTCGCCGACGCCCTCGGCGGCATCGAGACCCTGGACCTCGGCCGGGCCATGTCCGAGCGCAGCCTCGGCTCGCCCGGCAACACCACCGGCGACGACGGCGCGCGGGCACTGGCCGCCGCCCTCCCCGGCAGCCCCCTGCGCCGCCTCGAACTGCGCCACACCGGCATCACCGGCCGAGGCGCCAGGAACCTGCTCGCCGCGCTCCCCGAAGGCCACCGTCTCGAATACGTGGGCCTCGGCCCCGGTACTCCGCGCCGCCTCAAGCGGTCCTTCGCCGAGAGGCTGCGGCCCGTTCGGCCGACCCACCCCGATCTGAAGGCCATCGGGAGCGTGTACCGGTGACCGCCCGTCCGGTACCGCCCGGCGGCCTCTCCCCCGAGGACGCTTCCGCCTGGGCCCGCATACGCCGTCACGCCGTTCCCCGCTGGATGATCGAACGGGCCACGGAGGCCCGGGAGTCCGGCGACTGGCGGGCGGCCTGCGCCGTGGCCGCCGTGGACGTGCCCGACGACCTCGATCCCGAGCGGACAGCCGACCGGTACGGCGCCGAGGTCGCCTCCCGTCTCGCCGACGACCTGCGGCACCTGGCGCCCGACCTGCTGCGCTGGCACCTTCCCCGGACGCTCGGCGGACACACCACCCTCGCCTGCTGCCGCCGTGTCGTCCTCGCCGCGTACGGCGCCGAAGGCCCGGTCCTGTCCCTGACGAACACCCCGATGCTGGCCGGACCGCAGCGGCTCGCACTGCGTTTCGGCCCGGCCACCGGGCCCGGGGAGGACATGCTCCACGGGCTCCCGTACGCCACCGAGGACTGGACCGCCGCCCGCCGCCTCTGGGACGCCCGCCACTCCGGCGAACTGCGCTGGAGCGCGGGCGCCGTCGACGCCCCCGGCTCGGGCTCCGGCGGCCGGTTGCCGTTCCTGCGCCCCGACGGCACGCCCCTGCACTCCGGCGAACTGCCGGACGAGGCCCCCGACGGCTCCGATCCGACCGTCCTCGCGGAATGGATCGCGGTCCTCCAGGCACGCGGCGAGCACACCGAGGCGTACGCCGCCGCCGGGATCGACCTCGACCTCACTCCGCCGCCGCAGGGCCCGCGCTCCTACCAGCGGATCGACGTCGCCTGGCTCGCCTCGTTCGTCGCCCCCGACCTCACCCGGCTGGCCCCGGAGATCCTGCGCCTCGCCCAGGCGGGACGCGGGTCGCGTTTCCGCATCCACCCGCAGTGGCGCAGCCATCTCCGTATCGAGTCCGACCCGGGCGCCCCCGGTGGAACCCCCCTGCGCGTCACCGGCCACGAGTACGGCCAGGAGGACGGTGTCCCGCTCCTGCCCACGTACGCCTGGCAGCGGCTGCCCGACATCGGGCTGCTGCGGGCGGGCCGGATCCGGCCCGAGGAACTGCACCCGCTGGTGGCCGCCGCCCTCTTCCCGGACGCCGGGGCCGTGACAGGACCGCCCGCCCCTCGTGCACCCGAACCCGTCAGGGTCCGCTGCGGCGGTTCCTGGCACGAGGTCGTGTCGCGCGACGGCGTCCTCCAGGGCCCGCACACCGAACAGGAACGGCAGCGCGAGCTGGCCCTGCGCGCCTTCGGCGGCTCCATCAGCGGCTGCTTCGCCACCCAGGCGGCGTGGGCCGACGGCGAACGGCTGCCACGGGGCCTGACGGAGCAGCGGAACGCGCTGTTCCTGCACGCCCAGCACGGTGACGCGCCCGCCGTCCTCGCCCTCCTCGACGCCGGTACGGACCCGTTCGTCCGCGACCGCAGGAAGCGGGGGCTGCTGCACGTCCTGCCGCTCCTCGACCACCGGGAACTGCTGCCGAGGCTGCTGGCCGCCGGACTCGACCTGGAGGCGAAGGACCGGTCGGACCACACCCCGCTCCAGTGCGCCGTCCACGAAGGCGGCTCCGCCGACCTGGTCGGGGACCTGCTGGCCGCAGGGGCAAGGATCGACGTCGTCGACGAGACGGAACTGTCCCTCGCCCAGGTGATCCGCCGCTACCAGCGGACCGACCTGATGTTCCTGCGCCGACGCGTCCTGAAGGAGCATCCGGGCATCGGCTCCGACTGGTTCGACTCCCACATGGACGAACGGGACTCCTCCGAGGGCTCCCCCGACGTCGACTGGGACGCGGAGGATCCGGCGGATGCGGGCCCCGAGAAGACACCCGCAGACGCCGAGGACACCCGCCCATGACCGGTTCCGCGCCCGCTCCCGCGTCCCTCGTGGCCGCCGACGCCCTCAACGCACGCCTGGACACCACGAGGACCGAACCGGTCGGCAACCCTCAACTGGAAGCCCTCACCCTCGCCGTGACGGCGAACCAGCCGGTCCTGCTGTGGGGCGAGCCCGGCATCGGCAAGTCCGCGGGCATGGAACAGCTCGCCGACGCCCTCGGGGTGCGTCTGGAGACCGTCGTCGCCAGCGTCCACGAACCGTCCGACTTCGCCGGGCTCCCGATCGTCGGCGACGACCCGGCCGCGTCGGGCGTGCCGATGGCGCCGCCGGACTGGGCCGTGCGGCTCGCCCGTACCGGCCACGGCCTCCTGTTCTTCGACGAGCTGTCCTCCGCGCCGCCCGCCGTGCAGGCGGCCCTGCTGCGGGTGGTCCTCGAACGCCGGGTCGGCAGCCTGGCGCTCCCCGCGTCGGTACGGATCGTGGCCGCCGCCAACCCGCCCTCCAGCGCCGCCGACGGCTGGCACCTCAGCCCGCCGCTCGCCAACCGCTTCGTCCACCTCGACTGGACGCACGACCCGCGCACGGTGGCCCGCGGCATGGCGGGCACCTGGCCCGAGACGGTGCTGCCCTCGGTGCGGCCGGAGCGGGTGTCCGGCGCCGTCGCCCGCGCCCGGGGTGTCATCAGCGGTTTCCTGACGGCCCGCCCGGGGCTCGTCCACCACATGCCCAAGGAGGCCGAGGGCCGTGGCCGCGCCTGGCCCTCCCCCCGCACCTGGGAGATGGCGCTGCGGCTCCTGGCCACGGGGTACGCGTCGGGCGCCGGGCACGAGGCGCGGGCCGCCGCACTGATGGGCGCCGTCGGCGAGGCCGCCGGCATCGAACTCCTCTCGTATCTGGAGAATCTGGACCTGCCCGACCCGGACCGGGTCCTCGCCGACCCCTCGGCCTTCGCCCTGCCCGAGCGCGGCGACCGTCAGCTGGCGTTCCTCATCGCCGTGGTCGCCGCCGTGCAGAGCGAGCCGACCCGCCCGCGCTGGGAGGCCGGCTGGGAGGTCCTGGCCAAGGCCGTGGACGCCGGGGTGCCCGACGTGGCAGCGCGAGCGGCCCGCGATCTGGCCGCGATGCGCGAACCGGAGTGGCCCATTCCGCCGGGCATCGACGCCTTCCTCGAACTGCTCCAGCTCGCCGGCGCGCTGCCGGGCGGGCGCTGACCGGCCGCCGCGCCATGCCCTCCACCAGACCCGTGCCGGGCGACCGGCTCGACCGCGCCAAGCTGCTGGCAGCGCGCTACAAGGCGGCGGAGGCACGCCCGTATCTCGCCTCCGCCTTGTACGCCCTGACCGTCGTCCCTTCGGAGCAGGTGCGGACGATGGCGGTGGACCGGTTCTGGCGCTGTTACGTGGCGCCCTCGTTCGTCGACGCGAACGGTGTCGAGGAGCTGGCCGGGGTGTGGATCCACGAGGCGGCCCATCTGCTGCGCGACCATCACGGACGCGCCGACCGGCTGCCCGCCGCCGACCAGCGCGACCGGCTGCGTGTCAACATCGCCCAGGACTGCGAGATCAACGACGACCTGGTCGCCGACGGACTGCGGCTGCCTCCGGGACTCATGGAGCCGCGCCTGTTCGGGCTGCCCGCCGGCCGGCTCTTCGAGGAGTACCTGCGGGGTGTCCCGGAGTCGACCGACCACCCGCTCGACTGCGGGTCGGGGGCGCACGGCGTGCCCGCGCCCTGGGACCTGGGCGAGCACGGCGGCTCCGGCACGGCCGGTCTCGGCCCCGTGGAGGCCGAGGCGCTGCGCCGTCAGACCGCCCAGGCCATACGGGCCCACAAGCGCTCCCGGGGAACGGTTCCGGGCGGCTGGCGACGCTGGGCGGAACAGGTCCTCGAACCCACCGTCGACTGGCGCAAGGCGCTCACCGGCGCGGTCCGCGAGGCCGTGGCATGGGCGGGCGGCGCGGTCGACTACACGTACCGGCGTCCCTCGCGCCGTACCTCGACCCTCGGCGGCCGGGTCGTGCTGCCCAGCCTGCGCCGGCCGCTGCCCCGGGTGGCCGTCGTCGTCGACACCTCGGGCTCGATGGGCGACGACGACCTCGCGGCGGCGCTCGCCGAGATCTCGGGGGTGCTGCGCGAGGTGGGCGTGGGCGGCAATCGGGTCGCCGTCCTCGCGTGCGACGCGGACGTGCAGGCCGTCGCCCGGGTGACCAGCGTCGACCAGGTCGAACTCGCGGGCGGCGGCGGTACGGACATGACCGTCGGCATCCACGAGGCACTCGCCGCCGCCGACCCGCCGAACATCGTCGTCGTCCTCACCGACGGCTGCACACCCTGGCCCGCGGAACCCGTCTCGGCCCGTCTGATCGCCGCCCTGATCGGCGAGGACCCGCCCGCGCCCCCGCCGTGGGCGGAGACGGTGCGGATCCCCACGGCGGGCTGACGGCGCGCGTCGGAGAACAGGACGGGCCTTGAGCGGTCCATACGGTCCGGTCCATACGGTCCGGTCCGTGCAGTCCCCCTTTTTCCGTCCCGGGTGAAAACCGTTTGGCGGGCCCTCGTGCGCCCTGGTAGGTTCCCCGAGGCCGTGCGAGAGAACAAGGAGGTGGTACCCGTGAACGCAGTATCGACATGGGTGCTCCCCTCCGGTGTCACGGTCGGACGATAGGTCGTCCGGGAGCGCCGTTCCCACGCACTCCCGAAAAGGCACGACCATGTATTTCACTTCCGAACAGCGGCTCGACGACGGCGTCCTCGAACGTGAGTTCCTCCTGGGCGAGATCCCCGGCGTCCTGTGGACCCCCGGTTCCGGAGCGTCCGGCCCGCTGATCCTCATCGGTCACCCCGGGGGCCTGCACAAGCGGCTTCCCTGGCTGGTCAAGCGGGCCCGTCACTACGCGGCCCGGTACGGCTTCACCGTGGCGGCCATCGACGCCCCCGGGTGCGGTGGCCGGCCCCGTTCCACCGAGGACGACACGCGTCGCGCCGCCTTCCGGCAGGCCCTTGAGTCCGGCGAACTCGTCGACGAGGTCATCGAGGCCTTCATCCGCCCGCTGGTCGACAGGGCGGTCCCCGAATGGCAGGCCACCCTCGACGCGCTTCTCGCGCTGCCCGGGATCGACGGCCCGGTGGGGTACGACGGGATGGTCGCCATCGGCATCCGCCTGGCGGTGGTCGACCCGCGCGTCGAGGCCGCCGCGTTCTTCGGTCAGACCTTCGTCCCCGAGAGTCTCCGCGAGGAGGCCCGGCGGGTCGCCGTTCCCGTGCAGTTCCTCATGCAGTGGGACGACGAGGGAATGGACCGGCAGCCGGTCCTGGACCTGTTCGACGTCCTCGGCACCAAGGAGAAGACGCTGCACGCCAATCTGGGCGGGCACACCGGCACCCCGTGGTTCGAGGTGGACGACGCGGCCCGGTTCTTCTCCCGGCACCTGACGTGAGGCCGGAAGGAGAACCGGGCCGCTGAGGAGCCCGAGACGGGTCCCCGCCGTTCGGGGCGGGGACCCGGCGTTTCGGGGATGAGGACCCGCCGTTTCGAGCGCGGGGCCCGTCTCGTGGCCCGCCGGGCCGCCCGCCTCATCGCCCCTCCCGGTGCCGGTCAGCCGAGCGGCAGTTCCAGGACGGCTTCCTCTCCGGCCGGGGAGCCGACGGTGAGGGTGCCGTCCTGCGTGCCGGTGAACGCGTACAGCTGGTCGAGGCTGTTGACGACCAGGGCGAGACGGTGGCCGTCGGCCAGGTCGTACGCGGCCGTCTGGAGCGGCCATTGGACGGTCCGGTCCTCACCGGGGCGCAGTTCGGTGGCGGTGTAGGGCTCGTGGGTGACGATCCGGGCGCTGCCGTCCGGGGCGAGGTCGAAGAGGTAGGCGACCAGGGAAGCGGCGTCGCCTACCTCGGTCCGGACGGCGAGCCGCACCTTGGCGTTGCCCCGGATGCGTCGGCCGCCGGTCAGTGCCTCGGTGGACCAGAGCAGCAGCCGGGTCCGCTCGAAGTCGTCCGGACGGTAGGGCTTGGGGTTGCCGAACCACTCCTTCTGCCCGGTCTCCATGATCGCGTCCATGGCGGTGGCGGCGGTCTCGTGCCCGGCGGTGAAGCTGCGGCTCCAGCCCGCTGACGGCTTGTCGGACAGTGTCCCGTCACCGTCATCGCCACCGCTCAGGTACCAGGTCTCGGTGCCGGTGGTGGCCTCGGACCAGGATCCGAGCGGCTCGCGTCGGGCCGGGGCGGTGATCCGTCGGCCGCCGCCGATGACCGGGGCGGTCGTGTAGGTGAACATGACCTGACTCTGGACCGTCGGCCACCCCGGCACCTCGTTGGCCTCGCCGAGCAGATGGTGGTCCAACCAGGCGTACGCCTCGCGCATCGGCGTCAGCAGACCGGGGAAGGCCACCCCGGACACGAGACCGGTGATCCCGGCACCTTCCGGGGCTCCGTGGTCGCCGATCCACAGGTTCAGGTGCTTGGGGACGGTGAGCTGCTCGAAGACGTCGATGGCCTCGCGGACGGGGAACAGGCTCTCGTGCCAGGTGTTCGAGTAGAAGGTCGGGATGCCCCGCTCGTTGGTGCGGTCGACGTAGGTCTCCGGGGAACGCTCGTTGCCCCAGTCCACCACGGCTTTCAGGTTCTGGCCGTCGCGGAAGTTCTTGAGGATGCCGCGTGTCTTCTCGTCGAACTTGTCCTTCTCCTCGCCTCCGGTGAACTCGATGAGCTTCTTGACCGCTTCGACGTGCCGGGTGCCGTTGTCGTAGAGGCTGGTGGCGAGATTGCCCCAGGTGCTCAGCGCGGCCACCGCGGCGACCCGGTCCTCCTCGTCGTGCGCGGCGACCAGTTGGCTGATCCCCGACCCGTAGGACAGTCCGAGGAATCCGACCTTGCTCGGTGTGAACAGCTCCTGCGCGTGGTCGATCAGCTTCGATCCGTCCGCCCAGTCGTTCGGCCCTGCGACGTCGATGAGCCCCTCGGAGGTGTACGGCAGTCCCGGCTTGCCGATGCCTCGCGGGGTGTACGCCAGTACGTGGTAGCCGCGCGCCGCCAGGGAGAGGTATCCGGCGATGAACGGCAGCCAGCCGTACGGGTTCCATCCCGCCGGCACGATGACGACCGGGCGCGGCTCCGGGGTGTTCTGCTTGATCGCGAAGGCGGAGAGGCTGATCTCCTCCGTCACGGGAACGCGCGGGAGGCTGATCCCGGACCGCTCCCGGACGCGGGCCACCAGGTCCCGCAGCTCCTCGGGGAGCGTGCCCGCAGGTGCGTTGCCCTGGACGGCGGCGAGCAGGGCCCGTGCCACGGCGAGCACCGACGGGTTGATGTCGAGACCCGCCCCGCGCCAGATGCCGTGGGTCGCGATGTCCTCAAGCGTCGCGTCCGTGACCGCCGCGATCGGCTCTCCATCTGCCGTAGTCATGTCAACCGCCCTTTCCTGGCAGTGCGGGGCGCCCGGGAGGGCGCCGCCCACGCGGATCTTGGACGGGGGCGGGGGCGGCGAAACGCGGGGGCGGGAGAGCCACCCGAACGAGCGGGAGCGCCGGGTGCGGGTGCGAGCCCACGGCGCACGCCCCCCGGGGGAGGGGCGCGAGCGGGCCCGCGTACCGTTTCGCCATGGTCTTCTACGTTCACGCGATTGACAGGCCCGGTGTCATCGACCGGCTGATCGAACTCGGCGAGGAACACTGGTCCTATATGGACCGGTTCGACAGTCGGCTGATACTCCGTGGGCCCACGCTGTCGGACGACGGGGAGGACCACACGGGGAGCGTCCACGTCGTCGACCTCGCCGACCGCGCGGCGGCGGAACGGTTCGCGACGGAGGAGCCGTACTGGAGTGCCGGTCTCTACGGCGACCTCACGGTGGCCCCGGCGGAGGTCCTGCTGCGCCGCGAACCGGACGCCTCGGCCCCGCACACCCTGGTCACCACCCGCTGGCCCGCGCGTCCCCGTCACGCCGGACAGTGGTTCCCGGGTGCGGAGCCGGACGGTCGGCTCGGCTTCGTGGCCGTCCTGGTCGACGACGAACAGGACGGGACGACCGGTCTGGTCGCGGCGGTCCGCGCGCTCCCGGACGAGGCGCGGAACCTGATCCGGCCCCTGGCGGACCTCCTCTCCGGCGGACCCACGCCCCTGACCGCCCAGCGCTGGCAGCGCGGCGGGCGCCACTGACCTGGAAGAATCTCGTCTCCGCGTACAACCGTTCGGGCCGGTCGCGAGTCTCCTTTTCGATCGCACGTTCACACAGTGATCGCGTCTACAAGGAGATCGTCATCACCGCCATCCGCAAGACCCTCACCGCTACCGCAGTCGTCGGCGCCGTCCTGGCGGGTTCGGCCGCCTGTGGCACGGTGGAGCAGGTGTCCGCCGGAAAGAAGCTCGACCAGGCTTTCGAGAAGCTCGGCAAGGAGAAGTCCCTCTCCTTCGAGCTGGACCTGGACGCCGACGCCGCGACGCTCAAGGCACTCGACGCCGCGTCCGACCCGGAGCCCGGCGAGGAGATCCCCGACGAGGCGGCGAAGCTGATCAGCGGCGCGAAGATCAGCGTCACCGTCGAGTCCAGGAAGCCGATCGCCGAGTCCGAGGAGAAGGACTTCGTCGGCACCGCCGTGAAGTTCAGCACACCCTCGGGCGACCTCGTCGAGTTCCGTTCGGTCGACGACTTCACCTACATCCGGGCCGACGTCAAGTCCCTCTCCAAGATGATGGGCGCGCCCCTTCCGGGCATGGACGACCTGCCTCCGGAGGCGGCGGACCTCAAGAAGGTCGTCGAGGGCGCGTGGGTGAAGTTCCGCACCGCCGAGATGGCGAAGTTCGGCGAGGACATCGGCGCCGAGGCGTCGGCCACGCCGTCGCCGGAGCCGACCCTCGACGCCAAGACGCAGAAGAAGCTCCTGGATTCCCTGCGCGAGGTCGTCGCCCGCAAGGTGGAGTTCTCCACCTCCGGCGGCAAGGGCGACACCGAGCACGTCACCGCCACCGCCCCCGTCCGTACGCTCCTCGGGGAACTCCTCACCGAGATCCGCCCGCTCGCCAAGAACCTCCCCCCGTCCTTCGAGCTGCCTTCGGACAAGGATCTGAAGGAGATTCCCGACACCAGGACCACGGCCGACTTCACGCTGAAGAACGGCGCGCTGACCGAGGTCTACGTCGACCTCGCCAAGCTCGCCGAGAACGCCAAGGTCAAGAAGTTCGGCCTCAGCCTGAAGATGAGCGCGGGCGTCAAGCCCACCGCCCCGGCCGGAGCCACCGAGCTGAACCCGGAGGAACTCATGGGCGGCCTGCTCGGCTTCATGATGCCGGCCGACGAGTTCGGCGAGTCCGACCTCTCCGACGAGGAAGACGCCGAGGGCACCGCCTGATCGTCGACACCTGTCCGGGCGTCCACCCGTCGTCGGCCGTGCCGTCGCGGTGGGCGCCCGGACCCGTCGAGTCCGTTGGGATGTCAAACTACGGACGCGTGCCCGAGCAGGGTCGTCAGCACCTGCTCGGCATGGGTCCAGAGCAGTGCTCCGCCCGCGTCCGGCACCAGATGCCGGACCGCCCCCGGGATACGCGCGGTCAGGCCCGCGCCCTGGTCGGGAGAGTGTCCGAAGTCCCGCTCTCCGTACCAGAGGTCCACCGGTACGGAGACACGGGAGAGGTCGATGTCCCAGCGGCCCATGGCGAGAGCCGTGTCCCTGGCGTACCCCGCGGCGGCCCCCTGCGCGAAGGCCTCGTCGAGGGCGCGGCGGTAGGCGGCGGCGAAGTCGGGCCGCCGGTAGACGGAGAGGTCGCACGCGGGGCTGCCCGACATGACCATGTCCCACATCGCCTGCGCGGTGAACCCGGCGAAGAGCGTCTCGGCGGCGGACGGGTCGGAGACCGCGAGATCGACGAGGCCCCGCAGTTCATCCGGAAGCACGTCGGAGAACCGGGGATCGGCCACCTCGTCCGCGCCGGAGACCACCGCGAGCCCGGCGACGACTCCGGCGGCGGCGCACGCGAGGGCGAAGGGCGCGCCCTGCGAGTTGCCGACCATCAGGGGCCGCTCCAGACCGCGCCGGGCGGCGAACGCGCGCAGGTCCTCGGCGGCATCGTCGAAGGTACGGCCGGGCAGGGGCGAGGAGGCTCCCAGACCGGGGCGGTCGACGGAGATCAGCCGGACGCCGAGCCGGTCCAGGACTCCGGCGCCGAACCCGAGGTGTCTGCTGGTGGCCGCGCCGGGTGACAGCAGCACCGGCACCCCGTCCACCGGTCCCCACTCGGCCCAGCCGAGGCCTCTTCCTCCCGGAGGCTCTTCCCTGCCGATACGAACCGGGGCGATCACGTGCACATCCATGGATCTCATCATGATCGGCCCCCTCCGAACCCGTCGAACGCCTTTCCGTCACAGCACGCCCGCCGGCGGCGGGCCCATGGCTTCAGGCGCACATGTGCTTGGGGGCAAGCGCGCCGGGCCGGGAGTGGAATCCGACCACGTGTCCGGCGTCGTCGGTGAAGACCGCCTCCGTTTCGGACGTCAAGGTCATCATGCCGAGCTGCGTCGGGTTGCCCCATCCCCGGGGCGGGTTTCCCCTGCCGTCGGAGAGTGGGGTCTCCGCTTCGAAGTACGTCGAGCCGATACGGGCCTCGTCTATTCCGCAGTGGGTGAGGAGTTCGAAGGGAATCGCCCGACCGGCCTGGGGCGTCCCCCCGCCGTCCGTTCCTCCGGCGGCGTGGGCGCAGCCCGTCAGTACCGCGGCGGTCAGCATGAGGGCGAGGGTGGTCTGTCCGGCTTTCCGAGTCATGGCCTTCCGACGCCCGGCCCACACCGCCGGTTCCCCTCTCCCCCGGTCTCCTGGTCCCCGGCGAGGCGCCCGGTTCCCCCTCGACGGGCGCGTCGGTTCAGCACAAGGGCCAGTCCCCCGCCTGGGCCAGGGGCGCCCAGGTGTAGCGGAGGCGTACGCCCTGCTCGCGGAGCCAGGAGGTCTCGCGGTGGCGCAGGTCGGGTGCGGATTCGGGGGCGATGGCGGTGGGCCAGCGGACGAGGACGTCGGCGACGGCGCCGGTCCGCGCGAGTTCCCTGACCCGCTGCCACCCGTGACGGCGGGCCGGGTCCGGCTCGCCGTACTCGTCGGTGACGACCTCGGCGATCGTCAGCCCGTGTTCCCGGGCGAAGGCCCTGCCCTCGTCGTGCGCGCGCCGGGCGGCCAGTCCGGGCACCAGTGTGCCCCGGTCGGCGCAGACGTACAGCACGGCCGGGACGTCCTGGTCCTGGGGGATCTGTGCACCGGTCATCGTGGCCCTCGTCGCGGAGAGAAGACGGCGCCCCGCCGCGTTCCGCGGGGAGCGGAACACGGCGGGGCCGTACACACCAGGTAACCGCCTCCCGGCGGCTCCCGTGCATGACGAAGTCGTTCGGGCGCGCTTCCCCACGACTGACGAATTGACCTGTTCTTTGCCTGCGGCGGACTGGCCTCACGCCCTACGGTGCCTGTCGTGGCGGAGAACAAGAACGAATCCCTGGCCGCCTGGATGGCCGCGCACCAGATGTCGGTTCCCGAACTGGCGGGCGCGGTCAACGAGGCCATCGGCGCTTTCACGGGGCGGATGGGCGCGACATCGGAACGCACGGTCTTCCGGTGGTTGTCCGGGGAGAACCAGTGGCCGCAGGAGCGGCAGCGCCGGGGCCTGGAGAGCGTCACCGGACTGACCGTGACCACCCTGGGGTTCACCCCTCGGGGGAAGACCTCGCTCATTCCGGAACAGCAGGAGGACTCCGGGGTGCTCCGGCGCAGGATCCTGGGTGCGGCCGTCGCCCTCCCCCTGTCGTCCTCGTCGTCCTCGGCCCGGCCTTCCCGGGTGGGGACCTGCGACGTGATCCGGCTGCGCGACGACGTCGAGCGCCTGGTCGCCCTCGACGCCGAGCACGGCGGGCACGGTCTGGAGCAGGCCGCCCTCGCCGGCGCCGCCGAGGCGCTCCGGCTACAGAAGGGCTCCGCCACCCTGCGCGTACGGCAGAGGCTGTACGCGCTCGCCGCCGACTACACCTCGACGGCGGCGTGGGCGCTGATCGATTCCGGGCGGCTCGACGGGGCCGACCACCGGCTGGACCGGGCCCTGGCCCTGGCGGGTCTGGCCCAGGACGCCGAGATAGTGCTGAAGGTGTGGAACCTGCGGGCGATGCTCGCCCGGCAGCGGCGCGACTACCCGGAGGCGATCGCGGCGGGGCGGGCCGCGCAGGCGGCGACGGCCGCCCGCCGTTCGCCGCTGCACGCCTCGCTCGCCCACGCGCGGACCGCCATCGGCCTCGCGCACGACGGGCAGTTCCGGGCCGCCGTACGGCATCTCGGGCGGGCCGAGGACGCTCTGGCGAAGGCCGATCCGGCCCGGCCCCGGTCCTCGTGGATCGCCTTCTACGGGCCCGCCGAGCTGCACTCCCTGACCGCGATCGTGCGGGACGTCGTGGGGCACCCCGCCCTCGCGGAGGCCGCCGCGCACCGGGCGCTGGCCGCGTTGCCCGCCGCCTACCGGCGCAACCGGGCGCACACCACACTGCGGCTCGCCCTCGCCCAGTTGCACCAGGGGGACGCCGAGCAGGCCTGCGTCACCAGCGGAAAGGTCTTCACCATCATGGGAAGCACGCCCTTGCCCGGACGGATCCGGCTGCTTCTGGGCGACTTCCAGCGCGATCTGATCGCCCACGCCCCCGCCGCCCTCGCCGACGCGTGGACGGACCGTCACAGGAACGAATGGAGCAGATCATGACCGCCGTCACCCTCCGCCGCTTCGCCCACGGGGACCTGCCGTCCATCCGGCAGACCCTGCTGGACGTCCACGCGGACGCCTACGCCGAGGAGATGGGCGACGAGTTCGTCCAGCGCTTCCCCTGGTTCGTCGACCACTGGGGCGGCCATCCCCGCTTCTCCTGCGTCGTCGGCTACGACGGGGACGAGCCGGTCGGCTTCGCGTACGGCGCTCCCGCCACGGCGGGCCGGGAGTGGTGGCGCGAGCACCTCGCCGAGCCCCCGGCCGACGACTCGACGTTCAGCGTCTCCGAACTGATGGTCCGCCACCGGTGGCGCAAGACCGGGACGGCCGAGCGGCTGCACGCCGCCCTTCTCGCCGACCGGCCCGAGGCTCTGGCCGTCCTCCTGGTCGACCCGGACCATCCCAAGGTCCAGTCCCTGTACGAGACGTGGGGCTACCGGAGGGTCGGCAGCCGTCGGCCGTTCGCCGACTCCCCCACCTTCGCCGTGATGCTCCGCGACATACGCGCCGCCGCCTCCGCCTGACACCTGAGGGCCGTACGGCGCTTCACCGCACGACATCGGCCGCCTCGGCGGCCCGAGGGTTCCCTCCGGGCCGCCGGGGCGCGTGTCGTGCGCGGGTTCTTCTCCGGTGGGGCGGGGTCAGTCGAGGGCGGGGCCCGGGGTGGAGTTCAGCCAGTACCAGTCGGACCAACGGGAGAACCCTGTCTGCCACTTGTGGTAGACGCCCGCGCGGCTGGCGCCGAAGACCTCCATGCGGCCGTCGGCGTTGGCCGTGGCGGTGATCTCGGTGCCGCCGGTTCCGAAGGGTTCCCACGAGCCGTAGGGGGCGTTGACGCCGGTCTGCCAGAGGTGCTGGGCGGCGGCGCCGTTGACGGCGAAGACCTCGACGCGCCCGTCCGCCGTGGGGTGGCTGGTCACCTGGGAGTCGGCGGGGCCGCCGGTCGCCTCCCAGCCTGACCAACTGGTGGGGTTCGTCTGATACTTGTGGAAGACACCGGCCGGGCCGGAGGCGAAGACTTCGAGACGCCCGTCCAGGTTGTGATCGACGGTCAGGTCACGGCCTCCGCCGCCGAAGTCCTCCCATGCCGACCAGCCGCCACCGGGAGACGTCTGGTACTGGTGCTGGAAGGTGCTTCCGTTCATGGCGAAGACTTCGAGACGCCCGTCCGGGGCCTTCTCCATCTCGACCACACCGCCGACCGGGCCTCCTCCGGTCGGTTCCCAGCCGGACCATCCGCCGTTGGGCGCGGTCTGATAGCGGTGGAAGACTCCGACCGGGCCGGAGGCGAACACTTCCAGGCGCCCGTCGCCGTTGGCGCCGACCGCGATGTCACGGCCCCCGCCACCGAAGTCCTCCCATCCCGACCAGGCTCCGGAGGGAGCCAGCTGATAGCGGTGTCGGAAGACGTCGCCGTCGAGGGCGAAGACTTCGAGCCGCCCGTCCGCGTTCGGGCCGACGGCCAGCTGCGCGCCGCCCGGCCCCCCGAGCGGCTCCCACTCCGACCAGGCCCCGTTCACCTCCGTCTGCCAGGCGTGATGCACCCCGTCGGCGCCCGCGGCGAAGACTTCCAGACGCCCGTCGGCCGATCTCGCCGACACCACCCGGCCGGACTCGGAAGGGTGGATGAGCGGAGCAGGAAGCGGGTCGCTGCCGGGGACGCACGGCATGCTGACGCCCCGCGCCGCGAGGTACGGGATCGGGTCGGTGCGGACGCTCGCTCCCGCGTCGCCCCAGACCCTCAGATGCAGGTGCGGCCCGGAGGACTGGCCCTCGCTGCCCATCAGGGCGATCCGCTGACCGGCCGTCACATGGTCGCCGACGGCCACGTCACGCCGGTACATGTGCCCGTACTCGGTGAGGGTGTCGTCCCGGTGGAGGATCCGGATCCACTGCCCGTAGCCGGGCTCGGTGCCCGAGACGGTGACCTCGCCGTCGCCGACGGCGAAGATGGGGGTGCCGTAGTCGTTGGCGATGTCGATGCCGTTGTGCTGCTGGCTGTGCCCCTGGGAGACAGGGCCACCGGCCGGGCACGAGGCGGCGAATCCGGCCGCCTCGGCGACGGGCCGTGCGTCGGCGGGTGCCACCGTCACGAGGGACGGGGCGAGGACGGCGGCCAGCGCGAGGAGGGCGTACAGGGCGCGCCGGGGAAAGGTGGGCGACACGGGCGACTCCCCTGTCAGGCCTTGCGGAGGCATTCGACGACGCCCCTGAGGTCCCGTTCCAGCAGGTCCCGGCGGACGAAGTGGCCGCCGGGCACCTCGTACGACTCGTGCCCGATGCCCACGCGGTCGAGGTTCGCCTTGAACTCGCGCTGGGTGTCGAGGACCACCGTCTCGTTGGCGTACCCCTGGATGTCCTCGGGGCTGGTGCCCGCGACCAGGAAGATCCGCTTGCCCCGGTAGCTTTCGAGGCGTTCGATCGGGTTGTCGGCGCTGACCCGTGCCTCGTTCCAGATCGGCATCCCGTAGATGCTGCCGCCGCCCAGTTCCACGGCGGCCGAGGACAGATTGGCCCAGTGGGTGACCGCGCCGCCGAAGCCGCGCAGGCTGGCCGGGCCCGAGTGGGCGCTGACGGAGGCGAAGTGCCCGTAGTACTTGGCGGTGTACTTCAGCGCGCCGAAGCCGCCCATGGAGAAGCCGGAGACGGCCCGGCCGTCGTACTCGGCGTACGTACGGAAGTTGGCGTCGATCCACGGAACCAGTTGCGCCAGGTGGAACTGCTCCCAGTCGCGAGGTCCGACGCCCGAGCCGACGGGGTTGGAGTACCAGCCGGCGCGTCCGCCGTCGGGCATCACCACGATGAGGCGCTTCCCGGCGGTCAGGCCCCGGATGTCGTGGTGGGCGTCGAAGGTGATGAAGTCCTCCAGGCCGCCGTGGAGCAGATAGAGGACGGGGTACCGGCGGCCGCTCGTGTGATAGTCGTCCGGCAGCAGGACGTTGACCGCCGGGTTCCAGCCGATGGCGGCGGTCTGGAAGCGGTAGTACCACATACGGGGGTCGCCCTCGTTGTGCTCGGCGATGTGCAGTCCGAAGCCGTCGCCCGCGGCCGAGGCCGTGGGAGCGGCGGCGAGGACCCCTCCGGCGCCGAGGGTCAGGGCGGCGGTGAGCCCGCCCGCGGACTTGAGGACGTTCCTGCGGGAGGGGTGCTGGGTGGTCAACGTGACCTCCTGATGAGGCAGACGGGGAGCCGAACCGGTCCTCGCGTGAGTGCGTGCCGGAAGGCGCGGACGCGGGGCGGCGCGGCACGGCCGGGGGCGGCGGGTGCCCGATGGGCCGCCGCTCGTCTTCGACGGGTGGGACGTCTGGCTTCCGCGAGTCTGGCACCTGTCAGGGGCATGACGGCGTTCGGATGCCAGAGAGCCACCGATACGAGTGAAGGACGTCATTGACGTTGACGGCTACTTCACGCCACGCCGTTCCGGCACCGGAGAGAGGGGGCCCGCATGCCCCACGCCGAGCCGGGCACTCGCCGGGCGCCACGGCCCCATTCTGGGCGCGCCTCGGGGCCTGCTCGGGCCTGTGCCCGGCGGCCAGGCGGAGTTCCTGCGGGTCCCGTTCGGCGACAGCCTGCCGATCACGGTCCCGGAGGGGCCGCCGGACGACCGGTTCGTCTATCCCTCCGACGTGCTGCCCACGGTGTGGCGGGCCGTCTCGTAGCGGAGATCCCGGAGGGCGGCTCGGTGGCCGTCCTGGGGCTCGGTCCGATCGGCGACATGGCCGCCCGTATCGCCCTGCTGCGCGGAGCCCGCGAGGTCATCGGCGTCGATCCCGTGCCCGAGAGGCGTGCCCGGTCGGCGGCCCGCGGGGTGCACGCGCTGGATCTGTCCGAGGACGGCGCGCTGGTCGACCAGGTGCGGGACCTCACCGACGGGCGGGGGGCGGACGCGGTCATCGACGCGGTCGGCAGGGAGGCTCACGGCGCCCCGGTCGCCAAGGGGATGCACACCGTGGTCGCCGCGCTGCCGGACGCTCTCGCCCAACGGCTGATGCGGAGCTTCGGCGTGGACCGGCTCTCGGCCCTCCACCCCGCGATCGAACTCGTCCGCAGGGGCGGCACCGTGTCCCTCAGCGGTGTGTACGGAGGCGCGGCGGACCCCATGCCGCTCCTCACGATGTTCGACAAGCGGCTACGGCTCCGCACGGGTCAGGCGAACGTCCTGCGCTGGGTCGACGACCTGCGGCCCCTGCTCACCGACGCCGACCGCTGGGCGGGGACGACTTCGCCACTCACCGTCTGCCGTTGGCCGCCGCACCGGAGGCGTACGAGATGTTCCAGGCGAAGCGCGACGGCGCCGTGAAGATCCTTTTCCGGCCGTAGGCGGACATGCCGGCCCTGGGCCCCGGGCTTCACTCCGTGGGCCTGGGGCTCAAGGGGGCGCGCCCGGGAGCCTCGGTGTCACGGCAGGGCGACGACGCGGACGGTGGCCAGAGTCGTGTCGGCGGCGTCGGGGACGTACATGCCTGCGGCGCCCCAGGTGCGCAGACAGGCGAGGACCGGTGCGGTGAGGCGTTCGCCGGGGAGGGCTGTGGGGATGCCGGGCGGGCAGGGGGTGAGCGTCTCGGCGGTCACCCGGCCCGCCGCCCGGTTCCAGGGGACGTCCTCGACGGGGCCGAAGTACGCGTCGCGGGGTGACATCGCCTGTTCGAGGCGCGGCTCCGCCGGGTCCGGCACCTCGACGGGGACGGACGGGAGGGGGAAGTCCCCGGCGCGGTCGGCCAACTCGATGAGGGCCGTGATCAGTGCGCGGGTGATGCCGGTGGTGCCAGTGGTGCCGGTGATGCCGGTGATGCCGGTGGTGTCGGTGGTGCCGGCATGGGTGAGCTGGGCGGCGATCCGCCGGTGGTCGGCGATGTGGGCGTTGAGCCGGTGGTGCTCCCGGATCCAGTCGGCGGCCTGGTAGCCGCTGATGCCGAGGGCGGTCCGGGTGGAACGGCGGCTGGGCGCCCCGGCCTCGTCGACGCTCAGCGGCACCCCGTGCTCGTGGCAGGCCTCCGCGATGCGCGTCAGATCCGTGCGGGTGCCGTACGGCGTGGGCAAGGTGACCAGGGCGTCTCTGGCCTCGGGGGGGGCGCGCCGGAGCGCGGCGGCCACGTCGGCGGCGCTCGGCGGGTGCGCGAGGTGCCTCCGGGGTCCCACGCGGGCTCCACCCACACGGGGCCGATCCCCGCGAGCACCAGCCCGGCGACCACCGGCTTGCGGGCGTCCCGGCCCACGACCAGCTGTTCGTCGGGCCTGGTCACGGCGCGCATCGCGCCTCGCGGACTTCACCGACAGGGAACTCCCGGCCCCGGCGGCCACGGCGGGCTCCGGTGTTTGCCCCGGCTCCCAGCGGGAACCCGCACGGCTGACCCTCTACTACCGACCGGACAAGGGAGGAGAGGTCATGATCATCCTTGGTGTGATCCTGCTGATCGTAGGCCTGCTCACCGGCCTGAACATCCTGTGGACGATCGGCATCGTCCTCGTGGTGATCGGACTCGTGCTCTGGGTCTTCGGCGCCGTGGGCCACGCCGTCGGCGGTCGCCGCCACTACTGGTAGCGCCGCGCCGTGCGCAGCCCGCACACCCGTCATGCGGCGGCGTCGGCGGTCCGATCCGCGGAGCCCCGGGCCGGGCGGTTCCCTTCGGTGGTGACCGTCCCCGGGGTCTACGCGCCCCAGGACGACACCCGACTGCTCGCCGCCGCGCTCGCCCGCGAGGACATCCGGCCCGGCGCCGAGGCGCTGGACCTGTGCACCGGCAGCGGAGTCCTGGCCGTCACGGCGGCCCGCCGAGGGGCGCGGGTGACGGCGGTCGACGTCTCCCGCCGGGCGGTGTGGAACGCCCGGCTCAACGCGCTGCTCGCCCGTCGGCGCATCCGGGTGCGCCGGGGCGATCTGACGGAGTCGCTGCCGCCCGAGGAACGCTTCGACCTCGTCGTCAGCAACCCGCCGTACGTCCCCGCGCCTCCGGGTGTGACGCCCGTGCCCGGTCCCGGGCGCGCCTGGGACGCCGGGGCGACCGGGCGGGAGCTGCTCGACCGGATCTGCGAGGACGTCCCGGACCTCCTCAAGCCGGGCGGGCTGCTCCTGCTCGTGCACTCGGCCCTCTGCGGACCGGACGAGACCTTGTCCCGGCTCGCCGGGGCCGGTCTTCTCGCGCGGGTCGACGCACGGGCCCGGATCCCCTTCGGCCCGGTGCTGCGCAGCCGCCTCGACCGGCTCCGCGCGTGCGGACTGCTCGACCCGTGGGACGAGAGCGAGGAACTGGTGATCATCCGTGCCTGGTGTCCCTGACCGCGCCCCGTGCCGCATCCGGGCGGTCCCCGGCGGTCCGCTGCTGATCGACGGACCGGTGGAGGTCGTCCTCGACGGGGGCGCCACGGTCGTCTCCCGCCGTCCCGTGGTGGCGGTGTGCATCTGTGGCCGCAGCCGGATCCGTCCCTGGTGCGACACCAGCCACCGCCGGCGCCCCCGGGGCGCGGCCGGGAGCGGGGATCCGTCGTGACCGGCCCCGACCTTCCGAGGGCCCGGGGGCCGGTGTCGGCGACGGTCCTCCGGCGGCTCGCCGGGGAGAGCCGGGAACTGCCCTCCGGGACCGAACTGGGCCGCTGCGCCCCTTACGGCGGTGATCTCCAACTGGCTCTCTACGTCCTGTACGAGCTGCACTACCGGGGCTTCCACGGCGTGGACGAGGGTCTGGAGTGGGACCCGGACCTGCTGCGCGTACGGGCCCGGCTCGAAGAGCGGTTCTCGGCCGCCCTGCGCGGCGACGCCCGGCCGGGCGGGAGCGCGGAGGAGGCGCTGGCCGAGCTGATGGACGAGCCTGCCGGGGGGCGGGGCGGCGTGAGCCACTTCCTGCTGCGGCACGGCGAGCGGTGGCAGCTGCGGGAGTACGCCGCCTTGCGCTCCCTCTACCACCTCAAGGAGGCCGACCCGCATCTCTGGGTGGTCCCCCGGCTCACCGGGCGAGCGAAGGCGGGCATGGTCGCGGTCGAGTACGACGAGTTCGGCGCCGGGCGCGCCGAGAACGTCCACGCCCGGCTCTACGCGGATCTGCTCGCCGATCTCCGGCTGTCCACCCGCTACGGGGCGTACCTGGACGCGGCGCCTTCGGCGATGCTGGCGGTGACGACCTTGATGTCCTTCTTCGGTCTGCACCGGGCCCTGCGGGGAGCGCTCGTGGGGCATTTCGCCGCCGTCGAGGTCACCTCCTCCCCCGCCTCGGCCCGGCTGGCCGACGCGCTGCGCCGCTGCGACGCCGGGCGGGCGGCCCAGCGCTTCTACGACGAGCACGTCGAGGCCGACGCCGTCCACGAGCAGTTGGTCCGCCGCGAGGTGATCGCCGGGCTCCTGGCGGAGGAACCGGAGCTGGATGACGAGGTCGTCTTCGGGATACGGGCCACCGAACTGGTGGAGAAGAGGCTCGCCACCCGGCTGCTCGCCGCCTGGGGCGAGGGCCGGAGCGCCCTGCTTTCCGCGGTGGGGGGCCCGGCCCGGTGAGGCCGGGTCCGCCGCTCGACCGTGCGTCCCGCGGAGCGGCGGATGCTCAGGCCCGACCGCGGGTCATCCGGTGCAGGAGCACGGGGAGGCCGCGGTGACGCGTACGTCGTCGATGACGGGGCCGTGGGCGGTGGGGCCGGTGCTCGCGAAGCCGAGGGTCGTCGTCGGCGCGTTGGCCACGAAGGTCACTTGGCGCTGTACGTAGCCCATGGCGGCGGCGGTCCTTCCGGTGGAGTCGAAGGAGAAGTCCTGGAAGTCCTGTCCGTCGATCAGGACCTTTCCGGTCTTCACGGCGGGGCCGCCCGCCGTGTTGGAGGCCAGCGCGTACGTCACCGTGTACGTGCGTCCCGCGACCGTGGTGAAGGTCTGTGCCACCGCGCCCGCCTGGGTGCCGTTGAGGTCGACGGACTGGTCCCCCTCGGCCGCCTGCCAGAATCCGGCGCCGATCAGGTCCACGGAGCCGGAGACGACCCGCCAGGGTCCGATCGACTGACCCGCGACGAGCGTGGTGAACGCGTGCGCCGGAGCGGTGGGGTATTCGAAACTGCCGTCGTCGAACCGGCTCACGGCCGCCGCCGGGGTGGCCGTGACCATGCCCGAGCCGACCGCGAGAAGCCCCGCCGTGATCGCGGCGACGCATGAGGAACCGGTGACCGCCATGTCTTCCTCCTGGTGAGGGTGAGTTCCCGAGGACGGGATCAGCGTTCCGGCATCCCCACCGACAGGGGAAGACCGAGGCCCCGGCGTGCGGAAGTGCGGGACGGGGCGCGTGCCGACGAATGCGCCGGACGCGCTCCTGCGAGCCCTCAGCGTCCGGGGAGCCCGCAGGGACCCCAGAGCACGGAGAGGCCGGGGAGCCCGAAGTGCCCGTGGAGGCCGTGGAAGCCATGGCGGCCGTGGAGTCCGGGTGATCGTGGAACCCTCGGTGTCCGTTGGGTTCGGCCGGATCCCGGTGTCGGCGTTTCGGCCATGCGTGTGGATCATCACGACCCCGTGTCGACGGGGGTCGATGCATGACACACGAACGCGTATTCGCTGATTCCCGGGAGGCGCACCACGTCCAAAACACATGTGTTCGAGGAGCGGGGTGGCGTCGTTGGGCTTCCCGACAGTTCGACTCTCCTGCCTGGAGGCAGCGATGTACCCCCTTCCCACCACCGTGGCTCCCCTCCTCCGTACCGCCGGCGCCGTGACCGGGCGGTCCCCCGAGTCCCTCCGTACGGCACGGCCGGATACGAGGTGGGGAGCATGACGGGTGGCGACAACGATCCGCTGACGGCCGCCAAGGGGACTCCGTCCGCGTCCGAGCGGCTCCTGTTCGGGGGCGAACTCACCTACGAGCAGGGGTGGGGCGCGCACGACGGCGCCTGGCTGAAGCTGGGGCTGCGCGCGATGGCGGGCTCGCTGCCGAAGCAGGTGGCGGTGGCCGTCCGGCTGGCGCGGGAGGCCGACCCCCGGGCGTTCGCGACGGTCGCCGTGAGCGAGGTCGTCCGCGGTGTCACCCAGGCGGTCTCCCTGGTCGCGGTGAACGCCCTGCTCGTGCATGTGCTGGCCCCCGGGGACATCGCGGGGCGGCTCCGTGCGGCGCTGCCGTCACTCGTGCTCGTCGCCCTCCTCTCGGTCGTCGGCTCGGTCTGCCAGTCGGCCTCGGCCGCCGCCACGGGAATCCTGGAACCGAAGGCGCAGCGGGTGGCGACCGAGCGGTATCTGGGTCTGGTGGCGGGGGTGGAGCTGGAGGCGATCGAGGACGACACCTTCCACAAGTTGATGGACTCCGCCCAGTGGGGCGCCGACTCGGCCCGGCGGATGGTCGGCTACTGCACCGCCGTGGTGACCTCGGCGATCTCGCTGCTCGCCGCCGCGGGGGTGCTCACCGTCCTCCACCCGGTCCTCCTGCCGCTCCTGGTCCTGATGGCGCTGCCGAGCGCCTGGAGCGCGTTGACCATGGCCCGGCACCGGTACATCAGCTGGCACCGCTTCGTGCAGCACGTGCGGGCCGCGAAGCTGATCGGGCAGCTGCTGATCAACCAGCAGGCGGCCGCCGAGATCCGGGTCCACGGGGCGGCCCCTTTCCTGCTGCGGCACTTCCGGCGGATGGCCGAGACGAGCGAGCGGGAGCAGACCCGGCTCGCGTGGACCGGCGCCCGCACCCGTATGGTCGCGGGCGCGACGCGCGGGATCGCGGTCGTCGCCACCTACGGGGTGCTCGGGCTGCTGCTGTGGCACGGGCGGATGGGCCTGGCCGTCGCGGGCACGGCCGTGCTGGCGATCCGTACGGGCGCGGCGAGCATCACGGATCTCGTCCTGCGCGTCACCGACGTACAGGAGGAGGCCCTGTTCGTCGCCGACTTGCAGGAGCTGTGCGAGGAGGCCGCCCGGCGGGCCATCCCCGTCGGCGGGCTCGACGTGCCGGAGGACGGCGACGTCCGGTTCGAGGGGGTGACGTTCACCTATCCCGGCGCCGACAAGCCGTCCCTGCACGAGGTCGACCTGGTCATTCCGAGGGGCCGGACGGTCGCCCTGGTCGGGCGGAACGGCTCGGGCAAGTCGACCCTCGTCCGGCTCCTGAGCGGGGCCCGGCTCCCCGACTCCGGGCGGGTGCTGTGGGGCGGGGTGAGCACCGCGGAGGCCGACCGGGCGCAGATCTTCGACCGGGTCGCGATGGTCGCGCAGGACTTCTTCCGCTGGCCCTTCACCGCACGGGTCAACATCGGCATCGGCCGCAGCTCCGCCCCCATGGACGACCGGACCATCGGGGCGGCGGCGGCCTACGCGGGGGCCGACGAGGTGGTCGAGGGCCTCCCGCGCGGCCTGGACAGTCTGCTTTCCCGGGGCTACCGGGGCGGGCAGGAGATCTCGGGCGGGCAGTGGCAGAAGATCGGGCTCGCCCGCGCCCGGCACCGGGAGGGCGCCGTCCTGATCGTGGACGAGCCGACCAGCGCGCTCGACCCCGCCGCCGAGCAGCGGGTCTTCGACCAGATCCACCGGCTCGCGGGCTCGGGCCAGACCACGGTCCTGATCACCCACCGGCTGCACAGCGTCCGGCACGCCGACCTCGTCTACGTGCTCGACGAGGGCCGGGTCGTCGAGCACGGCACCTTCGCGGAACTCATGGCCCCGACGGCCGGGACGGGGCTGTTCCGGGAGATGTACGCGCTTCAGGCCCGTCAGTTCGCCGACGCTCCGTTGCCCGCGCAGCCCGGCGCGGCGGACGGGGCGGCGGGAGCGGCGCCGAGTGGTGTCGGGGAGGGGGCGGCCTTCTCCTGACGTCCCGCCCCGACGGGCGGCGGGTCCGCCGGTGGCGCTCGGGCCCGTGGAGCTGCCTCCCGCCGGGGCGGGAGGCAGCGGGGCGGCGACCGGTGGTCCGGGCCTCCGGTCGTCGCCGGTTACTTCGCGAAGCCGTAGTCCAGCAGCTTCTTCACGTCGGCGGCCCGGTTGGTCTCGTTGGGCGCGCCGAGCACCGTGCCGATGACCGTCTTGTTGCCGCGGGTGGCCGCGAAGACGAGGCAGTACTTGGCCTGCGGGCCCGATCCGGTCTTCACGCCGATCGCGCCGCTGTAGGTGCTCAGGAGCTTGTTCGTGTTGGTCCACGCCATGTTCCGGTAACCGCCGCTCTTGGTGGTCACCTTCTGGCTCGTGGACTTCGTCTTGACGATGGTGCGGAAGGTGGAGTTCTTCATCGCACTGCTGGCGATCTTCGTCAGATCGCGCGGGGTGGAGTAGTTGCCCGTGCCCCCTATCCCGTCGAACGAGTCGAAGTGGGTGTTCCTCAGGCCCATCTTCTTGGCCTCGTCGTTCATCTTCCCGATGAACGACTTGACCCGGGCGGCCCGGGTGGTGCCGGTGCCGAACTTGTCGGCGAGGGCGTAGGCCGCGTCACAGCCGGACGGGAGCATCAGGCCGTAGAGGAGCTGCCGGACCGTCACCTTGTCGCCGACGATGAGGCGGGCCGAGGAGGCGTTCTTGGAGACGATGTAGTCGCTGTAGGCCTTGTCGATCGTGACCTTCGCGTCGAGGTTGAGGTTGCGCTGTGCCAGCACCACCTTCGCCGTCATGATCTTCGTGGTGGAGCCGGTCGGCCTGCGGGTGTCCGCTGCCTTGCCGAACAGCGCCGCGCCCGTCCCGTTGTTCATCACGAAGCCGCCCGGGGCGGTGATGGTCGGGACGCGCGGCGCCGCGGCGTGCGCCTGGCCGGCGAAGAGGCCGCCGGCCAGGACGGCCGAGGTCGTGACCGCGACGGTCATGGCCCGGCGCACGCCCAGTGTCGTAGTTGTCAAAGTGTTCTGCCCTTGGTGAGTGTCACTGCCACACGAGACCCGGACGGACCTCGCGCACCATCAAGATGCGCGAGGGGCCCCAAGGGATGTACGGACGGGAGTGTGACCTGCGTCGCATTTCACGAAGGTCCCGGAGGGCCCGCCCGGAGCGGGCACATCCGCGTAACTCGGTTTATTTTAGCTACGGTTGACCTCTATGTCCGCCTTGAGGGCGGCGAGGTCGGCCGCGTACTTCGCCACGAAGTCACGGTTCAGGCTGGGGATGTCCGTGTACCCCTCGACCCCGCCCGCGCGGACGGCGGCGCGGAACCGTCCGGAGGGGATGACGGATCCCGACACCGGCTCCTCGGGTTCCTTGTATCCGTGGAGGATCGGCAGTGCCGAGCGCTGTCGTTGGGCCTCCGGGAGGGAGCGCATGGCCGCCTCGAAGCGGAGGTACCAGTCGGCGTGGTCCGCGACCCGTTCGACGGGGTGCCCGAGTTCGCTCAGCCAGTCGGTGATGGTGTCGAGGGAGACGCCGTCGTCGTTCGGGTTGACCAGGCTGAACGTACGGTACGCGGAGGGCGCTTCCTCGGACGCACCGCCCAGGGCGACCACGGCCGCCGCGGTGAAGTCGACGGGCAGCCCGTCGTAGTGGGCCCGTGCGCCGTCCGCGCGGTAGAAGCTGCGCGGCGCGATGCCGGTGGCGAGCACGCTGTAGAGCAGCCGGGTGAACATGTCGGGGACGTTGAGCTGGCCCCGGTACCGGCTGTGCGCCAGGATCATGTTGGAGCGGAAGGTGGTGACGGGCAGCCCGTACTGCTCGTGCGCCTCGCGCAGCAGGATCTCCCCGGCCCACTTGCTGGTGGCGTAGCCGCCCGCGTAGCCGTCGCCGTCGACGCTCTGGGCGGGCATCGCGAGCCGGACGTCGGCGTCCTCGTCGAGCGGGGTCCCGGGGTGTGCGACGGCGACCGCCACGCTGGAGATGTACGTGAACGCCTTCGCCCGGCGGGTGAGGGCCAGCCTGATCAGCTCGGCGGTGCCGACGACATTGGCCTCGAACAGCTCGGGGTAGGGCAGTACGTGGTTGACGAGCGCTCCGGCGTGGACGACGAGGTCGACCTCCTCGGCGAGCCGGTCCCAGGTCTCCTCGTCCAGACCGAGCCTCGGCTCGGCCAGATCGCCCGCCACCACCTCCAGATGGTCCGCCGCCAGCGCCTCGAAGGTGCGGACCAGCTCGGGATCGCCGCTGTCGAAGGCCGTGTCGAGACGGGCGCGGGCGGCGGCGGCGTCCTTGCCCCGGATGACGGCGATCAGCCGGCCGCCCTCGGGGGCCAGCCGCTCCAGCCACTGGAGGGTGAGGAAACGGCCGAGGTAGCCGCCGGCGCCGGTGAGCAGGACGGTGCGCGGCGCGGTCGGCGCGGGGGGCAGGGTGGCGGCCCCCGCCAGGGTGGCCTGGTCGACGAACCGGTCCAGGGTGAGGTCCTTGGCGTGGACCTCGGTGCTGCCCTCGCCGTGCACCGAGGCGAAGGTGGGACGGTCGGAGCCGTCGGCGCGGCGGGCCTCGATGTGCTCGGCGAGGTGCCGCAGGTCGTAGGCGGGGCTGATGATCACGTCCACGGGGACCCGGACCCCGAAGGTCTCCCCCAGGAGGGTGGAGAGCTGCACGGCGGAGAGGGAGTCGCCGCCGAGGTCGCGGAAGTGGGCGTCGGGACCGATCTCGGCGGTGGCTCCGGCGAGCAGGGCCCGGACGGCGCGCAGGACGGTCTCCAGGGCGGGGCCGTCGGCGCCGGCGAGGCGGATCCGGGCCAGTTCCGCGTTCTCGCGGGCGGTGGTGTCGGCGTAGAGCTGTTCGAGCCGCTCGCCGTACCGCTTCACCAGCCGGGGCCAGAGCAGTTTGCGGTGGTCCGAGAGGAGACCGTTGGCCTGACTGAACGGCTCGGTCTCGACGAGGAGGTCACGGGGGATCTCGTACGAGTTGAGTCCGGCCTCCCTGGCGAGTTCCTGGAAGCGCCCGGTGAGCAGCCGCTTCAGCTCCCCGTGGTCGGCGCCGTGCTCGCGCAGGGCCTCGGGGGTCGGGACGACCACCGCGAGGAGATAGGAGCGCTCGCTGTTTCCGTAGACGAAGATCTGGCGTACCAGCGGGCTGGTGGCGAAGACGGCTTCGAGCCGGGAGGTGGCCACGAACTCGCCTTGGGAGAGCTTGAGGACGTTGCTGCGCCGGTCGACGATCGCGATCCGGTCGGGTCCCAGCTCCGCGACGATGTCGCCCGTGCGGTAGTAGCCGTCCTCGTCGAAGAGCTTCGCGGAGAGTTCGGGCTGCTTGTAGTAGCCGGGGATCATGGCGTCGGTCCTGAGCAGGAGTTCGCCGCGCGGATGGGGCGAGTCCGTCCGGAAGTAGCCGAGTTCGGGTACGTCGGCGAGGCGGTAGTCGAGGACCGGCGGGCGCAGCAGCAGGCCGTCGACCGAGACTCCGGCGGCCTCGGTGGAGCCGTAGACGTTGTGCAGTTCGAGGCCGAGGAGGGATTCGACGAAGGCGGTCAGCTCCGGGGAGAGCGGGGCGGAGCTGTTGCTGGCCCAGGCGATCCGGCCGCCGAGGACGTTCTCCCGGATGTCCTCGCGGGCCGCGGCCTCGGCGCTCTCGCGGTCGAGTCCGGCGGCGGTGCGCCGGTCGGCCTCGCTGAGGAAGCGCTGGTGGAGCATCTCCGACACCCGGGGCACCAGGGAGAGTTCCGTGGGCCTGGCCAGGGCGATGTCCTCGAAGAAGGTCGACAGGTCGCTGCTGGCGGTGAAGTAGCTGGTGCCGCCGCGCACCATGGTCGCCTTCAGGGAGGAGTGCCCGGCGACATGGCTCATCGGCATGTAGTGGAAGGTGACGGCGTACGTCTCGTCGAAGAGCTTGGCCCATGCCCCGCCCCACATGGCACCGGCCAGCCGCTGGGTGTACATGGCGCCCTTGGGCGTACCGGTGCTGCCGGAGGTGTAGATGAGCATGGCGAGGGGGTCCTCGCCCTCGGGTGCCTCGTACAGCGGCGCCTCGGGCAGCCTGGTGCCCTCTTCCAGGAGTTCGGACAGGAGGTCCACGGCGAGGGCGGGCCGGAGTGCGGCGAGGCGTTCGCGCGCGGCGGCCAGGGTCTCGCGGTGGTCGTCGGACTCGGGGTGGTAGTCGAAGACGAGGAGCTGCCGCACCGAGTCGCTGTCGCGTACCAGCTCGACGGCGGCGTCGAGCCGTTCGAGGCTGGTGGCCAGGGTGGAGGGTTCGGTCTCGGCCACGATCGAGCGCAGCTGCTCGGTGGCGCTGCTGGTCTGAAGGGGGACGGTGACGGCGCCGAGGTGGATGGCGGCGAGGTCGATCGTGGCGTAGTCACGGCTGGTGAATCCGAAGAGGGCGACCCGTTCGCCGGCGCTCAGCGGCCGGTCCGGGTCGTGGTGCCAGGCGCCCGCCACCGCGCGGACCCGGCCCCACAGCTCCGCGTAGCTGGTGGTCTCGTAGCGGGGCAGCAGCCGGAGAACGGTTCGGCCCGTCGTGGCGTCGCGCGTGAATTCCTTCACGCGTTCGCCGACGGCGGGGCGGTCGGGGTGGCGCTGCAAGACGGACGCCATCACATGGGCAAGTCGCATTCTGGGTCTCCGCGTCGCATCATGGGCCGACTTCAGGGGTGGGGTGCCGTGAACAGGGCGAGGAGCGGGTGCGCGACGGCATACCGAAAGGCGCCGGTCGCTTTCGGAACGCGACGGAATGGGGGCCGCGTCGATTCCGGCTCGTCGCCTCATGCTAGGCACAGCCGAAGAGGCGGCTTCGGGAATCGGCCGACGATCCGTCAAGTTCCGTTGGATGCATCAGGTTCGTCGGAAGGTCGATATCACAGGGGCCGGTAACCATCTGTGGTTATCGCATTGTTCACGTGGTAGGAAGGACAAGCGGTCGCACGGGACGTGCGTTCGCCATTCCGCCTCGGCAGGTGTACACCCGCGCCGCCCCGGCGTCTTCGCGTGGCCGCTCACCGGTCCACGTGCTCTTCACTCCCTCACCTTCCTACGGAGTGCGCATCGCATGAAGGATCGTGCCGCCAAAACACGCCGCCAACTGATCAGGTCGACCGCCGAGCTCTTCGACCGATCCGGTTTCGCGGGAACGTCCGTCGGGCAGATCTGCGCCCTGGCCCAGGTCAGCCAGGGCGCTCTGCATTTCCATTTCGGAAACAAGCACGCTCTCGGCCAGGCGGTCGAGGCGACCGCCGCCGAGATCCTGACATGTGTCATCGGGCCGGTGCCCGCCCGCCATCCCGCGCCGCTCCAGCTGCTCGTGGACACCTCCCACGTGCTGGCGCGGCGGGTCTCCCAGGATCCGCTGCTGCGGGCGGGGTTCGGTCTCGCACGGGATCCCGCCTGGCCGGGCGGGACCAGTCCGTGGCAGCTGTGGCGGGAGTGGGTCAGGGGGCTGCTCCGGCTCGCCCGGCGGCAGGGCTGTCTGACGGCGGGCGTGGACCTGGACGGCGCCGTCACCACGATCACGGCGGTGACGGCGGGGCTCGAAGGGTTGCAGCGCGCCCCCGACCGGGCCGGTGCGACGCAGTCGGTGACGCCGTTCTGGCGGTTGGTGCTGCCGCAGCTCGCCGCGGAGGGCGTCCGGGGGCGGATCGATCCGGCGGGGGCGTGTCCGTTGGAGCTGCGGCGGTTCGGACCGGGAGGGGAGCCGGAGGAGTGCCCGGTGACGGGTGCCGGGGAGCTGTGCCGCTCCCCTCTCACCAGGAGCTGAGCGGTTCGGCCTGGTAGGCGCGGTGCAGCAGGTCCGTGAAGTCCGGCGCCTCGGGAAGGGGCGTCGGGCCCATCCGGCGGACCGGGACCCCTGGCGTCCAGGAGTTCATGACCGCGGCGCCGGACAGTTCCGGCAGGTCGGCGGGGGTGAGGTCCTGGACGCGCTGGGGGATGCCGAGGCGGTCGAGCTGCCTGCGGACGATGCTCATGGTGATGCCGTCGAGCATGGCCGCCGAGGGCCAGAGGACGCGGGTGCCGTCCCAGAAGGCGAGGTTCCAGATGGAGCCTTCGCTGAGCCGGCCCGTGCGGTCGGTGAAGGCGACGTCGTCGTGGCCCTGTTCGGTGGCGCGGCGCAGCCAGTAGGTCTTGGCGGGTTCGCCGACGTGCTTCACGGAGGGCAGGAACCGCTCGTGTTCCACCACCGCGAGCGAGAGCGGGCCGGTGGGACCGGAGGCGGGGGGTGCGGTACGGACGAGGAGTCCGGGCTCCTCGCCGGGTGCGGCGACGGTGAACTCGCCGGACGGCGAGAAGGCGGTGGCGGTCAGCGAGAGGTCGGCGGGAGCCCCGGCGAGGGCGGCGTGCAGCTGGGCCCGGACGCGGTCGTCGGGGAGGGCCCGGCCGAAGAGTTCGAGCGAGGCGTGCCGCAGTCGGGCGAGGTGCAAGTCGATGCCTCGGACCCGGCCGTCGCGTACCTGCATCGCGGTGAAGTGGGCGTATCCGGCGAAGGCGAGGGGGGCGAGGGTCTGCGCGTCGGCCTCGTGTCCGTCGCGGAGCGTGCGGGTCGCCTGGGTGGTCGTCATGCCGTGCCCAACGATCCGGCTTCCGGACGGACACCCCCGTCTGGTCCGTCCGGGAGGCCGCTCAGTGGCTGGTCACGGGGGAGAACGTCCTCGCCGCAGGAGCGCCGGCGGTCTTCGCCGCGCGCTGTTCCATTCCGTCGAGGAGGGTTTCGAGACCGGTCTCGAAGTCTTCCTCGGTGGCCCTCAGGGGGGATTGCTCGGGCTTCTCACCACCGGGCAGGAGCTGCTGCGCCACGTGCTGGATGCAGACGCCCTGGACGTACGACCAGATGGCGATGGAGAAGGAGCGGGCCTGGTCGGGGTCCTCGGTGAGGCCGGTGAGCGCGTCCACCATCCAGTCGAGGCAGCTGGTGTCGGAGAAGTGGCGGGCGGAGCTGGAGGTGACCAGGGCCCAGGGGTGGCGGCAGTAGACCTCCCAGTCGAGCCGGGCGGCGAGCCGCATCGCCTCGCGCCAGTCCGGCGGGGCGGGCTCGGGGTAGGGGTGCTCGTCGCACGCCGCCTGGGTGATCAGGGTGAGCAGCGCGTCCTTGTTCGCCACGTGCCGGTAGAGCGACATGACGCCCGAGTCCAGCTCGGTCGCCAGGCGCCGCATCGAGAGGGCGGAGACCCCGTCGACATCGGCGATGCGGACCGCCGCGGTCACGATCGCGCTCCGCGACAGGGCCGGCGAACTCACTTGTCTGCCTTGCGTCTTGATGGCCACGCGTTATTATACCCATCCACTTGCGTACGCCGTACGCCTGATTTTCGCGTACGATGTACGCACCGCAACACGGCGATGTACGGCGCCCTTTCGCGTACGCCGTACCCCGTCACGCGATCCCCTTCGCACACCTTCTCCTGAAAGGTTGCCCCCGTGACTTCCGATGACTTAGTCGCGGAGCGTGCCGACCGACGGGCCTGGCTGGGCCTCCTCATCGTGCTCGGCCCGGTCGCCCTCGTCTCGATGGACGGCTCCGTTCTCTATCTCTCGATGCCCAGCATCACGTCCGCGATCACGCCGACGACCGATCAGGCCCTGTGGATCCTGGACATCTACGGGTTCGTGGTCTCTTCCCTGCTCATCACCTTCGGCAACCTCGGCGACCGTTACGGCCGGCTGAAGTTCCTGCTGGTCGGCGCGGCGGTCTTCGGCATCGGCTCGGCGGGCGCGGCGCTCGCGCCGAACCCCGAGGTCCTCATCGCCTGCCGGGCGCTGATGGGTCTCGGCGGCGCCACCCTGCTCCCCTCCGGCCTCGCCATCATCAGCAGCCTCTTCCACGACCCCCGTCAGCGGTCCCAGGCCATCGGCATCTTCGCGGCCACCTTCGCCGCCGGGTTCGCCGCCGGACCGGTGATCGGCGGACTGCTCCTCAGCCGCTTCGCCTGGGGTTCGGTCTTCCTCATCAACCTGCCGGTCGTGGTGCTGTTCCTGATCCTGGCGCCGGTGCTGCTGCGCGAGGTGCGGACCCCCGCCCCGGGCCGGGTCGACGCGCTCAGCGTCGTCCTGTCGGCCGTCGGCATCCTGCTCGCGGTCTACTCGGTGAAGTCGGCGGCGGCGGAGGGCTTCTCCGTCCTCCAGGCCGTGACCGGCATCGTCGGCCTCGCGCTCCTGGTGTGGTTCACACGCCGTCAGTTCGGCCTGGAGAACCCCCTGCTCGACCTGCGGCTCTTCCAGGACCGCGTGTTCACCGTGGCCATCCTCACCGGCCTGCTGACCCTGGTCGCCTGGGCCGCGGCCGGCTACCTCAGCGGCATCTACCTCCAGTCGGTGCTCGGCTACAGCGTCCTCGCCGCGGCCCTGCTCGCCCTGCCGGGCGCCGCCGTCCTGACGATCGTGTGCATCAAGACCAGCAGCATCGCCGACCGGATCGGCACCCGGTCGGCGCTCATCGCCTCGCACTTCTTCATGGGCGTCGGGCTGCTGCTCCTGCTCGCGACGACCACCGAGCACGGCGTGGCGGCGTTCATCGCCTCCACGATCGTGGCCGGCGTCGGCTACGGCCTCTCGTTCAGCCTGGTGGCGGACACCGCCGTGGCCGCGGTGCCGCCGGAGCGGGCGGGGTCGGCCGCGTCGATCGCCGAGACCAGCAACGAGCTGGGCAACGCCCTGGGCATCTCGCTGCTCGGCTCGCTGGCGGCCGTGACCTTCCGGCTCGTCGGCCCGGACGTCGCCGACACCCTCGACGAGACCCTGGACGCCCCCGGCCTGGCCGCGCGCACGATCGCCGACGCCCAAGGCGCCTTCCTCACCGGTCTGCACGTGGCCATCGGCGTGGCCAGCCTGCTCTGCCTGGCCCTCGGCGTCCTCGCCCTGCGCTGGGTGCCGAAGGAGAAGACCGCCGAGACCGAGGAAGCCGTACCGGCCGCCCACTGACACACCCCCACGGCACGGCCCCGCGCACGCCCCTGGTCACAGGGACGGACGCGGGGCCGTTCGCGTGCGCGCCCTCCTTCGCGGGCCGACCCCTCCCCCGCACCCCTTTCCGAGTCGTACGTTCCTTTTCGGCCGAGGCGAAATATCCCGGTACGGAGCCCATGGCGGGCGCGTAGACACCTCGTCGCCTCGCCAACAGGACTACCGTCCGGTAACTTGACACTTTCCTCCGGCGCGAGATGACTAGGCCCGGACCGTCCCCCGTACGCTCGATCGGGCAGCCCACCCGGCAATCCTGTTCGAACGCGCAACGGATGTGCGCCGGCCTGGCTGGCGACAGCCGTTAGGAGACGTATGCTCAGCCTTGACTCGCGAACCCCGGCCGGCTTAAGAGGGACACGTCCTTCGTCCTCACGGTCCGGCCCCCACGACGGCGACCTCACCGAGATCACCTCGATCCTCTTCACCTCTCTGTCCCGGACCGACCAGGGCACGAAGGCCATGCACTACCTGCGGGGCCTTCTTGAGACACCAGGCCGCAAATCCATCCGCAACATCGCGGCACTCCTGGGCGAACAGGTCTCCGAACAGAACCTCCACCACTTCATCTCCGGCTCCACCTGGGACTGGATCCCCGTGCGCCGCGCCCTCGCGGACCACTGGATCGACGCCCAGCCACCCCGCGCCTGGGTGGTCCAGCCGGTCATCATCCCGAAGACCGGACGGCACACGGTCGGCGTGGACCGGCACTTCGTCCCCACGCTCGGCCAGGTGATGAACGCCCAGCGCGCCATCGGCGTCTGGGCCGCGTCCGACAACGCGAGCACCCCGATCAACTGGCGTCTGCACCTCCCCCGCGCCTGGCTCAAGGACTCCCTGCGCCGTACCCAGGCGGCCATCCCGGACAGCGCTCCGGTGGAGACGTTCAGCGAGAGCGTCATCGCCGCCGTCCGGGAGTCGGTGACCCGTTGGCGGCTTCCGATACGTCCGTTCGTCCTCGACTCCTGCGAGGTGCACGCCGTCCCCGTCTTCGAGAGACTGCACGCCGCGGGGATGCCCCTCCTGGTCAGCGTCTGCGAGGACCAGCCGCTGACGGTCGCGGATCCCGCGCTCCCCGCCGCAGGGAAGGAGCCCCTCACCGCGGAACAGATCATGATCATGGCCGGGGCGCTTCGGCGTCCCGTACCGGCCGGCCCCCACGAACCGGGCAAGCCCCCCCGCGCCCACTGGGCCGCGACCGTCCGGGTCAGCGGTCCCTCGCTGCCCGGCCCGTCCGCCGGTCAGGGCGACGCCCTGCTCCTCGGCGTCGGCGAGGAGGGCGGACGATGGCCCGCCAAGCTGTGGCTGACCAATCTCTCCTCGGCGCCGCCCGCCTCCCTCGTCCTGCTGAGTTCCCTCGCCCAGCAGGTCGACCGGGACTTCACCGACATCGCGGACCGCGTGGGAATCCGGGACTTCTCCGGCCGTTCCTTCGACGGCTGGCACCGCCACGTCACCCTCGCGTCCGCCGCGCACGCGGTGGTCGCCTCCGCCGGAAACGGCCGCTAGACCCCCAGGAATACCCGAACGCAGGACCGGCAGACGGATGGGAACCCTCACTTTCCGCCTGCCGGTCCTTTCGCGTGCCCGAAAACATCGCATCGCTTTCCGGCCGTTCACCGGGCCGGACTCCGACGCCCTTCGCCCTGCGGCGACTTGATGGAAACTTGACCACTTGACGGATTGTGCGTTACCTGATGGATGTCGCACGGCTTGATGGTGGCGCCCCAGGAATTCCCCCGACGATCGAACGCGTCGCAGGTTTGCCAAATCGACTTGGGAGAATTCCGTGGACGACGCCCTGCTCGACATTCGGTATGAACAGGCGTTGCAGCAGCCCCCCTGGGAAGACGAGGAGCAGGTGCTCCGCGTACGCAAGGAACTCGCCGCCCGGCCCGCGCTCGTCCGCGCCGAGGACGTGCGCACGCTGCGGACCGTACTGGCCAAGGTCGCCGCCGGTGAGGCCCACGTGGTGCAGGCGGGCGACTGCGCGGAGGACACCGCCGAGTGCACCCCGGGCTACATCGCCCGCAAGGCCGGTCTCCTGAACGTCCTCGCCGGACGACTGGAAATGGACACCTGCCGTCCGGTGGTACGGGTCGGACGGCTGGCGGGCCAGTTCGGCAAGCCCCGCTCCAACCCGACCGAGCGCGTCGGCGACCTGGAACTCCCGGTCTTCCGCGGCCACATGGTCAACAGCCCGGAGCCCGACCCGGCGGCGCGCCGCCCCGACCCGCTGCGGCTGCTCTCCGGTTACGACGCCGCCCACGCGGCCATGGGCCATCTGGGCTGGCTCGACGAGTCCGGTCCGCATCGCATCGGCGCCCCCGTCTGGACCAGCCACGAGGCACTGCTGCTCGACTACGAGGTCCCGATGCTCCGCCGTCAGCCCGACGGACGGCTGCTGCTCACCTCCACGCACTTCCCGTGGATCGGCGAGCGGACCCGGCAGCTCGACGGCGCCCATGTCGCCCTGCTCGCGGAGGTCGTCAACCCGGTGGCCTGCAAGGTCGGCCCCACGATGACCCCCGAGGCGCTGACGGCCCTGTGCGAGCGCCTCGACCCGGCGCGGGAGGCCGGGCGGCTCACCCTCATCGCCCGCATGGGGGCCGGTGCCGCCGCCGAGCGGCTGCCCGCCCTGGTCGCCGCCGTGCGCGCGGCGGGGCACCCGGTGGTCTGGCTGACGGACCCCATGCACGGCAACACGGTCAACACCCCCTCGGGGCTCAAGTCCCGTTTCCTGGAGACGATCGCCCGCGAGATCGACGAGTTCCAGCACGCGGTGGCGGCCGGTGGCGGCATCGCCGGCGGCCTCCACCTGGAGACCACCCCCGACGACGTCACCGAGTGCGTCCTCGACAGCACGCAGGTCGACCTCGTCGGCACCCGGTACACGAGCTGCTGCGACCCCCGGCTCAACCCGGAGCAGGCCCTCGTCGCGGCCTCCGCCTGGTGGACGGCGGGCGGCTCGACCCGCCCGGCCGCCGCCTAGGGCCCGGCCGACGGTTCCCGCCGGGTCCGGCCCGCCCGGCACGCACGCTCGCCGATCGCACGCATCGAACGACCCGGCCTGATCCGACGCGAAGGGTCGGACAGGCCGTGGCCCGCGTACGGGAGGCAGTACCGCCCCCGCCCGTCGCCGTGGCCCGGACGGGCCCTCCCCCGAAGGGCCTCGTCCTCGGCGAACCTCCTCCCCCGGCGGCTCTCCTCCCCCGACCGGTGCCGGCCGTTCCCGCGGCCGGTACCGGTCCCACCCCCAGCCCCTCTTCCCTGCCCACGCCCAAGGAGAGAACAGCCATGGCCGGCATACCGCCCATCGAGCCCTACCCGCTGCCGACGGCGGACGACCTCCCGGACAACACCGCCGGCTGGTCCGCCGACCCGGACCGCGCGGTGCTCCTCGTCCACGACATGCAGCGCTACTTCCTGCGCCCCTTCCCCACCCCGGTGCGCGAGACACTCGTCCGGAACGCGGCCCGGCTGCGGGAGCGGGCCGTCGCCACCGGCATGCCGGTGGCGTACACCGCGCAGCCCGGCGGGATGACCGCCGAACAGCGTGGTCTGCTGAAGGACTTCTGGGGCCCCGGCATGCGCGTCGACCCCGTCGACCGCGAGGTCGTCGAGCCGCTCACCCCCAGCGCCGACGACCATGTGATCACCAAGTGGCGCTACAGCGCCTTCCACCGCTCCGACCTCCTCGGCTGGATGCGCGAGCAGGGCCGCGACCAGCTGATCCTGTGCGGTGTCTACGCCCATGTGGGTGTGCTGATGACCGCCGTCGACGCCTTCACCCACGACATCCAGCCGTTCTTCGTCGCCGACGCGGTCGCCGACTTCTCCGCCGAGTACCACCGGTCGGCCCTCGACTACGCCGCCGCGCGCTGCGCCGTCGTGACCACCACCGACACCGTCCTCGGCCAGCTGCGCCCCACCGCGACCGGCGTGGGAGCCACCTCGTGACCGCCCCGGACCCGCTGGCCCGGGTGCTCGGCCCCCGCCCGCCCGCCTTCGCCCTGCTGCACCGTCCCGAGACCGGCCGCCCGGACGCCGTGGAGCTGCTCCTGGGCGAGACCTCCACCCCGGACACCCTCGCGGACCTGCCCCTCTCCGATGCCGACGCACCCGGCGACGGCGCCCGGCACGAGGTCCTGACCCTCATCCCGTACCGGCAGATCGCCGAACGCGGTTTCGCCGCGCCCGACGACGGCGCGCCGCTGATCGCGATGACCGTCACCGAGCAGACGGCGATCCCTCTCGACGAGCTGCTGCGGCGGCTGCCGGACCGGCCGATCGACCTGGTGGGCGGCCACTTCGACGTGGACGACGCCCACTACGCCGAGACCGTCCGCCGGGTGATCGCCGATGAGATCGGGACCGGCGAAGGCGCCAACTTCGTCCTCAAGCGCTCCTTCGTCGCCGACATCGGCGACTACACCCCCGCCGCGGCCCTGTCGTTCTTCCGGCGGCTGCTGCGCGGCGAGTCCGGCGCCTACTGGACCTTCCTGGTCCACACCGGCGAACGGACCTTCGTCGGAGCCACGCCCGAGCGGCACATCAGCCTCTCCGACGGCACCGCCGTGATGAACCCGATCAGCGGCACCTACCGCTATCCGCCCACCGGCCCCACCCTCCCCGGGGTGCTGGACTTCCTCGCCGACCGCAAGGAGGCCGACGAGCTGTACATGGTCGTGGACGAAGAGCTGAAGATGATGGCCCGGATCTGCGACTCCGGCGGCCGGGTGGTGGGCCCCTATCTGAAGGAGATGGCCCGGCTCGCCCACACCGAGTACATCATCGAGGGCCACAGCACCCTCGACCCGCGCGAGATCCTGCGCGCCTCGATGTTCGCGCCGACGGTCACCGGCAGTCCGCTGGAAAGTGCCTGCCGGGTCGTCGACCGGTACGAGCCTGAGGGACGCGGCTACTACAGCGGGGTCGTCGCCCTCATCGGACGCGACGAGCGGGGCGGCCGGGTCCTGGACTCCTCCATCCTCATCCGTACCGCCGACATCGATCCGACCGGACGGCTGCGGATCGGCGTGGGCGCCACCCTCGTACGCCACTCGAACCCCGAGTCCGAGGTGGCCGAGACCCGCGCCAAGGCGGCGGGACTGCTCGCCGCGCTCCGGGTGGACCCCGTACGGGATGCGGCGGGGAGCACGGGGAACGCCGGGCCCGCGGGGAACGGCGGCACCACCGGTACCTCCCGCACCACTGGTACCTCCAGCACCACCAGTACCTCCAGCACCACAGGTACCTCCAGCACCACCGGCGCCGTCGACACCAGGCCCAGTTTCGCCGCCCACCCCGATGTGCGAGCCGCGCTGGAGCGGCGGAACACCAACCTCGCCGGTTTCTGGCTCTCCGGGGACGAAGGGCGCGTCCGACCGGGATCGGCGCTCGCGGGCAGCCGGGTCCTGGTGGTCGACGCCGAGGACACCTTCACCTCGATGATCGACCACCAGCTGCGCTCCTTCGGTCTCGACGTGACGGTCCGCCGGTTCGACGAGCCCTACTCGTTCGACGGTCACGACCTCGTCGTCATGGGCCCCGGGCCCGGAGATCCCCGGGAGGGCGACCATCCGAAGATCGCCCATCTGAGGAAGGCGGTCGACACCCTGCTCGCCGAGCGCCGTCCGTTCCTCGCCGTCTGCCTCAGTCACCAGGTGCTCAGCCTGCGCCTCGGCTTCCCGCTGGTCCGGCGCGAGGTGCCGAACCAGGGCGTGCAGCACGCGATCGACTTCTTCGGCGCCCGTGAGCGGGTCGGCTTCTACAACACGTTCGCCGCGCGCGGTGCGGAGGACAAGGCCGAGGTCGAGGGTGTGGGTCTGGTGGAGGTCAGCCGTGATCCGCTGACCGGGGAGGTGCACGGTCTACGGGGCCCGCACTTCGCCTCGATGCAGTTCCACGCGGAGTCGGTGCTCACCGAGGGCGGAGTCGATCTCTTCGGCGGGCTGCTTTCGGAGGCGCTCGGCGTACGGCCGCTCGCACACTGAGACCCCGGCCCTGCGCGCGTATTCGGACTGATCCCCACCGGATTACGGCCAAAAGATGAAGCCCGCATTCCGAGGGCCGTACGGAGAACTCGTCCCCTGCCGGGGGCGAGTTCTCCGTGCTTCATGGGTGCTTCCTCGCTGGTACGACGGCGCCGAGGGAATTCGATCATTCACTCCCGCCCCTCCCCTCCCTTCCGCTATATCCTCCACGCATATGCCCTGGGCACGGCCCCGGGGTGGTGGAAGGGGCACTGCGGAGATGCCGTGCGACTTCTCTGGAGAACTCCTGAAGTCACAGGTCACAAGGCCCGGTTCCCTCTTCTTTTCGTGATCGAAGAGCACCTCTCGAAGGGTTCGTCTTCAAACCTTGCCCACGAATTCCACTCATCCCCTCTCCAGGCGGGCCCCGATGGTCTAGATTGACCGTGCTTCGAGTGATCGGGCACGAAGCGACAAGAGTTGATCTATCGACCCGGCATCTCGGACGGCGTGTCGCGTTCCCGGTGCCGTATGTAATGAAGATCGAATTCCGGGGCCCGGGAGAGGGCTCCGGGTGCGGGGAGCACCCGGGGTTCCGACGGGTTTTCCGCGCACCTCGCGGTTCCGGTGGAGGGGTGAATACGCCGCCGTCCTCGCGAGGTGTCCAAGAGCACTGCGACAGCCGGTACGTCATGCCCGGGGAGTGAAGTCCTCTCCGGCGGAGGAAAAGCGCGGGCACGGGAGGCGGGGGCCTCCCGGGGGGAGGAATTGTACGGGGAGCCGGGGCCTCCCCGAGGGGGAGGAATCGTGTGGAGTCAACACGTCGAGCCCACTGGAACCCTGGGGGGGTCCGTGCAGCAGGGAGAATTAGTCAGCCCGTTTCCATCGGCGCGCGGGCGACTGGAGAACGGGGCGATCAACGGGGCGTACCACCAGCCCGCGAACGACTGGGAGCAGCGGTACCGACGTGCCGTGATGACCAGCGACACAGTGGCCACCGCCGTCGTCGTGGCGGCGATCGGGAACTTCTTCGGAGCCAGGGACGCGGCCAACTGGCATGAGAAGTGGGGAATTCTCGCCTTCGGCACCGAACTGCTCGTCCTGGCCGCGCTCGCGGTGAGCCGGGCTTGGGCTCCCGCCGTACTCGGTCAGGGTGCCGAGGAATTCCGCCGGCTGGGGCGATCGCTGTTCGCGGCGACCGTCGTCCTTTCACTCGGCGGGATAGCCCTCACCTCCCGCAACATCAAACTCTGGATATTCGTCGCCATTCCCGCGATCGCGCTCGTCACGATGACCGAGCGGTATCTGCTCCGTCTCCGGCTGCACCGGCAGCGGAAGGAAGGGCGGTGTCTGCGCCCGGTGCTCGCCGCCGGAAGCCCGGCCACCGTGCGCGATCTGATCACCCGTACGCGCAAGTTCCCGCATCTGGGCTGGCGGGTGGAGGCGGTGTGCACCGCCGACAGTCCCGCGCTCGACGACGAGCTGCTGGACGGGGTGCCGGTGGTGGGACGGCTGCCCGACGTGGCGGGTCAGGTGCACCGCAACGGCTACCGGGTCGTCGCGGTCACGCCGGATCCGCACTGGTCGCCGGACCGGTTGCAGCGGCTCGCCTGGAACCTGGAGGGCAGCGACGCCGAGATGGTCGTGGCGCCGGTGCTGATGGAGGTGGCGGGTCCCCGGCTGCATGTCGACGCGGTGCTCGGGATACCGCTGCTGCGGGTCAGCATGCCCGCCTTCACCGGTGCCCGGCGGGCGGTGAAGGAGATCGTCGACCGGTTGGGCGCGGCGGTCTTGCTGCTGCTGTTCTCGCCGCTGCTGCTGCTCGTCGCGGTGCTCGTCATGGCCGACAGCCGGGGCGGGGCGGTCTACCGGCAGCGCCGGGTCGGCAAGGACGGGCGCGAGTTCACCATTCTCAAGTTCCGCACCATGGTCGTCGGCGCCGACCGGGCGCGGGAGGACCTCGCGGACCGCAACGAGGGCGCCGGGCTGCTGTTCAAGATGCGCCGGGACCCGAGGGTGACCCGGGTGGGGTCGGTGCTGCGCCGCTACTCGGTCGACGAACTGCCGCAGCTCGTCAACGTCCTGACCGGCTCGATGTCGCTGGTCGGCCCGCGTCCTCCGCTGCCGGAGGAGTCCGCCGCGTACGGCCCGGACATCCGGCGGCGGCTCCTCGTCAAGCCGGGGCTGACCGGTCTGTGGCAGATCAGCGGGCGCAGCGACCTGCCGTGGGACGAGGCGGTGCGGCTGGATCTGCGGTACGTGGAGGACTGGTCGCTCGCTCTCGACGCGGTGATTCTCTGGAAGACGCTGCGCGCGGTGCTCTACGGGCAGGGGGCCTACTGATGCGCGGGGGGCGTCGTCGGGCCGGAAGGTGGGCGGCAGACCACAAGGGTCTGCCCGGGGGGAGGAACGGTTCATGAGGATCAGCGTCTTCGGGCTCGGCTACGTCGGCTGCGTATCGGCCGCGTGCCTGGCCGGCCTCGGGCACGAGGTCATCGGGGTGGACGTCAACCAGGTGAAGGTCGACCTGGTCAACGACGGCAAGGCTCCGGTGGTGGAGGAGCGGATCGGCGAGCTGATATCGGAGGTCGTGGAGTCGGGGGCGTTACGGGCCACCGGCGACGTCCGGGAGGCGATCAAGGACAGCGAGGTGTCGCTGATCTGCGTGGGCACGCCGTCGGAGGCCAACGGCAGTCTGTGCACCACGTATCTGGAGCGGGTCACCGAGGAGATCGGTGCCGCCGTGGCCGAGCGGGGCGGCCGGCAGACCGTCGTCTTCCGCAGCACCATGCTCCCGGGCACCTGTCTGAACCTGCTGGTGCCGATCCTGGAGAAGTACGCGGGCGGCACGGCGGGGGTGGACTTCGGGGTCGCGGTCAACCCGGAGTTCCTGCGCGAGGGCACGAGCGTGCGGGACTTCTTCGACCCGCCGAAGACCGTCATCGGCGAACTCGACCCGGAGAGCGGCGACGTGGTGGCGTCGCTGTACGAGGGGCTGCCGGGAGAGGTCTTCCGGGTGCCGATCCCGACCGCCGAGGCCATCAAGTACGCGGACAACGCCTTCCACGGTCTGAAGATCGGCTTCGCGAACGAGCTGGGCGCGGTCTGCCATGCGCTCGGGGTGGACTCGCACCAGGTGATCGACGTGTTCCTGGCCGACCGCAAGCTGAACATCAGCCCCGCCTATCTGCGGCCCGGTTTCGCCTTCGGCGGCTCCTGCCTGCCCAAGGACCTGCGCAGTCTGGTGTACGCGGCGCAGCGGGCCGACGTCTCGGTGCCGATCCTCGCCCACGTCCTGCCCTCCAACGCGGAGCATCTGCGGCGGGCGGTGGAGCTGGTCGAGCGGACCGGGAAGCGCCGGGTGGGCCTGTTCGGCCTGTCGTTCAAGCCCGGTACCGACGACCTCCGTGAGAGTCCGCTCGTCGAGCTGGCGGAGCGGCTCTTCGGCAAGGGGTACGACCTGCGGATCTACGACCCCAACGTGAACCTCTCGCGGCTGCTCGGCGCGAACCGGGAGTACATCGAGACCCGGCTGCCGCACCTCGCGCAGCTGCTCGCCGACTCCGTCGACGAGGTGGTCGGGCACGCCGAGGTGTGCCTGGTCGGGACCAGGGACCCGGCCGTGCTCGCGGCGCTTCCCCAGGGGGGCGACGGCCCGCAGATCGTCGACCTCGTCCACCTCCCCGACGCCGAGGCGCGCCGGGCCGAACCGGGATACATGGGCCTTGCCTGGTGACGCGTCGTCCGCGAGGACGCCCGGCGGCGACGGGGCGGCCCGTCGCGCGCTGGTTCTGGTGGAGAACCTGTCCGTGCCGTTCGACCGGCGGGTGTGGCAGGAGTGCGCCACGCTGCGCGACGCGGGCTGGGAGGTCCATGTCGTCTGCCCCCGGGGCGAGAGGCGGGACACGGAGCCGGAGGCGGTGATCGACGGGGTGCGGATCCACCGCTACCCGCTGCGCGCCGCCACCGGAGGACCGGCCGGATACCTGCGGGAGTACGGGACGGCGCTGTGGCACACGCTGCGGCTGGCCCGCCGGGTCGGGCCGGTGGACGTGGTCCACGCCTGCAACCCGCCGGACCTGCTGTTCCTGCCCGCGCTGTGGCTGAAGCGGCGGGGGGCCCGGTTCGTCTTCGACCAGCACGACCTGGTGCCCGAGCTGTATCTGTCCCGGTTCGGCCGGGGCGAGGACCTGCTCTACCGGGGCGTCCGCGCCCTCGAACGGCTGACCTACCGGAGCGCGGACGTCGTGCTCGCCACCAACGAGAGCTACCGGGACGTCGCGCTGCGCCGGGGCGGCAAGCGGCCCGAGGACGTCTTCGTGGTGCGCAGCGCTCCCGACACCGGGCGTTTCCACCCGGTGCCGCCCGAGCCGGAGCTGAAGGAGGGCAAGCCCCATCTGCTCTGCTACCTCGGGGTGATGGGGCCGCAGGACGGCGTCGACTACGCCCTGCGGGCGCTCGCGCGGCTCCGCGAGGAGCGGACCGACTGGCACGCGGTGTTCGTCGGCGCGGGGGACGCCTTCGACGCGATGGTGGAGCTGTCCCGGCGGCTCGGGCTCGCGGAGCACGTACGGTTCACCGGGCGCATCCCCGACGCCGACTTGGTGCGTTATCTGTCCACCGCTGATGTGTGCCTCTCCCCCGACCCGCGCAATCCGCTCAACGACGTGTCGACCATGAACAAGGTCCTTGAGTACATGGTGATGGGTCGGCCGATCGTCTCCTTCGACCTGCGGGAGGCGCGGGTCTCGGCGGGTGACGCCGCCGTCTACGCGCCCGCGAACGACGAGGAGGCGTTCGCCCGGCTCGTGGGGCGGCTCCTCGACGATCCGGAGGAGCGCGCCCGGATGGGGAAGATCGGTCAGGAGCGGATCGGCGGGCCGCTCGCCTGGCGGAACTCCCAGCGTGCGCTGCTCGACGCCTACGCCGCCGCCGTGCGCGGGCGTGCTCCGGTGGCGGCGGGTGGCCGGGGCAGGGCAGGGAAAAGGCCGCGCCGTTGAGCGATGACACGATACGCCTGGTCACGGTCGGGCGGATCATCCGTCGCCGTCTGCGGCTGCTCGCCCTCCTGGTGGTGCTGGGCGCGCTCGCCGGCCATGGCGTCTCCCTGCTGTTCCCCCCTCGGTACACGACATCGGCGTCGGTGCTGCTGAGGGGGGCGTGGCAGGAGCGGCAGCTGCTGACGCAGGCAGAGATCGCGACCAACTCGGTGGTGCTCGACCGCGTGGCCGACGCGCTCCGGCAGCCCGGGGTCGACGGTGAGGAGCTGCGGAAGCGGGTGACCGCGAAGGCGGCCAACGGGAACATCATCACGATCTCGGGGACGGCCGACACCCCGGAGGAGGCCCAGCGGCTCGCGGACCAGGCGGCCCGGCAGTTCGTCGTCTTCGCCGGGCAGATCGCGAGCGACGAGGCCGTCGAGGCGGCGGACCGGCCCGGGGCGCTGCGCAGGACGGTGACGGAGACCGGTCGCCGGATCGAGGAGCTGGCCGACGCGGCCGGTTCGGGGCAGAGCGTGGAGAGCGTGCAGACCCGTACGGAGCTGGCGAAGCTGCTCGCCGCCTTGCAGGGGGCCGTGGACAAGCTGGACGAGGCCGAGCTGGCCGTGAAGACGGACATGGTCGTGATGGGGCCCGCGGTCCGGCCGACCGGCGAGGCGCCGCCGACCCGGCCGCAGCTCGTGGGCGCGGGGGCGCTGCTGTTCTTCCTGGTCGCGGTCGTCGGGCATCTCGCGGCGGCGCGGATGAGCCGTCGGCCGCGTACCGAGCCGGAGATCGCGGCGGCGGTCGGGGCGGTGTCCCTCGGCGCGGTGGACGTGCCGGCGGACCGGCGGGCGCGGCGGCGGAAGGGCGGTGGGCCCCGGTCGTGGCTCCGGCGGCTGCTCGGTGTCGAGGTGCGGTGGGATGCCCCGGCTCCCCGCAAGGGTGACGAGGCGGGTACCCGGATCCGTTACCGGCGGGTGTGCGCCCGGCTCCGGGACCGGCTCCCGGGGGCCCTGCGGCTGCTCGTGGTCGTGCCGGAGGGGGACGCGGTCGCCGTCCGGGCGGCGGAGCGGCTGGTGGCCGAGGCCGAGGGCGATCCGCTGCTGCGGGTGGTGGAGGTGTCGGTGGCCCAGCCGATGCTGCCGGACCGTGAGGGCGAGGCCGGTGCGCTGGTCGTGCTCAGTGCGGGCGACTGGACGGCGGGCGATCTCGCCGGGGTCGCCGGGGCGTGCGTGGACGCGGGGCACGAGGTCGTCGGAGTGGTCCTGGCGGGCACGGTCCGGTTCCGTCCGGCGCGCTCCTCGGGCCGGTCCCGCCGTGTCGCCGTGCCGGATTCCCCGGTCGGGGCGTCGGTGGCGGGAGGTGGCGAGTGACGGCGGGTGCGCCAGGGGAGCCGTCGGCCGCCGCTCCGCTCCTCGACGTGCGGTCGCTGGTGGTGGCGGTGCGCAGGAGGCGGCGTCTGTGGTCGTCGGCGGCGCTGCTCGGGCTGCTCGGGGGCGGGGCGGTGGCGGTGGTGCTGCCGCAGCCGCCGACCGCGACGACCAAGGTGCTCGTGGCCCGTCAGGAGGATCAGCCGAACGATCCGGGGACGTTGATCCGTACGGATGTGGCGCTGCTCGGGACCACCCGGATCGCCGACGCGGCCCTGAGGTCCCTGGGGTCCGGGGAGCGGCCGGAGGACTTCATCCGGGAGTACGAGGGTGTGGGCCTGACCAACAACGTGCTCCAGATCCAGGTGACGGGTGGCAGCGAGGCGGAGGCGGTGGCCCGTGCGCGGGCGCTCGCGGACGCGTTCGTCGCGGACCATGTGCGGCGGATAAGAGAGGCCGCGGACGCCGAGGCCAGGACGCTGCTCGACCAGCGCGACCGGTTGCGCGGCGATCTCGCCGAGGTCAACAAGGCGATCGGCGAGGGGCCTTCGGGCGACGGGTCGAAGGCGTCGGCGGACACGGAGTCGCTCTTCTCCCGGCGGGCCGAACTCACCTCGCAGATCGCGGACTTCGGGCAGCGGGCCGCCGAGGCCCGGATCGGCACGCCCCGCCTTGTGGCGGGTACGCAAATCGTGGACGCCCCCCGGATGGTGCCGTACTCCCTGCCCAGGGTCGCCGCCACCGACGGTGCGATCGGGCTCGCCCTCGGTCTGGTGGTGGGGCTCGCGGTGTCCTCGGTGGGGTCGGTGGTGGCGGACCGTCCCATACTGCGCGGGGAGATCGCGGCGAACCTCGGGGCGTCGGTCGTCGCGGAGCTGCCCCGGCGGCCCGGGGGGCTGCTGAGGCGGCGCCGGCGGGTCCGGGCGGCGCGCGAGCGGCTCACGGCCTCCCTGGTGCGTGCCGTGCGTGGTCCGTCGGAGCCGGTGTCGCTGCTCGAACTGGGCTGTGCGCGCGGTGCGAGCGTGATCGCCCTGGATCTGGCCAGGGCGCTGGCGGCGGAGGGGCCGGTGGTCGTGGTCGACGGGCTGCCCGGTCCGTGGCTGGCCGAGCGGCGCGCGGAGCCGGGCGATCCGGTCGTGGTCAGGGGCGATCAAGCGGGGGCGGATTCCGGGCGGGAGCGGCGGCTCGGGGTGGGGTCGGTGGCGCCCGGCACGGCGTGGACCGATCTGCGGTACCTCGGGACCCGGACGGTGCTCGTCGTCCGGGCCGGGCACGGCAGCGCCGCGTGGCTGCACACCGTGGCGCGGCAGTTGGCGGAGCAGCACATCGCGGTGATCGGCGTGGTGCTGATCGACCCCGATCCGCGTGACCGTACGGACGGCACGCTGTGGGACGGGCCGGAGACGGCGCGGCGCGGCGGGTCCGAGGGGCACGCACGACAGAACGGGACGGGCCGTCAGCGGACGGAGCGGCTGCCGCTGTGGGCGGCGCGGGTCCCGGACAGCGACCAGGAGGCACGGTAGGACATGTGTGGCATCGCAGGCGCTTACCGCTGGCCGGACGGGAAGGCCGTGACCGACCGGCTGACCGACACCCTGGCCCATCGCGGGCCGGACGGGGCGGGGCGGTACAGCCATCCGCTGGGGGACGGGGAGGTGCATCTCGGGCACCGCAGGCTCGCCATCGTCGACCTGTCGGAGACGGGTGCACAGCCGATGGTCTCGGACGGTCTGGTCCTGACGTACAACGGCGAGCTGTACAACGCCGCCGAGCTGCGGGCCGAGCTGGTCTCGGCGGGGGTGCGCTTCCGGGGGACCTCCGACACCGAGGTGGTGCTCCAGGCCTGGCGGCGGTGGGGTACGGACTGTCTGCCCCGGCTGCGCGGCATGTTCGCGTTCGGGATCTTCGACGAGCGGACCGGTGAGCTGGTGCTCGCCCGTGACCAGCTCGGCGTCAAGCCGCTGTTCCTGCTGCGGCGCGGGGCGGGGCTGGTGTTCGCCTCGGAGCTGAAGGCGCTGGCGGCGGCGACCGGCGGGTCCCTGGAGGTGGATCACGGGGCGATGGTGGCCTCGCTGCTGTACTACTGGGTGCCGGACTCTCGGTGCGCGTACCGCGAGGCGGAGAAGCTGCCGCCGGGGAGCTGGCTGCGGTGCCGGCCCGACGGCCGGGTGGAGCGCGGCCGGTTCTGGTCGCTACGGGAGGTGGCGGCCGAGGGCCGGGAGCGGGCGCTGGCCGGTGAGGTGCCGGACGTGGCGGCCGTCGTGGAGGAGTCGACGCGGCGGCATCTGATCTCCGACGTGCCGGTGGCGACCTTCCTCTCCGGGGGGCTCGACTCCAGTTATCTGACGGCGCTCGCCGCCCGTGACCGGCCGGGGATCTCGGCCTACACGATCGGGTTCCGCGCGGAGGACGCCCGGTTCGAGGCGATGCCGGACGACCTGCGCTACGCCCGGCAAGTGGCCGCGCGGTTCGGTGTGGACCTGCACGAGATCGAGATCGCCCCGGACGTGCTCGATCTGCTGCCCCGGATGACGTACGCGCTGGACGAGCCGATCGGCGATCCCGCGGCGATCAACACGTTCCTGATCTGTTCGGCCGCGCGGGAGGCCGGGGTCAAGGTGATGCTGTCGGGGATGGGGGCCGACGAGCTGTTCGCCGGTTACCGCAAGCATCTGGCCAATCTGATCGCGCTGCGCTATCAGCGGGTTCCGCGTCCGGTGCGGCGGGCGGTGTCGGGGGCGGTGGACCGGCTGCCGGTGGCCTCGGCCCGCCGGGGGTACCGGTCGGTGCGGTTCGCGAAGCGGTTCCTCTCCTTCGCCGATCTGCCGGAGGAGACCGCGTTCCGGCGCAGTTACACCATGTACGACCGGGACGAGCTGCTCGGGTTGGTCGATCCGGATCTGGCGGGGACGGTCGACGACGTGCTGACCGAGCACGCGGACGTCTACCGGGACAACGACCTCGACGACTTCGTGAACCGCATGTGCCTGGGGGACGCCCGGATGTTCCTGCCGGGGCTGAACCTGGCCTACACGGACCGGTCGAGCATGGCCGCGTCGACGGAGGTACGGGTGCCGTACGTGGACGTCGAGGTGGTGAAGGCGGCGTTCGCCGTGCCGGGCGACCGCAAGATCGTCGGGCGGCAGGGCAAGGCGGTGCTGAAGGAGGCGGCCGTCTCGGTCCTGCCCCGGGAGATCGTGTACCGGCCCAAGGGCCTGTTCAGCGCGCCGCTGCGGGCCTGGATGAGCCGGGACCTGGCGCCGCTGGTGCGCGAGGTGGTGCACGACGGCGAGCTGGTGCGGTCCGGGTTCCTGCGCCGGGACGCGCTGGCGCGGCTCGTCGCCGAGGACGCCTCCGGTCAGCGGGATTTCTCCAAGCATCTGTGGCATGTGCTGACCCTCGAGTACTGGTATCGCGGCGCGACCTCCGGGTCCGGCGAGAACGCCGCCTGACGGCGTGGAAACAAGGGGACTTCGGATGAAGCAGGTCGTACAGAACTACAAGAGCGGCGAGCTGGCGGTGCTCGACGTGCCGGTGCCGGAGTGCAAGCCGGGGGGTGTGCTCGTCCGCAGCGCCTTCTCGCTGATCTCCACCGGGACCGAGCTGATGAAGGTGTCCGAGGCCGGCATGTCGATGCTGGGCAAGGCCCGTTCCCGGCCGGACCAGGTGGCCAAGGTCATGCAGAGCGTGGCCGCCAACGGGGTGCCCGCCACCTACCGCAAGGTGATGGGCAAGCTGGACTCGTACACGCCGCTCGGCTATTCGCTGTGCGGGGTGGTCGAGCGGGTCGGCGCCGGGGTCGACGACGTCGCCGTCGGGGACCTGGTGGCCTGCGCCGGGAACGAGCACGCGCTGCACGCCGAGTTGAACTGGGTGCCGAAGAACCTGTACGCCCCGGTGCCGGACGGTGTCGCGCCCCGCCACGCGGCCTTCGGCACGGTCGGGTCGATCGCCCTCCAGGGCGTCCGCAGGGGGGAGCCGCAGCTCGGCGAGGTGGCGTTGGTCATCGGGCTGGGGCTCATCGGGCAGTTGGTGGTGCAGCTGCTCGTCGCCTCCGGGGTCCGGGTGGTGGGGGCCGACCCGGATCCGGCGCGCTGCGAGCTTGCCGGGCGCCTCGGGGCCGCCGCCTGCGGTGATCCCGGCTCCGCCGCCGTGGAGACGGCCGTCGCCGAGCTGACCGGCGGTCACGGGGTGGACCAGGTGTATCTGGCCGCCGGTGGCGGCAGCAACCAGCCGGTGGAGCTGGCCGCCCGGCTGAGCCGGGACCGGGGCCGGGTCGTCGACATCGGCAAGTGCAGCCTGGACCTGCCGTGGAACGCGTACTACGAGAAGGAACTCGACGTCCGTTTCTCCCGCTCCTACGGTCCCGGGCGTTACGACCCCGAGTACGAGCTGGAGGGCCGGGACTACCCGATCGGCTACGTCCGCTGGACCGAGCGGCGCAATCTGGCGGGCTTCCTCGGGCTGCTCGCCCAGGGCAGGGTCGACGTGGAGCCGTTGGTCTCGCACATCGCCGACTTCGAGGACGCCGTCGACACGTACCGGAGTCTGGAGGAGGGCGAGCTGAAGGCGGTGGCGGTGCTCTTCCGCTACCCGGAGCACGCCGGGGAGGCCGAGGCTCCGGCGGTGACCGTGCCCGAGGTGCGGCGCGGTGCCGCGCCCTCCCCCGTCCGGTCGGCCCGGGGGCCGGTGCGCCTCGCGTTCGTCGGGGCGGGGAACTACGCGTCGTCGATGCTGCTGCCGCATCTGGCGGAGCGCGCCGGGGTCGAGCTGTCCACGGTCGTCACCACGACGGCGCTGTCCGCCGCCAACGCGCGGCACAAGTTCGGTTTCACCCGGGCGACCACCGATCTCGACGCCGTCCTCGGCGATCCCTCCGTCGACGCGGTGTTCGTGGTCACCCGGCACAGTTCGCACGCCGATCTGACGCAGAAGGCGCTCCTCGCGGGCAAGGCGGTGTTCGTGGAGAAGCCGCTCGCGCTCACCGAGGAGGAACTCGCCGGGGTGCTCACGGCGGTGGAGAAGTCCGGCAACGACCGGCTTCAGGTGGGCTTCAACCGGCGGTTCGCGCCGCTGCTCCGGGAGGCAAGGCAGCGTTTCGGCGACCGCACGGGACCGGCGAGCGTCCGCTATCTGGTCAACGCGGGCCGGCTCGACCACGGCAGCTGGTACCTGCGGCAGGGCACGGAGGGCTCGCGGTTCGCCGGTGAGGGCGGGCACTTCGTCGACACGGTGAGCTGGCTCCTCGGGGACGACCCCGTCTCCGTGTACGCGGTCGCACCGGCAGGGAACGAGGACCTCCAGGTCGTCCTGCGCTACCCGGACGGCTCCACCGCCGTCGTCAGCTATCTGACCACCGGCTCGGCCGCCTTCCCCAAGGAGACGCTGGACCTCGTCGCGGACGGCAGGGTGCTGCGGCTCGACGACTTCGTCCGCGCCTCGGTGTACGGGCGGAAGCGGTGGAGCAGCCCGCGCCTCTCCAAGGGCCGGGACAAGGGCCAGTCCGCCGAACTGGCCTCGTTCGTCAAGGCCGTACGGACCGGCGGGCCGATGCCGGTGTCCCTGGAGTCGCTGGTCGCCACCACGGCGGCCACCCTCGCCGTACGGACCTCGCTGGCCGCGGGCGTCCCGGTTTCGCTGGCGGGGCCGCGGTGAGCATGGACGCGGGCTGGTATCTGCGGCGGCTCTCCCGGATGGGGCCCCGGGAGGTCGGCGGCCGGGCGGGCGACGCGGTGCGCCGACGCCGGTGGCGGTCGGCGGTGGCGGAGAGCCCCCGGGTGACGGGGGCCCGGTTCACCTCGCCGCTGCCGCCGGGGACGGTCGCCTCGGTGCCGCCGGACGCCGTGAAACGGCTGGTCGCCGAGGCGGACCGGCTGATGGCCGGGCGCGCCGAGTTCTTCGGGGTGGAGCGGGACGACCTGGTCGACCCGGACTGGTGGTACGACCCGAAGACCGGGCGGCGAGCCCCCTCGGGGTACGCCTTCGACGTGCCGTACCGGGACGAGGAGGCGGTCGGGGACGTCAAGCAGATCTGGGAGCCGTCCCGGCACCAGTACCTCACCGTGCTCGCCGCCGCCTACGCGGTGACCGGGGACGAGCGGTACGCCGAGCGGGTGGCCGGCCATCTGCGGCGCTGGTGGGCGGGGAACGCGCCGCTGCGCGGGGTGCACTGGATCAGCGGCATCGAGCTGGGGATCCGGCTGCTGTCCTGGGTGTGGATCCGGCGGCTGCTCGACGGCTGGCCGGGGGCGGCCGGGCTCTTCGAGGAGAACCCGGTGGCGCTGCACCAGATCTGGCACCACCAGCGCTGGCTCGCCGCCTTCCCCAGCCGGGGCACCTCGGCGAACAACCACGTGGTCGCCGAGGCCGCCGGGCAGTTCGCCGCCGCCTGCGCCTTCGACTGGTTCCCCTCCTCGGCGCGCTGGCGTGACGAGGCGCTGCGCTCCCTCGACCGGGAGCTGCGCGCCAACACCTTCGGCTCCGGGCTCAACCGCGAGCTGGCCACCGAGTACCACGGTCTGGTCCTCGAACTGGGGCTGGCCGCGCTGGCGGAGGCGGACGCCGCCGGGGTGCCGGTCCCGGACCCGGTGCGGCTGGTGCTGCTGCGGATGACCGACGCGCTCGCCGCCGTCGTGGACGAGCGGCTGCGGCCACCGCGCCAGGGGGACGCGGACGACGGGCACGGTCTGGTGGTGGACGGCGCGGGAACCGACCGCTGGGGCTCGCTGCTCGCCACCGGGGACGCCGTCTTCGGCCGGCTCCCGTGGTGGCCGGAGACGACCGGCGGCGACGTACGGACCCCGCTGCTCGCCGCGCTCCTGCGGCCCGCCGCGCCGACCGCTTCCCGCCCGGCCGAACGGCCCTCCCACTTCGCCGACGCCGGTCTCACCCTCCTTCGCGGGCCCTCGGGGATCTGGTGCCGCTGCGACGGCGGCCCGCACGGGTTCCTCGCCATCGCCGCCCACGCCCACGCGGACGCGCTGTCCGTGGAGGTACGGCACCGGGGGGTCGACGTGCTCGCCGACCCGGGGACGTACTGCTACCACGGGCAGCCCGAGTGGCGGCGGTACTTCCGCTCGACCCTCGGCCACAACACCCTCCAGTGGGGCGACGCCGACCAGTCCGTCTCCGGCGGCCCGTTCCTGTGGACCCGGCACGCCCGCAGCCGGGTCCTGGTCGCGGACGTCCCGGGCCCCGACGACACGGGGACGGCCCGCTGGTGCGCCGAGCACGACGGCTACCCGGGCGTCACCCATCGCCGACGGGTGGAACTGACCGACGCGAAGCGGGAGTTGCGGGTGGTCGACGAGATCGGCGGCGCGCACGGGCCGGTACGGCTCGCGTTCCATCTCGGCCCGACGGTCACCGCCGCGCTGACGGGCGGCAGGGCGGCGCTCGGCTGGACCGCGGACGGCGAGGACCGTACGGCGGTGCTCGACCTGCCCGCCGGACTGTCCTGGCGGGCCCACCGGGGCGAGACGGATCCGCCGCTCGGCTGGTACTCGGCGGGCTTCGGGCGCAAGGAGCCCGCGACCACCCTGGTCGGCACCGGCTTCACGAACGGCCCGACAGGGTTCACCACCGTGCTCACGTTCGGCGACTAAGGGGGGAAGGAGGCGTGGTGATCGGAAGGCGGCGCTTGACGCTGCCGGTGGCGGCGCTGGCGCTGGCCCTGCCGGTGCTCGCCGGCTGCACCGGCACGCCGGACGCCCCGGCGAAGCCGTCGGCGACGCCCGGCACTTCGGGGACGCCGTCGGCGGTACCCGGCGTGTCGGGGGCGCCCGGTGCGTCGGGCGCGTCCCCCGTGGCCGTGGCCCGGGTCTGCGCGCATCCCGTGCCCGGACCGGCGCGGGCTCCGGCGGGCGCGGTGACGGTCGACCCCTCGGTGGTCGGCGATCTGGCCGCGAAGACCGAGAGCAGCCCCCCGGGCACCACGTTCTGGCTCCGTCCGGGCACGCACCGGCTCGACCCCGATCCCTACGCCCAGGTCCTGCCGAAGGAGGGGAACCGGTATCTGGGCGCGCCGGGCGCGGTGCTCGACGGGCGGAAGGTCAACCAGTACGCGTTCGGCGGCACCGCCCGTGACGTCGTCATCCGCCATCTGACCGTGCGGGGCTTCGCCGCGCCGAACAACGAGGGCGTGGTCAACCACGACATGGCCGACGGATGGGTGATCGAGCACACGACCATCCGGGACAACTCCGGTGCCGGGCTGATGGCCGGTGCCCGCCAGCGGCTCCGGGCCAGCTGTCTGCGTGACAACGGGCAGTACGGGATGAACGCGTACAAGACCGGTGACTCGATCCGGGGTCTGGTGGTCGAGGGCAACGAGATCACGGGCAACAACACCGACGACTGGGAGCGGCGGGAGCCGGGGTGCGGCTGCTCCGGGGGGATCAAGTTCTGGGCCGTGAACGGCGCCGACGTACGCGGCAACTGGGTCCACGACAACCGCGGGGCCGGGCTGTGGGCGGACAACAACAACAACGACTTCCGCATCGAGGACAACGTCCTGGAGGCCAACGACGGCGCCGCGCTGATCTACGAGACCAGTTACAACGCGGTGGTCAGGAACAACACGATCCGGCGGAACAACTGGGTCGAGGGCCGTGCCTCCGCCGACGACGGCGACGGCTTCCCGTACGCGACCGTCTACGTGTCGGAGTCGGGCGGCGAGCCGAGGATCCCGGCCCGTACGGACCGGATCGAGATCTCGCGGAACCTCCTTGAGGACAACTGGAACGGCATCACCCTGTGGGAGAACGCCGACCGGTTCTGCAACAGCCCCGCCAACACCTCCACCGGCTACTGCACGCTCCTCGTGAAGAAGACGGCCAGTTGCGCGCGGCCGGGGATCGCGACGGCGCCGCTCTTCACCGACTGCCGGTGGAGGACGCGTCGGGTGGACATCCACGGCAACCGCTTCGTGCTCGGCGGCTCCGTCCCGGGCTGTGCGGGGCGCTGCGGCCGGATGGCGGTCCTCGCCAACGAGGGCACCGAGCCCGACTGGTCGCCGTACCGGGGCGAGGGGGTGGCGCGGGCGATCGTGCACGGGCAGGACAACCGCTGGCACGACAACGTCTATCTCGGGCCGTGGAGCTTCGCCGTGGACGACGACCCGGACCGGCGCCTCGACGCGGGCCGATGGCGACGCGCGCCGTACCGGCAGGACACGGGCAGCACCTTCGCCCCCCGGGCGGGTGGCTGAGATGGCCGAGGAGCAGCGGCGCACGGAGCGGGCGGCCGACGCGGAGACGACGGGCGACGGGGCCGGGGCCGGGGCCGGGCCGGGAAGGACAGGCGGCGGGGCCGGGGGCGAGTCGCCTCCCGCCGGTACGGCGAAGCCCGCCGGTACGGCGAAGCCCGCCCCCACACCGCAGGCCGCCTCCGTACCGAAGGCCGCCGCCACGCCGAGGGCCGTCGGGATCGCCTGGGCGCTGCTCGGGCTCAACACGCTCGGTTCCGCCGGGGCGAAGACCATCGTCCCGCTCCCCCGCTCCCTCATCCAGATGGCCACCATGGGGGCGCTGGTCGGCGCGTTCGCGCTGGCGCTCGCGGTCAATCCGAGGCTGCGCATCCGGCCCAGCGCCTTTCTGCTGCTGCTCACCCTGCTGCTGGTGCCGAGCGTGATCTCCAGCGTGCAGTTGGACGTCGGCTTCGGAGCGCTGTTCCGCTGTTTCCGCCTCGCGCTCTTCGTCGGCACGCTGTGGCTGCTCAGCCGCTGGTGGGACGGGACCCCGCGGTTCGTCCCGTATCACATCCGGATGTACTTCGCGGCGCTCGCGACGGCGGCCGTCGGGCTGGTGATCTCGCCGGGGACGGCCATGCCCGAGTACTACGGGGGGCGGCTCGTCGGCGCGTTGTGGCCGCTGACCCCGCCGCAGATCGGGCAGTACGCGGCGGTGGTCATCGGGCTCACCGTGCTGCTCGTCCTGGGGCGCGCGGCCGACCGGACCAGCGCGCTGGTGGTCGTCGTGCCCTCGCTCGTGCTGCTCGCGATGACCCACACCAGGACGGCCACGCTGGGGCTGCTGGTCGGTCTCGCCCTCGCGATCGGTTCGCTCGTCCTGACCAGCGCCGTCGCCCGCCGGGTGTTCGCCTGGTCGGTGCTGTGCGCGACGGTGGCCGGGGTGGCGTTCAGCTCGGCGGTGCGGGCGTGGTTCCTGCGCGGGCAGAGCCAGGAGAACTTCGCCAACCTCACCGGCCGGGCCAAGGTCTGGGACGCGCTGCTCGACGCGCCCCGGACGGCCGGGGAGACGGTGTTCGGCACCGGCCTCGGCGACAAGTCGTTCGACGGGCTGCCGATCGACAGCAGCTGGCTGGCCGTCTACCACGAGCAGGGGCTGACGGGACTCGCGATCGTGACGGCGATCGTCGTCGTGCTCGGCGGGGTCGCGCTGCTGCGGCCCCCTTCGCTGCCGAGGGCCTGCGCGATCTTCCTGATCGGCTACTGCGGGATCTCCTCGTACACCGAGGTCGGGCTCGGCGACGCCTCGGCGTATCTGCTGCACCTGACCCTGGCCGCCTCGCTGCTCGCGGTGCCCGTGGCCGCCGCGCCGCAGCCGGTGGCCGGGCTTCCCCGACGCCGTGTCCCCCGATGGGCCAGGAGGTGACCTGAGCATGCGTGTCCTTGTGGTGCACAACCGATACTCCTCGGCGCAGCCGAGTGGGGAGAACAGGGTCGTCGACGAGGAGGTGGGGCTGCTGCGCGCGGCCGGCCACCGGGTCGACGTCTTCGAGCGGCGCAGTGACGACATCGCCGCCCGTTCCCTGCTCGCCAAGGCGGCGGTGCCGCTGCTCGTGCCGTGGAACCCGGCGGTGCGTACGGAGCTGACGGCGCGGCTGCGCGCCGAGCGGCCGGACGTGGTGCACGTCCACAACGTCTTCCCGCTGCTCTCGCCCGCCGTGCTCGCCGCCTGCGCCGACGCCGGGGTGCCCGTCGTCGCCACGCTGCACAACTACACCCAGGTCTGCCCGCCGGGCACGCTGCACCGGGACGGGCGCCCGTGCACCGAGTGCGTGGGTCCGGCGCTGCCGCTGCCCGCCGTCCGGCACGGCTGCTACCGGGACTCCCGGCTGGCGACGGTGCCGCTCGCGGTGAGCCTCGCGGTCAACCGGCGGCGGTGGTGGTCGGGGGTGGAGCGGTTCTTCTGTATCTCCGCCTCGCAGCGCGACCTCCTGGTGCGCTCCGGCATGCCGCCCGAGCGGCTGCTGGTGAAGCACAACTTCGTACCCGATCCGGGGGCCCGCCGGGAGGGGGACGGCGAGCAGTTGCTGTATCTCGGGCGGCTCGCGGAGGCCAAGGGCGTACGGCTGCTCATGACGGCGTGGGACCGGCTCGCGGCGGACGGCGGGGCGGGGGTGCCGCTGGTGATCGCCGGGGCGGGGCCGCTGGAGCGGGAGGTGTCCGCCTGGGCGGCGGGCCGGGACGACGTGCGGTACGCGGGTCTGTGGGATCCGGAGCGGTGCCGTCGGGCCGTGGCCCGGTCGGTCGCGGTGCTGGCTCCCTCGATGGCCCGGGAGACGTTCGGTCTGGTGGCGGCGGAGGCGATGGCGGCGGGGGTCCCGGCCGTCGCCGCCGGGCACGGCGCCTTCACCGAACTCGTCGAGGACGGGGTGACGGGGCTGCTGCACCGGCCGGGTGACGCCGCCTCGCTGGCGGACCGCATACGCCGGATCGTGTCCGATCCGGAGCGCAACCGGGAGATGGGCCGGGCGGCCCGGCACCGCTACGAGCGGGGTTTCAGTCCCGCCGTCGGTCTGGAGCGTCTGGTGGAGGGGTACCGCACCGCGATCGCGGTGCGGTCCGGCGGCGGCGACAGCCCGCCGTCGAGGGGCAACGAGAGCGCTGGTCCGCGGCGGGGTGCCGCGCGGACGGAGATGGGGGCAGTAGATGACTGATTGCCGACTGTGCGGTTCGGCGGCGCTGGTCAGCGTCGTCGACCTGGGGGCGACCCCGCCGTGCGAGAGCTTCCTCTCGGCGGACCGGCTGGATCTGCCGGAACCGGCGTACCCGCTGCATCTGCGGGTCTGCACGGAGTGCTGGCTCGCGCAGATCCCGCCGCTGATCACACCGGAGGAGACGTTCACGCAGTACGCGTACTTCTCCTCGTACTCGTCCTCCTGGGTGGAGCACGCGCGGGTGTACGTCGACGGCGCGGTGCGGCGGGCGGGGCTCGGGTCCGACGCGTTCGTGGTGGAGGTGGCGAGCAACGACGGGTACCTGCTGCGCCATGTGGTGGACCGGGGGATCCGCTGTCTGGGCATCGAGCCGTCGGTGAACGTCGGGGCGGCGGCGCGGGAGGCGGGGGTGCCCACGCTCACCGAGTTCCTGTCCCCCGAGACCGGTGCGGCCGTCCGCGCCGAGCACGGACCGGCGGATCTGGTCGTGGCGAACAACGTGTACGCGCACATTCCCGACGTGGTCGGCTTCACCCGGGGGCTGCGCGCCCTGGTCGCCGACGACGGCTGGGTCTCCATCGAGGTGCAGCATCTGCTGACCCTGATCGAGGAGAACCAGTACGACACGATCTACCACGAGCACTTCCAGTACTACACGGTGGCGTCCGCGATCCGGGCGCTGGCCAGTGGCGGGCTCGCGCTGGTGGACGTGGAGCTGCTGCCCACGCACGGCGGTTCGATCCGGCTGTGGGCCCGTCCGGCCGAGGTCGCGGGCGAGCCGAGCGGGCGGGTGGCGGACGTGCTGGCCCGGGAGAAGGCCGCGGGGCTCCAGGAGCTGTCCGGGTACGCGGACTTCTCCGCCCGGGTGGCCAAGGTGCGCCGGGATCTGCTGCGGTTCCTCGTCGAGGCGGCCGAGCGCGGCGAGACGGTCGTCGGCTACGGCGCCCCCGGCAAGGGCAACACCCTGCTCAACCACTGCGGCATCCGGCCCGACCTGCTCGCGTACACGGTCGACCGCAATCCGTACAAGCACGGCAGGTTCACCCCGGGCACCCGCGTTCCGATCCTGCCGCCCGAGCGGATCGCGGCGGACAGGCCGGACTACGTCCTCGTCCTGCCGTGGAACCTGCGGGAGGAGCTGACCGCGCAGCTGTCCTTCGTGCACGAGTGGGGCGGCCGGCTGGTCTTCCCCATCCCGGAACTGAGCATTGTCGAGGTCAAGTCATGAAGGTCGTGCTGTTCTGCGGCGGTTACGGGATGCGGATGCGCAACGGAACCTCCGACGACGTGCCCAAGCCGATGGCGATGGTCGGTCCGCGCCCGCTGATCTGGCACGTCATGCGCTACTACGCGCACTACGGGCACAAGGAGTTCATCCTGTGCCTGGGGTACGGGGCCCATCACATCAAGGACTTCTTCCTCCACTACGAGGAGACGACATCCAACGACTTCGTGCTGCGCGGCGGCCGGACGGAGCTGCTGTCCACCGATATCGCCGACTGGACGATCACCTTCGCGCAGACCGGCGAGGACTCGCCGATCGGGGAGCGGCTGCGGCGGGTGCGGCACCATCTGGACGGCGACGAGATGTTCCTCGCCAACTACGCCGACGTGCTCACCGACGCGCCGCTGCCGGAGATGATCGACCGGTTCGCCCGGCGGGACGCGGGCGCTTCGATGATGGTGGTGCCGCCGCAGTCCTCCTTCCACTGCGTGGAGCTGGGCGAGGACGGTCTGGTGGGGGGCATCACCGCGGTGAGCGAGCTGCCGCTGTGGGAGAACGGCGGCTATTTCGTGCTCCGCCAGGAGATCTTCGACCACATCCCGGAGAACGGGGACCTGGTGGCCGACGGCTGCACCCGGCTGGCGAAGGAAGGGCGTCTCGTGGCGCACCGGCACCGGGGGTTCTGGAAGCCGACGGACACCGTGAAGGAGCGTGCCGCGCTCGACTCGGCCTACGCGCGGGGCGAGCGTCCGTGGGCCGTGTGGGAGCGGGACGGTCTGCGGCACGGCGCGGGAGCGGGCGCGTGATCCGGCTCGGGCCGGGGCCGGTCGGCCGGATCGTCGCGGTGGGCGCGCACTGCGACGACCTCGCGATCGGCGCCGGGGGCACGCTGCTGACGCTGTGCCGCGCCCGGCCGGGGATCCGGGTGGACGTCCTGGTGCTCTCCGGCGGGGGCGGCGAGCGGGAAGCGGAGGAGGCGGCGGCGCTCGCCGCCTTCTGCCCGGACGCCGATCTGCGGCTGACCGTGCTCAAGCTGCCGGACGGCCGGTTCCCCGCACACTGGGACGAGGCGAAGGCGGCGGTCGAGGAGCTGCGCGCGCGGACCGATCCGGATCTGGTGCTCGCGCCGCGCACCGAGGACGCGCACCAGGACCACCGGGGTCTGGCGCGTCTGATGACCACCGCGTTCCGCGACCATCTCGTGCTCGGCTACGAGATCGTGAAGTGGGACGCCGATCTGGGCCGCCCCACGGCGTACCAGCCGCTGTCGCCGGAGACCGCGGAGGAGAAGGTGCGGCTGCTCCAGGCGCACTACCCCTCGCAGCGGCACCGCCCCTGGTACGACCGGGAGGCGTTCCTCGGTCTGGCCCGCATCCGGGGCATCGAATGCCATGAGCGCTACGCCGAGGCCTTCGCCGTCGGCAAACTCACTCTCGATCTGGGGGAATGAACCGTGCGTGTACTTCTCACCGGCCACCAGGGCTATCTGGGCACCGTGATGGCCCCGGTCCTCGCCGCGGCGGGGCACGAGGTCGTCGGGCTCGACGCCGGGCTGTTCGCGGACTGCGTCCTCGGCCCGGCGCCCTCGGACCCGCCGGGGTTCCGGGTGGACCTGCGGGACGTCACGGCCGAGCACGTCGCCGGGGTGGACGCCGTGATCCATCTGGCGGCGCTCTCCAACGACCCGCTGGGCTCGCTGGCCCCCGACCTCACCTACGACATCAACCACCACGCCTCCGTACGGCTCGCCCGGCTGGCCAGGGAGGCCGGGGTGCGGCGCTTCCTCTACGCGTCGACGTGCTCGGTCTACGGCGCGGCGGGCGGTGACGAACTGGTGGGCGAGGACGCGCCGCTGCGCCCGGTGACGCCGTACGCGGAGTCCAAGGTGCGGGTGGAGGACGATCTGCACGAGCTGGCCGACGCGGACTTCAGCCCGGTGTACCTGCGCAACGCGACCGCCTTCGGCTACTCGCCCCGGCTGCGCGCGGACATCGTCCTGAACAACCTGGTGGGCCACGCGCTGCTGTCCGGCGAGGTCCTCGTGCTCTCCGACGGCACGCCGTGGCGTCCGCTGGTGCACGCCGCCGACATCGCCCGTGCCTTCGAGGCGGCGCTGACCGCGCCCCGGGAGGCGGTGCACGACCGGGCGTTCAACATCGGCAGCGAGACGAACAACGTGACGGTCGCGGAGATCGCCGCGCAGGTCGCCGAGGCGGTGGCGGGGGCGCGGGTGCGGATCACCGGGGAGAGCGGGGCCGACCCGCGCTCGTACCGGGTGGACTTCTCCCGGTTCCGGGCCGCCCTGCCGGGCTTCGACTGCGAGTGGACGGTGAAGCGGGGCGCGCTCGAACTGGCCGACGCCTACCGGGCGTACGGACTCTCCCGGGAGGACTTCGAGCGGCGGTTCACCCGGCTCGCGGTGCTGCGCTCGGCGTCCGAGGCGGGCTCGGTCGACGAGACCCTGCGGTGGCGCCGGTGACGTCGGCGGGCGAGGAGATGCACGCCCTGGTGGAGCGGTTGTATCCGCTGTGCCGGAGCATCACGGGCGACGGGGTGCGCGCGACCCTGGACATCGTCGGCGAGTACCTTCCGCTGCGGGTGCACGAGGTGCCGACGGGGACGCGGGTGCTGGACTGGACGGTGCCGCAGGAGTGGAACATCCGGGACGCGTACGTCGCCGACGCGACGGGCCGGAGGGTGGTCGACTTCGCCGCGTCCAGTCTGCACGTGCTCGGCTACAGCGTGCCGGTGTCGGCGACGATGCCCCTGTCCGAGCTGCGCGGCCATCTGCACACCCTGCCGGAGCACCCCTCCTGGGTGCCGTACCGCACCAGCTACTACACGCCGGAGTGGGGGTTCTGTCTGGCGCAGGAGGTCCTGGACGCGATGCCGGAGGGCCCGTACGAGGTCCGGGTGGACTCCACGCTCGCGGACGGGCATCTCACCTACGCCGAGCACGTGGTCCCGGGGCGGGTCGCGGACGAGGTGATCGTCTCCTGCCACGTCTGCCATCCGTCGCTGGCCAACGACAACCTGGCGGGGATCGCGGTGGCGGTCTTCCTGGCGCGGGCGCTCGCGGCGGAGACGCCGTACTACACCTACCGCTTCGTCTTCGCGCCCGGGACGATCGGGGCGATCACCTGGCTGGCCCGCAACGCGGAGCGGATCGACGCGGTCAAGCACGGTCTGGTCCTCGCCTGCGCGGGCGACCGGGGCCGGCTGACGTACAAGCAGAGCCGGCGGGGCGACGCGGAGATCGACCGGGTGATGCGGCACGTCCTGGAGTCCTCCGGACGACCGCACCACATCACCGAGTTCACCCCGTACGGGTACGACGAGCGGCAGTACTGCTCCCCCGGTTTCGATCTCGGGGTGGGTTCGCTCAGCCGGACTCCGTACGCCGGGTATCCCGAGTACCACACCTCGGCGGACAATCCGGACTTCGTGTCGCCGGAGGCGATGGCGGACACGCTGGCCGTCTGCCGTGAGGCGTTCGCGGTCCTCGACCGCAACCGGCGCTTTCTCAACCTCAGCCCGTACGGCGAACCGCAGTTGGGACGGCGGGGGCTGTACGACTCGCTGGGCGGGCGCAGCGACGCCAAGCAGGCGCAGCTGGCGATGCTCTGGGTGCTCAGTCTCTCCGACGGCGAGCACACGCTGCTCGACGTCGCCGAGCGGTCGGGGCTGCCGTTCGGCACGGTCGCCGACGCCGCCGACGCGCTGCACGGCGCGGGACTGATCAAGGCGTGAGGCGATGACCACCGGGGAGGAGACGGAGAGCACGACGGCGCCCGCGGACAAGGCGGCGGGGCCCGCCCGGCGCTCCGCCCGGCGGGCCATGGCCGGCCGGCTGTCCTGGGGGCTGGCCGACCAGGCGGCCTCCAGCATGACCAACTTCGCGGTGGGCATCTATGTGGCGCGCTCGCTCGGCCTTGCCGCGTTCGGCGTGTTCAGCCTGGCGTGGGTGACCTACGGCGTGGTCCTCGGGATCTCCCGGGGGCTGACCACCGATCCGCTCATGGTGCGGTTCAGCGGTGTGCCGGAGGCGCCCTGGCGCGGGGCGGTGGGCCGGGCGTCGGGCACCGCGCTGGGCGTCGGCGGGGTCGTCGGGGCGTTCTGTCTCGCTCTGGGGTTCGCGCTCGACGGGCCGATGGGGACCGCGTTCGTCTGTCTCGGCGTGGTGCTGCCGGGGCTGCTGCTCCAGGACGCCTGGCGGTTCTCGTTCTTCGCGGCGGGCGCCGGACGGAAGGCGTTCGTCAACGATCTCGTGATGGGCGTCGCGCTCGTCCCCGCCATGGTGGTGGCGGCCAGGGCGGGCACCGTCGCGGCCTTCCTGCTGGCCTGGGGCGCCTCCGCCGCCGTGGCCGCCGGATACGGCTGTGTCCAGTCCGGTGTGCCGCCCCGGCCGTCCGGGGCGCGGGTCTGGCTCCGCGAGCAGCGCGATCTCGGCTTCCGCTATCTGGTGGAGAACGCGGGCATCAGCGGCGCGGGCCAGCTGCGGGCGTACGGGCTCGGCGCGATCGTCGGGGTCAGCGCGGTGGGCGTGGTCCGGGGCGCGGAACTCCTGCTCGGCCCCTTCCTCGCCGTCCTGATGGGGCTTTCGCTGGTGACCGTCGCGGAGGCGGCCCGGGTGCTGCGGCAGGCCCCGCACCGGCTGGGCCTGTTCTGTCTGCTGCTCGGCGGCGGGCAGGCGGCGGCCGCGCTGCTCTGGGGCGCGGCGCTGCTCCTCGTGCCGGACCGGCTCGGCGAGCTGGTGCTCGGCGGCGTCTGGCACGCGGCTTCGCAGCTGATCGTGCCGGCCACGCTCAGCGTCGCGGGCGCAAGTCTGGGCACCGGGGCGGCGGCCGGGCTGCGGGCGCTCGCGGCGGCCCGGCGCAGCCTGCGCTGCCAGTTGTTCGCCTCCACGCTCTATGTCGGCGGCGGGCTCGGCGGGGCGGTGGCGGCGGGCACGGTCGGTTCGGCCTGGGGCGTCGCCGCCGCGACGCTGAGCGGCTCGGCCGTGTGGTGGCTGCAACTGCGGTCCGCCCTGCGCGAGCACCACCTTTCCATCCCTGAAGTGAGGACGTCATGACCACCGTTCCCCGGCTCGGCATCGGCCTGCCCGTGTACAACGGCGAGGAGTATCTCGCCGAGTCGTTCGACGCCCTGCTCGGGCAGACCTACGGGGACTTCGAGCTGATCGTCTCCGACAACGCCTCGACCGACGGGACCGAGGAGATCTGCCGGGCGTACGCCGCCGCCGATCCGCGCATCCGGTACGTCCGGCTGCCCCGGAACATCGGGGCCACCCCGAACCACAACCGGGTGTTCGACGAGTGCCGCAGCGAGCTGTTCAAGTGGGCCTCGCACGACGACCTGTACGCGCGGGATCTGCTGCGGCGCTGTGTGGAGGCGCTGGACGAGCGTCCCGACGTGATCCTCGCCCATGCCGACCAGGCGGTGATCGACGGCGAGGGGAAGGTGAAGGTGCCCTACGCTTACGGGCTCGCCACCGCTTCCCCCCACGCGCCCGAGCGGTTTCGCAGCATGCTGTTCGAGCCCGGCGGCGACGACTTCTACGGGGTGATCAGGACCGAGGTGCTGCGCCGGGTGAAGCCGCTCGACAGCTACCACCACGCGGACCGCACCTTCGTCTGCGAGATCGGCCTGCACGGGCGCTTCCACCAGGTGCCGGAGCTGCTGTACTTCCGCCGGGACCATCCCACGCGGGCCGAGCGGGCCAACCCCTCCAAGCGGTCCCGGTGCGTCAATCTGGATCCGCGCCGGGCGGGCCGACTGCACCCGACGCCCCGGCTCCTCGCCGAGTACGTCTGGGGGTTCCTCTCGGCGGTCCGCCGGGCGCCGCTCTCCCCCGCCGACCGGCGCGAGTGCTACGGGCATCTGGCCGCGTGGGCGGCGAGCCGGACCCGGCCGGGTGCCGGGGAGCGGGTCGAGGACCGGGCGCCGGTCGACCCCGCGCTGCTCGACGTCTCCGTGGACGCCGTCGTCGCGGGCCGCGAGGGCCGCGCGGGGATGTCCGCGTGAGGGCGGGGGGCGGGGTTCCGCCGCGCGTCGGTCTGTTCGGGCTGCTCGGCTCGGGCAACCTCGGCAACGACGGGTCCCTGGAGGCGGTGCTCGGCTTCCTGCGCGCCGAGCACCCGGAGGCGGTCGTGGACGCGCTGTGCGGCGGACCCGAGGCCGTCACGGCCCGGTTCGGGATTCCGGCGACCCGGCTGCACTGGTACGGCGGGGAGTACCGGACCGCGTCCCGGGCGGGCTCGATCGCGGCGAAGGGCTTCGGCAAGGTCGTCGACGCCGTCCGCACCGCCCGCTGGGTGCGGCGGCACGAGGTGGTGATCGTGCCGGGCATGGGGGTCCTGGAGGCCACGCTGCCCCTGCGCCCGTGGGGTTTCCCGTACGCGCTGTTCCTGCTCTGCGCGTCCGGGCGGCTGTTCGGGACGCGGGTGGCGCTGGCCGGTGTCGGTGCCGCGCCGATCGCCGACCGGCCGGTGCGGGCACTGGTCCGCTGGTCGGCGCGGCTGGCCTCGTACCGCTCCTACCGGGACGCCCAGTCCCGGGACGCGATGCGGGCGATGGGGGTGGACACCTCGCGCGACGAGGTCTACCCGGACCTCGCCTTCTCCCTGCCCGCGCCCGCGTCGAGCGCGCCCCAGGGTCCGCCGGGAACGGTCTGTGTCGGGGTCATGGCATTCCACGGCGGCAACGACGACCGGGCGCGGGCCGAGGAGATCCACCGGCGCTATCTGGACGGGACGATCCGGTTCGTGCGGGCGCTGGTCGCGGAGGGCAGACCGGTCCGGCTGCTCACCGGCGACGCGGTCGACGCGCCGGTGGTCGACGCGATCCTCGACGCGGTGGACTCGCCGCTGGTCACCGCCGCCGAGACGGCCTCGCTCGCCGATCTGATGAAGGAGATGGCGGCGGCGGACAGCGTGGTCGCCGTCCGGTATCACAATCTGATCTGCGCGCTGAAGACCGGGACGCCGGTCCTCGCGGTCGGTTACGCGGCGAAGAGCGAGGCGCTGATGGCCGGGATGGGCCTGGGCGCGTACTGCCATCCGGCGCGCGAGGTCGACGCCGACCGGCTGCTCGTCCAGTTCCGGGAGCTGGAGGAGCACGCGCCGGAGCTGCGGCGGACGCTCGCGGAGCGGAACGCGGCGGCCGTCCGGCGGCTTGAGCACCAGTTCACCGCCCTGACCTCGGTCCTGTTCCCGGCGACGGGACCGGTTCCCACCCCCACCTCGCGGGAGGCCTCGTGAAAGCGACCGCGGTTCCGGAGATCTCCGGCGCCTACCTGTTCGAGCCGACGCCGTACGCCGACGAACGCGGCTTCTTCTGCCGGACCTTCGACGCCGACGTGGTCCGCTCGGTGGGCCTCGATCCGGACGCCTTCGTCCAGGACAGTCTGTCCCGCTCGGTCCGGGGCGTGCTGCGCGGGCTGCATCTGCGGGCGGGTGCCGGGGAGGCCAAGCTCGTGCGGTGCTCGTACGGGAGGATCTTCGACGTCGTCGTCGATCTGCGGGCGGACTCGCCGACGTACCGCGCCACCGCCTTCTTCGACCTGTCCGGGCGGACGCAGACGACGCTGTACATCCCGGCGGGGTGCGCGCACGGCTTCCAGGCGCTGTCGGAGACCGCCGACATCGCGTACCGGATCGACCGCCCGCACGATCCGGCCGAGGACGTGACGATCGCCCACGACGATCCGGAGCTGGCCATCCCCTGGCCTCTGCCGGTCACGTCGATGTCCGACCGGGACCGCGAGGCGCCGGGGCTCGCCGAGGCCCTGAAGCGGGCGGAGGAGCGGACGTGAGCCCCGGGGAGTTCCGGCTCGACGCGTCACGGCGGGCGAACGAGCGGCTGCACGCCCTGATCCCCGGGGGCGCGCACACCTACGCCAAGGGCGACGACCAGTATCCCGAGGGCCTGGCCCCCGTCATCAGCCATGGCCGGGGCGCCCATGTCTGGGACGTCGACGGCAACCGGTATCTGGAGTACGGCTCCGGTCTGCGCTCGGTCAGTCTCGGCCACGCCCACCCCCGGGTGATCGAGGCGGTGCGGCGGGAACTGGACCGGGGCGGCAACTTCGTCCGTCCGTCCATTCGGGAGGTCGAGGCGGCGGAGCGGTTCCTGGCGACCGTGCCGACCGCCGAGATGGTGAAGTTCGCGAAGAACGGCTCGGACGTCACCACGGCGGCGGTGCGGCTGGCGCGCGCCGTGACCGGGCGGCCCCGGGTGGCGATCTGCGGCGACCAGCCGTTCTTCTCCGTCGACGACTGGTTCATCGGCACCACCCCGATGTCCGCGGGGATCCCGGCGGCGGCCACCGAGCTGACCGTGTCGTTCCCCTACGGGGACCTGACCGCCGTGGAGGAGCTGCTGACCCGCCATCAGGGCGAGGTGGCCTGTCTGGTCCTCGAACCGGCCGGTCACACGGAACCGCCGCCCGGCTATCTCGCGGGGCTGCGCACCCTGGCCGACCGGCACGGCTGCCTGCTGGTCTTCGACGAGATGATCACGGGGCTTCGCTGGTCGGAGGCGGGTGCTCAGGGTCTCTACGGGGTCGTCCCCGACCTTTCCACCTTCGGCAAGGCGCTGGGCAACGGGTTCGCCATCGCCGCGCTGGCCGGGCGCCGCGAGCTGATGGAGCGGGGCGGGCTGCGCCACTCCGACGAGCGGGTGTTCCTGCTGTCCACCACGCACGGGGCGGAGACGCACTCGCTGGCCGCCGCGATGGCCGTGCTCGCCACCTACACGGAGGAGGGGATCACCGCGCGGCTGCACGCCCTCGGCGAGCGGCTGGCCGCCGGGGTGCGGGAGGCGGCGGAGGCGGCGGGGGTCGGCGAGCACGTCCTGGTCCGGGGCCGGGCCAGCAATCTGGTCTTCGCGACCCTGGACGAGGAACTGCGGCCTTCGCAGCCGTACCGCACCCTGTTCCTGCGCCGGCTCCTCGCGGGCGGGGTGCTGGCCCCGTCGTTCGTGGTGAGCAGCGCGCTCGACGAGGCCGACATCGACCGCACCGTCGATGTGGTGGCCGAGGCGTGCGGGGTGTACCGGAAGGCCCTTGAGTCCGCCGATCCCACGCCCTGGATGGCGGGGCGGCCGGTGAAGCCGGTGTTCCGAAGCCTGGCGTGACGAATCGTCATCTTCCTTGCGGTCCGAGGGAGTCGGACGTCCGGTCGATCAGCCAGGCGGTAGCCGGGGTCAGGGCGAGGGCGGTGCACCAGCCGCCGAGGGTGTCGGTCGGATAGTGGGCGCTCAGGGCGACCTGCGCCGCGCCCATGGCGACGCCCGCGAGCAGCGCCGACACGAGGAGGAGCGACAGGCCGGCCGTCCTGCCGAGGCCGAGCCTGCCGGTCGCGAGCAGCGCCACGACGAGGGCGAACGCGGTGGCGAAGGCGGTGTGCCCGCTGGGGTACGACAGGTATCCGCCGTGGATGGTGCGGCCCGCCAGGGGTTTGAGGAGCGTCGTCGTCACCACGGGCACGCCGGTGCCGAGCACGACGAGGACGGCGGCGCGGGGCCACCGCAGGAGCAGACAGACGGTCACGGCGAGGGCGATCAGGGCCGCCGCTCCCCCGGGTTCGCCGAGGAAGTCCAGGGCCAGGGCGAGGCCCCGCCAGGGGGGTCCCGCGCCGTCCATCGCCGCCAGGAGGGGCCTGTCCGCCGGGCCGGGCCCGCTGTCACCGGCGTACAGGAGTCCCAGGAGCAGGGCGGCGGACGCGGCGAGGAGGGCCGTCGTGCGGAGCGGGCGGCGCAAGGGCGGAGGGAGGAGGCGCGGGGGGAGCAGGGCGGGGGTGTGCCCGGACGCGCTCGCCGGTCCGGTCCGTTCGGGCGATGCCACGTGAGCCCCCTCGTCGTATCCGACCCGTCCGGGCGGCTTTCGTGCGGCCCGTCCGTACGGCACCCGTCCGGCCCGGGTGTGCGGCTCCCGTCCCGTCCGGGTGTGCCGTTTGCCGCCCCCTGGACCGGCCTCCTGCCGTCACCCTAGTCAACGCCCCGGTCGCGGAGGGCCGTTGCGGGAAAGTGGGGCGTACGGGAGACCTCGGGCGGAGAGTTCACCCCTTCGTACGAGAATCGGCTCCCCGTGCGTGGACGTATCCCGGGGCACGCTCCACGGCAGGGGTTCCCCTCCCGCCCGGCAGGGAGGCGGGGCTCCGCACCGGGGCCGGAACCTGCGGATCTTCCTGGGGCCGAGCCCGCGGGCCTCCAGGGGGCCGGCCCCGCGGATCTCCCCGGGGCCCGGCCCCGCGTGCCTCACTGCACCCGCGAACCGTCGCAATTCGTCGTAAAGTCGGACAGTGGCGTGTCCGGGGTCCAGGGCGACCCCGCGACGACGCGGCACCCCGCCCCGGGCTCCTCGCCCGGGGTCCACCGTCCGCCCCTTAAGGAGGCCCGGTGTGTGCGGCCTGAGTGGAGAGATCCGCTTCGACGGCGAGCGGCCCGATCTGGCCGCCGTGGAGCGCATGACAGCCCGGCTCGCGGCCAGAGGCCCCGACGGCCGGGGCCTCTGGAGTCAGGGGGCCATCGCTCTCGGCCATCGCCGATTGAAGATCATCGACCTGTCCGAGCGCGCCGCCCAGCCGATGACCGACGCCGGTGCGGGACTGACCTGCGTCTTCAACGGTTGCGTCTACAACTACCAGGAGCTGCGCGCGGAGCTGCGCCGACTCGGACACCACTTCGACACCACCTCGGACACCGAGGTCGTGCTCAAGGCGTACCGCCAGTGGGGCACCGACTTCGTCCTGCACTTCGCGGGCATGTTCGCGGTGGCCCTGGTGGAGCACGCCACCGGCAGACTCGTCCTCGCCCGGGACCGTCTCGGCATCAAGCCGCTCTACCTCGCGGCCCGGCCGGGACGGCTCAGGTTCGCCTCCACGCTCCCCGCGCTCCTCGCCGGGGGCGATGTCGACACCACCCTCGACCCGGTCGCCCTGCACCACTACATGAGCTGGCAGTCGACCGTACCGGCCCCGCTCACCGTGCTCGCCGGGGTGCGCAAGCTGCCGCCCGCGACCGTACGGACGGTGGAGCCGGACGGGACGGAGCACGACGAGCACTACTGGCAGCCCTCCTACACCCGCCGGAGCGAGTTCGCCGGGCTGCGCCCCGAGGACTGGCGCGATCTCCTCCTGGACGCGCTGCGGACCGCCGTACGCCGCCGGATGGTGGCCGACGTGCCGGTCGGCGTCCTGCTCTCCGGCGGGCTCGACTCCAGTCTGATCGTCGCCCTGCTCGCCGGGGAGGAACAGCGCGACCTGGCGACCTTCAGCGTCGGCTTCGAAACGGAGGCGGGCGAGGAGGGCGACGAATTCCGCTACTCCGATCGGGTCGCCCGGCTCTTCGGGACCGACCACCACCAGCTGATGGTGCCGTCCGACCGGGTCCCCGCCGCCCTCGACGGAGCCGTCGCCGCCATGAGCGAGCCCATGACCAGCCATGACGCCGTCGCCTTCCACCTCCTGTCCGAGCTGGTCTCCAAGGAGGTCAGCGTCGTGCAGAGCGGTCAGGGCGCCGACGAGGTCTTCGCCGGCTACCACTGGCACCCGGCCATGGCCGACGGATCGCGCGAGCCCCAGCCCGAGCGATACGCCGAGGTCTACTTCGACCGGCCGCACGCCGACCTCGCGAGGATCCTCCGGCCCGGGATGCTGCCCGCCACCGACCCCTCGGCCGCGTACATCCGCGACCACATGGCCGCGCCCGGCGCCGAGACCGCCATGGACGCCGCCCTGCGGACCGAGACCCACGTCATGCTCGTCGACGACCCGGTCAAACGGGTCGACAACATGACCATGGACTGGGGTCTGGAGGCCCGCACCCCCTTCCTCGACCACGAACTCGTCGAGCTGGCCGCCGCCTGCCCGCCCGAACTGAAGCTCGCCCAGGGCGGCAAGGGCATCCTCAAGGACGCCGGACGCACGGTCCTGCCCGTCGGCATCGTCGACCGCCCCAAGGGCTACTTCCCGGTTCCGGCGATCCGCCACATGGCGGGCCCGGTCCTCCAACGGGTCCGCGACGCGTTCGCCGCACCCGACGCGCGCGAGCGCGGCATCTTCCGAGACGAGTACATCGCCACCCTCCTCAGGGAACCGGACGGCCACCGCACCCACCGGGGGGCGAACGCCCTGTGGCAGGCGGCGTTGCTGGAGATATGGCTACAGACACACGGCATCCGCTGACCGGACGCCACCGGACCGGGGCCCCCACGGCACGGCACCTCGGCGGTGCCGCGGGGACGCCGGACGACCGGCCGCGCCTCGGAGCCCACGCCTGCTGGTACCCGGCGGCCGACCCCGCCGCCGAGCAGGTGGCCTTCATCTGCGATCGAGGGGGCTGGCCGCAGCTGTGGACGGCGCCGGTCGGCGGCTCCGAAGCCCGGCTCCTCGACGCCGCTTCGGACCACGTCACCGAGGTCTCCTGGTCGCCCGACGGCCGCTGGATCGCCTACACCGTCTCCCCCGGCGGCAGCGGCCACACCCGGGTGCTCTGCGTCCGCCCCGACGGCTCCGACCGCCGCATCCTCGCCGGTGCGGCCCCGGGCTCCTCGGCGTACCTCGGCTGCTGGACCAGGGACGGCACGGCGCTGGCCGTCACGATCGCCGAACCCACCCCCGGGCACCCCGCCCCGCACGAGCACACCGAACGCCCGGCCGGCTGGACGGAACGCGACGGCCACGCCGCCCTCCTCCACGACGGCGGGCCCGAGGACCTCGCCCCGCCGGCCCGGGACCGGCTCAGCGCCTACCTCGTCGACCCGGCCGCCGTGAGCGCCCCCGTCTTCCTCGCGGAGGAGACCGAGGCGGCGACCCTGCGGGTCTGCGACATCAGCCAGGACGGCGGCCTCGCCCTGCTGCGCCGGGGCCCGCGCGGGCGCCGGGAGGCGGTGGTGGTCCGCCCGGCCGACCCGACGCCGCTGCGGGTCCTCGGCGTCGCCGACGGCGATCCGTGGATCGGCCGTTTCTCCCCGGACGCCCGGACGGTCTGGCTGCGCAGCGATCACCAACGCGAGTTCGCCGCCCTGCTCGCCCTCGATCTCGACGGCCCGGGAGACCCCGCCCGCGACGTCCGGGTCCTGGCCCAGCGCGCGGACTGCGACCTCGAACTGCTCGCCTTCGTGGAGCACGGCCGACGGGCCGCGCTCGCCTGGAACGTCCTCGGCACCAGCGCCCTGGAGACCCTGCCGCTGACGGACGGCGAAACGGCACCGTACGAAGGGGCCGAGGACACCGGAGAGGCCGAGGAGTCCGGGACCGCCGTCCCGCGCGCGGTGGAGCTGGAACACGAGGTCGTCACCCGGGTCGCGCCGGCCGGTCCCGACGGCATGCTGGTCGCCCTCTCCGGCTCCCAGCGGCGGCCCGGGGTCTGGCACCTGCCGGGCGCGGCGCTCCCCGCGCCCGCCCCCTGGACGGCGCGGGACGCCGACACCGTGCCGCCGGGGCCCGCGCCGGTACGCCCGGTGCCGCTGCGCCCCACCGCACGGGACGGGCTGCTCCTGGGCGGCTGGTACCGCAGGGCGCCCGGCCACGCCGACGGCGAACCCGCGCCCTGTGTGATCCATCTGCACGGCGGCCCGGAGGAGCAGGAACGCCCGGTCTTCGACCCGCTCTACCACGAGCTGCTCGGCCGGGGCCTCGACGTCTTCGCCCCCGACGTCCGGGGCTCATCGGGCTGGGGCCGTACGTTCCGCGACGCCGACCTCGGCGAGGGGCGCTTCGCGGCGATCCAGGACGTGGCCGACTGCGCCGCGTACGTGATCGAGAGCGGTCTCGCCGACCCCCGCAGGCTGGCCGTCATGGGGCACTCGTACGGCGGCTATCTCACGCTCGCCTCCCTCGTCTGGCACCCGGAGCTGTTCCGCACCGGGGTCACCGTCTGCGGCATGTCGGACTTCGCCACCTTCTTCGCGGGCACCGAGCCCTGGCTCGCCGACTCCGCCGCGCACAAGTACGGGCACCCGGAGCGCGACCAGGCCCTGCTGCGCGCGCTGTCCCCGATGAGCCGCGTCGACGCCCTGCGCGTACCGCTGCTCGCGATCCACGGGGAGCACGACACCAACGTCCCGCCGCTCGAATCGGAACAGATCGTCGCGGCGGCACGGAACCTCGGTCTGGAGGCGGAACTGCTGCTCCTGCACGAGGAGGGCCACGACTTCCGCCGCGCGGAGAGCCGACGCCTGTTCCGGCTGACGGCGGCGGACTGGATCCAGCGCCGGCTGCCCCCGGTGTGACCGGACCCGCGCACCGGCCCCGACCCCGAGGAGACCCCCGTGGCACGGAACGCCGAAGAACCGCACGCCGGTACCGGTGGTACGGCCCGTCCCGCCGGTCCCGCTCGTATCGCCCACGAGGTGGCCGCGCGGGCGGAACGGCTCTGGGACATCGCCCTCACCCTCCACCAGCAGCCGGAGACCGCCTACGAGGAACACCGGGCGGCCGCCCTGCTCACGGACGAGCTGGAGCGGGAGGGCTTCCGGGTGGAGCGCGGGACCGCCGGGCTGCCGACCGCCTTCGTCGCCCGCGCGGGGCCCGGGTCCCCCTCCGGTCGGCGGGTGGCACTCCTGATGGAGTACGACGCGCTGCCGCTGCTCGGGCACGCCTGTGGCCACAACCTCATCGCGACGGCCGGTCTCGGGGCGGCGCTCGCCGTGCGTGCCGCGCTCGACGCCGCCGGGGCGGAAGGCGCCGGGTGGGCGGAGGGCGAGCTGCTGGCCGTCGGGGCTCCGGCGGAGGAGCGCGGCGGCGGCAAGGTCACGCTCGTGGAGGCGGGGGTGTTCGACGGGGTCGACGCGGCCCTGATGTTCCATCCGGGCACGCACGACTGGACCTGGGCGCCGCTGACGGCCAGCGCGCAGCTCCGGGTGGGGTTCCACGGGCACGCGGCGCATCCCACGGGCGACCCGACGGAGGGCATCGACGCCCTGGGCGCCCTGATCCAGCTCTTCAACGCGCTCGGCGTCCTGCACAAGCGGCTGCCCCCGGGCTCGCACGTCCAGGGGATCGTCTCGGACGGCGGGCGCGCCACGAACATCGTGCCGGAGTACGCGGAGGGCCTGTTCGGGCTGCGCGGGACGACCACCCGGGCCCTTGAGGAGCTGGTCGAGGAGGTGGGCTCCTGCGCGCGGGGGATCGCGCTCGCCACCCGTACCACGGTGGAGGTGTCCGGCGTCGGCGGCCGGTACGAGCACTTCCGTCCGGTCGGGACGCTCTCCGCGCTGTTCGCCGCGCATCTGGAGCGGGCGGGCATCCCCCTGTCGGAGCCCGTTCCCGGGGTGTACCTGGGCTCCTCGGACATCGGCAACGTCAGCACCCGGGTGCCCGCGCTGCACCCCTGGGTCGCCATCGAGGCGGCGGACGCGTCCCGTCACACGTCCCGGTTCGCGGAGGCGGCGGCCGGGCCCCGGGCCCGTCGGGTACTGGCCTCCGTGACGGAGGCGCTGGCCCGCACGGCGGCCGATGTCCTGCTGCGCCCGGAGGTGGCGGAGGGCGCCTGGGCGGACTTCGGGAGGGAGGGCGCGGAGGGAACGTGAGCGGCGCCGGGCGCGCCCGGCCGCTCCGTGGCCCGGGGGGCGGGTGCGGCGGGCGGCGGGTCAGGCCTCGCGCAGGGGAGGGCGGCGGCCATGTCCTCGGGCCGGATGTGCTCGGTGGTCTGGGCGAATGCGGCGGGAAGGGGCAGTTCGGCGTTGACCCGCCAGCCGCCGAGGGACCAGCGGAACTGCTCCCGGGGCCCGGCCTGCTCGGTCATCACCGGGTAGCCGAGGCGCATCGTGTCCGGCGACTTGCCGCGATCGCCAGACCGTCAACGGAGTCCGGCCAGAACTCGTCGATCGCGTTCGGATCGTCGCACATCCGAGTCAGTGGGAAAAACGGATTTCCTTGAGGTCTCCGAAAGTTCGAGCGAGGTGCGCTGTTCGGAACCGTTCCCGTCCTCGTCCCGCTTCCTCCGCGCTCGCCAAGGGGCCTGCCGTACCGGGAGATCGGGGACGGGTGCCGCTTTCCCTCGCTCACGGTCGATGCCATCAGCCCTCTGACGTGCCTTGATTCCTTGAGGAGTTCCCTTCTGTCACACTGGTGACAGATCGCTCCGGTGTGCGCCGGAGCGTATTTTTTTGCGCCCCGGCGCACGTAAGTCGCGATGAAATGCGCTGTGCGCTCGCCGGATCAAGTGAAAACACTTCCTGTCTGTTGGTATGCCGAATCCCATCAGGCAACGTTCCGACCAGCGGTTCTCACCGTTGAGAGGGACACATGACAAGCCAAGCAACTGAAGCCGAATTCGAGGGCCTTCTGCGCCGAGCGCTGGACACCACCGGCACCGGAGCGCGCTGGACGGCCGAAGCCGACGAGATGTGGTGCCGGGTGGCGCCCCGGTCGGGCGTACGGCGCGAGCAAGGGTGGAAGCTGCACGTGTCGGCGACCGCCGCCTCCGCTCCGGCGGTCCTCGCGAAGGCACTGGACGTGCTGCTGCGGGAGGAGTCGACGTTCAAGTTCGCCCGGTCGCTCGACCAGGTGAGCGCGCTCAACTCCCGGGCCACCCCACGCGGAAGCTCCGGCAAGTTCATCACCGTCTACCCCCGCTCCGACGAGGACGCGACCCGCGTCGCCCGGGATCTGCACCGGGCCACGGCGGGGCTCGCCGGCCCCCGGATCCTGTCGGACCGGCCCTACGCGGTGAACAGCCTGGTGCACTACCGCTACGGCGCCTTCGTCGGACGGCGGCGCCTCTCGGAAGAGGGCCTCCTCGTGTGGGTCATCGAGGACCCCGAAGGCAACCCGGTGGAGGACAAGCGCACCGGGAGCTACTCCCCGCCCTCCTGGGCGGTCTGCCCCTTCCCCGCCCTGGTGCCCGCCCCGCCCCGCACGGCGGAGGCGGCGAACCGCCCGGTGCTGCTCGGCGGCCGCTTCGCGGTGCGGGAGGCGATCCGGCACACCAACAAGGGCGGTGTCTACCGGGGCACCGAGGTCGCCACGGGCGCCCCCGTGGTCATCAAGGAGACCCGGCCGCACGTGGAGGCCGACGCCTCGGGAAACGACGTGCGCGACTGGCTGCGCGCCGAGGCGCGGGCCCTGGAGAAGCTCAAGGGCACGGGGCTCGCCCCGGAGGCCCTGGCGATGTTCGAGCACGGCGGCCATCTGTTCCTGGCCCAGGAGGAGGTGCCGGGCGTCCCCCTGCGCACCTGGGTCGCCGAGCGTTTCCGCGACGCGGGGAGCGAGCGCTACCGCGCCGAGGCCCTGGAGCAGGTCGCCCGCCTGGTGGACCTGGTCGCCGCCGCCCATGGACACGGCTGCGTCCTGCGGGACTTCACCCCGGGCAACGTCATGGTCCGCCCCGACGGCGAACTGCGCCTGATCGACCTGGAGCTGGCCGTCCTGACCGAGGACGATCCCCTGCCGACCCGGGTGGGCACCCCCTGCTTCAGCGCCCCCGAACGCCTCGTGGACGCCCCCGTCTCCCCCACGGCCGACTACTACAGCCTCGGCGCCACCGCCTGCTTCGTGATGGCCGGCAAGGTGCCGAACCTGCTGCCGGAGGAGCCCGGCACCCGGGCCCCCGAGGAGCGGCTCGCCGACTGGCTGGCCGCCTGCGCCGAACCGCTCCGGCTTCCCGAAGGCCTCGCGGAGCTGTTCCTCGGACTGATGAGGGACGATCCCGCCGAGCGCTGGGACCCCGTCAGGGCGCGCGAGGCGCTGCGGAAGGCGCACCCCGCCCGGCAGGGCGTCCGGATCGGCGCCGACCGGGCCCGGGGCGACGAGCGGCAGGCGGCGGTGGCCGGGATCGTGGACCACCTCGTCGACTCGATGACCCCGGCGGACCCGACCCGGCTGTGGCCCGTCTCCACCAAGGCGGGAGAGACCGACCCCTGCACCGTGCAGCAGGGCGCGGCCGGTGTCCTCGCCGTCCTCACCCGGTACTACGAACTCACCCGGGACGCCCGGCTGCCCGAGGTGCTCGCCACCGCCGGACGCTGGATCGCCGACCACACCGACACCGCGGGACCCGTCCGCCCCGGGCTCCACTTCGGCGGACGGGGGACGGCCTGGGCCCTGTACGACGCGGGGCGCGCCGTCGACGACCGGGCACTGATGGGCCACGCCGTGGCCCTGGCCCTCGCCCCGCAGGAGTCCACCCTCAGCCACGACATCACCCATGGCGCGGCGGGCAGCGGGACGGCCGCCCTGCACCTGTGGCACCGCACCGGTGATCCGCGCTTCGCCGAACGGGCCGTCGCGGCGGCCGACCGGCTGGCCGCCGCCGCACGGCCCGAACCGAACGGCGTCAGCTGGCCGATCCCGGCGGAGGCGGTCACCGAGGAGCGGGGCAAGCGGTATCTGGGCTTCGCCCACGGTGCCGCGGGCATCGGCGCCTTCCTCCTCGCCGCCTCCGCCGTGTCGGGGCACCCCGGACACCGGGCGCTCGCCGTGGCCGCCGGGGAACTCCTCGTCACCCACGCCGTCCGGGTCGGCGAGGCCGCCCAGTGGCCCGCCCAGGCCGGTGACGCCCCCACGGCCCCGTACTGGTGTCACGGCTCGGCGGGCATCGGCACCTTCCTCATCCGCCTCTGGCAGGCCACCGGGGACGACAGGTACGGCGACCTCGCCCGGCGCGGCGCGCACGCGGTGGTGGAGCGCGCCTCCCGCGCGCCCCTCACCCAGTGCCACGGGCTCGCGGGGAACGGCGACTTCCTGCTCGACCTGGCCGACGCCACGGGCGACCCCGGCTACCGCTCCCTGGCCGGGGAACTGGCCCGGCTCATCGTCGCCGAGCGGGCCGGGCGCGGCGGTCACGTGGTCTTCCCCAACGAGTACGGGGAGACCTCGACCGGCTGGAGCGACGGCTCCGCGGGGATCCTCGCCTTCCTCCTGCGGCTCCACCACACAGACCACCGGCACTGGATGATCCGGCAGCCGGTCTGAGCGGCACCCCCTGCCGCCACACCACAGAGAAAACCAGAGAAGGAGAAAGATCATGGAGAACCAGGACCTCGACCTGCTGGCCCGCCTCCACGCCCTCCCGGAGACCGACCCGGTCGGCGCCGACGGTGCCGCCTTCGCCGCCACCTGCAACTGCGTCGGCCTGCTGACGCTCCTCAACACCGTCTGTATCGGTGTCAGCTGCGCCTGATCCAGGCGGCACCATCCGGCCGGCGGCTGTCCCGGGCAGCCGCCGGCCGACAGCCTGCTCCCCAGGCACGGCCGTCCGCGACGGCGGGTCCTCCCGCCGTCGCGGGCGCGCCGGCGCCGACGTCTCCAGGATGAGGACCAGACGACATGCAGCTGCACGCCGGTGACGACGATCTCGCCCGAGCGGACCTCATGGCCACGCCCGTCCCCGGTCCCGGCTCCGCCCCTCCCCCCTCCGCTCCGGCCCTCGCGATCAGCGCGCGCGGCCTGGTCAAGAGCTATCCGGGGCCCGACGGCACGCTCACCCAGGCGGTGCGCGGCCTGGACCTGGACGTGTACCGGGGCGAGACCTTCGCCTTCCTCGGCCCCAACGGCGCCGGGAAGTCCACCACCATCGCCCTGCTGTGCGCGCTGGCCCGCCCCACCGCCGGGCACGCCACCGTGGCCGGTGCCGACGTGGCCACCCGGCCCGACCGGGTGCGCCGACGGGTCGGCATGCTCTTCCAGCACAGCGCCCTCGACCCGGACCTGTCGGTCGAGCAGAACCTGTACATCCACGCGCGTCTCTACGGGATGCGCCGCAAGCACGCCCGGAGCCGTACCGCAGAGGTCCTGGAGACGGCCGAGCTGACCGACCGGCGCCGCTCCCTCGTCCGTACCCTGTCCGGCGGCATGCGGCGGCGGCTGGAGATCTCCCGCCAACTGCTGCACGCCCCCAGCGTGCTCTTCCTCGACGAGCCGACGACCGGTCTCGACCCCCATGCCCGCGCGCTGCTCTGGGATCACCTGCGCGAGCTGCGGGAGAGGCACGGCAGCACGCTCTTCGTCACCAGCCATTATCTGGACGAGGCGGAGAACTGCGACCGGATCGCGATCATCGACCACGGCAGACTGGTGGCGCAGGGCGCGCCGCACGCGCTGAAGGCCGCGATCGGGGACGACCGGGTGGTGCTGCGTACCAGCGACGACGTCCGGGCGCGGCGGGTCGTGCGGCGGATCGCGCCGCCGGACCGGCTCGTCACGGCGGACGCCGACGGGATCTGGCTGCGGGTGCCCGACGGCAGCGCCTGGATTCCCCGGCTGTGCGCGACCCTGGAGACCCACGGTGTCTCCGTGCACGCCGCTTCGGCGACCCCGCCCACGCTCGACGACGTCTTCTTCCACCACACCGGCCGCAGCATCCACACCCCGGGGAGCGGCCGGGCGCCGCTGCCGCCCCCGTCCGGGCGGACCTCGGCGGAAACCGGAGGCGCCCGATGACCACGCTCGTCCCCGAGGCTCCCGAAGCCCCCGTCGTCCCCGGCGCCGGGGCGCGCGAGCGGTTGCCACACCTGCGGCACGAACTGCGCGCGATCCACGCCCTGGTCCACCGCGATCTGCTCCGGCTGGCCTGCCAGCGCGCCCACACGGCGCTGATGCTGCTCCACCCGGTGCTCTATCTCTTCATCCTCGGCGGGGGTCTCGCCGCGCTCATCCCCGACTCCTCGCTGGGGGTGGGCTATCAGACGTATCTCTTCCCCGGCATGCTGATGATGACGGTGCAGACCCCGGCCATCATGGTGGGCATCCGGCTGATCACCGACCGGCAGAGCGGCTATCTACGCGAGCTGCTGATGGCCCCGGTCGGCCGCTCGACACTGCTGCTCGGGAGCTGCGCCGGGGGCACCCTGGTGGCGACCGTCCAGGGCGCCGTGCTGCTGAGCCTGGCCGGGGCGGTCGGTCTGCCGTACGACCCCGTCCTGCTCGCCGTGCTCCTCGGCGGCATGGTCCTCGTCTCGTTCGCCATCACCTCGCTGGCCCTCGTGCTCGCCGTGACCCTGCGCAGACCGGAGACGTTCCACACGCTGCTCGGGGTGGTGATGATGCCGCTGCTGTTCCTCTCCGGCGGTTTCTTCCCGCTGGAGAACATGCCGGGCTGGGCGCACGCGCTCGCCGCCGTCAACCCGATCGCGTACGGGGTGGACCTGCTGCGCCGGGGCATCGGTCTGCGGGTCCCCGGCCACGAGGCCGTCGGCGGCATCGCGTGGGGCGGCTGGCAGCCGCCGCTGCTCCTGGAATCAGGGCTGCTGCTCGCCACCGGGACCGTCGCCCTGCTGTGGGCCGCCCGCAGGTTCAGCCGCCCGGAGTGACCCCGGCCCCGGCTCCCGGCGTCAGGGGGCGACGTGACCGACCACCTTGGCGACGACGTCGGTGAGCAGGGCCCGCAGCCGTCGGGGGCCCGGCCGGTGAACTCCAGGGTGAAGTGGTCGTCACCGGCGAGGAACCGCAGGCTCCTGCCGATCGAGGCGAAGCGGGGGCCGACGGGGGTGTACGAGTCGCCCACCGGGTCGGTGTTGCGGGCGCGCCGACCTGCCAGTCGCCGATGTCCTCGCCGTCGTAGTACTCCACGACGCCGCCCGCCGGGGGGATAGGCCCGGAGAACGTACCGCTTTTGATGAGGTTCCCGTGGACCGGTGGTGCCGTCTGCGATGGCTGGGCGTCACCAGGTGAGATCCTCTTGGGCGCCGTGACGTCTCCATACGAGGGTGTGACCACGGGATACGAGGGTGTGACCACGGGTCCCGTGGCGCGTACGGGGACAAACGCCTCGCTCATGGACACGCTCCGCATCCGCACTGTCATCAGTTGCGTGTGGCCGGAGCGGTGGCCGGTGCGCTCCTGGGTCGGTGTTCTCGGTAGCGTGGGGTCCCTGTGCGCGGCTGGTCCGTGCGGAGGCCCCCGGTGGAGAGTGATGAGGCTGCGATGAGTGAACCGACGAAGCCCGAGATCGACGTGCCGGGGGGTCCCCCTCCCGCCGAGCTGACCGTCCGGGACCTGATCACCGGGGACGGGCCCGAGGTGACAGCGGGCATGGTGGTGCGGATTCACTACGTCGGGGTGACCTTCGGGTCAGGCAAGGAGTTCGACGCCTCCTGGGACCGTGGTGAACCGTTCAAGTTCGCCGTGGGCGGGGGCAAGGTCGTCAAGGGCATGGATCGCGGAGTGAGGGGCATGCGGGTCGGCGGTCGGCGCGAGATCGTCGTCCCCCCGCGCCTCGGCTACGGCAAGCAGTCGCCCACGTCGCTGATCCCGGCGAACTCGACCCTTGTCTTCGTGGTGGACCTGCTCGACTCGTACTCCGGCGCCACGGGGTGGAGCAGGACGCCCTGACACGGCGCCCGGTGGTACGTGCGGGGTGAGGGTGAGCCGGGAGAACCCGGCGACGAGCCGCTTGGTCCCGTTCGGGGCGAGCAGTGCATCGCCACACGCCACGATCCGCACGGCCTGGGCCGGTTCCCCGGCGGAGGCGCCCTTGATTCGCGAGTCCCCCCTCCGCGCGGTCGGCCGTACGGTCCGGCCCGGCCCCTCCATTCCTTCCGTGCTGACCTCGCTGCCCAAGGGCGGCCTCCAGAGGGAACGCGTATGTCGCGTCCCTTCCACCGGGAGACCGGTCTACGGCTTCCGGTGGAAGGAGAGCATGGCCGAGGTGATACGAGCAAGGAGAGCGGGGGTGATGGGCCGCTCGGGGATGCCGAGAGTGTCCCGGAGGGCGTGCTCCCGGGTGCGGTCGAAGTCGGGGAGGGCGTGCTCGGGGGTTTCCTCGATGACGTACGGCAGGATGTTGCCGGCCATGGCGGCCAGGGCTCGGGTCGGCGGGAGCGCGCCGGTGCCGCGGCGCTGGGCGCGGGCATGCCGGAGCAGCAACCGGTTCCATTCGGCGGGATCGGTTTCCGTCACGGGGTGGCCACAGGCGTCGAGCGCGAGAGCGATGTCGCTCTGTGTGATGCGGCGCTGGTAGTGATTGAGGGCGAGGGGCCGGGGGCCGGGCGGGAACACGGGGCCGGACAGCGCGATCGCGGAGATCAGGGTGCCGGCGTCGTCGACCAGGATGGCGGGAGTGCCGTGGGTGTTGCGGGGCACCGCGCCGACGAGGGCGGTGGCGGCCACGGCGGTGGTGGCGATGTCGCCGACGCGGGCACGGCCCCGGGAGTCGCCGGGGACCATGGGGATGCGGTGGATGACCGCGCCTGCCGGAAGGGCACCGCGCCGCACGGCGGTGTCGATCAGGAGTTCCGCGGCCAGTTTGGTGGCGGGGTAGCCGAGGTCCGGCAGATCCGCGGGGTGGGGCGGGTCTCCGTCGGCGATGGTGGCGCGGCCCGCCGCGCGGGCGCCGAAGTACACGGCGAGGGTGGAGATGTGATGGAGGGGCTTCGCCCGGTGCGCGGAGGCCACCTGGCAGACGCGCAGGGTGGCCATGACGTTGGCCGCGTGGCAGGCGTCGTAACCGGCGGCGAGGTTCACCGAGGCGGCACAGTGCACGATGACATCCACATCGGCGCACAGACGCTGGTATTCCTTTTCGGGCAAGCCTAGTTGACGGGCCGTCAGGTTCGTCTCGATGGCTGTCAGCCGGGCGGCGTCGGGCGGTACGCCGAGGGTGCTCAGGCGTTCGCGGAGGCGGGCGGCCGCGTCGGGCCCCCGGACGGGGCACCACACATGGGCACCGGCGGCGAGCAGCTCCCGGGCGAGATAGCCGCCGAGATAGCCCGTCGCGCCGGTGAGCAGCACGACGGGGTCTCGGCGGAAGGGGGACGCGGGCCGTCCGGGTGGGTCGAGCCGTTCGCCCAGGGCGGCGTCGCGGGCGATCGCGGTCGGCAGGTCGGCGTCGCGGGCGATCGCGGTCGGCAGGTCGGCGTTCATCCCGTCTCGATTCAGGTGAGGGGTGGTGCCGGTGGCGTGGGGTACGAGCCGTGGTCATCGGCCCGTGAAGCGTGGCGCGCGCCGTTCGAGGGCGGCGGCGAAGCCTTCGGCGAGGTCCGCCGAAGGGGCGAACGCCACGTTCCACAGCGCCGCGTAGTCCAGTTCTCCGGCGACGGCGGACCGGGCGGCGCGGCGGCGGTTCAGGACCTCCTTGATGCCCTGAACCGCGAGGGGCGGATTCGTGGCGATCTCGGCGGCGGTCCGCCACGCCCTGACGAGCAGGGCGTCCCGGTCGGGTTCGACATCGTTGACCAGGCCGATTCTCGCGGCGTGCGCGGCGTCGACCAGCGCGCCGGTGAAGGCCATCTCCCGCAACTGGGACTCCACGACCGGGAGCCGGTGCAGCGAGCCGGCGTCGGCGACCATGGCGTACGCGACCTCGCGCAGGGAGAATCGGGCGTCGGCGGAGGCGTAACGCAGATCCGCGGCGGCGATCAGGTCCAGGGCGCCACCGATGCAGACCCCGTGGACGGCCGCGATGACCGGGTGACGGCAGTCGACGACGGTGGCGGTGGCGGCCTGGATGCCGCGGATCCAGTGCAGCAGTTCCCTCCTCGGCGCGGCGCCGTCGGCCGGAGCCGCGCCGAGGACGGCGTCGAAGACGCCGCGCATCGGCTCCAGGTCGGTGCCGACGGAGAAGTTGCCGCCCTTGCCGGTCAGGATGACGGCCCGGATGCCCGGGTCACGGTCGAGTGCGGTGAACACCTCGGGAAGCTCCCGCCAGAAGTCGGGACCCAGCGCGTTGTGCCGTCCCGGTCCGGTGAGCGTCACTTGGGCGATGTGGCCGTCGACCGACACGCTCAGTGCCTTGCCCATCGCGGTCACCCCGCGTCGGACGGGCAGGCCGGCGGGGGCGCCACGACGAGCGCCGCGTTCTGGCCCCCCATGCCGAAGGAGTTGGACAGGACCGGGCCGCGCGCCACCCGGCGGGGTGCTCCGGCGACCACGTCGAGGCCCGCGCAGTCGTCGGAGAGCCGGTGGTGGCCGGCCGTGGGAGGCACCTCGGCACGGGCGGCGGACAGCACCGCGACGACGGCCTCGGCGGCGCCGGCCGCGCCGGTCAGATGGCCGAAGACACCTTTGGAGGCCGTGACGGGCGGCGGGCCACCTCCCTCGGCGAAGACGGCGCGCAGCGCCGCGGCCTCGGCGGGATCACCGAGCACCGTACCGGTGGCATGGCAGTTGACCTGGGTGATGTCGGCCGGCCGCAGGGCGGCGTCGGCCAGCGCCTCGGTGATGACCCGGGTGGACCAGCGCGCCTGCGGGTGCGGCTGGCTGATGTGGTGCGCGTCGCAGCCAGTGGCGTACCCGGTGATCTCGGCGAGGATCCCCGCCCCCCGGGCGCGGGCCCGTGCCAGCGGTTCCAGCACCATGAACGCCGCCCCCTCCCCCATCACGTACCCGTCGCGGTCGGTGTCGAAGGGGCGGCACGCCCCGGCCGGGTCGTCGTTGCGCTGCGACAGCGCGCCCGCGAGGGCGAACGCGGCGAAGATCACCGGGCTGACGCCGCCGGTGTCGGTGCCGCCTGCCAATGCCACGTCGAGTTCGCCGCGCTGGATATGGCGCGCCGCCTGCCCGATGGCGTCCGTACCGGAGGCGCATGCGGTGGAAACGGTGAGGAGGGGCCCGTGCCAGTCCAGTTCGAGGGAGATCGCGAAGGCCGGTGACGAGAACATGAACTGGTTGGCTGTCAGCGGGGACACGGCGGCGAGCCCCTCGCGGGCTCCGGCTCCCGCCTGCCGGGTGAAGGTGTCGGCGCCGCCGATGCACGTACCGCAGAAGACACCCGCCCGCTCCGGCGAGGAGGGCGACGGCGTCCCCGCGTCGGCGAGCGCGTCGACTGCCGCGGCCAGTCCCACCTGCGTGAACAGGTCGTACCTGCGGGCGACCTTGCCCGGCAGATAGGCAGCCGGATCGAACTCCGCCAGCTGGCACGCGATACGACTGGGCAGCCCCGCGGTGTCGAACCGGGTGACGGTCGAGGCGGTCGGGACGCCCGCGAACACCGCGTCGGCGAAGGCCGGCACATCGCATCCGGCGGACGTCTTGACTCCCAGCCCCGTGACGGCGACGCGGCTCCGGCCGAGGCGGTCGGTGTCCTCCCCGCTCATCGTTCCGCCCCCTTTCCGGCGCCGTCGCCGGTCAGGGCCGTACCGACCAGCGCGATCAGATCGCCGTACCGGCGGGCGGCGGCCACCTCCTCCCTGCTGACGTCGACTCCGGCGCCCTTGAGGGCGGCCGAGAGTTCGGCGACATCGAGCGAGTCCACCTCCAGGTCGCGCTCAAGGTCGGTCTCGGGTGCCAGCCCCGTGAGATCGCGGTCGAGGATCTTGGACAGGTGGTATCGAACGAGCTGTTCGGCGTCGGGCATGGTGCCACTCCTTCTGCTGTTCGTCGCGTCGACTTCTTGTCAGGGGGCCCTTCGTTCACAGCCGGCCCATGGTCAGACCTCCGTCGGCCGGCAGGACCACTCCGGTGATGTACGAGGCGGCGTCGGAGGCCAGGAACACCGCGGCGGCGGCGACTTCGGCGGGCTCACCGAACCGGCGCAGCGCGGTCGAGGCCGCCAGCTCGGCCTTGCGGCGTTCCGGCAGGTGGGCAAGGATCGCCGTGTCGACGGGGCCCGGCAGCACGAGATTGCAGGTGATACCGCGCGGCGCCAGCTCGGTGGCGACACTGCGCACCAGCCCGATCAGGCCGGCCTTGGCGGCGGCGTAGTTGGCCTGCCCCGCCGCACCGGTCACGGCGGCCACCGAACCCAGCACCACGATCCGGCCTCGTCGTGCCCGTACCATGCCCATCGCCGCCCGCCGGACGCAGCGGAACACGCTCGTCAGATTGACGTCCAGGGCGTCCTGCCACTGCTCGGAGGTCATGTCGAGTACGGACGCGTCGAACAGTGCCCCGGCGGCGCAGACCAGCACTCCGGGCGGCCCGAACTCCTCCTCGGCCCGGGTGAAGAGCCCGTCGACGTCCTCGGCCCGGGTGACGTCGCAGCGTACGGGCAGACAGGGGGCACCGCCCCGGCTCCGGACGGCGCGGGCCAGCGCCCGTGCCTCCTGCCCGCTGGCGCGGTACGTGAAGGTGACCGGGTGCCCGGCGGCGGTGAGCGCGTCGACCACGGCGGCACCGATGCCGGTGGCACCACCGGTGACGACGGCGGACGGCGGCGCGCTCACCTCGCTCCGCCCCTCGGGCCGACCAGTTCACACAGCGTACGGGCGACGGCCGCGACGGCCTCCGGGGAGGCGGCGTTGTGCAGCGCGACGCCGCCGATGGTGCGCTTGGCCAGGCCGGTCAGCGTCCGCCCGTAGCCGCATTCGACGAGATCGGTGACGCGCGGACCACCGGGAGCCTCCGCGATCAGCAGTTGCGTCTCCCGCCACAGAAGCGTGGCCGTCAGATCCCCCGCCACCCGGGCCCGCAGCTCGTCCGGGTCCGTGCCCGCGGGCAGCAGCCTTCCGTTGACCGCCAGGGGGACCCGCGTCGGTTCGAAGGGGACGAGGGCCAGTCGGCGTTCGAATTCCCGCGCCGCCTCCCGCAGCAGCGGACTGTGGAACGCTCCGGCGACATCCAGCGCGACGACCTCCCGCACTCCGCGCTCGATCGCTTCCCGGCCCGCCTCGCGTACGGCCTCGGCGGTGCCCGTGATGACCGTCTGCCCGGGGGCGTTGTCGTTGGCCACCCAGACGACCGCCAGCCCGTACCGCTCGTTCACCCCGGCACAGCAGCGGTGCGCGATATCGGCCGAGGTCAGCATGGCCGCCATCGCCCCAGGCCGACGGCGCCCGGCCGCTCCGGTCAGCTCACCCCGAGCGGCGACCACGTCCACGAGTTCGTCCTCGCCCAGCGAACCTGCGGCGTGCAGGGCGGAGATCAGACCGAGCGAGTGACCGGCGACGACGGCCGGGAAGGAAGCCTCCTTCCACTCCGGGGCTTCGAGTGCCGCTTCCTTGAGTACGGCCTCCTTGAGCACCGCCCATGCCATCGCCGAGCACAGCGTCACCGCCAGCTGATGCTCGGCGGTGCCGGATGGCGGGCGCTCCGGATCCACCAGCATCGGTTCCAACGGCCGCCCCAGCCTCCGCTCCGCCCGCCTGACCAGAGCGAACGCCCGATGCCGCGCCCACTGCGCCCCCATCGCAGGCCGCTGCGACCCCTGCCCGGGAAACACCACCGCGACGCGACGTGCCCGTGCGGCAGGTAGCACGGGGCCTTCACCGGCTAACCGCTGACGACGGCTCCGCCTGTCGTTCTCGGCTGCGTCGCTTTCTTCGGACATGGCGTATCACCACCTAGGAATGGCCTGTTTCAGGTGCATGGGTCCATCCGGCTCCCCAGTGTCATGGTGGTCATCATGTTTTCGTAGTGAATCCGAGGAGATGACGACTATCGGCCATATCCCTCATGACCCGCAGCAATTGATAAACAATCATCATAAATGCCTGATTGGACTCTCTCGCTTCACTCCGGTCCCAGGGGCGCCGCGATGGCGGCGGCGCTGCCGATGACGCCCGGGTGGTAGAGGGCGCGGGCCTGGTCGAGGGCGGCTTCGAGGGCGTGGGCGCGGTCGTCGGGGTCGTCGAGGGTGAGTTGGCGGGTGGCGTGGGTGGCGGGCTGGAGGCGGTCGGCTCGTACGGCGAGGGTGCGGACGCGGGCGCGTTGAAGGCCGAGGGAGTGCAGGAGGTCGTGGGCGAGTGCGGTCAGGGCGGGGGTGTGGGCGGTGGGTTCGGGGAGGGTGCGGGTGCGGGTGGTGTGGGTGTGGTCGGCGTAGGTGACGGTGAGGGTGAGCGACCGGGCGGTCTCGTGGCGGGCGCGCAGGCGGGTGCCGAGGTCTTCGGTGAGGGCGAGGACGGTTCGGCGGTGTCGTTCGGTGTCGAGTTCGTCGCGGGTGAAGTGGTGGGTGGCGGTGGCCGAGGCGGGGGCGGCGGTGGGGACGACGGGGCAGGGGTCGATGCCGTGGGCGAGGTCCTGGAGGGTGCGGGCGGTGGGGCCGAGGATCCGTCGGAGGGTGGCGGGGCGGGTGTCGGCGAGGTCGCCGACGGTGGCGATGCCGTAGTGGGCGAGGGTCCGCGCGGTCCTGGGCCCGACGCCGGGGAGCGCGGCGACGGGGCGGGGGCGCAGGAAGCGGGCGAGGGCGTCGGGGGTGTCGGGGACGACGGTGGCGGTGCCGGGCGGGGTGAGGGCGGCGGCCATCGCGGCGATGGACCGGGTGGGTCCCGCGCCCGCCGAGCTGGGCACGCCGTGGAGGGCGAGCAGCCGCATCTGGACCATCGCCACCAGTCCCCCGGTGTCCCGGTCCCAGAACCGGAGCGCTCCGGCGAGGTCGAGATAGGCGGACCAGTCGGCGGGGAACGCCTCGACGCGCGGGCTGATCCCTTCGAGGACGGCGAGGAGCTGCTCGTAGAGGCCCTCGGCGCGGTGCTCGGGGTGGAAGTGGATCCGGAGGATCGCCCGCGCCCGGGGCGGGGGTCCCGCGTCCGGGCCGGGGGCGGAGGGCGTGGTGGTGGTCATCCCGCGCTGCCGGGTGAGCGGTGGCCGAGGCGGGTGAGGTCGGCGGTGGGCGTACCGGCGGGCCGGAGGTCGCTCCAGGGGTGCAGGCGCGCTCCCGCCGTACCGTCGGGAACGGTACGCGAAGCAGGGGGCCGGTCCGTAGGCGAGGACGCGGGCCGGTCGGTGCGCGGAGACGGCGGACGGTCCGTGCGCGGAGACGGGGGCCGGGCAGGGAGCCGGTTCGCACCCGAGGCAGGGGGCCGGTCCGTAGGCGAGGACGCGGGCTGCTGAGCCGTGGGCTGGGCGGGGGTCGGGGCGGGGGCGCGGCCGAGGAGGTCCAGGACGGCCTGGGGTCCGTCGGTGCGGCGGGCCTCGGCGAGTTCCTCCAGGTCCCATACCCGCTCCCCCACCACGGTCCTGCGCGGTCCCCTGGCTTCCACCGTGCCCCGCACGAGCAGGATCCCGGAGTGGAAGACGGTGTAGGCGCACGCCTCGTGGGAGTCCTCGAAGAACGCCACGTCGACCAGGCCCGAGCCGTCTTCGAGGGTGACGAAGATGATCCGCTTGCCGGAGGCGACGGGCGGGGTCTGGGTGGCGGCGCGGACCCCCGCGACGAGGACCTTCCGGCCGGGAGGCAGCGCGCGCAGACGGGCGGCGTCGGTGGCGCCGGTCTCCCGCAGGAGCCGATGGTGGTCCTCCATCAGATGCCGCGTCAGGTCGATCTCGATCAGGCCGAGTTCCGCCCCGACCCGTTCGCGGACGGTCGTCTCCCGCAGCCCTGACGGCTCGGCCGGGGCGGGAGAGGCGTCGAGGGGAAGCTGCCCGGCGCCGGGGCGGGTACGGGCCTGGCGGTGCAGTTCGGTGGCCTGGAGCAGCAGGTCCCGCCGTGACGCCCGCCCTTTGAGCGGGTCGAGGGCGCCGAGCCGTATCAGGTTCTCGGCGGTCGGCAGGGTGGGGCGGGCGCGGTCCCAGAAGTCGGGGAGGGAGGTGTAGGGCTGGGCTGCGGCGATCCGGGCGACCTCGTCCGCGGAGACGCCCTTCACCGAGGCCAGGCTGATCCGTACGCCCCAGCCGTTCCCGGTCCGCTCGACCGCGTAGGAGGGGCGGGAGGCGTTGACGTCGACGGGGAGCACCGGCACCCGGTGGCGGCGGGCGTCGGCGACGATCACCCGCCGCGGCCACATGCCCGGGTCGTGTTCCAGGAGCCCCGCGTACAGGGCGGCGGGGTGGTGGGCCTTGAGGTAGGCGGACTGGAGGGCGGGGACGGCGAAGGCGACCGCGTGCGCGCGGCAGAACCCGTACGCGCCGAAGCTCCGGACGACGCCCCACACCTCGTCGAGGACGGCGGGCGGGTATCCGCGCGCACCGGCCGTCTCCCGGAACCAGCGCTCGATCCCCGGCAGGCGCCGCTCGTCGGCGAGGGCGCGGCGGGCGACCTCGGCCAGGGCCCGGTCGCAGCCGGTCATGACGGCGAGGATGCCGATGATCTGCTCGTGCCAGATGGTCACGCCGTACGTGTCCCGCAAGACCGGTTCGAGGTCGGGGTGCGGGTAGGCGGGGGCGGCGCCGTGGCGGGCGGCGACGTAGAGGGCGGGCATGCCGCCGGAGACCGGGCCGGGGCGGAAGAGGGAGATGTCCGCGATCACGTCCTGGATGTCGCGGGGCTGGAGCCGGCCGATGAGGTCCTGCTGGCCGGGGCTTTCGAGCTGGAACATGCCGATGGTGTCGCTCGCCCGGATCAGTTCGAACGCGCGGCCGTCGTCGAGGGGCACGTGGTCGGGGTTGTCGAGGTCGATCGCCCGGCCGGTCGTGCGGCGGATCTCGCCGACGGCGTGCGCCATCGCCGACTGCATCCGCACGCCCAGGATGTCGAGTTTGACCAGGCCGAGGTCTTCGACGTCCTCCTTGTCGGCCTGGACCATGGGATACGCGCCCTGGGCGGTCGGCTGGACCGGGAGCCGGTCGAGGAGGGTCGCGTCGGAGACGATCACACCGCAGGGGTGCATCGCGAGCCCGCGCGGCAGCCGGTCCAGGCCCTCCGCCAGCTCCCACAGGGGCCCGAACCGACCGGCGTCGGCGGCCAGCCCGCGCAGCTCGGGCAGTTCGGCGAGCGCGGAGCGGATGTCGCAGGCCCGGATGTGCGGGAAGGACTTCGCGATCCGGTCCACGGCCCCCGGGGCGATCCCGAGCGCGAGACCGGTGTCCCGCAGGGCGTGGCGGGCGCGGTAGGTCTCGGGCATGCCGGTGACCGCGACCCGCTCGCGGCCGTACCGCTCGATGATCCGGTCGTACACCTCCAGGCGGCGCGCGGACTCCACGTCCAGGTCGATGTCGGGCAGCGAAGCCCGCCGCTCGGAGAGGAACCGTTCGAAGAGGAGGCCGTGGTCCAGGGGGTTGGCCGTCGCGATGAACAGCGCGTAGTCGACCATGGAGCCCGCGCCGGAGCCCCGCGCCGCGACCCGGACGCCCAGGGCCCGGATGTCCGCGACGATCTGCCCGACGGCGAGGAAGTAGGGGGCGTGGCCGAGCCGGTCGATGATGCCGAGTTCGCGGTCGAGCCGGTCGGTCGCCCGCCGGTCGCGGTCCAGGCCCCGGGCGGTCATCCCGGCCTCGCACCGCTGCCGGAGCAGGTGCGCCGCCCCGTCCGCGCCGGGCCGGGCGCCGACGGCCTCGGGCTCGGGGAAGTGCGGGACGCCGAGGCCGAGCCCGGCGACGGGGTCGATCACACAGGCGTCCGCGACCGCGACGGTGTCGCCGATCAGCCGGGCCACGCGCCGCCGGTCCCCTCCGGCGGCGGCGACGATCCGCTCGGCGGCCGCGAGCATCCCGGGTCCGTCCTTGAGCCAGCGTTCGCCCGCGTCGAGGCGGCGCCGGTCCACCGGGCGCAGTAGCCGGGCCGCGTCGAGGACGTCCGCGAGCCGGTGCTGGCCGGGGTCGGCGTACCGGACCGAGTTGGTCAGGACGGCGGGGACGCCGAGGCGGTCGGCGAGCCGGAGGGTGCCCGCGGCCAGCCGTACGGAGCCCGGTCCGGTCCCGGGCAGGCCCCAGCAGACGGTTTCGAGGCGCAGTCCGGCGCCGATGGCGCTCCGCCAGGGCGCGAGCAGCCGTTCGGCGGTGTCCGCCCGGCCGGCGGCGAGCGCGCGCAGCGGCTCGGACGCCGGGCCGAGCAGGACGATCAGCCCCTCGCCCGCGTGCGCGGCGAGCAGGTCACCGGAGGCCGCGACCGGTCCGCCGCTCGCGGCGGCGTCGGTGTACGCGGCGGACACG
>NZ_MSJP01000097.1 GCF_014596525.1 Streptomyces sp. CBMA291
CCGCACGGGGAGGCGCCGACGGGCCCGCTCCCCCGCCGGGCGGCCGGGATCGCGCTGGCCTCGGGCATCCTGTGCTGGTCCCTCGCGCAGAACGCGCTGTGGGGGGTGAGCGGGCGCATCGGGACGACCCAGGCGGGGCTCACCGAGGTGACCGTCGGCGCGGTCTTCGCGGCGGCGCTCGGTGCCGGGCTCGCCGGGGTCACGGCGGCGGGCGCGCTCGGCTCGCGGCTCGGCCGGGCGGTGCCGATCGGTGTGGGCACGGTCCTGATCGCGGGCTGTGTGCTGCTCAGCTCGGCGGCCGGGAGCCTGGTCCCGTTCGCGACCGGAGAGATCCTGTGGAACGCGGTCTACCCGGCGGTCCTCTCCTACCTTCTGGGGCTCGCCGCCTCGCTCGACCCGCGCGGCCGCTGGGCCGTCCTGGTCGGTTCGGCGTCCTCCCTGGGCGTGGCCTGCGGCCCGGTGACCGGCAGCCTCCTCTCGGAGAGCGCCGGGTACTCCGGGATGGGCCGGGTCCTGTGCGTGCTGCTGCTCGTGGTCGCGGTGCCGATGACGGCGGTGGCCCGGCACGTCTCGGGCCGTCCGCTGGTGCCGGGCTCGGTGCGGCGCAGGGGCGGCGCCCCGGCGGCCGTCCTGGCGGGCACGGCGGCGGCGACTCCGCCGACGGTCCCTCAGATGGGCGCCCCGGAGCAGGAGGTCGCCCCGGTTCCGGTGCGGGCTCCGCGCCGTATCGCGAAGTCGGCCTTCCGTCTGGCCCGGCCTTCGGACCGGGGCTGAGGGGAGGCCCTTGCCCGCCCGGCCCGGTCGCGGTCAGTCCTGTTCGAACCGCCAGAAGTGGTCCGCGTACGGGCCGCAGGGGTACTGGTTGACCGGGGCGGTCTCGTAGGTGGCCGCGCCGGGGACGGCGAGGCAGAGTCCGCTGTTCGCGTTGACGATCCGGTAGAGCGGGTTCCCGTCCGGGTCGCGCTTCTCGTAGGCGATCCGCCAGTAGTGGTCGGGGTAGTCGCCGCAGGGGAACTGGTTGACGTGGACGGCCGTGGCCTTGCTCGCGCCGGGGACGGCCGCGCAGTGGCCGCTGTTGCCGTTGACGATCCGGTAGCGGGTCCGGCCCGTGTCGTCCGTGCCTGCCGCCGTGAGCCGCCAGTGGTGGTCGGGGTGGTCGCCGCAGCCGAACTGGTCGAGGTCGACGACCCCGGTCGAGGCGCCGGGCACCGCGAGGCAGAGTCCGCTGTTGCCGTTCACGATCCGTACCGGCGTGCCCGTCGGGGGCGGGACGGCGCCCCCGAGCCGGGTGGTGTCCCGCGCGGGCGGCTCGCCGGAGGGCGGGGCCGGGGCCTCGGTGGTGGGGGTCGGCTCCCGTGTCGGTGCGGTCGTGGGCGCGGGCGTACGGGCCGACGGTGCCGCGTCCACGGTCGTGGGGGCCGGGGCGGCGGAGGCCGGGGGCGGCGCGGTGGTGCCCGCTGTGGCCGAGACGGGCGGCGGGGCCTGCGCGGTCGGCGGCCCGGGGGTGCCCGCGCGCTGGGTCTGGGTCAGCGCCGTGGCCAGGGCCCCGACCAGGGGCACCACCACTCCGGCCACCCACCAGGCCCAGCGCGGGGGCTGGTGGGAGGCGGCCGGCCCGACGACGCCGTCGGCGCCGTCGCCGGAAGCCCGTTCGACCGGGGCACCCCTCCTGGGACGCGACGTCTCTGACACCGTGCCACTCCCCCCGGGGACGACTGCCGTCGCCCGAGTATCGCCCCGCACGACGCCCCGGAAACCCGGGTTACGGAAACATGTGCGTCGCATGCGCGTACGGGAGCGGCCCCGGGGCAGGACGCGCCCCGGGGCCGGACGGCTGCCGGACAGTACCCAGGCCGTCTCTTCCGGATCTTGCCTGGCCCGCGCCACCCGGCAAGACCCGAAAGAGACGACCTAGGCGCCGAAGTCGTACGCCTCGACCTCCGCGAGGTACCGTGCGCGCCGTTCCTCGTCGTCCTCCAGGAAGGAGGCGAGGAAGGAGTTGCGGGCCAGGTCGCGCAGTTGCTCCGGGGCGAGGCCGAGGGCGTCGCGGACGCCGTCGAAGTTGTCGCCCGCGTAGCCGCCGAAGTACGCCGGGTCGTCGGAGTTCACCGTGACCAGCAGCCCCGCGTCCATCATGGCCCGCAGCGGGTGGTCGGCGAGGGTGTCGATGACCCGCAGCCGCACGTTCGACAGGGGGCAGAGGGTGAGCGGCACCCGCTCGTCGGCGAGCCTGCCGACCAGCTCCGGGTCCTCCATGCAGCGCAGACCGTGGTCGATCCGCTCCACGCCGAGGACGTCGAGCGCCTCGCGGACGTACGCCGCCGGGCCCTCCTCGCCCGCGTGGGCGACCTTGCGCAGACCGAGCGCCCCGGCCGCCTCGTAGACCTCGCGGAACTTGGCCGGCGGGTGGCCGACCTCCGCCGAGTCCAGGCCGACGCCGGTGATCCGGTCCAGGTACGGCTTCGCCTCCTCCAGGGTGGCGAGCGCCGACGCGGCGGACTCGTCGCGCAGGAAGCACATGATGAGCCGGGTCGAGACGCCGAACCGCTCCTCGGAGCGGTCCAGGGAGGCGCCGAGGCCCTCCACCACGGTGCCGAAGGGGACACCGCGCGCGGTGTGCGCCTGCGGGTCGAAGAAGATCTCGGCGTGCCGCACGCCCTGCGCGGCGGCCCGCTCCAGATAGGCGTCGGCGAGCGCGGTGAAGTCCTCGGCCGTCCGCAGGACCGCCATCAGACCGTAGTAGAGGTCCAGGAAGGACTGGAGGTCGCTGAAGCGGTACGCCTCGCGCAGGGCGTCGGTGTCCGCGTACGGCAGGGTGACGCCGTTGCGCGCGGCGAGGGCGAAGGCGAGTTCGGGTTCGAGGGTGCCTTCGATGTGGAGGTGCAGTTCGGCCTTGGGTACGGGCATGTTCACAGTCGTTTCGGTACGGGGACCCTCATGAGGTCCTGGGCAATGCTCAGTTCGCCGTCGAAGCCCGCCGCCCGCGCCTGGCGCTCGAACTCCCCGGGGTCGGAGTAGCGCTGCGAGAAGTGGGTCAGCACGAGGTGCCGCACCCCCGCCTCGCGGGCGACGGCTGCGGCCTGTCCGGCCGTCAGATGGCCGTGGTCGGTGGCGAGCCGGACGTCCTCGTCGAGGAAGGTCGACTCGATGACCAGCAGATCGGCGCCTTCGGCGAGGGCGTGGACGCCGTCGCAGAGCCGGGTGTCCATGACGAAGGCGAAGCGCTGGCCCCGCCGGACCTCGCTGACCTCCTCGAAGGAGACCCCGCCGAGGGACCCCTCACGCTGGATACGGCCCACGTCGGGGCCCTTGATGCCGTGCGCGGCGAGCCGCTCGGGCAGCAGCCTGCGCCCGTCGGGCTCGGTGAGGCGGTAGCCGTAGGACTCGACGGGGTGCGAGAGCCGGTGGGCGTCCAGGGTGTACGCGTCGGTGACGGCCAGCGGTCCTTCGGCCTCGACCGGCGCCTCCACCAGCTCCACGGTCTCGTGGTACGCCGTGGCGTACCGCAGCCGCTCGAAGAAGTGCCGGCCGCTCGCCGGGTAGTGCGCGGTGACCGGGTGCGGCACCCGGTCGAGGTTGATCCGCTGGATCACCCCGGCGAGCCCGAGGGAGTGGTCGCCGTGGAAGTGCGTGACGCAGATCCGGTCCAGGTCGTGCACCGCGACCCCGGCCCGCAGCATCTGGCGCTGGGTGCCCTCGCCCGGGTCGAAGAGGATGCCGCCGCCGTCCCAGCGCAGCAGATAGCCGTTGTGGTTGCGGTGCCGGGTCGGGACCTGGCTGGCGGTCCCGAGCACGACGAGTTCGCGTACGGACACGGACTATCCGGGGGGCCAGTTCAGGCCTCGGCCGCCGAGGACGTGCGCGTGGGCGTGGAAGACGGTCTGGCCCGCGCCGGAGCCGGTGTTGAGGACGATCCGGTAGCCGGTCTCGTCCACCTTCTCCTGGGCGGCGACCTCGCCCGCCTCGCGCAGCACGTCGGCGGCGACCTCCGGCGCGGCGGCGGCGAGCGACGCGGCATCCGGGTGGTGGAGGCGCGGGATCACCAGGACGTGCACGGGCGCCTGCGGGTTGATGTCGCGGAACGCGACGGTGGTCTCCGTCTCGCGGACGATCGTCGCGGGCACCTCGCCCGCCACGATCTTGCAGAACAGGCAGTCGCCCTGCGGCTCTCCGGCCATGGCCCCGCTTCTCCTCGCCTCGTCGGTCGCTACCCCCGCATGCTATCGGCCGCCGTCCACCCGGTCGCGCCGCCCGTCAGTCCTTGGGAGCGCGCCGGTTCAGGGCCGAGCGGCTGACCCAGTACGTGATGAGCACGGCCCAGAACAGCGGGGTGCCGAGGCCGAGGGTCAGGCCCGTGCCGAAGGACCACAGGGCGAGGGTCGCCACCGAGTAGAGCCCGAGCAGCCCGACCGCGACCGCCATCGCGATCACCGGGCGGCAGGAGCGCGCCACCAGGAACAGCGGGCGGCGCAGCCGGGGCGGCACCCGGCGGTTCATCCACAGCGCCCAGCCGCCCCAGGCGCCGAGGAGGACGAGCGCGCCGGTCACCAGCGGTACGACGGCCTCGGCTCCGGTGAGGCCACCGCGGACGCCGCCGGCCGCGACCGTGGAGACGACGAAGCCGAGCAGGGCCACCCAGCGGGCCCCCGCCACCGTGTTCCAGGCCATGGCCTCCAGGTTGTAGCGGGCCTTGCGGTCGTGCAGGTCGAGGGCGGCGGAGGCGACGAAGCCCTCGGCGGCCCGGGTCCACTCGCCGGAGCGGAAGCGGTGCCGTCGCAGCCGCAGCAGCGACAGGTTGTTGTGGGCCTCGCTGCTCTGCGGGTTGAGCCGCAGGGTCGTCTCGTACGCGCGCCGGGCGGTGGCGTGGTCGCCCCGGCGCTGGGCGGCGAGCCCCACCAGGAAGTGGGCCGCGTCCTCCTCGGGGGCGAGGCTCACGGCGGTCCGCGCCGCCTCGTACGCCTCGGCGGTCCGCTCCGCCCGTACGGACTGGGAGAGGACCGTGCCGAGGGCGTAGTGGGTGCCCCAGTGCTGGGGGCCGAGCCCGACGGCGTGCCGGGCGGCGGCCTCGGCCTCCGGGTAGCGCTTGAGGCCCATCAGGACCTGGACGCGCATCAGCCAGGCCATGAGCAGCTCGGGCCGGGCCCGCAGCGCCCGCTCGACGGCGTCCAGGGCTGCCCGGTCGTCGCCCTCCCGGTGGAGGCAGCGGGCGAGCAGGACGAGGGCCTCGGCGTCCTCCGGGTCCGTGGCGAGGTGCCGGGCGACGAGTTCCCCGGCCTGGGAGAAGCGGCCGGTGTCGTAGAGGGCCTCGGCCCGCAGCAGCGCGGACGGGGTGGTCACAGCTTGCGCTTCCGCTTCAGATGGGCGAGGAGGTCGTCGTACAGACCGCCCTCGTTGGCGAACATGGCGACGTTCCTGGCGGAGGCGAACCAGGGCTCCGTGGACGGCTTGATCTGCTTGGCCGCGCCCAGCAGGTCCTTGGTGCCGATGAGGCGTACGGAGCCGCTGCGGGCGGAGTCGAGGAGTGCCGCCTCGGCCGCCGATTCGCAGACGTGGGCGAGGTCGGCGCCGGAGAAGTCCTCGGTGGCCTTGACGAGCTTGCCGAGGTCGACGGCCTCGATGGGGCGCTCGCGCAGGTGGTAGCGGAGGATCGCCTCGCGGGCGGTGGCGTCCGGCGGGAGCACGAGCAGGGTGCGGTCGAGGCGGCCGGGGCGGCGCAGCGCGATGTCCACGTCCCAGGGCACGTTGGTGGCGGCGAGCACGAAGACGCCTTCGTTGCCCGCGCCGCTCGCGATGCCGTCGAGTTCGGTGAGGAGCTGGTTGACGACGTTGCGCAGCCCGCTGTGGTGGGTGCGGGAACGCTTGGCTCCGAGGGCGTCCAGCTCGTCGAGGAAGACCACGCAGGGGGCCTGGCGGCGGGCGGTCTCGAAGATGTCGTGGACGTTCTTCTCGGAGGCGCCGATCCACATGTCGAGGACGTCGGAGAGCGAGACGGTGAGGAAGTTGGCGCCCAGTTCGCCCGCGACGGCCCGCGCGATGAACGTCTTGCCGCAGCCGGGCGGGCCGTAGAGCAGCAGGCCGCCGCGGAGCGACTTGCCGTACAGCCTGCGCAGTTCGGGGTTGCGCATGGGGGCGAGGAAGGCGGCCTCCAGGCGTTCCTTGACCTCGTCCATGCCGCCGACGTCGGCGAGCCGGACGGTGCCGGGCGCGTCGACGTCCCAGGCACCGCCGGCCCCGTCCCCGCCCTCGGCCTGCGGCTCCTCGACGAACCGGGGCCCGACGACATCCCGCACCTGCTGCTCGGCGGCGTCCCAGTCGAAGGCGGGGGGTGCGTCGGCGGCGGGGGCCGTGGGGGCCGTATCGGCGGCCGGGGCCGTGGGGCCCGTGTCGACGCCGGGGGCGATGGGGCCTGCGTCGGCGCCGGGGGCCGTGGGCGGTACGGGGGTGGTGCCGGGGTTCGGGGGCGGGGTGGGCGCGGTTGCCGGGGGCAGGCCCATGGCGCGGACCATCAGGGCGCGGGCGTCGGCGTCCCCCGGCGCGTGCTGGAGCGCGGCGGCTGCCTCCGCGACGGCCTCGTCGTTCCGTCCCTCGGCGAGGAGCAGTTCGGCGAAGTGGAGGCGCAGGGGTACGTCCTCGGGCGCGGCGGCGACGGCGGCGCGCAGACTGCGGATCAGGGGTGAGTCGTCGGCCATACGGGTCAGCCTAGAAAAGGAGGGTGGCCCGTTGTCCACCGGGAGGTCGTTCCCGGCAGCTGGGGCGGGCCCGGTGACCGGTCGGGCCCCGCCCCCGCCCCGGTCCCGGCCTCGGCCGGAGGGACGGGCTGGTGACCGGTCGGGCCCGTCCGTGGTGGTCGGGCTTGCCCGTGGTGGTCGGGGACCTCGGGTGGTCAGGCACCCCAGGTCGGGCTCGCCCCGGGTGGTCGGGCCCGTCCGTGTGGTCAGGCACCACGGGTGGTCGGACCCGTCCGTATGGTCAGGCACCCCGGACGGTCAGGCCCGCCCATGGTGGTCGGGGACCCCAAGTGGTCAGACCCGCCCCCGGCTGGTTGGGCCCGCCCCCGGGTGGTCGGGCCCGCCCCGGATGCTCCCTAGCTCCAGCGGCCCGTGCGGCCCAGGATCAGGGCCGTGGCCGCCGTGCCCGCCGTGGAGGTGCGCAGGACGCTGCGGCCCAGGCGGTACGGCTTCGCCCCGGCCGCCTCGAAGACGGCGAGTTCCTCCGGGGAGACACCGCCCTCCGGGCCGACGACCAGCACGATCGAGCCCTTCTCGGGGAGTTCCGCGGTGGCGAGCGCGCCGCTGGGGTGGTCCCGGTCCTCGTGCAGGACGGCCGCGAAGTCGGCCTCCGCGAGGAGCGCGGCGACCTGCTTGGTCGTCATCGCGTCGGCGACCTCGGGGAACCGCGTACGCCGCGACTGCTTCCCGGCCTCGCGCGCCGTGGAGCGCCACTTGGCGAGCGCCTTGAGGCCCCGGTCGCCCTTCCACTGGGTGATGCAGCGGGAGGCGGCCCACGGCACGATCGCGTCCGTGCCGGTCTCCGTCATGGTCTCGACGGCGAGTTCGCCCCGGTCGCCCTTGGGGAGCGCCTGGACGACGGTGACGCGCGGCTGCTCCTCGGGGTCCTCGTGGACCTCCTCGACGCGCACGGTGAGCCGGTCGCGGTCCTCGGCGGCGAGGACCACACAGGCGGCCCAGCGGCCCCGCCCGTCGGCGAGGACGAGTTCCTCGCCCTCCCGGAGCCGCTTCACGGAGACGGCGTGCCGCCCCTCGGGGCCGTCGAGGAGGAAGCTCCCGGGACCGGGAACGGCCTCGACGACGAAGACGGGTGCGGTCATGTGGTGCTCCTGGGGGCCTGCTGGGCGAGTGCGGTGTCGAGTTCGGCGGCGAAGACCCCGACCAGCTGCCCGGCGGGCAGGTCGCGGGCGAGACGGTGGCCCTGACCGGCCCAGAGGGCCAGTCCCTGGGCGTCGCCCGCGTTCGCGGCGGCCTTGCGGAGCGGGGCGGTGAGGTGCTGGACCTCGGGGTAGGCGGCGGGGGCGTACGGCCCGTGCTCGCGCAGGAAGCGGTTGACCAGACCGCGTGCCTGGCGCCCGCTGAAGGCCCGGGTGAGTGCGGTCCTGGTGAACAGCGGGTCGGTCAGGGCGGCCTTGTGGAGCGGGAGCGCGCCGGACTCGGGGCAGGGCAGGAAGGCGGTGCCGAGCTGGGCGGCGTCGGCCCCGGCGGCGAGGACGGCGGCGATCTGCGCGCCCCGCATGATGCCGCCCGCGGCGACGATCGGCAGGGGGACGCTGTCGCGGACCTGGGTGAGCAGGGTGAGCAGTCCGGTGCCCCGGGTGTCGTCGTCGGCCGGGTCGTCACGGAAGGTGCCCTGGTGTCCGCCGGCCTCGATGCCCTGGACGCAGACGGCGTCGGCGCCGGCCTGCCGGGCGGTGAGCGCCTCCTCGGCGGAGGTGACGGTGACGATCGTGTAGGTCCCGGCGCGGGCGAGGGAGGCGAGGGCCTCGGGGGTGGGGCAGCCGAAGGTGAAGGAGACGACGGGGACCGGGTCCTCCAGGAGGATGGCCAGTTTGGCGTCGTAGGCGTCGTCACGGATGTCGTCGGCGTCGCCGAGCGGGGTCTCGTACCAGGTGATCTCGCCGGCGAGCTGGTGTCGGTAGACCTCGACGGCGGCGGGGTCGGCGGGCCGGGCGGACGCCGGCATGAAGAGGTTGACGCCGAAGGGGCGGGCGGTCATCCGGCGCACCCGCTTGATCTCCTGGTAGAGGCTTCCGGCCGTCTTGAGCCCGCCGGCCAGGAATCCGAGGGCGCCGGCCTCGCAGACGGCCCCCGCGAGTTCGGGACAGGAGGCGCCACCGGCCATGGGTGCCTGCACGATCGGGTACCGAGAGAGATCGTTCAGTGACGTGGTGGACATATGGGCATCGTGTCATGCCCCTGCTCCCCTGCCGAATCCAAACGAGGGGTTCCGGCGGGGCCGCGAGGCCGGGATCGCGCCGAGTGGTGGGATCGGGCCGGGTATGGGGGAGTACGCGTGTCACCGGGTCGCGCCGGGGCACGCCCGCGCGCCCCTGGACCCGCCCGCACGCCGCCCGGACGGGGCACAGACAGGGCCCGGACACGCGGTGAGGGGCGGCCCCCGGTCCCCCGGGTGCCGCCCCTCACCGTACGAAACAGCCGTAACAGCCGTAACAGCCCTTGCCGTACGACAAGCCCGTACGGCCGGAGTGTCTACCGGCCGTTGAACGCGTCCTTCAGGCGGGAGAACAGGCCCTGCTGGCCCGGCTGGAACTGGCCGGTCGGCCGCTCCTCGCCGCGCAGCTTGGCCAGCTCGCGCAGGAGCCGTTCCTGCTCCGCGTCGAGCTTGCCGGGGGTCTGCACCTCGACGTGCACGATGAGGTCGCCGCGCCCGTTGCCCCGCAGATGGGTGATGCCGCGCCCGTGCAGCGGGATCGACTGGCCGGACTGGGTGCCGGGCCGGATGTCGACCTCCTCGATTCCGTCGAGGGTCTGCAACGGCACCTTGGTGCCGAGCGCGCCCGCCGTCATCGGGATGGTGACCGTGCAGTGCAGGTCGTCGCCCCTGCGCTGGAAGGTCTCGTGCGGCGTCTCGTGGATCTCGACGTAGAGGTCGCCTGCGGGGCCGCCGCCGGGGCCCACCTCGCCCTCGCCCGCCAGCTGGATCCGGGTGCCGTTGTCGACACCGGCCGGGATCTTGACGGTGAGGGTGCGGCGGGAGCGGACCCGGCCGTCGCCCGCGCACTCGGGGCACGGGGTCGGGACGACGGTGCCGAAGCCCTGGCACTGCGGGCAGGGCCGGGAGGTCATGACCTGGCCCAGGAAGGACCGGGTGACCTGGGAGACCTCGCCGCGGCCGCGGCACATGTCACAGGTCTGCGCGGAGGTGCCGGGCGCGGCGCCTTCGCCGGAGCAGGTCGTGCAGACGACCGCCGTGTCGACCTGGATGTCCTTGGTGGTGCCGAAGGCCGCCTCGTTGAGGTCGATCTCCAGCCGGATCATGGCGTCCTGGCCGCGGCGGGTCCGCGAGCGCGGTCCGCGCTGCGAAGCCGTGCCGAAGAAGGCGTCCATGATGTCGGAGAAGTTGCCGAAGCCACCGGCTCCGAAGCCGCCCGCGCCGCCTCCGCCGGAGGCCGAGAGCGGGTCGCCGCCGAGGTCGTAGACCTGCTTCTTCTGCGGGTCCGAGAGGACCTCGTAGGCGGCGTTGATCTCCTTGAAGCGTTCCTGCGTCTTCGGATCGGGATTGACATCCGGGTGCAGCTCGCGGGCGAGCCTCCGGAAGGCCTTCTTGATCTCGTCCTGGGACGCGTCGCGGCGCACGCCGAGTACGGCGTAGTAGTCCGTGGCCACTTACGACTCCGCCAGGATCTGTCCGACGTAACGTGCCACTGCGCGTACCGCTCCCATCGTTCCGGGGTAGTCCATGCGGGTCGGTCCGACCACGCCGAGTTTGGCGACTGCCTCGCCGCCCGAACCGTAGCCGACCGAGACGACGGACGTGGAGCTGAGCCCCTCGTGGGCGTTCTCGTGCCCGATGCGTACGGTCATGCCCGATTCCTTGGCCTCGCCGAGCAGCTTGAGGAGCACGACCTGCTCCTCAAGTGCTTCGAGCACCGGCCTGATCATCAGGGGAAAGTCGTGTCCGAAGCGGGTGAGATTGGCGGTGCCGCCGATCATCAGCCGCTCCTCGTGCTCCTCGACCAGGCTTTCGAGGAGCGTCGCGAGCACGGTCGAGACCGTCGCCCGGTCCTCGGCCTCCTCGAAGGACTCGGGGAGGTCCTGCACCAGCTGCGGCACGTCGGCGAACCGGCGGCCGACGACCCGGCTGTTGAGCCGGGCCCGCAGATCGGCGAGCGAGGTCTCGCCGAAGGGCGCGGGGCAGTCCACGACCCGCTGCTCGACCCGTCCGGTGTCGGTGATGAGCACCAGCATCAGGCGCGCGGGGGCCAGCGAGAGCAGCTCCACGTGCCGGACGGTCGAACGGGTCAGCGAGGGGTACTGGACGACGGCGACCTGACGGGTCAGCTGGGCGAGCAGCCGGACCGTACGGCCGACGACGTCGTCCAGGTCGACCGCGCCGTCGAGGAAGTTGTGGATGGCACGGCGCTCGGGCGTCGAGAGCGGCTTGACGCCGGCCAGCCGGTCGACGAAGAGGCGGTACCCCTTGTCGGTGGGGATGCGGCCCGCACTGGTGTGCGGCTGGGCGATGTACCCCTCGTCCTCCAGGACCGCCATGTCGTTGCGCACGGTGGCCGGTGACACGCCGAGCTTGTGCCGCTCGGTGAGCGCCTTGGAGCCGACGGGCTCCTCCGTCCCGACGTAGTCCTGGACGATGGCGCGCAACACCTCGAGTCTGCGTTCGCTGAGCATCGTGCGCACCTCCTGCTGTCGCCGTCGTTACGGTTGCTCCGCTTTTGGCACTCACCCTGTCCGAGTGCCAGCGATCCCCGGCCAGTGTACGGCGGGGGGCGTCGCTCCTGGCAAGGAGGCGGCGCGCCCACCGGCTAGCGTCGCGGCATGGACGTGGATTGGGAAGCGTACGGATGGGAGCGTCTCGCGGACGGAGTGGGCCGGCGACGGCTCCCCGGCTGGGACGCCACGGTCGGTCTGGTACTGGGGGAACGGGCGGTGCTCCTGTACGACACCGGCTCCTCGCTCGCCGAGGGCGTCACTCTGCGCACCCAGGTCACGGGCCTCACCGGCGGGCGCGGAGTGACGCACATCGCACTGGGTCACCCGCACTTCGACCATGTCTTCGGCACGGCGGCGTTCGCGGGCGCCGAGGTCTTCGGGGCGGTCGGCACGGACGGGCTGCTCTCCCGCCCCCGGGACCGGGAGGCACTGCGCGCGGACGCGGTGCGGCACGGGCTCGACGCCTCGGCGGCGGCGGAGGCGGCGGACGTCCTGGTCGCCCCCCGGCACCTGGTCAGCGGCGAACGGACGCTCGACCTGGGCGGCCGGCAGGTCCTCCTGGCGAACGTCGGCCCCGGCCACACCGGTCACGACCTGGTGCTTCTGGTGCCCGGCGAGCGGGAGGTGGTCTTCTGCGGCGATCTGGTCGAGGAGTCGGGCGAGCCGCAGGCGGGCCCGGACGCGATCCCGGCGCGCTGGCCGGACGCGCTCGACCGGCTGCTCGCCCTCGGCGGGGAGGACGCGCTGTACGTGCCGGGGCACGGGGCGGTGGTGGACGCCACGTTCGTACGACGCCAGCGCGAGGAACTGGCACGGCGCTTCTCCGTCGCCTAACGTCGCCCGAATGCGCAGCTACAACCCGGACCTGACGCCCGCTTGGAAGAAGTCGGCCCCCGTCCCCGAGGTCCCGGCGGACCGGGACCTCGTCGTCGAGGAGGTCACCACCGGCTTCTGCGGGGCGGTGATCCGCTGCGAGGCGGGCACGGTCACCCTGGAGGACCGCTTCGGCAAGCACCGGGTGTTCCCGCTCGACCCGCGCGGCTTCCTCCTGGAGGGCCGGGTGGTGACCCTGGTCCGCCCCACCGCGCCGGGCCCGTCCCGGCCCACCCGTACGGCCTCCGGCTCGGTCGCCGTGCCGGAGGCACGCGCGCGCGTGGCGCGGGCGGGCCGGATCTACGTGGAGGGCCGGCACGACGCCGAGCTGGTCGAGCGGGTCTGGGGCGACGACCTGCGGATCGAAGGCGTGGTCGTGGAGTACCTGGAGGGCGTCGACGACCTGCCGTCGATCGTCGCCGGGTTCGCCCCGGCGCCGGACGCCCGGCTGGGCGTCCTCGTCGACCATCTGGTGCCCGGCTCGAAGGAGTCGCGGATCGCGGCCCGGGTGACCTCGCCGGACGTCCTGGTCGTCGGCCATCCGTACATCGACGTCTGGGAGGCGGTGAAGCCCTCCTCCGTCGGCATCCGCGCCTGGCCCGCCGTCCCGCGCGGCCAGGACTGGAAGACCGGCGTGTGCCGCGCCCTCGGCTGGCCGGAGAACACGGGCGCCGCCTGGCAGCACATCCTCTCCCGGGTCACCTCCTACAAGGACCTGGAACCGGAACTGCTCGGCCGGGTGGAGGAACTGATCGACTTCGTGACGGCGCCGTAGGGCGGCGGACCCGGACCGACCGGACCTGACCGGACTTGACCGGACGAGTTATCCCGGGACGTCCTGGGACGTCCTGGGACGTGCCGGGACTGCGTCACGGGACGCCGGAGCCATGCCGGGGCGGGGAAGTACGTGCCAGTGTGACGAAACGATCACCCGAGCCCCTTCCTGATTCCTGGAGGAAACCGTGTTCTCCCGTCCCGTGTTCAAGAGAGCGGCGCTCTCCGTGTCGGCCGCCTCCGTCGCCCTGCTGTGCCTCGCGGGCCCCGCGGGCGCCGTCAGAGGCGCCCCCTACCTCTCGTACGGCAGCCAGGGCCTGGGCGTGGAGTGCGCGCAGCGGGCGGTGAACTGGGCCAACGCCTACCCGGTCAAGCTCGCGGAGGACGGCATCTGGGGCCCGCAGACCACCCGGGGCGTGGTGGCCCTCCAGCGCTGGAAGCTCGGTGACGGCTACGCGGACGGCATCGTCGGTCCGCTCACCGGCGCGGTGATGGACGAGATCCTTTCCTCCCAGAACCCGGCGATGGGCGACGTCTGCTTCCGGGCCCTGCCGACGCCCTGAGCCACCGGCCGCGCCCCGGGCCCGGCGGGGCCCGGGAGACGCGGCGAGGTGCGGTGCCGGGCGGCGCGGGCCAGGCAAGATCCGACGGCCTAGTCCACCAGGTCCCGCACCACCGCGTCGGCGAGCAGACGGCCGCGCAGGGTGAGGACCGCGCGGCCGTCCGCGTAGGAGTCGGGTGCGAGCAGGCCGTCCTCCAGGGCCTTCCGGGAGGCGGCGAGCCCGGCGGGCTTCAGGAGGGACAGCTCGACGCCCTCTCTGAGGCGCAGTTCCAGCAGGATCCGCTCCACCCTCCGGTCCTCGTCGGAGAGCAGCTCGCGGCCGGCCCCCGGCGTCTTCCCTGCGGCGAGGGCGGCGGCGTACGTCCCCGGATGCTTCACGTTCCACCAGCGGACGCCGCCCACGTGGCTGTGGGCGCCGGGACCCGCGCCCCACCAGTCGGCGCCGCGCCAGTACAGCTCGTTGTGGAGGCAGCGCCCGGCCTCCGAGGTGGCCCAGTTGGACACCTCGTACCACTCGAATCCGGCTCCGGAGAGGACGTCCTCGGTGATCAGGTACCGGTCGGCGTGCACGTCGTCGTCGGTCATGGGCACTTCGCCGCGCCGGATGCGCCGGGCGAGCTGGGTGCCCTCCTCGACGATCAGGGCGTATGCGCTGACGTGGTCGGGTCCGGCGCCGATGGCCGCGTCCAGGGAGGCCCGCCAGTCGTCGTCGGACTCGCCGGGCGTGCCGTAGATCAGGTCCAGGTTGACGTGGTCGAATCCGGCGGCGCGCGCCTCGGCGACACAGGCCTCGGGCCGTCCGGGGGTGTGGGTGCGGTCGAGGATCCTCAGGACGTGCTGCCGGGCGCTCTGCATCCCGAAGGAGATCCGGTTGAAGCCGCCCTCGCGCAGCTCCGCGAGGTAGGCGGGGCCGACCGACTCCGGGTTGGCCTCGGTCGTCACCTCGGCGTCGTCGGCGAGCCCGAATTCGTCCTTGACCGCCCCGAGCATCCGGACGAGGTCCCCGGCGGCGAGCAGGGTGGGCGTGCCGCCGCCGACGAAGACGGTCCGCACCGGGCGCGGGTCGTCGCCGAGCACCTTCCGGGCCAGTCGTATCTCCTCGACGACCTGCTCGGCGTAGTTGTCCCGGGAGGCGAGCACTCCCCCGGTGCCGCGCAGCTCGCTCGCCGTGTAGGTGTTGAAGTCGCAGTAGCCGCAACGGGTCGCGCAGTACGGCACGTGCAGATAGAACCCGAGCGGCCGATCCCCGGACCCGGCCAGGGCGTGGGCGGGCAGCGCCCCGTCGTCGGGAACGGTCTCACCATCGGGCAGTACGGAAGGCATGGCCCCATTGTCCCGTACCGCCCGACGTGGGCGCCCGCCTGTGGACGGATGCCTGTGGAAAACCTGGCGCCGGACCGGCGCCCCGGGCATCCTCCCAGGTCAGGCCTCTCGGGCGCCTGCGTACATCTCGTCGATGAGGCCCTTGTACGCGCGCTCCACCACCGGCCGCTTCAGCTTCAGCGAGGGCGTCAGCTCGCCGTTCTCGATGTCGAGGTCGCGCGGCAGCAGCCGGAACTTCTTGATCGTCTGCCAGCGCTGGAGGCCCTCGTTCAGCTGGTCGACGTATCCCTGGACCATCTCCACGGTCCCCGGGGCGGCGACGATCTCGGCGTACGAGCGGCCCGCGAGGCCCTGCTCGGCGGCCCAGGCCAGGAGGGCGGGTTCGTCGAGGGCGATCAGCGCGGTGCAGTAGTTGCGGTCGGCGCCGTGCACCAGGATGTTCGAGACGTACGGGCAGACGGCCTTGAACTGGCCTTCGACCTCGGCGGGCGCGATGTACTTGCCGCCGGACGTCTTGATCAGGTCCTTCTTGCGGTCGGTGATCCGCAGATAGCCGTCGGCGGACAGCTCGCCGATGTCCCCGGTGTGGAACCAGCCGTCCGACTCCAGGACCTCGGCCGTCTTCTCGGGCAGCCCGTGGTAGCCCTGCATGATGCCGGGGCCGCGCAGCAGGATCTCGCCGTCGTCGGCGATGCGGACCTCGGTGCCGGGGAGCGGCTTGCCGACGGTGCCGGTGCGGTAGGCCTCGCCCGGGTTCACGAAGGAGGCGGCGGAGGACTCGGTGAGGCCGTACCCCTCCAGGATGTGGATGCCCGCTCCGGCGAAGAAGTAGCCGATCTCGGGGGCGAGGGCGGCGGAGCCGGAGATGCAGGCGCGCAGGTTGCCGCCGAAGGCCTCGCGGATCTTGGCGTAGACGAGGGCGTCGGCGACCTTGTGCTTGGCGGTGAGGCCGAAGGGCGCGGTGGCGCTGCCGGTGCGGCGGAAGCTGTCCTGGGTGGCCTTGGCGTACTCGCGGGAGACCCCGGCGGCCCACTGGAAGATCTTGTACTTGGCACCGCCCCCGGCACGGGCCTTGGCGGCGACGCCGTTGTAGACCTTCTCGAAGATGCGGGGCACGGCGGCCATGTAGGTCGGCCGGACCACCGGCAGATTCTCGATGATCTTGTCGACGCGGCCGTCGACGGCCGTGACGTGCCCGATCTCGACGTGTCCTGAGGTGAGGACCTTGCCGAAGACATGCGCGAGCGGCAGCCAGAGGTACTGCACGTCGTCCCCGGTGAGGAGGCCGGTGGCGGCGATGGCCTTGGCCATGTACGACCAGTTGTCGTGCGGGAGACGGACGCCCTTAGGGCGGCCCGTGGTGCCGGAGGTGTAGATGAGGGTGGCGAGCTGGTCGGCGGTGATCTCCCCGATCCGCTCCTTCACGGCCTCCGGGTGCTTCTCCAGATAGGCCGCACCGCGCGCCTCCAGGTCGGCGAGGGTCAGGACCCAGTCGTCGTCGGTCTCCACTCCGGTGGCGTCGACGACGACCACGTGGTGCAGGTGCGGCAGGTCCGCGCGGCGCGCCACGGCCTTGGCGAGCTGGGCCGCGTCCTCGGCGATGAGGACCCGGGACTCGGAGTCGGAGAGGATGAACGCCGACTCGTCGGCGTTGGTCTGCGGGTAGACCGTGGTGGTGGCGGCGCCCGCGCACATCACGCCGAGGTCGGCGAGGATCCATTCGACGCGGGTGGAGGAGGCCAGGGCGACCCGCTCCTCGGGCCGGACGCCGAGGTCGACGAGACCGGCGGCGATGGCGTAGACCCGCTCGGCGGCCTGGCTCCAGGTGAGCGACTTCCAGTCGTCCGGTCCGCTTCCCGAGGCGGCGCGCACCGGGTAGCGGTACGCCTCCGCGTCCGGGGTCCGCTCGACGCGCTCAAGGAAGAGCGTCGCCACCGAGGGCGGACGGTTCTGGATCTGGGTCTGTGTGTCGCTCACGACGTCCTCCGGGCGGCGGCGGTGCCTTCTGGCGGTTCGTAACTAACTGGCGAGTAACCTTCGAGCCGCGATCAGACTAAGCGTCCGGGGACCGGTATGTAAGGGCTTGCGAGGTGCCGATTCATAACGAACGGGCCCACGCGCGCAATCGCACGTGGGCCCGATCGTTGTATGGGGCAGCCGTCTGGCGGCCGCCCGCTACTTCTTCTTGCCGGAGGACTCGTCGCTCGAAAGGACGGCGATGAAGGCCTCCTGCGGCACCTCCACCGAGCCGACCATCTTCATGCGCTTCTTGCCTTCCTTCTGCTTCTCCAGCAGCTTCCGCTTACGGGAGATGTCACCGCCGTAGCACTTGGCGAGGACGTCCTTGCGGATGGCGCGGATGGTCTCGCGGGCGATGACCCGGGAGCCGATGGCCGCCTGGATCGGCACCTCGAACGCCTGCCGGGGGATCAGCTCGCGCAGCTTGGCGACCAGCCGCACGCCGTAGGCGTACGCCGCGTCCTTGTGGGTGACGGCCGAGAAGGCGTCGACCTTGTCGCCGTGGAGCAGGATATCGACCTTGACCAGGCTGGACGCCTGCTCGCCGGTGGGCTCGTAGTCGAGCGAGGCGTATCCGCGCGTCTTGGACTTCAGCTGGTCGAAGAAGTCGAAGACGATCTCCGCGAGGGGCAGGGTGTAGCGGATCTCGACCCGGTCCTCGGAGAGGTAGTCCATGCCGATGAGCGTGCCCCGGCGGGTCTGGCACAGCTCCATGATCGCGCCGATGAACTCGCTGGGCGCGAGGACCGTGGCGCGCACGACGGGCTCGAACACGTCGTCGATCTTGCCCTCGGGGAACTCACTCGGGTTCGTGACCGTGTGCTCGCTGCCGTCCTCCATGACCACGCGGTAGACCACGTTGGGGGCGGTGGCGATCAGGTCGAGGCCGAATTCGCGCTCAAGACGCTCGCGGATCACGTCCAGGTGGAGCAGACCGAGGAAGCCGACGCGGAAACCGAAGCCGAGCGCGGCGGAGGTCTCCGGCTCGTAGACCAGCGCGGCGTCGTTGAGCTGGAGCTTGTCCAGGGCCTCGCGGAGGTCCGGGTACTCCGAGCCGTCCAGCGGGTAGAGCCCCGAGAAGACCATCGGCTTGGGGTCCTTGTAGCCGCCCAGCGCCTCGGTGGCGCCCTGGTGCAGGGAGGTGATCGTGTCACCGACCTTGGACTGGCGGACGTCCTTCACGCCGGTGATCAGGTAGCCCACCTCGCCCACGCCGAGGCCGTCGGAGGCGGTCATCTCGGGCGAGGAGACGCCGATCTCAAGCAGTTCGTGGGTGGCGCCGGTCGACATCATCCGGATGCGCTCGCGCTTGTTGAGCTGCCCGTCGACCACTCGCACATAGGTGACGACGCCCCGGTACGAGTCGTAGACCGAGTCGAAGATCATCGCGCGGGCGGGGGCGTCGGCAACGCCCACCGGGGCCGGGATGTCCCGGACCACGCGGTCGAGCAGCGCCTCCACGCCCATGCCGGTCTTCGCGGAGACCTTGAGGACGTCCTCCGGCTGGCAGCCGATGAGGTTCGCCAGCTCGTCGGCGAACTTCTCCGGCTGGGCGGCCGGCAGATCGATCTTGTTCAGGACCGGGACGATGGTGAGGTCGTTCTCCATCGCCAGGTAGAGGTTGGCCAGCGTCTGGGCCTCGATGCCCTGCGCCGCGTCGACCAGGAGGATCGTGCCCTCACAGGCCGCGAGCGAACGCGAGACCTCGTACGTGAAGTCGACGTGCCCGGGAGTGTCGATCATGTTCAGGATGTGCGTACTGCCCTGGACCGGCCCCTCGGTCGGCGCCCACGGGAGCCGGACCGCCTGGGACTTGATCGTGATGCCGCGCTCCCGCTCGATGTCCATGCGGTCGAGGTACTGGGCACGCATCTGCCGCTGGTCGACCACACCGGTCAGCTGGAGCATCCGGTCGGCAAGCGTGGACTTGCCGTGGTCGATGTGCGCGATGATGCAGAAGTTGCGGATCAGAGCCGGGTCGGTACGGCTCGGCTCGGGCACGTTGGTAGGAGTCGCGGGCACGCAGGGTCTCGTCTCGGGGCGATGTCGGATCGATACGTAGGCTCCATGGTCCCATGCCTGTCGCCCGGCGCCCGGTTTGGGCGGCCGCGAGGGTCACTGATATCGTGGACAGCTGTGTCTCGTATGCCCTCTCAGCTGCGAGGCGCATCCAGAAGGAACATCGAACCTGTAAAGGCTCTTTTCGTGGCGAACATCAAGTCCCAGATCAAGCGGAACAAGACGAACGAGAAGGCGCGCCTGCGCAACAAGGCCGTCAAGTCCTCGCTCAAGACCGCGATCCGCAAGGCCCGTGAGGCTGTCGCCGCCGGCGACCTCGAGAAGGCCACCGTTGCCACTCGCGCCGCCTCGCGTCAGCTCGACAAGGCTGTCTCGAAGGGTGTCATCCACAAGAACGCCGCCGCCAACAAGAAGTCGGCGCTGGCCACCAAGGTTGCCTCCCTCCAGGGCTGAAGCTCTGATGTGATCGGCCGTACGGGACTCAGCGGGCCCTCTCTCCCGCTCCCGCCCGGCCACCCAGGACTCGCACGCGGACGCGTTCGCCACGCGGGTGCGAGACCAGTTGCTTGAACGGCGAGGGCCCCGCCGCCTCCTTCCCCAGGAGGCGACGGGGCCCTTGTCGTGCATGGAGCCTTGTCGTACATGGAGCCTTGTCGCGCACGGGGCCTTGGTCGTATGCGGGGCGCCTCGCCGTATAGCGAGGCCTCGCCGCATTCGGGGCCCCGTCGTATACGAGACCCCGTCGTCTGCGGGGCCCCGCCGTACGAGGGCCGGTCCGGTCAGGTGTCCCGGCGCATTCTCGCGGCTCGGGCGACCGCGACGACCGCCTTCTCCAGGGCGTACTCGGGGTCGTCGCCGCCGCCCTTCACGCCCGCGTCCGCCTCGGCGACCGCGCGCAGGGCGACGGACACCCCGTCCGGGGTCCAGCCGCGCATCTGCTGCCGGACCCGGTCGATCTTCCAGGGCGGCATGCCCAGCTCGCGGGCGAGGTCGGCGGGGCGGCCGCCCCGGGCCGAGGACAGCTTCCCGATCGCCCGGACGCCCTGCGCGAGCGCGCTGGTGATCAGCACGGGCGCGACCCCGGTCGAGAGCGACCAGCGCAGGGCCTCCAGGGCCTCGGCCGCCCGGCCCTCGACGGCGCGGTCGGCGACGTTGAAGGAGGAGGCCTCGGCGCGGCCCGTGTAGTACCGCCCGACGACGGCCTCGTCGATCGTCCCGTCCACGTCGGACGTGAGCTGCGCGGCGGCGGAGGCCAGCTCCCGCAGGTCGCTGCCGATCGCGTCGACGAGCGCCTGACAGGCTTCCGGCGTGGCCGACCGGCCGAGCGTCCGGAACTCCTGCCGGACGAACGTCAGCCGCTCCGCCGGTTTCGTGGTCTTCGGGCAGGCCACCTCACGGGCGCCCGCCTTCCTGGCGGCGTCGAGCAGGCCCTTGCCCTTGGCTCCGCCCGCGTGGAGCAGGACGAGCGAGATGTCCTCGATCGGATCGGCGAGGTACGCCTTGACGTCCTTGACCGTGTCGGCCGAGAGGTCCTGCGCGTTCCGCACGACCAGGACCTTCCGCTCGGCGAAGAGCGAGGGACTGGTCAGCTCGGCCAGCGTCCCGGGCTGAAGCTGGTCGGAGGCGAGGTCGCGGACGTCCGTGTCGGCGTCGGCGGCACGGGCGGCCGCCACCACCGCCTGCACGGCGCGGTCGAGGAGCAGGTCCTCCTGGCCCACGGCGAGCGTCACGGGGCCGAGGAGGTCGTCGGGGGAAGTCTTTCTGGTGGCCATCGCGTTCCAGCATCCCACGGGCCACCGACAGCCATGCCCGACAATGGCCGGGTGAGCGAACGACACGTACTGGTACTCCCCGACCGCGACGCCGCCGAGGAGGTGGCCGAGGAACTCCCCGACCGTTTCGGCCTGGCCGAGGAACCCCAGCTCGTCCGGGACTCGCTGGCCGGTGAGGACGACGCCGAGGACGCCCAGTGGCTGGTGGTGGTCGAGGACCCGGACGGCCGCCTCGACACGGCGGCCCTGGACGAGCTGGCCGCCGAGCACGAGGGCTGGCTGGAGGCCCCATAGCGGTCCGCTCGGCGGACCGCGCTTGGCCGTCCGCTCGGCGGACCGCGCTTAGCCGTCCGCTCGGCGGACCGCGCTTAGCCGTCCGCTCGGCGGACCGCGCTTAGCCGTCCGCTCGGCGGACCGCGCTTAGCCGTCCGCTCGGCGGACCGCGCTTAGCCGTCCGCTGCCGGGGGCCACTCGGGGACCCGTCCTCCCTCGCCCGGCGGCGGTCTCTCGTACCCGGGTCCGCCTGTCCGGCGGGGATCCCCCCTACCCGGCGGAGGTCGGCTCCCCTTCCCGTGTCGGCAGGTCCCGCATCGACGGCAGTCGGGAGGGCAGCAGCCACAGGACGGCGAAGACGGCGCCGACGGTGGCGATCCACAGCGTCGGGCGGAGGCCGATCACGGTCCCGAGCAGCCCCCCGACGAGCGCGCCGAGCGGGCGGAAGCCGTGGTTGAGCGTCCGGAAGGCACCCATGACCCGGGCTCTCACGGCGTCGGGTATCAGTGCCATCTGGAGTGAGCCCGCCGCGACGTCCAGGACCATCACCCCGACGCAGGAGAGGAACTCCGCCAGGAACAGCACGCCCGCCACCAGCGGCAGCGGCCCTCCGGCCAGCGGCACCAGGAGCAACGGCAGGGCGAACCCGAGATAGCCCGCGACGAGCGCGCCGCCGATGCCGAGTCTCCGCACGGCCGCCCCGCTGTACGCGGCGCCGAGGAGTCCGCCCACCGCGCCGGTGGCCAGCACCAGTCCGAGCAGTCCCGCTCCGAGGCCGAGCGCGGTGGTCGCGTAGAGCACGAAGAGCGTGTGGAACATGAAGTTGAAGAACTGGACCGTGCCGGAGGCGGCGAAGAGACCGCGCATCGACGGCTCCGCGAACACCCACCGCAGCCCCTCGGTGAAATGCCCCTTGCCCACCGGGGCGGGCGGCGGCTCGACCGCTCCGATCCGCGCCAGGTAGCCGGCCGACACCAGATAGGTGAGGGCGTCCGCGACCAGGGCGAAGGGGGCGGTGAGGAACTGCACGAGGAGTCCCCCGACCCCGGGCCCGGCCAGCCAGGCCGTCGAACGACTGCCGCTGACCAGCGAGTTCGCCTGCACATAGCGCTCCGTGGGGACGAGCGCCACGAAGAGCGTCGCGTTGCAGACCTCGAAGAGCACGGTGAGCGCCCCGACCCCGAAGGCCACCGCGTACAGCTGGGCCAGCGTCAGCGCGTCCAGCGCGTAGGCGACCGGCAGGGACAGCACCAGCGCCGCCCGCCCGAGATCGGTCGCGATCATGACCCTGCGGCGGCCGGTCCGCCGGTCGACCCAGGCTCCGAAGGGCAGGTTGAACAGGAGGGCGGGCAGGAGTTCGGCGGTCTTGAGCCAGCCCATCGCCGCCGCGTCGGCGCCCAGGACGAGGACGGCGGCGAGCGGGATCGCCATGAGCGATATCTGATCCCCCGCGAGGGAGATGGTCTGTCCGGTCCAGTAGCGACGGAAGGTTCGCTCACGCAGCAGCGGCGGCACCCGGTCCCTCAGGGCCATGTCCTCTCACTCCTCTCCGCCCTCGGGCGTGTCCTGGTCCAGGTAGGCGATGCGAATGAGGGTGACGGGCCGCGCGTCCTCCGGGCGGAGGGACGGATCGGCCGTACGCGCCTCGTAGGGCCGCAGCAGCTCGTCGATCCGGGCGCCGAGCCCGGTGAGTTCCTCGGGGGTGAGGTGGAGCAGCGCGTCGCCGAACCGCTCCGCCTCCCGCCACTCCTTCGGCAGCCGGTGCCGGTTCTCCATGGCCCGGGTGACCCGCTCGAAGTAGCGCTCGGCGATCGCCGCGCTCAGCGCGTCGGCCGCCTCGGTGACCGCCGCGTCCTCGCTGTACTCGGGCCACTCGGTGTACCGCGCCGTGGCCCGCCACGGCTTCTCCCGCCCCTTGCCTCCCGGCGCCTGCTCCACGAGCCCGTACTTGGCGAGTATCCGCAGGTGGTACGAGCAGGAGGCGACGGATTCCCCGGTCAGCTCGGCCGCCCGGGTGGCGGTGAACGGCCCGCCCGCCCGCAGCAACCCCACCAAGGTCATCCGCAGGGGGTGGGCATAGGCCCGCAGGGCGCGCGGGTCGGTGAGTCGGACACTGCGGGGCTGCTCACCCTCGGGTCGCGGGGTGCTGTTCTCCGGCATGATGAAAAGATATCTTTAGAAAGACTTCTTTACAAGGCTCTCCCTCTCGGTACGGCCACGAGCCCGGCCCCGGAACCCACCACCGCCACGGATCCGTCCCGGTCGGTCCGCAACACGCGCGCCCCGCCGCCCCGCAACGTCTCCAGCGTCCGAGGCGAAGGATGGCCGTACGGGTTGTCCGGCCCCGCGGACACGAGCGCGAGCCTCGGCCGGACGGCCCGCAGCAGCCCCGGATCCTGGTACGCGGAGCCGTGATGGGCGACCTTGAGCACATCGACCGGCCCGAGTTCCGGATGGGCCCGCAGCAACTCCCGCTGCGCCGAGGGCTCCAGATCGCCCAGGAGTAGCAGCGTCAACCCGCCGGCCGCCCTGACCAGCAGCGTGACGCTGGCGTCGTTCGGCCCTCCCGAGGGATCCCCGCCCTCCGCCGTCGGCCAGAGCACCCGCCACTCCAGACTCCCCGCCCTCCGCCGCTCCCCGGGCTCCGCCCGGACCACCGGCACCCCGGCGAACGCCGCCGTCCGCCGGACGAACGCCGCTTGGGCGGGCGGCTCTTCGAGCCCCGTCGTCTGGATCACCCCCACCTCCCGCCCCTTCAACACCCCCGCCAACCCGGCCACATGGTCCGCGTGAAAGTGGGTGAGCAGCAGCAACGGCACCCGCTCCACCCCGAGTTCGCGCAGGCACCGATCCACCGCCGCCGAGTCCGGGCCCGCGTCCACCACCACGCCCGCGCCCCCACCCGCCGCGAGCACCATCGCGTCACCCTGCCCCACCGAGCACATCGCGTACGACCAGCCCGGCGGCGGCCACCCCGTGACCCACCGGGTCAGCGGCACCGGGCGGGTCACCACGAGCAGCAGCACCACCGCGAGCAGCGCCCCGACCGGCGCCCGGTACGGCAGTCTGCGCGCGCCGAGCACCAGCAGGACGGTGAGCGCCGCCAGGGCGAGGCCGCCCCACCAGCCGCCGGGCCAGGCCAGTTCCGCCCCCGGCAGCCCGGCTCCGGTACGGGCCACCCGGGCGATCCAGCCGGCCGGCCATCCCGCCAGCCACGCCAGACACCCCGCGGCCCACGTCCACAGCGGCGCCACGGCGAGCGCGGCGAAGCCCAGGACCGTCGCGGGAGCCACCGCCAACTCCGCGAGCAGGTTCGCGGGGATCGCGACCAGACTCACCCGGGCGGCGAAGACCACCACGACGGGCGCGCAGACCGCCTGCGCGGCCAGCGACGCCGCGAGCGCCTCCGCGAGCCCGCCGGGCACCCGGCGCCGCCGCAACGCCTCGCCCCACCGCGGCGCGACGACGAGCAGTGCCCCGGTCGCCAGGACCGAGAGCAGGAAGCCGTAACTCCGCGCCAGCCAGGGGTCGTAGAGCACCAGGAGCAGCGCGGCGGCGGCCAGCGCCGGGATCAGCGACCTCCGCCTGCCCGTCCCGATGGCGAGGAGGACGACGAGTCCGCAGGCCGCCGCCCGCAGCACGCTCGGGTCGGGCCTGCACACGACCACGAACGCGAGGGTCAGCGCCCCGCCGGCCAGCGCCGTGGCCCGCAACGAGAGCCCCAGCCGGGGCGCGAGCCCGCCCCGCTCCGCCTGGTGCGCCCGGCCCGGCCGCCCGACGAGCAGAAGCAGCACGATGGAGAGGTTGCTTCCCGAGACCGCCAGGAGATGGGTGAGGTCGGTCGCCTCGAAGGCGTCCCGCAACTCGGGCCCGATCCGTGAGGTGTCCCCCACCACCAGGCCCGGCAGCAGGGCCCGCGCATCCGGCTCCAGTCCCTCCGTGGCCTTCCGCAGCCCGGCCCGCAGCTCTCCCGCCACCCGCTGCGGCGCGCTCGGCGGCCCGATGACCCGGGGCGGTCCTGTCCGGTCGGCCTTGAGCACCGCCGCGTACGGATCGCCCGGTCGCGCAGGACCCAGCCGGCCCGTGACCCTCAGCCGGGTGGAGGGAAGGAGCCGCAGCCACTCGGCCTGGCCCTCCCCCGGCGGCACGATCACCAGGACCGGGGCCCGGGTCCCGACGGCCACGCCGTCCGGTCCCTGTGCGCGGGTCGCCACCCCGTCCAGAACCACGGAGACGGGAACCGTCCCGCTCCCCCGCACCCGGGGCCGGGTGAGCCTCGGGTCGGAGGTCACCCTCACCTCCAGCCCCACCCGCGCCGCCTGGTCCGCCAGCGCGGGAACGGGCCCTCTCCGCAGATCCGCCGCGTGCAACCCCGCCGAGGCCGCCCCGGCGGCGGCGCACAGCAACACCCCCGCACACGCCGTCGCCCGCAGCCGCCACCCCGGCGACACCCTCCGCTCGGACCTCTTCCGCTCCGACCTCTCCCGCTCCGACCCCCTTCGCTCCGGCCCTTCGCCTCGCGCCTGCCTCCGCCCCGGCCCCTTCCCTCGCACCTGCCTCTCCCGCCGCTCCGGTCCAGGGCCCCACTCCCGTACGCCCTCCCCCTCAGACCCGCTCTCCCGTAAGCCCTCCCTCTCGGGCCCGCTCCCCCGCTCCCGTCTCCCCTGCCGCTCCAGTCCACGACCCCGTTCCCGCACGTCCTCCCCCTCAGACCCGCTACCCCGTGCGCCCTCCCGCGCCGAACCGTCCCCGCCCCTGCTCCTTCCGCCCCCGACCCTTCCGCTCTCGGCCCCTCCGTCACCGGAGCCTGCCGCCGACATGCCGTCCCGTCGTCGGGCAGCGACCGGCACCAGCAGGGCTCCGGCCGCTGTCAGACAGACCGCGACCCCGATGAACGTCCACCACCCGGTGGCTCCCAGTGCCCAGGCCGCCGCCGCCCAGGCAGCCACCGCGAGCGGGACGAGTCGCAGGTCCGTCGGCCCCTCGTCCCAGCCCTGGGCACGGTCCGTCCCTTCCTCGGCCGTCGCCGTAGGCGTCGTCTCGTCCCGCCTCACGGCCGCACCAGCGGTTCGAGGTCCGCGAACCTGCGCTCGCCGATGCCGTCGACCTCCCGCAGCTCCCCCACCGAGCGGAAACCGCCGTGCTCGGTGCGGTGGTCGACGATGTGCCGGGCGAGGACGGGTCCGACCCCCGGGAGGCCGTCGAGCTGCTCCACCGTGGCCGTGTTCAGACTCAGCGGCGCCCCCGGCCCACCCCCGCCGCTCCCCTGGCCAAGGCCCGGCGCGGGCCCCGGTCCACCACCCGGTGCTCCCGGCAGCCCCACGAGGACCTGCTCGCCGTCGGAGAGCACACGGGCCTGGTTGAGCCCCGTCAGGTCCGCCTCCGGCTTCGCCCCGCCCGCCGCGCGCAGGGCGTCCGCCACGCGCGAGCCCGCCGGCAGGGTCAGCACCCCGGGCCTGCGCACCTTGCCGCCGATGTCGACGATCACCTTCGGCCCGCTCGACGCGGAGAGCGCCCTCGTGTGTACCGCCTCCGTCCCGGCCCCTGACGGGGGCGCCGAGGCCACGGGAGCGGCCCGCAGAAGCTCCGGGGCGCGCACCGGCTCGGGCCGCCCCGTCCAGAAGTAGCCGCCCGCCACTCCCGCGGCCACGACCAGGACCACCGTCAGCGCGGCCAGCGTCCTCGGTTCGAGCCCGCACCGGGTCTGCACCCACACCGGGGTCCGCTCGCGCAGCGCCGTCCCCAGCCGCTCCCGCACACCCGGCGGGGAGCCTCGCTGCCCCGCACCGGGTTCCTCCGGCTCCCAAGGGACGGCGACCGGCGTCCTCGGCGGCGCCACGTCAGGGAACAGGGCCTCCCCGCGACTCCGCGCCCCGAGCCCGACCCCGGCCCCAGCCCCGGCCCCGGCCCCGGGAACCGTGGCCACCCGCTTGATCCGGGCCCGTCGCCTCGCCCGCCCGGACGCCGTACCGTGCCGGGAAGCCGCCACGGACGCCGTATCGCGCCCGGAAACCGCCGCCCCGGGCCCCTGACCGGCACAGTCGGGAAGCACCGGCGCCGCCGAGGCAGCCGGTGCCGGCGCCATGGTCGGCGTCGTCGAGGCGGTCGATGTCGGCGGTGCCGTCGATGTGGCCGGTGTCATCGGCGCGGTCGACCTGTCCGCCACCGTCGGTGTGTGAAGAGTCATGCGTCCGACGGTAGGAACCGCGACCCCTCCGTGCGGAGCTCGAACCCGATCCGTGGACAGGCGCCCCGCTGTGGATAACTCCCTCACCCTCCCGGGTGAAACACGGCCTCAGCGCGGTGAGACGACGACCGCGAGCAGCCCGGGGCCCGTATGCGCGCCGATGACCGCGCCCACCTCGCTGACCTGCACTTCCGCCAGGCCCGGCACCCGCTCCCTCAGCCGCTCGGCGAGAGCCGCAGCCCGTTCCGGCGCGGAGAGATGGTGGACGGCGATGTCGACGAGGCCTGTTCCGGCCCGCTCCACGGCGATCTCCTCCAGGCGCGCGATGGCCTTCGAGGCCGTCCGTACCTTCTCCCGCAGTTCGATCCGTCCGCCGTCGAGTTCGAGAAGGGGCTTGACCGCGAGCGCGGAGCCGAGCAGCGCCTGCGCGGCCCCGATCCGCCCGCCCCTGCGCAGATAGTCGAGGGTGTCGACGTAGAAGTAGGCGCGGGTTCCCTCGGCGCGCTTCTCGGCGGCGGCGACCGCTTCGTCGAGGGAGCCGCCCGCCTCCGCGACCTCCGCCGCCTCCAGGGCGCAGAAGCCGAGGGCCATGCCCATCATGCGGGTGTCAACGACCCGTACGGGCAGCGGAGCGTCCTTGGCCGCGAGCACGGCGGCGTCGTAGGTGCCGGACACCTCGGCCGACAGATGGATCGAGACGACGCCTTTCGCCCCGGCCTCGGCGGCGTCGCGGTAGGCCTCGGCGAAGACCTCGGGGCTCGGCCGCGAGGTCGTGACGGGCCGTCTCTTCTGCAAGGCCTCGGCGAGCGCCTGGGCCGAGATCTCGGTGCCCTCCTCCAGGGCGCGGTCGCCGATGACGACGGTCAGCGGCACCGTGGTGATGGCGTGCCGTTCCCTGATCCGGGGTGGGAGGTAGGCCGTGGAATCGGTGACGATCGCGACATGCCGGGACATGAGCGGGAGGTTACCCGCCGTCGCCTCGGCGCGGCAGCCCGGCCCCCGTCGCCGACGCCCCCTCGTGCCCGTCGGGTGACCCGCTCCCGTCCGGGGTGGTGTCAGGTGGTGGTCTCGGGGCGGGCCGACTTCTCCCAGGAGTAGGTGGTCCTCCGGGGGTCGGGCGCCGTGATCGCGGACCGCTCGTCCTGAGCACGGGGGCCCGTCCGCCCGTGCTGTCCGGTGGGGCTTCCCGTGCCGGTCGTCCCGTGGGTGGCGCCGCCGGTGGCGCCCGCGGCCCCCGGTGCGTGCTCGGGGCCGGTCCAGTGGCGCAGGGCCCCGGCCTCGACGTCGATCTGGGCGCTCAGCGCGGACAGGTCGTCCTCGGCGAACTTCAGGGCCCGGTCCCGGGCGGCCCGGCGCAGGGCGTCGGCGGAGCCGGTGATCCGCGCGGTCCTCGCGGCGAGTTCCGGGAGCTGTCCGGACACCCAGGACCGGTCGGGCTCCCGTTCGAGGCGCTTGAGGTCGTCGTCCAGTTCGAGGCCGTGGGCGCTGAGCCGGTGGAACAGGTCGAGGGACTCCTTCAGCGAGGCGTCCTCGCCGACACCGGCCTGGAGTGCTTCCTGGGTGGCCCGCATCGAGGTGCGCAGGGAGAGCCGGAGTCTGGCCAGCTCGCCCGCGGCTCCGGTCTGGCCGAGGCTCTTGGCCCGCAGCGTGGTGTCCTCGACCGTGCGCCGCGCCTGGTCGATCGTGCGGTCGACGCCTCGCTTGGCGGCCTTGACCGCCTTGACAGTGACGAAGACGCCGAGCGCGACGAACGACAAGAAGAGCAGCGCCAGGATCGTGACAATCGTGGCTTCCATAGGTGCCCCTCCGGCGTCCGTCGAGTCTCCGCTGCTGTGCTTCCTCCACCGTAAACGGAACGGGCAGGCCGGCGGTTCCTTTGGAACCCCCAACCTGCCCGTAGGGGAAACCCCTGATTCCGTCAGCCCGCGACGATGTTGACCAGCTTCGGGGCGCGCACGATCACCTTGCGGATCTCGGCGCCGCCCAGCGCCGCGACCACGTGCGGGTCGGCGAGCGCCAGCGCCTCCAGGTCGGCGTCGGTGATCGACGGGGAGACCTCCAGGCGGGCCTTGACCTTGCCCTTGATCTGCACGACGCAGGTCACGGCCTCGTCGACGACGTACGCCGGGTCGGCGACCGGGAAGTCCTGGTGGACGACCGAGTCGCTGTGGCCCAGCCTGCGCCACAGCTCCTCCGCGATGTGCGGGGCGAGCGGGGCGACCAGCAGCACCAGCTGTTCGGCGACCGTCCGGGACAGGGCGCCGCCCGACTTCGTCAGGTGGTTGTTCAGCTCGGTGACCTTGGCGATGGCGGTGTTGAACCGCATCGCGACCATGTCCTGGGCCACGCCGTCGATGGCCTTGTGCAGGGCGCGCAGCGTGTCCTCGTCGGGCGCGGCGTCGACGACGGTGACCTCGCCGGTCGCCTCGTCGACGATGTTGCGCCACAGGCGCTGGAGCAGCCGGTACTGGCCGATCACCGCGCGCGTGTCCCAGGGGCGGGACACGTCGAGCGGGCCCATCGCCATCTCGTACAGGCGCAGGGTGTCGGCGCCGTACTCGGAGCAGATCTCGTCCGGCGTGACGGCGTTCTTCAGGGACTTGCCCATCTTGCCCAGGACACGGCTGACCTTCTCGCCCTCGTACCAGAAGGCGCCGTCCCGCTCCTCGACCTCGGCCGCCGGTACCGCGATGCCGCGCGAGTCCCGGTAGACGAAGGCCTGGATCATGCCCTGGTTGTAGAGCTTGTGGAAGGGCTCGGCCGAGGAGATGTGGCCCAGGTCGAACAGCATCTTGGACCAGAACCGCGCGTACAGCAGGTGCAGTACGGCGTGCTCGGCGCCGCCGACGTACAGGTCGACGCCACCGGTCGGCATGCCCTCGCGGGGGCCCATCCAGTACTGCTCGACGGCCGGGTCGACCAGCTTCTCGGAGTTGTGCGGGTCCAGGTAGCGCAGCTCGTACCAGCAGGAACCGGCCCAGTTGGGCATGGTGTTGGTCTCGCGGCGGTAGCGGCGCGGGCCGTCGCCCAGGTCCAGGGTGACGTGGACCCAGTCCTCGTTGCGGGACAGCGGGGTCTCCGGCTGGGTGTCCGCGTCGTCCGGGTCGAAGGTGCGCGGCGAGTAGTCCTCGACCTCCGGCAGCTCCAGCGGCAGCATCGACTCGGGCAGCGCGTGGGCGACGCCGTCCTCGTCATAGACGATCGGGAAGGGCTCGCCCCAGTACCGCTGGCGGCTGAACAGCCAGTCGCGCAGCCGGAAGTTGACGGTGCCCTCGCCGATGCCCCGGTCGGCCAGCCAGGCGGTGATCTTCTCCTTGGCCTCGACGACGCCCAGGCCGTCCAGGGAGATCTCGGCGTTGGCGGAGTTCGTCAGCTTCGCCTCGTACGAGGCGAAGGCCTCGTCCCAGGCGGCGGGGTCGGTGCCGCGGTCGTCGGAGGGCTCGACGACACAGCGCATCGGCAGCTCGAAGGCGCGCGCGAAGGCGAAGTCGCGGCTGTCGTGGGCGGGGACGGCCATGATGGCGCCGGTTCCGTAGCCCATCAGGACGTAGTCGGCGATGAAGACCGGGACGCGCTCGCCGCTGACCGGGTTGGTCGCGTACGCGCCGGTGAAGACGCCGGTCTTCTCCTTCGCGTCGGCCTGCCGCTCGACGTCGGACTTGGCCGCGGCCTGCTTGCGGTAGGCGTCGACGGCCTCGGACGGGGTGGCGTGGCCGCCGGTCCACACGTCGTGGGTGCCCTCGGGCCAGGTGGCCGGGACGATCCGCTCGACCAGGTCGTGTTCGGGCGCCAGGACCATGTAGGTGGCGCCGAACAGGGTGTCCTGGCGGGTGGTGAAGACGGTGATGGCGTCGTCGTCGCCGACCTTGAAGTCGACGCGGGCGCCTTCGGAGCGGCCGATCCAATTGCGCTGCTGGAGCTTGATGGCCTCGGGCCAGTCCAGCGCGTCCAGGTCGTCCAGGAGGCGGTCCGCGTAGGCGGTGATCCGCATGTTCCACTGGCGCAGCTTGGCCTTGAAGACGGGGAAGTTTCCGCGCTCGGAGCGGCCGTCGGCGGTGACCTCCTCGTTGGCCAGGACCGTGCCAAGACCGGGGCACCAGTTGACCGGCGCGTCGGAGGCGTAGGCCAGGCGGTACTCGCCCAGGACGTCGGAGCGCTCGGCGGCGGTCAGCTCGCTCCACGCGCGCGTGGAGCCGGGGACCTCACGGGTGCCGTTCTCGAACTGCTCGATCAGCTCGGCGATCGGACGGGCCTTGCCCGCCTGGTCGTCATACCAGGCGTTGAAGATCTGGAGGAAGATCCACTGGGTCCACTTGTAGTACTCCGGGTCGATCGTGGCGAACGACCGGCGCTTGTCGTGGCCCAGGCCCAGCCGGCGCAGCTGGACCTTCATGTTCTCCATGTTGGCCTCGGTGGACACGCGCGGGTGCGTGCCCGTCTGCACGGCGTACTGCTCGGCGGGCAGGCCGAAGGCGTCGAAGCCCAGGGTGTGCAGCACGTTGTGGCCGGTCATGCGCGCGTGGCGGGCGAAGACGTCCGTGGCGATGTAGCCGAGCGGGTGGCCGACGTGCAGTCCCGCGCCCGAGGGGTACGGGAACATGTCCATGATGAACTTCTTGGGCCGGGCGGCGACCTCGGGGTCGCCCGCCAGGTCTCCGGTGGGGTTGGGGGCCTCGTAGGTGCCCTCGGCGTCCCAGAAGTCCTGCCAGCGTGCCTCGATGTCGGCGGCCATGGCAGCCGTGTAGCGATGCGGGGCCGCCGTCTCGGCGGCCGTATTGATCTCGGTCATGGTCCTTGAAGCTCCATCGATCGTCTCTGCCCACTGCCACGGACTGCCGTGAAATGAAAAATCCCCTCGCACAGGAGGGGTCGCCGCGCCGACTCCGACGGGATCTCTGTCATCCGTCGGGACTGTTCAGCGCGGCTCGATAAGCAGAAGGCGTACGGCACGCATGGCGCCAGGGTACCGCAGGGCCCGCACGGGCCGCACGGGCGTCCAGAGGGCGGTAAACGAAGAAGCGGGCCATCCGATCCGGATGACCCGCTTCTTATTTGTGGAGCTAAGGAGAATTGAACTCCTGACCTCCTGCATGCCATGCAGGCGCTCTACCAACTGAGCTATAGCCCCTTGTCTTGCTTTTCCGTCTCCGTTTTGGTTTCCCTCGCGGCGACAGACAGAACATTAACCGGCTCCCCGGCAGATCTCCAAATCGGTTCTCCTGACCCTCCTGACCTGCCGGGTAGTGTCGCCGACTGTGTCCGTCTCCGTGCTCTTCCGAACCCGCGCCCGGCCGTGGCCCCTGGCCACCGCCGCGGCGGTCTGTCTGCTCTCGTTCGCGGCCTTCTGGGTCGCGCAACGCCTCGCCCACGTGAACATGCTCGACGTGATGGTCTACCGGGCCGAGGGCGAGACGGTACGGGCCGGTGGCGACCTGTACGCGATGCGCGCCACGTCCGCGAACCTCGGCATGACCTACCCGCCTTTCGCGGCTCTGCTGTTCGTCCCGCTGACCCTGGTGGGCGTGCCGCTGATGCGGACGCTCAGCACCGCGGGGAACCTGCTCCTGGTGGTCGCCCTGGTGCAGCTGTCGCTCCAACTGGTCCGCCCCTCGCTGTCCCGGGCGGACCTGTGGCGTACGACGCTGTGGGTCGCCGCCGTCCTGGTCTGGTGCGAGCCGGTGTGGACGACGCTGCGGTACGGCCAGATCAACCTGCTCATAGCCGTGGCGGTGCTCTGGGACCTCACCCGCCGCGAGGGCAGCCGCTGGGCCGGGCTCGGCACGGGGCTCGCGACGGCGGTGAAGCTCACGCCGGGGCTCTTCGTGGTCCTGCTGCTCGTCGCCGGGCTTCTGCTGTGGCGGCGGGACCGGGGCTGGAACCAGTGGCTGCGCACGGCCGTGACGGCGACCGGGGTGTTCCTCGTGACGACGCTCGCCGTGGCCCTCGTGCTGCCCGCGGACTCCAAGCGGTTCTGGACGGAGACCCTGTTCGAGACCGGGCGGGTCGGCTTCGCCGAGGAGACCGCCAACCAGTCGATCCGCGGGGTGCTGGCCCGGCTGATGCACACCGACGACCCGGGCATGTGGTGGACGGTGGCCGCGGCGCTCCTCGGCGGCGTGGCGATGGTCCTCGCGGTGCGTGCCGCGGTGCGCGGCGACAAGGCGGTGGCGGTCGTCGTCTGCGCGTTCACCGCACTGATGATCAGCCCGATCTCCTGGTCCCACCACTGGGTCTGGTGCGTGCCCCTGCTGATCCTGCTCGCGGACCGCTCCACGCGCGCGTGGCCGGTGACAGGGACGGTGGCCCTGGTCTTCGCCTCGTTCGCGCTGTGGTGGGTCCCGCACGACCCGGGCCGGCCCGAACTGGACCAGAACGCCGGACAGATGCTGCTCTCCGCCGTCTATCCGCTGACGGCGACGGCACTGCTCGCGGGGTACGCGCTGACACTGCGACGCCAGGCCCGCCCGACCGGCAGGCTTCGGGAGACCGGCCCGCTTCGGCAGCCCGGTCGGCTCCGAGAGGCCGTTCGGCCCCACCAGACCGGCCGGACCCGTCAGGCCGTGGCGAAGGAGTAGAAGCGCTTGAGGGTGCAGTGCTCGTCGAGGAGCCGGCCGTAGATCGGCTCCCCTTCGAGTTCGCGGTACGTCTCGATGGGGTCGCCTTTTATGATCAGCGCCCGCGCGCACTCCTCGCACCAGTACTGGAAGCCGGGGTTGACGGGGTCCATGTCGCGCACGATGGGCGTACCGCTGCCGCACCAGTCGCACTTCCGCCTGTGTGCACCCATCAGTCAGCTCCAGCCGTGACCGCGGGCCGCGCACCCATAGGACACCCCGCCGTTGTCACCGAGCACTTGGGTCACCCTCCCGTCCGGAATCTCTTCCCCCTCCGGCCGTCCGATTCTGCCATGAGCCAGCAAGGGGTCCGGTGTGCTCGGCGTGGCGGCCGTCGGCCGCGACGGGAGGGCGGGGTGCGGCGGGTACGGATCCCGAGCGGGGAGGGCGGCGGACGGCGCTTCGCCACCTCCGAACGGGTGAGGAAACGACGAATCCCGCCCCCAGATGGGGACGGGATTCGGTGACTGTGGAGCTAAGGAGAATTGAACTCCTGACCTCCTGCATGCCATGCAGGCGCTCTACCAACTGAGCTATAGCCCCTCGTGTTCTTCGCGCTCTGCGCTGCGAACAAGAAGAACTCTAGCCTGTGACCTGCCGGAAAGTGAAATCCGGGTCCGGCAGGCCCCCCGAGGGGCTCAGGCGTCGTCGCCGAGGACCGGCTCGGGCAGCGTGCCGGCGTTGTGCTCGGACAGGCGCCAGCCGCGGACGCCCTCGCCGAGGACGGACCAACAGCAGTTCGAGAGACCGCCCAGGCTCTCCCAGTGACGGGCCTCAAGACCCAGCAGGCGGCCGATGGTGGTGCGGATGGCGCCGCCGTGGCTGACCACGACGAGCGTGCCGCCCTCGGGGAGCTTGTCGGCGTGCTCAAGGACCACCGGGGCGGCCCGGTCGGCCACCTCGGTCTCCAGTTCGCCGCCGCCCCTGCGCACGGGCTCGCCGCGCTTCCAGGCGGCGTACTGCTCGCCGTACCGCGCCACGATCTCCTCGTGGGTCAGCCCCTGCCACACCCCCGCGTACGTCTCGCGCAGTGCGGCGTCGTGGGCGACGGTGTGGCCGGTGAGCGCCGCCAGCTCGGCGGCGGTGGCGGCGGCCCGCTTCAGGTCGGAGGCCACGATGGCGTCCGGCTTCAGCGCGGCGAGCAGCCGGGCGGCCCGGCGCGCCTGGGCGACGCCGGTCTCCGTCAGCTCGATGTCGGTCGAGCCCTGGAATCGGCGCTCCAGGTTCCACGAGGTCTGGCCGTGCCGCCAGAGGACGATGCGGCGGCCCCTGCCGCCCCCGGTGGTGCTCAGCTCAGCTCACCGTCCACCGCGTCGGGCAGCCCGGCGGCGTGGTCGGAGAGGTCGACACCGGTCAGGGCGGCGTGCTCGGCGCCCTTGCCGTGGGTCTTCCGCGCGTCCTCGGGGAGGGGCAGCTCGGGGCAGTCCTTCCACAGGCGCTCAAGCGCGTAGAAGACGCGCTCCTCGCTGTGCTGGACGTGGACGACGATGTCGACGTAGTCCAGCAGGATCCAGCGGGCGTCCCGGTCGCCCTCGCGGCGGACCGGCTTGGCGCCGAGGTCCTTGTTCAGGCGCTCCTCGATCTCGTCGACGATCGACTTGACCTGGCGGTCGTTGGGCGCGGAGGCGAGCAGGAAGGCGTCGGTGATCGACAGCACGTCGCTGACGTCGTACGCGATGATGTCGTGCGCGAGTCGGTCGGCGGCCGCCTGGGCGGCAGCGTTGACAAGCTCGATGGAACGATCCGTGGCGGTCACAAGCAGGCTTTCGTCGGCGGTCAAGTACTCCTCCAGGGTCTCACGGACCGCCGACGACCCCGCCAACGTTTTCCCGAGCGGTCCCCGGGCAGGCCCCGGCCCGCGCCCGCCGGAGCCGGGAGCGGGCCGGGGCCTGGCCTTCCGGACCGTGCCGGGACCCGGGAAGCCGGGGTCCTGTCCGGTCCGGAAGGCACCGACTAGCGGGCTCCCGGGACCTTGTAGTCCTTGCCCAGGACGACGGTGACCGCCGCCGCTCCTGAGGGCTTGCCCTTGGTGACGGATTCGGCCGGCAGGCCCAGCGTCTTGGCGACCTCGGCCGCCGTCGCCTTCTGGGCCTCGTCGGCGTACACGACCTGCGACTTCTCCTGGGTCGTCGTCTCCGTGCCGCCCACGAAGGAGAAGCCGCCGTTGATCAGGACGACCCGGGCCGCCTCGGTCGCCTTCTTCCCGGAGCCGTCTCGGACCGAGACCCGGGGCACGTCGTCGGTCCTGGGCGCGGTGACCTTGCCGCCCAGGACGTCCTTCACCAGGGACTCGCCCGCGCCCTCGGTCAGCGTGCCGTCCTGGGCCACCGGGAGGACGGTCGTCTTGTAGTCGCCGAGCTTGGCGTGCTCGGCGAGCTTGGCCAGGGACGCGCCCAGGTCCTTCTCGGGGAGCGAGGGGTCGAGGATCTGCTGGAGGGTCTGGATGGTGACCGTGGCGGCCTCGGGGTCGGAGGAGAACTTCCGCAGGGTGGCGTAGACGACCTGGCCGAAGCGCTGGAGCTGCTTGTCCTCGGCCTCGCCGGGGCCCCGGTAGGTGGCGTAGGCGACGGCGGCGCGGCCGTCGAGTGTCTGCTTCTCGCCCTTCCGGACGAGCGGCTCGGCGGCCTTCCCGGTGTCGGGGACCTGCGCGTCGGTGTCCGTCTCGATGCCGCCGACGGTCTCGACGAGGTTCTCCAGGTACGGGGTGTCCAGGCGCCAGGTGCCGGTGATGCCGGTGCCGAGGAGGTTGTCGATGGCCTCCCTGGTCCCGCCGGCGCCGTCGTCCTCGACCGATTTGCCGAGGGTGGTCGCCGCGCCCTCGTCGTCGGCGACGACGACGGAGTTGGGGAGCAGGACGGTGGTGCCCTGGCGGGTGGTGGTGTTGTCGACGAGCAGGGCGGTGGAGGTCCGGTTGTTCTTGATGTCGTGGAGGTGGACGACGATCATGTCGCGCTTCTGCGGGCCGGTGGCGGCGGTCGCGCCCTTGGCGTCGTCGTCGGACGAGCCGGGGAGGAGACCGGCGGACCAGAGGTAGCCGATCCCGCCCGCGACGGCGAGCACGAGGACGACGACCAGGGCGACGATCCGGTGGCGGCCCCGGCGCCGGGCCTCCTCGCGGCGCTCCGAGCGGCTCTCGGTGAACTTGAGCCAGTCGATGACGTCCTCGGAGTCCTCGTCGGGCTCCTCGATGAACGAGAACTGCTCGGTGCGGTAGTCCCGGCCGTCCGAGGCTCCGTCGGCGTCGCCGGGACGGGCCGGGGCGGGCCGCTCGGACGCGGGCGGCCGCTGCCCGGGGAATCCGGCCTGGGCCTCGACGGGCGGGGCCTGCGGTGTCCGCATCGGCGCGGGCGCGGGGACGGGGTCCTGGGCGGGGGCCGGGACGGGGTTCTGCGCGGGGGCCGGGGCGGGCTCCGTCGGCGCGGCCCACTGCTGTCCGTCGTCGTAGCCGGGGTAGGCGTAGCCCTGCTGTCCGTACGGGTCGTAGGAGGGCTGCTGCTGGGCGTAGGGGTCGTAGCCGTACGACGGCTGCTGTTGCGGCTGGGCCTGCTGCTGTGCTCCGTACGGGTCGTAGTGCTGCCCGGGGGCCTGCTGGGGTGCCTGTGGCTGCTGGTACACCGGCTGGCCGTACTCGTCGTAGCCGATGATCTGCGGCTGTGGGTAGTACGGGTCGTACGGGTGTTGCTGGTCGTTCACGGGTGCCCCTCCCGGAAGTTCACTCGCCGCGGTACAACTGGCGCTTGTCGATGTAGCGCACCACGCCGTCCGGGACCAGGTACCAGACGGGATCGCCCTCGGCGACCCGTGCCCGGCAGTCGGTGGAGGAGATGGCGAGCGCGGGCACCTCGACCAGGGAGACGCCGCCCTTGGGCAGTCCGTCGTCGGTGAGGTCGTGGCCCGGCCGGGTGACGCCGATGAAGTGGGCGAGCGAGAACAACTCCTCGGCGTCGCGCCAGGTGAGGATCTGCGACAGCGCGTCGGCCCCGGTGATGAAGAAGAGGTCGGAGTCGCTGTTGAGGGAGCGCAGGTCCCGGAGGGTGTCGATGGTGTAGGTGGCGCCGCCGCGGTCGATGTCGATCCGGCTGACCGAGAACTGCGGGTTGGAGGCGGTGGCGATGACCGTCATCAGGTAGCGGTCCTCCGCCGCCGACACGGTCTTGTCACTCTTCTGCCATGGCTGCCCCGTCGGTACGAACACCACCTCGTCCAGATCGAACAAGGCGGCGACCTCGCTGGCCGCCACCAGGTGGCCGTGGTGGATCGGGTCGAAGGTCCCGCCCATCACGCCGAGTCGACGCTTCCCGCGCGCGCCAGTAGGCACTTCCTGCTCTCCCATGCGTGCAGAGCCTACTGGCACGGCGGCGGGCGCCGGATCAGGGTCTCCGGTTCAGCGGTCGCGGTTGAAACGAGTGGTGATCCACAGCAGCAGCAGAAGGGCGCCGAACGCGCCGAAGCCGGTGAGGTAGGGGCTGAGGCTTTCGTGGTTGCCGCCGTGCTCGGCGCCCTCGGCGAGAGAGACCAGGTTGGCGGCGGTGCTGTGGAGGCTCATCTTCGACAGACCTATCGATCGGGGATGGGAGCGGAGACTTCGCGCACATCGTATGCGGGCGGTCCGTGGAGGCTCACGCCGACTCAGGCGTTGGCGTCGCGCTCCGTGTTGCCTTCGGCGCCGCCGGAGGGCCCGTCGGTCTCGTCCGAGCCGCTCCGGTAGCCCCGGAGGAGGAACCAGGCGAGCAGCGCGCCGCCCACGATGGAGACGAGCAGCACGATGCGGAGCGTGTCGCCCGGCCCCTGCTGTGCGGCGTCCGCGAGCAGGAGGGCTGCGGCGTCGGCGGTGTCCGGCATGGCGGTCGTACTCCTCGTTCGTCCGTGGTGCCCGAAGTTATCCACAGGGCCCCGGGCACACGGTAGCGCCAGCGCCTAGGGTGGGTTCCGTCAGGGGGACGAGCACCGACTCGTACGAACAGGGGGCATCCATGACCGAGAACGACCTGGGGAACGTGCCGAGCAGGCAGCGGAAGCGGTTCCCCGGCATCTCCTCGCGGACCTACGAGCATCCGGCCGACCGCTCGGCGCTGGTGGCGCTGCGCAAGCTGAGCGGCTTCGACACGGTCTTCAAGGCGCTCAGCGGGCTCCTGCCCGAGCGCAGCCTGCGACTGCTCTTCCTCTCGGACTCCGTCCGGGTGAGCGACGCCCAGTTCGGGCACCTCAACGACATGCTGCGGGACGCCTGTTACATCCTGGACCTGGAGAAGGTCCCGGCGATGTACGTGACGCAGGATCCGAAGCCCAACGCGATGTGCATCGGTCTCGACGAGCCGATCATCGTGGTCACCACCGGTCTGGTGGAGCTGCTCGACGAGGAGGAGATGCGGGCGGTCGTCGGGCACGAGGTCGGTCACGCCCTCTCCGGGCACTCCGTGTACCGCACGGTGCTGCTCTTCCTCACCGGGCTCGCGCTCAAGGTCGCCTGGATCCCGCTGGGGAACGTGGCGATCACGGCGATCGTGACGGCGCTGCGCGAGTGGTTCCGCAAGTCCGAACTCTCCGCGGACCGGGCCGGACTCCTCGTCGGTCAGGACGTACGGGCGTCGATGCGCGGGCTGATGAAGATCGCGGGCGGCAACCACCTCCACGAGATGAACGTGGACGCGTTCCTCGCGCAGGCCGAGGAGTACGAGAAGGCCGGTGACCTGCGGGACTCGGTCCTGAAGATCCTCAATGTGCTGCCCCGTTCGCACCCCTTCACCACCGTCCGGGCGGCGGAGCTGAAGAAGTGGGCGGAGGGCCGCGACTTCCAGCGGATCATGGACGGGCACTACCCGAAGCGCACGGAGGACAAGGACACCTCCGTCACGGACGCCTTCCGCGAGTCGGCCGGGCACTACGCCGACACGGTGCGGACCAGCAAGGATCCCCTCCTGAAGCTGGTCGGGGACATAGCAGGCGGCGCCGGTGACCTGGCGGGCGATCTGGGCGGCCGGCTCCGCAACGCCTTCGGCGGCGGCCAGGGCACGAAGGACTCCCCGAGCGGGAAGACCGCCCCCGGCGACACGGAGACCCCGGGCCACGAGGGCACTCCGGGCGACAAGGCCTCCGAAGGCGGAAAGAGCGAGAAGGGCGACCAGGACGGCAGGGGCGGCCAGAGCGGGGAGACCGGGGAGAGCGGGGACTCCCGGGGCTAGGACGGCCGGGCGGGCCAGCACCGCCGCAGCGGCAACGACGACTACGGCGGCCACGGCGGCAGGGGTGGCCACGACGACTACGGCGGCCACGACTACGGCGGCTACGGAGCCAGGGTGGCTGCGAAGGCCAGGGCTACTACGGCGTGGGCTCGGCCTTCGGGGACAGGGCTCCGCAGAGGAACGGGGCGGCGGGCCGGGCCGTGGCGTACGGGTCGGTGAGCGCCGGGCGATCGCCGCCGGGGGCCCGCTCGCCCGCAAGGAGCGGTCGCAGGTCGCCTGAGGTGTCCGGGCCACACGCCTGGGGGCCCGCCTCGACCGTGCTGGTCAGCAGCTCGGCCCGGTGCATGCGCAGGTCGTCGCGGTCGAAGCGGAAGTGCACGACCCGGTGGACGGTGAAGAGGGACGCGTCGGCCGGTCCCGGGGCCCGGCCCTCCGGGCGGAGGCCGTATCCCGGGCCCTGGCCGGCCGGGCGGAGGGCGTAGGTGTACGTGTGGTCGGCGGTGACGTCCAGGGTGTCGGTGCCGGTCTCCTCGTAGCGCAGGGTGCCCTTGACCCGGGTGGCCGGGTCCGCGACGGCGACCCGTCGGGGGTCGAAGCGGACCAGCCAGGCCGCGGGGGCGTGCCGACCGTCGTCTGCGGGTGCCTCGACGCTCCGGTCGAACTGGTCCAGCTGGTCCGGGTCGAGCAGCAGGCGCGGCGGCCGTACGGTCACGCCGGAGAGGACGTCGGGCTCCAGGGCGGAGGCCACCAGATAGTCCTTGGCGATGCCGAGGGCTGTGACGACCTGGCTCTCGGCGAAGTGGGAGGTGCGTCCGACGGCGGGCAGGCTGATCCCGGCGGCGCCGACGCGGTATTCGGCCACCGGGCTGTGGTCGAAGAGGGCCTCGGGGGTGCCGCCGGTGACCGGGCCCTGGGGTGAGAGGGGGACCACGGTGGTCCGCAGGGGCTCGGCGCGCTGGTCGGCGGGCGGTTGGTAGGGGTTGCGGACGCCCAGGTAGATGGCGGTGCCGAAGGCGAGGAGGATCAGCAGGACGAGCAGGATGGCCTGGCGGGAGCTGCTGCGGCTCTCCCACGCGGAGGGGCGGCTGCGGACGGCCCGGGTGTGTTCGCCCATGCGCTCGCTGGCCGAGAGTTCCTGGAGGTGGGCAGCGCGGACGAACGCCTCGTCGAAGACGACGGACCGAAACTCGTCCTCGCCACCGCCGGGGATCCCCTCGGGTGTCCCCTCGGGCGGGTCGCCACGGCCTGCCATACCTTCAGGGTAGGTCGGCGGGGGCTTTCATAAACGCCCAGGTACACGACAAGTTCGGAAGAATTCCGCCGTCAAGGCCGTCGGGCGTGCCGGTTTCGGCGGCTCGGGTCCGGTGGGTACCGAGCGGCTATCCGGGGGACGTGGAGCGTCCGGCGGGTGCCGGGACGGCTACCGGGACCTGGACGGTGCCCGGCGCGGAGTCCGGTTGCGGCGCGTCGACTCCGGTGGTGGCGGGCGGCGGGACCTGGTCCTGACGGTTGGCCGCCGCGCCCCGGTAGACAGCACTGAAGGCGAGGGCGACCATGCCGACGCCCATGACGAGGGCGAGCAGCCAGGCGACGGGCCGGTGCCAGCGGGCGCTGCCCCGGTAGGGGCGCAGGGCGCCGCCGTGGCGGCCGTAGGGGCTGGCGTCGTCGCCGATGTCGTCGGGCTCGTAGGTGAGGCCGGGGGGCTCGGGGTAGTCCCCGTAGGGGTCGTCGTCGACTCCGCCGGCGCCGGCGCGGGCTCGGGCGGACTCGGCCTCGGCTCGGGCCTGGGCGGCGGCGAGCAGCCGTTCCACGGCGGTCGGCTCGTGGAAGGCGGCGGCCCGTACGAAGTCCTCGTCGAAGACCACGTCGGCGCAGACCTCGTCGGCGCCTCCGCGGTCGGCAGCGTCATCGGGGTCCCCGCCGTCCTGGAACGGCTTTCCCCCCACGTCGTCCGGCACGGATTCAGAGTAGACCCGAAAGGTGGTTTTGGGCAGGGAGAGTGCGAACTCTCCCCGCCCGTACCGAAAGGAGGTGATTACCGGATGTGACCGTCGCCGGTGACGATGTACTTGGTCGAGGTCAGCTCGGGAAGGCCCATCGGGCCCCGGGCGTGCAGCTTCTGGGTGGAGATGCCGATCTCGGCGCCGAAGCCGAACTGTCCGCCGTCCGTGAAGCGGGTGGAGGCGTTCACGGCGACCGTGGTCGAGTCGACCAGCTGGGTGAAGCGGCGGGCCGCCGCCTGCGAGGTGGTGACGATGGCCTCGGTGTGGCCGGAGGACCACATGCGGATGTGCTCGACGGCCTTGTCGAGGGAGTCGACGACGGCGGCGGCGATGTCGTAGGAGAGGTACTCGGTCTCCCAGTCCTCGGCGGTGGCCGGGACGACGGTGGCCTTGGAGCCCTCGGCGAGGGCGAGGACCCGCTCGTCGGCGTGGACGGTGACGCCGGCCTCGGCGAGGGCGTCGAGGGCGCGGGGCAGGAAGGCCTCGGCGACGTCCCGGTGGACGAGGAGGGTCTCCGCCGCGTTGCAGACGCTGACCCGGTGGGCCTTGGAGTTGACAAGGATGTCGACGGCCATGTCCAGGTCGGTCTGGGCGTCCACGTAGACATGGCAGTTGCCGGTGCCGGTCTCGATGACGGGGACGGTGGACTCCTCGACGACCGTCCGGATGAGGGAGGCGCCGCCGCGCGGGATGAGGACGTCCACGAGGCCCCGGGCGCGCATCAGTTCGCGGACGGATTCGCGGGACTCGCCGGGGACGAGCTGGATGGCGTCGGCGGGCAGTCCGGCGCCGCCGATGGCGTCGCGCAGGACCCGGACCAGGGCGCTGTTGGAGGCGTAGGCGGAGGAGGAGCCGCGCAGCAGGACGGCGTTGCCGGACTTGAGGCAGAGGGCCGCGGCGTCGACGGTGACGTTGGGGCGGGCCTCGTAGATGATGCCGACGACGCCGAGCGGGACGCGGATCTGGCGCAGGTCGATGCCGTTGGGGAGGGTGGAGCCCCGGACGACCTCGCCGACCGGGTCGGGGAGCGCGGCGACATGGCGTACGTCGGCGGCGATGGCCCGGACCCGCTCGGGGGTGAGGGTCAGCCGGTCGATGATCGCCTCGCTGGTCCCCGCCTCGCGGGCCTTGGCGATGTCCTCGGCGTTGGCCTCGACGATCTCGGCGGTGCGCACTTCCAGGGCGTCCGCGATCGCCAGCAGGGCGTCGTCCTTGGCCGCGCGCGGGAGTGGCGCGATTTCGGCGGCGGCTCCCCGGGCCCGGTAGGCGGCCCGGGTGACCGGGGACAGGTTGTCGAGGGGCGTGAGCGAGGTCATGTCCGCAGGGTACTGGCAGCCCTGCGGACATCCCTCACGTATCCCGCACTGCGAGACGTGCCGTCGGCCCGCGGGGACGGCGGCCGTCCCGGGGTCCGGGCGCCGGTCAGTACGGGTGGACGCCGACCGGGGCGGCGGGCGGTGGGCCGTAGCCCTCCGCGATGCGCTGGTGGTAGGTCTCGCGGTCGATGACCTCAAGGCCGACGATCTCCCACGGCGGCAGCTTCGCGGTCTGTCGGTGCTCACCCCACAGGCGCAGGGCGACGGCCGCCGCGTCGTGCAGATCGCGGGCCTCCTCCCAGTACCGGATCTCGGCGTGGTCGTTGGCGTAGCGGCTGGTCAGCAGGAAGGGGTGGTCGTTGGCCAGTTGTTCGAGGCCGCGGCGCACCTCCTTCAGCGGTGACTCCACCCCGGACACGCTGAGGGTGATGTGCCAGAGCTTGGACACGGGCCGCTCCTCCGCGGCGTCCGTCTCCCGTGCCTCACGGGCCTCCCAGGCCCCGCGTGGACCGGGTGTCCGGCGTGTCTCCATGCCGGATTCGGTCCTCACGTCCCCGGAACTGTCCCGTGAACTGTCCCGTGACCCGTCGAAGTCGGCTCCGGCCTCGACACTGGTCAGGGCGCGTTCCGCAGTCCCGCGGGGCGATGCCCCCGCTGGGCGCGCTCGTCTCACCGGCGGCCTCCTGTGTGATGCGTGTGGTGCTGTCCCCGCCTTGCTCGGTACCCCCGGGACAAAGTTGACCAGTCCGAGGGCGCACATGGGGCGGTTTTGATGAACGTCCCTTCCGGATGGCCGCACTTTCAGCCGTTTCGGGTGGGGCGTACGAGTCAGTGGATGACGACCAGATCGTCGCGGTGGACGACCTCGCGTTCGTACTCCGGGCCGAGTTCCGCCGCGAGGGCGTGGGTGGAGCGGCCGAGCATCCGGGGCAGTTCCTTGGCGTCGAAGTTGACCAGGCCGCGGGCGACGGCCCGGCCGTCGAGGTCGCGCAGCTCGACCGGGTCACCGGCCACGAAGTCGCCCTCGACGCCCGAGACACCTGCCGCGAGCAGGGACTTCTTGCCTTCGACGACGGCGTGGACGGCTCCGTCGTCGAGGGTGAGGGAGCCCTGGGGGGTGGAGGCGTGGGCGAGCCAGAGGAGGCGGTCGGCGGAGCGGCGGCCGGTGCGGTGGAAGTAGGTGCCGGTGTCGCGTCCGGCGAGGGCGTCGGCGGCGCGGCTGGCGGAGGTGAGGACGACGGGGATGCCCGCGGCGGCGGCGATCCGGGCGGCCTCGACCTTGGTGACCATGCCTCCGGTGCCCACGCCCGCCTTTCCGGCCGTGCCGATCTCGACGTGGGCGATGTCCTCGGGGCCCGTGACCCGGGCGATCCGGGTGGTGCCGGGCTTGGCGGGGTCGCCGTCGTAGAGGCCGTCGACGTCGGAGAGGAGGACGAGGAGGTCGGCGCGGACGAGGTGGGCGACGAGCGCGGCGAGCCGGTCGTTGTCGCCGAAGCGGATCTCGTCGGTGGCGACGGTGTCGTTCTCGTTGACGACGGGGAGCGCGCCCATGGCCAGGAGCTGGTCGAGGGTGCGGTAGGCGTTGCGGTAGTGGGCGCGGCGGCTGGTGTCGTCGGTGGTGAGGAGGACCTGGCCGACGCGGACGCCGTAGCGGGCGAAGGAGGCGGTGTAGCGGGCGACGAGAAGGCCCTGGCCGACGCTGGCCGCGGCCTGCTGGCGGGCGAGGTCCTTGGGTCTGCGGGTGAGGCCGAGGGGGGCGAGACCGGCGGCGATGGCGCCGGAGGAGACGAGGACGATCTCCCTCTCACCGCCGCTGCGGACCTTGGCGAGGACGTCGACGAGGGCGTCGACGCGGTCGGCGTCGAGCCCTCCGGAGGCGGTGGTGAGCGAGGAGGAGCCGACCTTGACGACGATCCTGCGGGCCTCCGTCACATACGGTCGCGCGAGCCCCGCCCCGGTCGTCTCCTCGGTGCTCACCTGTGTCGTCACGTCCGTCGCCACCTGCGTCGTCCTCACTCGGCTGTCCTGCGCGCGGCCGGCTCGGGCCGCGGCTGCCAGGCAATCTACGCGAGCCGGGAGGGCTGCCGCTCGTCCGTTTCGCTTCCTGGACCCGAGTCGGCGGTGTTCCCGGCGGCGGCACGGGGCACCAGGATGCGCTGGGAGATCACGTAGGTGAACGGGATGGCGACGACGGCGGCGACGAGTGGCGCGATCCGGTCGTCCATTCCGGCCCAGCTGACGAGGGCGTACAGACCGACGCTCTGCACCAGGTAGTTGGTGACGTTGGTGAGCGGGAAGAGGGCGAACTTCTTCCAGGTGGGGCGGGTGCGGTAGGTGAAGTAGGTGTTGAGGAAGAAGGAGCCGACCATGCTGAGGAGGAAGGCGAGGGTATACGCGGCGAAGTACGGCATCAGGGGATGGAGCAGCAGGTAACAGCCGAAGAAGGTGAGGGTGTTGACCCCGCCGACCAGGGCGAAGCGGAATATCTCGGCGAGCCGGAGGCGACGGCGCGGGACGGCCGGCGCGGTGTCGGCCCCGGTGGAGGTATGGCCGGTTCCCGTGGGTACGCCTTCGCTTCCGGTCCGGGTATGGCCGGTTCCGGTGGGTGTGCGGTCGCTTCCGGTCGGGGTGGGGCCGGGTCCTGTCGGGGTGGGGCCGGGTCCTGTGGGCATCAGCGCTCGCCCTCCGCCGTCGCGAGCCGGGCCCGTCCGGGACCGGTGGCGCGTTCGGCGGCGCCGCGTCCGAAGGAGCGGTGCGTCTCCTTGACGAGGAAGTGCGGGCGGCGTTTGGTCTCGTAGTAGATGCGCCCGATGTACTCCCCGATGAGTCCGAGCATGACCATCTGGACGCCCCCGAGGCCCACGATGATCGCGACCAGGGTGACGTATCCGGGGGCGGTGACGCCCTGGGTGAGGGCGGCGGCTGTCACCCAGACGGCGTACACGGCGGCGAGTCCGGTGAGCATCATGCCGAGCCAGAGGGCGATGCGCAGGGGGCGGTTGTTGAAGGAGATCAGCCCGTCCATGCCGTAGTTGACCAGGGAGCTGAACCGCCACTTGGTCTCGCCGCCCTCGCGTGCGGCGTTGCGGTAGTCGAAGGTGACGGTGGAGAAGCCGATCCAGGAGAACAGGCCCTTGGAGAAGCGGTTGTACTCGGGGAGGGAGAGCAGCGCGTCCACGGCGGGCCGGGAGAGCAGCCGGAAGTCGCCGACGCCGTCGGCGAGTTCGACGTCGACCCAGCGGTTGACGGCCCGGTAGTACACCCGGCTGAGGACGGAGCGGATCTTCTTGTCGCCCTCGCGGGTACGCCGGGCCATGACCTGGTCGTGCCCCTGGTGGTGCAGGTCGAGCATGCGTCCGAGGAGTTCGGGCGGGTGCTGGAGGTCGGCGTCCATGATGACCACGGCGTCGCCGGTGGACTTGCGCAGTCCGGCGAGCATGGCGGCTTCCTTGCCGAAGTTGCGACTGAAGGAGGCGTACTGGGTGCGGTGCGGGTACCGGGCGGCGATCGCCCGGAGTCTGGCCAGCGTTCCGTCGGAACTGCCGTCGTCGACGTAGCAGATCTCGTAGCCGACGGGGAGGGTGTCGAGCACCTGCCGCATCCGCGCGTCGAAGCGTTCGACGACGTCCTCCTCGTTGAAGCAGGGGACGACGACGGAGAGCCTGGTCATGGAACGGTCACTCCAGAGGATTGGGCGAGAGTACGTCCTGAGGGACCGTCACCGGACTCTCCTTCGAGCAGCGCGGCCAGGGTACGGAGCGGTGGTGACCGCCCGGCGTCGGTGGGGTGGCCACCCCCGGTCGGCATGTCGTCCATGCAGGAAAGCATGCAAGGAAGATATTGATATACGTGGCATTTATACCTATTTGTCACCCGTAGAGCCCTCGTGGAGCGATGACCGGTGAGCAGGACGACCCTCTCGGACCGTGGTGACAGGACGACGGCGGACGACGGCGGAGCAGGCGGCGGCGGAACGGCCCCGGACGACGACACCGACGGGCTGCGGCGCGCGCTCCCCCCGGTCGGGCTCCTCGTCGCCGCCGGAGCCGGGGCGCTGCTCTCCGTCGGCGCCTTCCTCGGCCTCCACGTCCGCCCCACGTCGGACGACTGGTGTGCGCTGTGGAAGGTCCGTGACCTGGGCGTCCTCGGCATCACCGGGGACTTCTACCGGACCCAGAACGGACGGGTCACCAACGCCTTCCTGACCGGTCTGCTCTACTCCGACGGCATGCGGGGGCCGAAGCTGCTGCCCGCCTTCCTGGTCCTCGCGCTGGGCACGGGCCTGTTCCTGCTCGGGCGGGCGGTCCTGCGCCCGAGCCGTCCGCCCGCCGTCCTGCTCGTGGCCGCCGCCGCGCTCCTCCCGGCGCTGCTCTTCTTCGCCGGTACCCGCACCTATCAGGTGCTGCTCTGGACCCCGGCCACCATCTCCCACACCCTGCCCGGTGTGATCGGCCTCTGGACCGTGCTCGGCGCCGTCGCCGCCGCCCGCAGCGAGCTGCGGTGGGCCAGGACCGCCGCCGCCGGGTCCGCGCTCCTGGTCGGGGTGGCCTCCGGGATGCTGAGCGAACCGTTCAGCCTGGTCGCCGGGGTCCTCGCGAGCGCCGTCGGCGTCCTCTGCCTGCCCCGGTTCGGCTGGGCCAGGGACCGGTACACGAGCACCTGGTGCGCGGCCGCCTGCCTCGGCCTCGCCATCGGCCTCGTCATCCTCTACACCTCCCCCGGCGCCCGATGGCGCCGCTCCCGGCACCCGGGGAACCCCCTCTCGGCGACGGAACTGGCGGAGACCTTCGGCGACTGGTGGCGGCTCTGGGGGACGATCGCCGGGCAGGGTGCGTATCTGGGGGCGGTGGGCGTCGGCGCGCTCATCGGCCTGGCCCTCGCCGTCACCGCGCCCCGCCACGCCGGAACCGGTCCCCACCGGCCCGAAACCGGTCCCCAACGCTCCGGAACCAGTCCCCACCGGCCCGGGACCGGCCCCAGCAGGTCCGGGGCCGATCCCCGCAGGTCCGAGGTCGCCCCCCGCGGTCCCGGGACCGATACCCGGCGGCCCGGGACCGACCCCCGTCACCCCGCCTGGAACCGCCCGCCCCGCCGTCTGTTCCTGGTGGCGGTGCTGCTCCCCCTGCCGCTGATCGCCCTCGCCTCGCTCGCCGTCATCGTCGGGCTGCGCAGCGGATACGGGGACGCGGGCTGGACCTACGGGCGCGCCTGGACCAGCTTCCTGCTGCCGCTGCTGCTGACCCTCTGCGCGTACGGGGCGTGGGGCGGGTACGTCCTCGGGCTCCGGCTCCTGGCGCCGGGCCGTCCCGCCGCGCGGGCGGCTGCGCTCGTGGCGGCGGGTGCGGTCGCCGTCGGCGGGGCGGCGGCCCTGGTGCGGCCGGTGTACGCGTTGACCACGGTGACGGTGGTGCGGGGTGTGGCCTGGGACCGGCAGGACGCCCGCATCCGGACGGAGGTGGCGGCGGGCGCCCGGGAGGTCGCGTACCGCCCGTACCTGATCGGCGGGCTCAGCGAACCGCTCTTCGCCCCCTCGTACGAGCGCGACTGGGCGGCGCAGTGCGCGGCCAGGTACTACCGGGTGGACCGGATCCACCGCCCGTGAGGCCCGGGAGAACCAGGAGGACAGAGAGTCCGGGGAGGCCCGGGAGAACCGAGAGTCCAGGGAGGCCCGAGGGTCCCGGGAGGCCCGGGAGAACCAGGAGGCCCGGGAGAACCAGGAGGCCCGAGAGAACCAGGAGGCCCGAGAGAACCAGGAGGCCCGAGAGAACCAGGAGGGCCCGAGAGGCCCGGCAAGACGGAGAGGACCGGGCAGCCAGCCGGACGCGCGGGCACGCGACGGCGCGCGGAGGCGGACGCCCCCGCGCGGACGACTACACCGGACGCCCCCGCGCGCACACCGCACGGACACCGCGCCCGACACCCGTACGCGCCCCGCCGCGCCGGACGCGCCGGACGCGCGACGGCGGGGTGCCCCGGACCCTTCGGTCCCGGGCGCCCCGCCGTCGGTGGTCCGTGCGTCAGACCGTCACGCGGTTGGCGCTCCAGCCCTCCCAGGCGGAGCTGATCATGGAGCGGACGTCGTGCTTGGCCTTCCAGCCCAGCTCCGACTCGATACGCTCCGCCGAGGCGACCACCCGGGCCGGGTCGCCCGGCCGGCGCGGGGTCACCACGGGCTCGGCGCTGTGTCCGGTGACCTCGTTGATCAGGTCGACCATCTCGCGCACCGACACGCCCTCGCCGCGCCCGATGTTGAGGGTCAGCGTGGCCGTCTCGCCGGCCTCGCCCGCCGCCGCGAGCGCGCGGGCCGCCGCCAGGTGCGCGTCCGCGATGTCGGCGACGTGGATGTAGTCACGGATGCAGGTGCCGTCCGGCGTCGGGTAGTCGTCGCCGAAGATACGCGGGGACTCGCCCGCGTCGAGCCGCTCGAAGACCATCGGCACCAGGTTGAAGACCCCGGTGTCGGCCAGCTCGGGGGCCGCAGCGCCCGCCACGTTGAAGTAGCGCAGACAGGCGGTCGACAGACCGTGGGCCTGGCCGACGGCGCGCGCCATCCACTCGCCGACGAGCTTGGTCTCGCCGTACGGGCTCAGCGGCAGGCACTCGGTGTCCTCGGTGACGAGGTCCACGTCGGGCATGCCGTAGACGGAGGCGGAGGAGGAGAAGAGGAAGCTCTTCACCCCGGCGCCGGCCGCCGCTTCGAGGATGGTCTGGAGCCCCGTGACGTTCTCACGGTAGTAGTACAGCGGCTTCTCGACCGACTCGCCGACCTGCTTCTTGGCGGCCAGGTGCACGATGCCCTCGACCTGGTGCTCGCGCAGGACGCGGTCGAGGAACGCGCGGTCGAGGACCGAGCCCTCCTCCAGGGTGACGCCCTCGGGGACGCGCGCCGGGTTGCCCGTGCTGAGGTCGTCGACCACGACGACGCGCTCGCCGCCCTCGGTCATTGCTTTGACGACGTGGGAACCGATGTAACCGGCGCCGCCGGTGATGAGCCAGGTCATTCCGACAGTGTAGCCACGCCGTCCGACCACTCCCCCGGCCCCCATAGGGCCCCCGTGGAGCCCCGGTGCAGCCCCCGGGCACGCGGAAGCCCCGCCGGGAGACGGTCCCGGCGGGGCTCCTCGTACGCCTCGGACGACCTAGCGCTCGATCTCGGTGAACGCCGCTTCCCACTGGTCGAGGACGTGCGGCAGCGCGAGGTGGGCCACGTGCTCACGGCCTGCGGCGCCGTACCGGCGGCGCATGTCCGCGTCGTCCATCAGCTCGCCGAGCGCGGTGGCGAGCCCCGGCACGTCGGCCGGGGGCACCAGGGTGCCGGTGACGCCGTCGTCGACCAGCTCGCGGACACCGCCGGAGACGTCGAAGCTGACGCACGGCACACCGCAGGCGGCGGCCTCGGCGAGCGCCATCGGGCGGCCCTCGCGCTCACTGCTGATCGCGACGATCGACAGCTCGCGGTAGGCGGCGGCCATGTCCCGCGCGGTGCCCCGGAAGACGACCTGCTCGGCGACGCCGAGGTCCTCGGCCGCCATCCGCAGCTGGCTCTCCAGCGGGCCCTCGCCGAAGAGGTGCAGCTCCCAGCCGTCCCGGCCCTTGTGCGCCTGCGCGAAGGCCTCGATCAGCCGGTCGTACCGCTTGATCGGGTCGAGCCGGCCGACCGCGCCGATCTTCCGGGTGTCGAGCGGAGCCCGCTCGTCCGGGTAGAACGGCAGCGGGTTCGGCATGACCCGCACGTTCGGCACGCGCTGGTTCACGAACTCGACCGCGTCGCCCTCGGAGAGCACCAGGGTCTGTTCCAGCCTCGGGTAGTGCCGCCGGATCAGCCCCAGGTTGGCGCTGCGCTTCGCCTGCGCGAAGGACTCGTGGTACTGCCCTATGCCCTTGAGGTGCCGCCACTTCAGCGGCATGACCCAGTCCACCGCCCACGGCGAGCCGAAGACGATGTAGCCGTCCTCGACCTCGGCGAGCTTGCGCTCGAACTCGGCCCGCGCCTGGTCGCGCTCGGTCCGCGCGCGCCGGGTGTCGGCGCGCCGCGCCAGGCTGAGCCGGTCGCCGACCGTACGCACGGGCGGCTTGGGCGCGGTGGGCGCCGGGTAGAGCGTCGAGTGCCGGTAGGAGCGCGTCTCGTTGTACGGGAACGGTTCGAGGCTGGGCCGGATGCCGATCAGCTCGACACGGTGACCGCGCTCCCCCATGCCCTGGGCGAGGGTGTGCAGCACCCGCTGGGATCCGCCCATCGAGTCGACGTCGATGCCGACGAAGAACACGTTGCGGACGGGGGAGGCCTCAGTCATGGGTGCCGCCTTCGAAAAAAGCGTCGACCACCAGCTTGCTCGCGTGGCCGGTCTCGTACGAGCAGAACATTTCCTGGAAGCGCGCGTACCGCTGGGCGTGCCGCTCCTTGACGCCCTCCAGGTCCCGCACGGCTGCGGCGAGGTCCTCGGTGGTCGTCAGCATCGGCCCCGGAGCGATGTCCTCCAGGTCGTAGTACGTGCCGCGGTCGCCGCCCTTGTACGACTCGTAGTCGTCCGTGTAGAGCAGGATCGGACGGCCCGTGTTGGCGTAGTCGAACATCAGCGACGAGTAGTCCGTGAGGACCGCGTCCGAGGCCAGCATCACATCGTTGATGTCGGCGAAGGCGGAGCCGTCGCGCAGGAAGTGACCCAGCTCGGGGGCGATGGAGAACCGGTCGTACGGGTGCGTCCGCACGACGACGACCCACTCGTCGGAGAGCTGCGTGGCCAGCTCCGCCAGGTCCACGCGGACCGACTGCCCGGTGCGGCGGGCCGCGTCCCGGAAGGTCGGGGCGTAGAGCAGGACCTTCTTGCCCTCCGGGATGTGCAGCGCCTCGCGGACCTCGGCCGCACGGGCCTGCTGCTCGGGCTCGGCCCAGCGGACGAGCACGTCGTTGCGCGGGTAGCCGGAGCGGATCAGATCGGCCGACACCTCGAAGGCGGGGACGAAGGTCCGCTCGAACTCGGCGCTCGGGCAGACCAGCGCGTCCCAGCGGCCCACGGCCGCGCGGAACCGCGCCTTCTCGATGTCCGACGCGCCGCGCAGCGACGGCACGTCGAAGCCCATCGCCTTGAAGGTCTGGCCGTGCCAGGTCTGGAGGTACCGGGTGCCCTTGGGCTTCGGGTACAGATACGGCAGGTTGTGCGAGTCGACCCAGTAGGTCGCCCGCGCCAGCGCCCGCCCGTAGGCGAAGCTGCCGCGCTTGACGAGGGTGACGTCGTCGGGGAAGGACGCGCGGTTGCCCGAGTACGACCAGATCACGTCGATCGGGAGGTTGCGGCGCTTCAGCTCCTCGTAGATGTAGCGCGGGCTGTCCGCGTAGCCGCGGCCCTCCATCGCCTCGAAGACGGCGAGGCTGCGCTTGCGCGGGAGCTTGGACACGGCGTCGTACGCGGTGGCCTTGCCCTCGTTGCCCACGAGGATCTTGCGGACCTTGCCGACCTTGCCCTTGGCCTTGCGGGCGTAGGGGCCGAACGGTTCGAGCGACTTCAGGACGCCGGACCGCTCCCAGGTGACCTCAAGGCGGCCCGCGCCCTTCTGCTCCGCCCGGACGCGCAGGTGGTGGATGCCGAAGGTGTGGTAGGTGACGGTGGCGCGGAAGTCCGGCTGGTCGTGCCGGGCGAGCAGTATGTCCGTACGGCGGGAGCCGTCCCGCTCCAGGGAGACGACCGGGTGGCGACGGGTCGCCACGCCGACCTTGCCGACCGGCACCTTGCGCAGGTCAAGCTCGGCCTTGGAGACGTACTGCCCCTCGCCGTCCGGGCGCAGCGTCAGCGGCACCGACAGCGGGACCTTGTGCGCGGCGAGCTTCACGGAGGCTTCGGTGCCCTCGGTGATCAGACCCGCCGGGTCGTACGTACGGATCTCCAGGTGCACGACCGGGCCGCGCATCGTCACGGAGGTCAGCTCGTGCCGCAGCCGTCCGGTGGCCAGGACCTGATCGCGCAGGTGCCACTCGCTGATGTCCAGCTCGGCGCGGCTCCGGTCGTCGGCGGGGGCGACGGCGCCCCAGTAGGTGACGTCCCCCTCCTCCGTCGCGAAGCGCGGCGCGAGCTGCGGCCGGCCGAGCTGGCGGGCGGCGACGAGCAGCTCTTCGAGGCGCCCGGTGCGCAGCAGGTGGATGCAGACGCGCTCCTCGCGGGAGAGGCGCTCGTAGGTCTCGTCGGCGATCTCTTCGAGGTACGGGTTGACGACCTCGGCGAACTCGGCGGTCCACTCCAGGTCACGGAAGGGCAGGTCGCCCAGGTAGAGGCGGAAGTCGTGGCGGAGGAACTTGTAGTCCTTCTCCGCGCGCAGCTCCGCGCGCCCGTTCTCCTCGAACCAGGTGTCGATGAGCCGGGCGACGCCGATGCGGTCCGCCACGTTCTGGATCTTGTGGCGGCTGGAGGAGATGGAGACGCTCTCCGGCGCCAGACGCCAGACGTAGACCGACCACGGGACGACGGCGAAGGACTCCGCGAGCGAGAACGCCTGCGCGGAGAACAGCTGGTCCTCGTAGTGGATGCCCTCGGGGAAGGCCAGACCGTTGTCGCGGATGAAGGCGGTCCGGTAGAGCTTGTTCGTCGACAGGTGGTCGAAGAAGTACTCGGGACTCTCGGCGATGCCCTCGACGACCCGCTTCTCGGTGAAGAGGTGCGGGTACCAGAGACCGGTGGTGTTCGACTCCTCGAAGAGGCGCGTCACCTCTCCGGTGACGAAGTCGACGCCGGTCTCCTCGGCGACCAGGAGCAGGCTCTTGCAGGCGTGCCGGGGCAGCTCGTCGTCGCTGTCCAGGAACATGACGTACGGGGCGCGGGCCACCGCGATGCCCCGGTTGCGGGGCGCGCTGCACCCGCCGCTGTTCTGTTCGAGGCGCACATAGCGGACACGGGGGTCGGAGGCCTCAAGGGAACGCGCGACGCGCTCGGTGTCATCGGTCGAGCAGTCGTCGGCGATGATCACTTCGAGGTTGTTCAGGGTCTGGTCGAGCACCGACCGGACCGCTCGCGGGAGCCGTTCCTCATCGTTGTAGACGATGATGACGACGCTCACATCAGGGACGTCGCTAGTCGGCATCCAAGTCCTCTCACAGGTGCGGGGCGGCAACGTCTGGCACGCGTCCCGGCCGGCGGTACACCGGCTGCGCCAGGGTCAATGGCGCTTTACGGCTTTCACAGGTGTGGGTGCCGCCACCTGCATGAGGAGCGCCACCCGACGACCGGAAGACTACCCGGCCGGATGAATTGTTCCATACCTGCTCTCGCGTACCTTCGGTGATGTTCACCGGAACGCAAGAAGCCTCCGGAAGCGCCCCGACACCACCTGCCGCGCGCCGGTCGCACCCCCCGCGAAACGGAGCACGAGACCGCGCCGCGCCGAGGCGACCACCTGCACCAGGAGCACCCGGCCCAGCCGCCCGAGAACCATGCCGCGCCGGCCCGTGAACCCGCCCGGAGCCCTGACCTCGACCGTTCCCGTCGACCCGTCCGCGTAGCGCACCTCGGCCCGCAGCGACCAGGAGGCGAGCCGCCCCGCGCGCAGCAGCTTCGACGTCGGCACCGACACGGTCGCCGTCCAGCCCTCGTCCGCGCGGAGCAGCGGCGCCTCGGCCGACAGCTCGGCGGCGGAGACCCGCTCGGTGAACGACACGCCGACGGAGAGCGGCGCGAGGGCCGCGACACGCCCGTACAGGTCGTGCACGGTGACGGTCAGCCGGGTCGACGCGCCCACGGCCACCTCGCCGTCCACGGCCACCGGCAGTTCACCGGGGGCCAGCTCCGCGAGACCCGCCAGGGGTACGTCGGCGGGGGCGGCGGCCAGCACCGGCGTGCCGTCCCCGGCGCGCGGGTACGGCGGCACGAGTCGGGGCAGGGGCGCGGCCAGCTCGACGAACCGGGTCAGCTCGGGGCCTTCCGGTACGGCGGCCAGGGCCGCGAAGGCGGAGTGCAGCCAGCGGGACGGTGCCTGGGCGGCGGCGACGGCGGCGTCCTCGAAACCGAGGAGGTGGGTGCGGGTCGCCGTCCACCAGCCCGCCCGGTAGTCGGCGGTGCGCTGGGGCAGCTCGCGCAGATACATGGGGAGGTCGTAGTCGAGGAACTTCGCCTGCGCCGCACGGGCGAGCGCGGGGTGGCCCGCCGCGCGGAAGACGTCGACGACGGCGGCGTGGGCGGCGATCCGGTGCTCCCAGTTCGCCAGGGAGGCGCGGCGCAGCGAGATCGACAGGGTCGCGGCCTGACGGCGTACATGCCAGACGTAGACGGGCACGTCGGTGACGGCGAGCCGGGGGACGGCGGCCTGCACCCGGGCGCTGAAGACGAAGTCCTCGTAGTGGAAGGCGCCGTCGGGGAAGCGGATCGCGTGCCGGTCGAGGAAGTCGCGGCGGTAGAGCTTGTTGACGGAGAGGGTGTCGAGGACGAACTCGGGGTGCGCCGCGATGCCGTCGATGACGGTGCCGGGAAGCGTGGCGCCCCGCGTCACGTCGTACAGCGTGGGGGCCCAGACGGTCTCGCGCCCCTCCGGCAGCTCACGCCGGACGCAGACCCCGGCGACGACATCCGCGCGCTCGGCCTCGGCGACGGCCAGCAGCCCGTCGACGGCCCCGGGCATCAGCAGGTCGTCGCTGTCCAGGAAGAGGACGTACGGGTGGACGGCGGCGGCGACGCCGTCGTTGCGGGGGGTGCCGCAGCCGCCGCTGTTCTCGGTCCTGACCAGCGGGCGGACCCGCGGCTCGGCGGCGAAACCGGCCAGCACCTCGGGGGTCGCGTCCCCGGACGCGTCGTCGACGACGACGACCTCGCCGACGGCCTCGCCCTGCGCGAGAGCGGAACGGACGGCGTCGGCGACGTGCGCCGCGTCGTTGTACGCGATGACGACGACACTGACCCGCGCGACCGCCTGCGGCCGGGAACTCTCGCTCATCCGAGAATCCTACGCGGGCCCCTCAACCGGAATCCGGGCCGGTCGGGACCCGTACCGCACACACACCGACGGCCGGACACCCACTCGGGCACCCGGCCGCCACCGTGCACGATACGGACCTGCCGAACGCGCATCGGCGCCGTCCGACGGGCCTGCGGGCCGCTCGGGCACGGGACGAACCGTCGCCCTCCCGCTCCGCCCGGCGGCCCCGCGTCCCCTCTGGAACGGGTCGAACTCGTCGTACTCCCGCTGCGCCTCGTCCCGCTCCGCATCCCGGTCGCGACGACGCTGGGCGGCGGGGCGGGGGGCCTCCAGGCGGTGGGCAGAACCCCTCGACCGCCCCCCCTCGCACGGCTCGGCCCCGGGGGTGCCTCACCGGCTTCGGGAGGCTGCGCCCCGGCTCCGCCCGGCGGCCCCGCGTCCCCCCTAGAACGGGTCGAACTCGTCGTACTCCCGCTGCGCCTCGTCCCGCTCCGCGTCCCGGTCGCGACGACGCTGGGCGGCGGGGCGGGGGGCTTCGAGGCGGTGGTCCTCGCCTCGGCGGCCGAGCATTTCGGCGCCCGCCATCATCGTGGGCTCCCAGTCGAAGACGACCGCGTTGTCGTCGGCGCCGATCGCCACGCCGTCGCCCGCGCGGGCGCCCGCCTTCATCAGCCGGTCCTCGACGCCGAGGCGGTTGAGGCGGTCGGCCAGGTAGCCCACGGCCTCGTCGTTGCTGAAGTCGGTCTGGCGGACCCAGCGCTCCGGCTTCTCGCCGCGCACCCGGTAGACGTCCTCGGCCTCGTCGTACGTGACCGTGAAGCCCGCGTCGTCGACGGCCTTCGGGCGGATGACGACCCGGGTCGCCTCCTCCACCGGCTTGGCCGCGCGCGCCTCGGCGACGATCCCGGCGAGGGCGAAGGACAGCTCCTTGAGGCCGAGCCGCGCCACGGCGGAGGCCTCGAAGACCTGGTAGCCGCGTGCTTCGAGGTCCGGGCGGATCATGTCCGCGAGGTCCTGGCCGTCGGGGATGTCGACCTTGTTGAGGACGACGATCCTCGGCCGGTCCTCAAGACCGCCGTACTGCCGCAGCTCCTCCTCGATGATGTCGAGGTCGGTGACCGGGTCGCGGTCCGACTCCAGCGTCGCCGTGTCCAGGACGTGCACGAGGACCGAGCAGCGCTCCACATGGCGGAGGAATTCGAGGCCCAGGCCGCGGCCCTGGCTGGCGCCCGGGATGAGCCCCGGCACGTCGGCGATCGTGTAGACCGTGGAACCGGCGGTGACGACGCCCAGGTTCGGGACGAGCGTGGTGAACGGGTAGTCCGCGATCTTCGGCTTGGCGGCGGAGAGCACCGAGATCAGCGAGGACTTTCCGGCGCTGGGGTAGCCGACGAGCGCCACGTCCGCGACGGTCTTCAGCTCCAGGATGATGTCGCGCGCCTCGCCCGGCTCGCCGAGCAGCGCGAAGCCGGGGGCCTTGCGGCGCGCGGAGGAGAGCGCCGCGTTGCCAAGACCGCCGCGACCGCCCTGGCCCGCGACGAAGGTGGTGCCCTGGCCGACGAGGTCGGCGAGGACGTTGCCCTGCTTGTCGAGGACGACGGTGCCGTCGGGCACGAACAGGACCAGGTCCTGGCCGTCCTTGCCGGAGCGGTTGTCACCGGCGCCGGGCTGTCCGTTGGTCGCCTTGCGGTGCGGCGAGTGGTGGTACTCGAGGAGCGTGGTGACGGCCTGGTCGACGACCAGGGTCACATCGCCGCCACGTCCGCCGTTGCCGCCGTCGGGCCCGCCGAGCGGCTTGAACTTCTCCCGATGGACGGAGGCGCAGCCGTGGCCTCCGTTACCCGCGGCGACGTGCAGCTCGACGCGGTCCACGAAGGTGGTCATGGGTGTGCCTCCAAGTACTGATGTGCGGAATGTCTATCTAGTAACACGCGAAAGGCGGACCCGCTTCCCTGTCGGGAAGTGAGGTCCGCCTCCGCAAAGGTTCCGATCAGGCGACCGGAACGATGTTCACGACCTTGCGGCCACGGTGGGTGCCGAACTGCACCGAACCGGCCTGCAGGGCGAACAGAGTGTCGTCGCCACCACGGCCGACACCGGCGCCCGGGTGGAAGTGGGTGCCACGCTGACGGATCAGGATCTCACCCGCGTTGACGACCTGACCACCGAAGCGCTTCACGCCGAGGCGCTGGGCGTTGGAGTCACGACCGTTCCGGGTGGACGATGCGCCCTTCTTGTGTGCCATTGCTCAGTCCCTCTTTACTTCGCAGCCGCGGGGATACCGGTGACCTTGATCGCCGTGTACTGCTGGCGGTGACCCTGGCGACGGCGGTAGCCGGTCTTGTTCTTGTAGCGCAGGATGTCGATCTTGGCGCCCTTGTGGTGGTCCACGACCTCGGCCGTGACCTTGATGCCGGCCAGGACCCACGGGTCGCTGGTCACGGCCTCGCCGTCGACAACGAGCAGGGTCGAGAGCTCGACCGTGTCGCCAACCTTGGCGGTGGAAATCTTGTCAACCTCAACGATGTCGCCGACAGCAACCTTGTGCTGGCGACCACCGCTGCGCACGATGGCGTACACGCGGATCTCTCTCTCACTCGGGTTCGAAACCTCTGAAGCCAGCCGCCCGCACGGACCCGAGGGCCCGCGGCGATCCGGAATCGGATGAGCGGCCTCTCCCGGCCGGCGGGAGGAAGGTGCTCAGAGGCGCGACGCGTCGATAGACACGCCGACGGTCTAGGTTACGGGCGGCTGCCTTGGGGGGTCAAATCCGCCCGTGTGGCGCGGGCCCGCTCCCGTTCGGGGGGCGGGCCCGCGCCCACCGGATCAGTCCTTGGCCGGGGCGGCGGTCTTCTCCGCCGTCTTCTTGGCCGGGGCCTTCTTCGCGGTGGTCTTCTTCGCCGCGGTCTTCTTGGTCGCCGTCGTCTTCTTGGCGGCGGCCTTCTTGGCCGTGGTCTTCTTCGCCGCGGTCTTGCGCGCCGCCGTCTTCTTGACGGGGGCGGGCTCGGCCTCGGCGGGCGCCTCGGAGACGACCTCGGCGGCCGGGGCCGGGGTCACCACCACGACGGCGGCCTCCTCGGCACCCGAGGGCGAACCGGCGGGCGCGGTGGCCTTGCGGACCACCCGGCGCCGGGCGCGCGGCGCGGCGGCCGCGG
>NZ_MSJP01000098.1 GCF_014596525.1 Streptomyces sp. CBMA291
GCCGCCACCGGCGGGGCCACCGGCCGCCCCGGGACCCGCGGGGAGCCGGCCGCCCTGGGCCGCGGCGCCCGGAGGCACCGTGCCCTGACCGCCCGCGCCCGGCTTGGGCATCGGCTTCTTGCCGCCCTGGGCGACGTCGACCGGGAGCATGACGAGGGCGGTGGTGCCGCCCGAGTCGGAGGGGCGCAGCTGGATGCGGATGCCGTGTCGCAGGGACAGGCGGCCGACCACGAACAGACCCATGCGGCGGGAGACCGAGACGTCCACGGTGGGCGGCGAGGCGAGCCGCTCGTTGATCGCCGCGAGGTCCTCGGGGGAGAGGCCGATGCCGGTGTCGTGGATCTCCACGAGCACCCGGCCGTCGGGCAGCGCGTGACCGGTGACCCGGACCTTGGTCTGCGGGGAGGAGAACGAGGTCGCGTTCTCCAGCAGCTCGGCGAGGAGGTGCACGAGGTCGTTGACGACCCGGCCGGCGACCTCGGTCGCGGGGACCGAGGACAGTTCGATGCGCTCGTACTGCTCCACCTCGGACGCGGCGGCGCGCAGGACGTCGACCAGCGGGACCGGACGGGTCCAGCGGCGGCCCGGCTCCTCGCCCGCGAGGACGAGGAGGTTCTCGCCGTTACGGCGCATGCGGGTCGCGAGGTGGTCGAGCTTGAAGAGCGAGGACAGCTGGTCCGGGTCGGCCTCGCGGGACTCCAGTTCGGAGATGAGCGAGAGCTGACGCTGGATGAGGCCCTGGGAGCGGCGCGAGAGGTTGGTGAACATCGCGTTGACGTTGCCCCGGAGGAGGGCCTGCTCGGCGGCGAGCCGGACCGCCTCGCGGTGCACCTCGTCGAAGGCCGCGGCCACCTGGCCGATCTCGTCCCGGGAGTGCACGCCGACGGACTCGACGGAGGTGTCGACGTCCTGCGGGTCGGACTCGGAGAGCTGCTTGACCAGCTCGGGCAGCCGGTCCTGGGCGACCTTGGTCGCGGTGTCCTGGAGGCGGCGCAGCGACCGGATCATGGACCGGGCGACGACGAAGGCGCCGACGAGCGAGACGCCGAGGACGAGGAGGATCAGCGCACCGTTGACGATGGCCTCGCGCTGCGACTCCTGGCGCAGCTCACGGGCCATGGTCTCCATGTCGCCGAGCAGCCCGCGCTCGATGCGGTTCATGGCGGCGATCTTGGTGCCGTACTCGTCGGTGAAGTTGAGGTGGCCGCGCTTGGCGCCGCTGGGCATCGCGTCGTCGGACTTCAGGACGCGCTCGGCGTACTTCTCGGCCGCGAGGATCGATGGGTTGCCGCTGTTGAGGGAGGCGGTCAGCTCGTTGGCGTCGCCGCCGGTCGACTCGTAGATCGCCTGGAAGGACTTGAGTTCGACGCCCTCGGAGTTGAGCGCGGCCTCGCCGTAGAGGCGGTCGCCCTGCTGGATGCGTCCGGGGGTCTTGTCGCTCTGCGGCAGGGCGCCGGCGATGATCGCCTGCTGGATGGAGGCGTACTCCTTGGCGGACGAGAACGCGGCGAGCGCGCGGGTCCGCTTGATCATCTCGGGGTTGCTGGTCGCCTGCGCCATGTCCTGGGACAGGCTGAGCAGCGAGCGGACGAGACGGCTGTACGCCTCGACCGTCACCGAGTGCGAGACGCCCTTCTCGTAGGCGTTGCCGCGGATCGTGTTGAGCTGGATGACCTGCGAGGCGATCTGGCTGACGTTCTGGCGGATGCTGCGCAGCGCCTCGTCGCCCTCGGTCGCCGGGATGTCCTCGGTGGCCTCGAGGAAGGCCTTGTACTCGCGGTCGGTCTTCCGCCGGTTGTTGGCGATCTGGTAGTCGCTGACCGGGCGCCCGTTGGCCAGCGGGCCCGCGGAGAGGTCGCGTTCGGCCTGGAGGGCCTGGGCGAGGTCGGTGGCCTCACGGGTCAGCTTGGTGAGCAGCTGCATGTGGTCGAGCTGCTCCATGTCGTGGAGCGACTCGTTGATGCGGATGCCGCCCAGGGTCGTCGCGGCGACCACGGGGAGGGTGAGCAGGGCGACCAGACGCGTGGAGATGCGCCAGTTGCGCAGGGCTATTCGCGGGCCGACCTCGTTCTCGGCGCGGGGCTTGACGGGTGCCTCGGCCGACTCGGCGGGGGCGGCACCGGCGTTCGGATGCCTGCCGCCGTCACCGGTCTCGCCGGACGGGCCCTGGCCCTGCGGCCGGCCCGGGTCCTTGCCCTGCTTCTTGCCTTGGCTCCTGCCCTGCTTCTTGTCCTGCTTCTTGTCCTGGTTCGGATTCTTGCCCTGGTGGGGGGTGCGCGGGGCCGAGGGACCGCGGTCGGTCCCGGCGCGCGGTTCCTGCTCCGCCGGAGCATCCGCGCGGCCCTGGTGGGCCTGGGCGGACCCGGAGCCATCCCTCTTGAAACGTCCCTGCACTAGCGTCGCAACCTCTGGACCAGGCGTCCTTCCGGGTGAACGGAGAGGACGGTTTCGGCGTCGGCGGGGCGCGTGGAACGCCCCAGGTGGTCGTCGTGACCGGCGCAGTTCCCCCTTCTCCGCCACTTGGCCGACGCTGCGTTGCGCCCCCTGCGCGTCGGCCTGTAAAACCCGCGGCGGTGCGGGAATTCCAGCACAGAGGAGGATCTCCAACAAGGGCCGCGTGTCGCACCGGGAAGTGAATGACAACCCGTGCCCGCGGGGTCACCCGATGTAGAAGATGATCACGGAGGATTCGGACTTTTCCTCTCCAATGAGTGGGCGTACCCCTGTGTCCCAGTCGCCATGATCAGGAGCGGAATAGAACATTCAGTGGCGTAATGTCCCTTTCTAAGGAAGCGGGACCCCGCCCGGAATGCCGGAAATGCCCACCCATGGGTGAGCAAACTCACACAGTAATCGGCGTCCAGGCCCTGCGTACGCGGGGAATCCCATGCTTAGCCTGACGCTTTACACCCCCTCGCGCCCGTACGAGTTCGCGCCCGTACGAGGCGCCCGTACCGGAACAAGGTCAGATCACCGCGATGAAGACGACGACGCCCGGGACGCCCGGAAACACGGCCAACCCCCGCCGCTCCACCCTCGTCCACCTCACGGACGCCGCAGAACTCGGCCGGGGTGCCCAGCCTGAGTACGCGGTCGAACTCCCCGCCCGCACGGCCAACCCGCGCCGCACCATCCTCATGCAGCCCCCCGCGCCGTTCGAGCCCCAGCCCTACGTCACCCTGGCCCGCTGACCCGGGGCCTTCCCCTTCCGGAAGAGACGACCCGGGCGTGACCCCCGCCTCCTGTGACGCGTGTCATGGGAGGCCGTGATACCGCAGGTCGACAGTCCCCTCGCCGCGTTAGCCTGGAGCGTCAGACTCCAGCCAGCATCAAGTGAGGGGCGACAGCACTCGTGCGCATCGCCAGATTCTCCATCGACGGCAATGTGGCCTTCGGCGCCGTCGAGGGCGAGGGAACCGTCGAGTCCGGTGGCCTCGTCCTCGACATCATCAAGGGCATCCCGTACACCGACTTCGAGCTGAGCGGCACCAAGGTCCCGCTCAGCAAGGTACGGCTCCTCCCGCCCGTGCTCCCCAACAAGGTCGTGGCCATCGGCCGCAACTACGCGGAGCACGCCGCCGAACTCGGCAACGAGGTCCCCGACGTCCCCGTCGCCTTCTTCAAGCCCACCACCTCGGTGATCGGCCCCGGCGACGCCATCGAGTACCCCTCCTTCTCCCAGGAGCTGCACCACGAGGCCGAGCTGGCCGTGGTGATCGGCCGCATGTGCCGCGAGGTGCCCCGGGAGCGCGTCAAGGACGTCGTCTTCGGCTACACCTGCGCCAACGACGTCACCGCCCGCGACGCCCAGAAGCGCGAGAAGCAGTGGGCCCGCGCCAAGGGCTTCGACACCTCCTGCCCCCTGGGCCCCTGGGTGGAGACCGGCCTCAGCCTGGCGGACGCCGGCGACCTGACCGTCCAGGCCACGGTCAACGGCGAACAACGCCAGCTGGGCCGGACGAGCGACATGATCCGCTCCATCGAGGACCTGGTCGTCCACATCACCGAGGCCATGACGCTGCTCCCCGGCGACGTCATCCTCACCGGCACCCCCGCCGGGGTCGGCCCCCTCAACGTCGGCGACGAGGTCGCCGTCACCATCGAAGGCATCGGCACTCTCACCAATAAGGTGATCAAGCGTGGCTAACGCGAATATCCGCGTCCGTTTCTGTCCCTCGCCGACCGGCAACCCGCACGTGGGCCTGGTCCGCACCGCCCTCTTCAACTGGGCCTTCGCCCGGCACAACGAGGGCACCATGGTCTTCCGCATCGAGGACACCGACGCGGCGCGCGACTCCGAGGAGTCGTACAACCAGCTGCTCGACTCCCTCAAGTGGCTCGGCCTCGACTGGGACGAGGGCCCGGAGGTCGGCGGCCCGCACGAGCCCTACCGCCAGTCGCAGCGGATGGACATCTACAAGGACGTCGCCGACAAGCTGCTCGCCGGCGGGTACGCGTACCCCTGCTACTGCACCACCGAGGAGCTCGACGAGCGCCGCGACGCCGCCCGCGCCGCCGGCCGCCCCTCCGGCTACGACGGCCACTGCCGCGACCTCACCGCCGAGCAGAAGGCCGCCTACGAGGCCGAGGGCCGCGCGGCGATCGTCCGCTTCCGGATGCCCGACGAGCCGATCACCTTCACCGACCTGGTCCGCGGCGAGCTGACCTTCACCCCGGAGAACGTGCCGGACTACGGCATCCTCCGGGCCAACGGCGCCCCGCTCTACACCCTGGTCAACCCGGTCGACGACGCCCTGATGGACATCACCCACGTCCTGCGCGGCGAGGACCTGCTCTCCTCCACCCCCCGCCAGGTCGCGCTCTACAAGGCGCTGATGGAGCTGGGCATCGCCAAGGAGATCCCCTCCTTCGGCCACCTGCCCTACGTCATGGGCGAGGGCAACAAGAAGCTCTCCAAGCGCGACCCGCAGGCCTCCCTCAACCTCTACCGGGAGCGCGGCTTCCTCCCCGAGGGCCTGCTGAACTACCTCTCGCTCCTCGGCTGGTCCTTCTCGGCCGACCGCGACCTCTTCACCATCCCCGAGATGGTGTCGAAGTTCGACATCGCCGACGTCAACGCCAACCCGGCGCGCTTCGACCTCAAGAAGGCCGAGTCGATCAACGCCGACCACATCCGGATGCTGGACCCGACGGCCTTCGCCCAGGCCTGCGCGCCCTGGCTCCAGGCCCCCCGCGCCCCCTGGGCGCCCGAGGACTTCGACACCGCCGCCTGGGAGGCCATCGCGCCGCACGCCCAGACCCGGCTGACCGTCCTCTCGGACATCACGGCCAACGTGGACTTCCTCTTCCTGCCCGAGCCGGTCTTCGACCAGGCCTCGTGGGACAAGGCGATGAAGGGCGAGCCCGCGGCCCTGCTCACCACGGCCCGCGAGAAGCTCGTGGACGCCGACTGGAGCGACCCCGAGTCCCTGAAGAACGCGGTCCTGGCCGCCGGCGAGGTCCACGGCCTCAAGCTCGGCAAGGCCCAGGCCCCGGTCCGGGTCGCCGTCACCGGCCGCACGGTCGGCCTGCCGCTCTTCGAGTCGCTGGAGGTCCTGGGCAAGGAGAAGACCCTGGCCCGCGTCGACGCGGCCCTGGCGAAGCTCACCGCCTGACCCGCTCCGCGCGGTACGGTCCTGCCATGGCCATACGCGCGGTGCTGTGGGACGTCGACGACACGCTCTTCGACTACGCCCGTGCCGATCACCTCGGCATGGGCGCACACCTGACGGCCGAGGGCCTGGTGGACGGATTCGACTCCGTCGACCAGGCCCTCCGTCGTTGGCGGGAGCTGACCACGCTCCACTGGCGCCGCTTCGAGGCGGGCGGGATCGCCTTCGAGGAACAGCGCAGGGACCGCGTCCGGGACTTCCTCGGGGCGCCGGGGCTCACCGCCGCCGAGGCCGACGCCTGGTTCGGCCGGTACCTCGTCCACTACGAGACCGCCTGGACGCTCTTCCCCGACACCCTGCCCGTCCTCGACGTCCTGGCCGATGACTATCGTCACGCGATCCTGTCGAACTCCAGCATCCGCAACCAGGACCGCAAACTCCGGGTCCTGGGCATACGGGACCGCTTCGAGACCGTTCTGTGCGCCGCCGAGCTGGGCGTGGCCAAACCGGCCCCCGAGGCCTTCCACGCCGCCTGTACGGCCCTTGACCTGCGCCCGAGTGAAGTGGCGTACGTGGGGGACCAGCCCGACATCGACGCGAGGGGCGCGGCGGAGGCGGGGCTTCGGGGCATCTGGCTGGACCGCGCGGACACCGGCGGACGCCCCGGTCTGGACCGGATCACGAGCCTCCGCCAGCTCCCTTCCCTGCTCGGCGGGGGTACCCGTTTTGGAGCGGGGTCCACCTTCGGGTAATGTTCTTCCTGCGCCGAGGGGAACAAGCCGAAAGGCAAGAACCCGGAAAGCGCAAGCGGAACAAGATCCCCCTCGCGGGGAGGTTGTCCCGGTGGCCTATGGTGTAATTGGCAGCACGACTGATTCTGGTTCAGTTAGTCTTGGTTCGAGTCCAGGTAGGCCAGCTCGCAGAGCTCATCTGCAACCGTGGATTGGCATCCACAAAGCCCCCGTTGTGTAGCGGCCTAGCACGCCGCCCTCTCAAGGCGGTAGCGCCGGTTCGAATCCGGTCGGGGGTACTGATCCATCCTGTGGAACACTTGGGTAGCTCCCGGTGAATCCACGGTGACATCACCCGGCTCTGGCCGGGTGGGATCGCTAGGGCCCCCGTTGTGTAGCGGCCTAGCACGCCGCCCTCTCAAGGCGGTAGCGCCGGTTCGAATCCGGTCGGGGGTACCAACTGGTCCTTTGGTTCCAGTGGCCTATGGTGTAATTGGCAGCACGACTGATTCTGGTTCAGTTAGTCTTGGTTCGAGTCCAGGTAGGCCAGCGCAGTAAATCCAGGCGGTTCATCGCATGGAGCAAGATCTTGCCCCCGTTGTGTAGCGGCCTAGCACGCCGCCCTCTCAAGGCGGTAGCGCCGGTTCGAATCCGGTCGGGGGTACAAGATGAGGAAGCCCTTCCCTTCGGGGGAGGGCTTCTTCGCTGTCCGGAGCCGTCGGCGCTGTCGGAGCTGTCCGGACCGGCGGAACCGTCCGGACTGGCCGGACCGTAGGGACTGTCGGGACCGTCCGGGGCCGGGGTACAACTCCGGCCCACCGCTGCGGCGTTGGAGCGGTGGGCCGGGATCGTACGAGGGGACGGGAGGATCAGCCGGTGCGGCGGAGCGCTTCGGAGAGACGGGCGGCGGCGTCGATGACCGCCTGCGCGTGCATACGGCCGGGGTGGCGGGTCAGACGCTCGATCGGGCCGGAGACCGACACGGCGGCCACCACACGGTTCGACGGGCCGCGCACGGGCGCGGAGACGGACGCGACACCCGGCTCCCGCTCGCCGATCGACTGGGCCCAGCCGCGGCGTCGCACACCCGAAAGGGCCGTCGCCGTGAAGCGGGCGCCCTGGAGGCCCCGGTGCAGCCGCTCGGGCTCCTCCCAGGCCATCAGGATCTGCGCCGACGAACCGGCCTTCATCGTCAGTGTCGAGCCGACCGGGACCGTGTCCCGCAGACCCGAGAGCCGCTCGGCCGCCGCCACACAGATCCGCATGTCGCCCTGGCGCCGGTAGAGCTGGGCGCTCTCGCCGGTGACGTCCCGCAGATGCGTGAGCACCGGGCCCGCCGTCGCGAGGAGACGATCCTCGCCGGCCGCCGCCGCCAGCTCCGCGAGACGCGGTCCGAGAATGAACCGGCCCTGCATGTCACGCGCCACCATGCGGTGGTGTTCCAGTGCCACGGCGAGACGATGTGCCGTGGGTCGTGCGAGTCCCGTCGCCGCGACCAGACCTGCGAGGGTGGCCGGACCGGACTCCAGGGCGCTCAGGACAAGGGCTGCCTTGTCGAGAACGCCTACGCCGCTAGAGTTGTCCATGCAACGATACTCGCGTCTCACTCTGTGAAACGCAAGTTCAATTTTCCCAGGAACTTGTCACTCTGGTCCGGCGGCCGCCGAGCGGTCCGCGGAACGGGTCTCTAGTTGTGCCGACGCAGACGTCGGCCGGAGGGAAAGCGATGGGTAGGACACTCGCGGAGAAGGTCTGGGACGACCATGTCGTCCGGCGCGCCGAGGGCGAGCCCGACCTCCTCTTCATCGATCTGCACCTGCTGCACGAGGTGACCAGCCCCCAGGCCTTCGACGGCCTGCGCCAGAACGACCGGCGGGTGCGGCGCCTCGACCTCACCATCGCCACCGAGGACCACAACACCCCCACGCTCGACATCGACAAGCCGATCGCGGACCCCGTCTCCCGCGCGCAGCTGGAGACCCTGCGGCGCAACTGCGCCGAGTTCGGCGTCCGCCTGCACCCGCTGGGCGACGTCGAGCAGGGTGTCGTCCACGTGGTGGGACCGCAGCTGGGACTCACCCAGCCCGGCACCACCGTCGTCTGTGGCGATTCGCACACCTCCACGCACGGAGCCTTCGGCGCGCTGGCGTTCGGCATCGGCACCAGCCAGGTCGAGCACGTCCTCGCCACCCAGACCCTCCCGCTGGCCCGTCCCCGGACCATGGCCATCACGATCGACGGCGAGCTGCCCGAGGACGTCACCGCCAAGGACCTGATCCTCGCGATCATCGCGAAGATCGGCACCGGCGGCGGCCAGGGCTACATCCTGGAGTACCGCGGCTCCGCCATCGAGAAGCTCTCGATGGAAGCCCGGATGACCATCTGCAACATGTCGATCGAGGCCGGCGCCCGCGCGGGCATGATCGCCCCCGACGAGACCACCTTCGCCTACCTGAAGGGCCGCGCCCACGCGCCCGAGGGCGAGGACTGGGACGCCGCCGTCGCGTACTGGAAGACCCTGCGCTCCGACGAGGACGCCGCCTTCGACGCCGAGGTCGTCATCGACGCCGCCTCGCTGGCCCCGTTCGTCACCTGGGGCACCAACCCCGGCCAGGGTGCGCCGCTTTCGGCGAACGTCCCCGACCCGGCTTCGTACGAAGACGCTTCGGAGCGCCTCGCCGCGGAAAAGGCCCTGGAATACATGGGGTTGACCGCAGGGCAGCCGCTGCGGGACATCAAGGTCGACACCGTCTTCGTAGGCTCCTGCACCAACGGGCGCATCGAGGACCTGCGCAACGCCGCCGGTCTGCTGGCCGGCCGCAAGGTCGCCGACGGCGTCCGCATGCTGGTCGTCCCCGGCTCGGTCCGGGTCGCCCTCCAGGCCGTCGAGGAGGGCCTGGACAAGGTCTTCAAGGAGGCCGGGGCCGAGTGGCGGCACGCGGGCTGCTCCATGTGCCTGGGCATGAACCCCGACCAACTGGCGCCGGGCGAGCGCTCCGCGTCCACGTCCAACCGCAACTTCGAGGGACGGCAGGGCAAGGGCGGGCGTACGCACCTCGTCTCGCCCCAGGTCGCCGCCGCCACCGCGGTCCTGGGCCGGCTGGCCTCCCCGGCCGATCTGTCCGACGTCGCCACCACCGCGGGGGTCTGAGGAACCATGGAAGCTTTCACCACGCACACCGGCCGGGCCGTCCCGCTGCGCCGCAGCAACGTCGACACCGACCAGATCATCCCCGCGCACTGGCTGAAGAAGGTCACCCGCGACGGCTTCGAGGACGGTCTCTTCGAGGCCTGGCGCAAGGACTCCGAGTTCATCCTCAACCGCCCCGAGCGGCAGGGTGCCTCGGTCCTGGTCGCCGGACCCGACTTCGGCACCGGCTCCTCCCGTGAGCACGCGGTCTGGGCGCTCCAGAACTACGGCTTCCAGGCCGTGATCTCCGCCCGCTTCGCCGACATCTTCCGCGGCAACTCGCTGAAGAACGGACTGCTCACCGTGGTCCTGCCGCAGGAGACCGTGGACGCCCTCTGGGAGCTGACCGAGGCCGACCCGACCGCCGAGGTCACCGTCGACCTGGAGCGCCGCAAGGTCCTGGCGAACGGGATCGACGCCGACTTCGAACTCGACGAGAACGCCCGCTGGCGGCTCCTGAACGGCCTCGACGACATCAGCCTCACCCTTCAGAACGAAGCGGACATCGCGGCCTACGAAAAGGCGAGGCCGGCCTTCAAGCCCCGTACAATGACGGCCTGAGCAGCACGTTCCTGAGACTGCGCCCCCCACCGCCCGGTGGGGGGCGCAGTCGCTTGTTGAGACCCTGTCGGGCGACAACTCGCCCTAGATGGCACAATCGGTGCATGGAACGCGACAGCCAACTCGAGCTCTACAAGGCAGTCGCCGCCCGATTGAAGGAAGCGCACACAAGGGTGCGCTCACTGCAAGTCCCGGAGGGCGTAAGGATGGCGCTGTCCCGGAAGCTGCTGGTCGTGACGGCCGCGGCGAAGCACGATCTCAAGGACGCGGCAACGCGTCTGGACCGGTTGATGAAGGACCTCGACGAGGGCCGATTCCCATCGGACGACTGACACCGAGAACTCCGCAGCGGATCTTCCGCGTTGCGGCACTAGGGTGATTAGACCGTTTCGTGTTTGATTTGCGGTATATACATGCCTAACGTGCGAAAAAGCTTGAACACTTTCGTTCTGGCAATGTCTCCGAAGGGGAAGACGTGAACAAGGCGCAGCTCGTAGAAGCGATTGCCGACAAGATGGGCGGTCGCCAGCAGGCCGCCGACGCCGTCGACCACGTGCTGGACGCCATCGTCCGTGCCGTGGTCGCGGGCGACCGGGTCTCGGTCACGGGTTTCGGCTCGTTCGAGAAGGTCGACCGTCCGGCCCGTTACGCCCGCAACCCGCAGACGGGCGAGCGGGTCCGGGTCAAGAAGACCTCCGTCCCGCGCTTCCGTGCGGGACAGGGCTTCAAGGACCTGGTCAGCGGCTCGAAGAAGCTGCCCAAGGGCGGCGAGGTCTCCGTCAAGAAGGCCCCCAAGGGCAGCCTGACCGGTGGCGCCTCCGCCACCGTGAAGAAGGCCGCGGCCAAGAAGGCCACCACCGCCAAGAAGGCCGCTGCCAAGAAGGCGACGCCCGCGAAGAAGGTCACGACGGCCGCCGCCAAGAAGGCGACGCCCGCGAAGAAGACCACGACGGCCACCGCCAAGAAGGCCGCCGTGAAGAAGGCCACGACGGCCGCGAAGAAGGTCACGACGGCCGCCGCCAAGAAGGCGACGCCCGCGAAGAAGACCACCACGGTCGCCGCCAAGAAGACCACCAAGGTCACGGCGAAGAAGACCGCGCCCGCCGCCAAGAAGGCCACGGCGACGAAGGCACCCGCCAAGAAGACGACGGCTCGCAAGACGACCGCCAAGAAGGCCGCCGCCAAGAAGTAACACTCAGGGTGGACACCCGCCGGGCCGGGCTCCCTTCCGGGGAGCCCGGCCCGCGGCGCGTCCCTTGCCGGCGCCCACGAGCCCAGGCCCCACGCCGCGGCGTGGGGCCGGACGCCGTGAGGAAGTGCCGGACACGGCGAGGGAGCGCCGGATGCCGTGACGGCGGGGCTTCCGGCCCCGCCGTACGGCTCGGGCCCCCGGCCCCGCCGTACGGCTCAGAAGGTCTGAAGGGTCACCAGGGTGATCAGGGGCCCGCCGCCCGGCGCGCCGGGCGTGGTCTCGATCCGGACCCGCTGGCCCGGTCGCAGCAGCCGCAGCCCGCCCGCCTCGAACGCCTCCGCCCCGAATTCCACGGGGGTGCCGTCGTCGAGCAGCACGCTGCCGCTGCGGGTCTCGGGGTCGTATGTGAACGCGGTCGCCTGCATGGGCGGCAGCCTATCCGGCCGCGGGCAGCCACCGGGCCGCCGTCCGGGGGCCGAGTCCCAGTGCCTCCGCCGCCGCGAGATCCTCGCCGGTATCCACGTCACGACGTACGGAATCCACCCCGGCGAGTGTGATTTCCACCGCTCCCGAGGACAAATGCCGAAGCCTCGAAGCACCCCCGAAAGCAGGCTCCAATTCCACTCCGGGACCGGCCGCGAGGAATGTCGTGCCGATTTCCGCGGCATCCGCGAGAAAAGCCCGCGGATAATCCCGGGCCGCGTCGAGGACCCGGGCAAGCTCCGCCGGACGCAGGGCGGGCAGATCCGCGTTGAGCGCCGCCACCCGGGCGCGGGGACGCCGGGAGCGCACCGTCCGCACCCCGTGCGCGAGCGCCGCGTTGAGCCCCGCCGCCGGGGAATCGGGCACGATCCGCGCGCCCAGCGCCCCGAGCGCGGCGGCGGCGCACGGATCGTCCGTGACGACCGCCACATCCCGCACCCGGGAACAGCTCAGCACCGCCCCCACCGTGTCCTCGGCGAACGCGAGGGCGAGCCGGGGGCGCAGCCGGGCCCCGGCGGTCGCGGCGAGGCGACTCTTGGCCAGCGCGAGCGGCTTCAGGGGCACGACGAGGGACCAGCCGTCGGCCGTGTCCGGGTGCGTCGGGTGCGTCGCGTTCATCGGGTTCATTCTGTCCCGCCCACCCCGCCCGCCCCAGGGCCCGGGGCGTACCGTGTCACTCGACACAGCAGGAGCGGGAGGCGACACTTGACCCCCTGCCAGCCCGTCCAGAGAAAAGGTGTCCGCGTGCCCCGCCGCAGAATCGGCTTCTGGTACCGCCTCGCGGCGGTCATCGCCAAACCCCCCCTGGTGGTTCTGTTCAAGCGGGACTGGCGTGGAACGGAGCACATTCCGGCCGACGGAGGCTTCATCACCGCCGTCAACCACAACTCGTACCTGGACCCGCTGTCCTACGCGCACTACCAGTACAACACCGGCCGGGTCCCGCGCTTCCTCGCCAAGGCGGGCCTGTTCAAGGGCTCCTTCGTCGGCACCATGCTGCGCGGCACCGGCCAGATCCCGGTCTACCGCGAGACGACCAACGCCCTCGACGCCTTCCGCGCCGCCGTCGACGCCATCGAGCGCGGCGAGTGCGTCGCCTTCTACCCCGAGGGCACCCTGACCCGGGACCCCGACATGTGGCCCATGGCGGGCAAGACCGGCGCCGCCCGGGTCGCGCTGCTCACCCAGGCTCCCGTCATCCCGGTGGCCCAGTGGGGCGCGAACCTGGCGATGCCGCCGTACGCCAAGGAGAAGAAGCTCCGGCTCTTCCCCCGCAAGACGCTCGTCGTGCAGGCGGGGCCGCCCGTCGACCTCTCCCGTTTCCACGGTCTCGAACCCACCCCCGAGGTGCTCCGCGAGGCCACCGAGGTCATCATGGCCGCCATCACCGCCCTCCTGGAGGAGGTCCGGGGCGAGCAGGCGCCCGCCGAGCCGTACGACCACCGCAGGGCCCGTCAGGAGCAGCGGCGCAAGGCCGCGGGGGAGGGGACGAAGTGACCAAGGCAGCCGTCTTCGGCAGCGGGTCCTGGGGCACCGCCTTCGCCATGGTGCTCGCCGACGCGGGATGCGAGGTGAGCCTCTGGGGCCGCCGCGCCGCGGTGGCCGAGGAGATCAACGCCACCCGGACCAACAGCGACTACCTGCCGGGCATCGGGCTTCCCCGGGGCATCACGGCCACCACCGATGCCGCCGAGGCCGCCGCGGACGCCGAATTCACCGTCCTCGTCGTCCCCTCCCAGACCCTGCGCGGCAACCTCGCCGCCTGGCGTCCGCTGCTCGCCCCCGACACCGTCCTCGTCTCTCTGATGAAGGGCGTCGAACTCGGCACGGCCAAGCGGATGAGCGAGGTCGTCACCGAGGTCGCCGAGGTGCCCGCCGAGCGGGTCGCCGTCCTCACCGGCCCCAACCTGGCCATGGAGATCGCCGGCCGGCAGCCCGCCGCCGCCGTCGCCGCCTGCGTCGACGAGTCGGTAGCCCGCCGCCTCCAGAGCGCCTGCATGACCCCGTACTTCCGCCCGTACACCAACACCGACGTCGTCGGCTGCGAGCTGGGCGGCGCGGTGAAGAACGTCATCGGTCTCGCCGTCGGCATCGCCAACGGCATGGGGCTCGGCGACAACTCCAAGGCCACGCTCATCACCCGGGGCCTCGCCGAGACCACCCGCCTCGGCCTCGCCATGGGCGCCGACCCGCTGACCTTCTCCGGTCTCGCGGGCCTCGGCGACCTCGTCGCCACCTGCTCCTCGCCGCTCTCCCGGAACAACACCTTCGGCACCAACCTCGGCCGGGGCATGACCCTCCAGGAGACCATCGCGGCCACCAAGCAGACCGCCGAGGGCGTCAAGTCCTGTGAGTCGGTGCTCGATCTGGGCCGCCGCCACGGCGTCGACATGCCCATCACCGAGACCGTCGTCTCCATCGTCCACGACGGAAAGCCGCCGGTCGTGGCCCTGAAGGAACTGATGTCGCGCAGCGCCAAGCCCGAGCGCCGCTGAACGGGCCGCGCGGGCAAGGCTTCGCTGCGCCGTACGCGCGGAGCGGCAGCGGGGCGCTCAGGAGTTCGGAAGCCGCAAGGTACGCTCAACGCGATATGAGCGAGAACACCCAGAGCCCCCGCAAGCCGCGCGTGGCCGTCGTCTTCGGCGGACGCAGCTCCGAGCACGCCATCTCCGTCGTCACGGCGGGCGCCGTCCTGAGCGCCATCGACCGGGACAAGTACGACGTGCTGCCCATCGGCATCACGACGGACGGGCGCTGGGCGCTCACCGCCGACGCCCCCGAGCGCATGGCCATCGCGGGCCGCGCCCTGCCCGACGTCGAGCAGCTCGCCGAGAACACCGAGGGCGGTGTCGTCCTCTCCGTCGACCCGGCCAACCGCGAGGTCGTCCTCTCCGAGCCCGGCTCCGTGCCCAAGGCCCTCGGCGAGGTCGACGTGGTCTTCCCGATGCTGCACGGCCCCTACGGCGAGGACGGCACCCTCCAGGGCCTGCTCGAACTCTCCGGCGTCCCCTACGTCGGCGCGGGCGTCCTCGCCTCCGCCGTCGGCCAGGACAAGGAGTACATGAAGCGGGTCTTCGTCTCCTTCGGTCTGCCCGTCGGCCCGTACGAGGTCATCCGGCCGCGCGAGTGGGAGCAGAACCCGGCCGCCGCCCGCAAGAAGATCGTCGAGTTCGCCGCCGAACACGGCTGGCCGCTCTTCGTGAAGCCCGCCCGCGGCGGTTCCTCCATGGGCATCACCAAGGTCGACGACCTCTCCGGTCTGGACGAGGCCGTCGAGGAGGCCCGCCGCCACGACCCGAAGATCCTCGTCGAGTCGCTGCTGCGGGGCCGCGAGATCGAGTGCGGCGTCCTGGAGTTCGAGGACGGCCCGCGCGCCAGCGTGCCCGCCGAGATCCCCCCGGTCACGGACCACGACTTCTACGACTTCGAGGCCAAGTACATCGACTCGGCCTCCGGCATCGTGCCCGCCCCCATCGGGGACGAGGCCACCGCCGAGATCCAGCGCCTCGCCGTCGCCGCCTACGAGGCCGTGTCCTGCGAGGGCCTGGTCCGCGCGGACTTCTTCCTCACCGAGGACGGCGACTTCGTCATCAACGAGATCAACACCATGCCGGGCTTCACGCCCATCTCCATGTACCCGCGCATGTGGCAGGAGAGCGGCGTGAGCTACCCGGAGCTGGTGGACCGCCTCATCCAGGCGGCCCTGACCCGCTCCACGGGCCTGCGCTGACGCCCTTCACGGGCCCGTGCTGACCCCCTTCACGGGTCCGCGCCGCTCCCGCTTCCGCGGGCCCGTGCCTGCCCACCACCGGTAGACCGTGCCGCCGCGGCCCTCACAGGCTCGACGGCACGGTCTTCCGTACGGCAGGGGCGAGATCGGCGAGCGGTGTCGCGTCGTGCGTGAACCGCTCGTCCATCGTCACCTCGACGTACGCCTCGCGGTACGTCGAGGTGAAACGGGGACCGCCGCCCTCGGTGCGCTCCAGCAGCCAGTTCACCCCGTCGGCCTCCACGGCCTGCGCTTTCGGATCGCTCATCTTTTCGGGCCGGGGGACCCCGCAGCGCAGTACGATCGCACCGTCACCCCAGCCGGCGGTCAGCTCGGAGCCGGGCTCCGGGTCACTCCGCCCGAGCCCCGCCACGGTGCCCGGAAGCTCCTTCGCCAGAGCCTGGCAGAAGGCGGCCTCCGACGCCGGGGGACTGGGCACCGCGACGGACGCCGTGGCGTCCGAAGAGGAACAGCCGGTGGCGGCCAGCAGCAGAACGGCTGCCGTGACGGCGGCGGACAGGCCGAAGGGCCGGTGGGAAGACTTCACCGGCCAAGCGTAGACGGGGGCTACAGATGAACGACCGGGCAGGTGAGGGTGCGCGTGATGCCGTCCACTTGCTGGACCTTCGCGACCACCATGCGGCCCAGCTCGTCGACCGTGTCCGCCTGCGCGCGCACGATCACGTCGTACGGCCCGGTCACGTCTTCCGCCTGGATCACCCCCGGCATCTTGGAGATGGTCTCGGCGACGGACGACGCCTTGCCCACCTCGGTCTGGATGAGGATGTACGCCTGAACCACGGAACCTCCAGGGCGACCACGAGGATCTTGTGGGAGAAAGGGACGCCACGGTACCGCGTCGCCGCGGGCCGCGGGGAGACCCGCGCGACCCGAGGCGCCCGCCCGGTGGCGCACGCAGGACGGAAATTGACGGTCTACTTGACGGTACCCAGCACGGTGACGGTCCGCGACCCGCGACGCGCACGGACGCGCGGCCGACCGCGGAACGGCACGAAGACACGAGGTGAGGCGCGGTGAAGGGCACAGTCGGAGAGCTGGGCGAGTTCGGGCTCATCAAGGAGCTCACGTCCCGGCTCACGTCCACCCCGGCGGTACGGATCGGACCCGGCGACGACGCCGCCGTGGTCTCCGCACCCGACCGGCGGGTCGTGGCCAGCACGGACATCCTCCTCGAAGGACGCCACTTCCGCCGCGACTGGTCGACGGCGTACGACGTCGGCCGCAAGGCCGCCGCGCAGAACCTCGCCGACATCGCCGCCATGGGCGCGGTCCCCACCGCCCTCCTCCTCGGCCTCGTCGTCCCCGCCGAACTCCCCGTCACCTGGGCCACCGAGCTGATGGACGGCCTGCGCGACGAATGTCAGGTCGCGGGCGCCGCCGTGGTCGGCGGAGACGTCGTACGCGGCGACACGATCATGGTCTCCATCACCGCCCTCGGCGACCTCCGCAACCACGACCCGGTCACCCGGGGCGGTGCCGCGCCCGGCGACGTCGTCGCCTACACCGGCTGGCTCGGCTGGTCCGCCGCCGGATTCGCCGTCCTCTCCCGGGGCTTCCGCTCCCCCCGTGCCTTCGTCGAGGCCCACCGCAGACCCGAGCCGCCGTACCACGCGGGCCCCGCCGCCGCCGGACTCGGCGCCACCGCCATGTGCGACGTCAGCGACGGCCTCATCGCCGACCTCGGCCACATCGCCGAGGCCAGCAAGGTCCGCATCGACCTGCGCTCCGGCCTCATCGACATCCCCACCCAGATGAACGACATCGGCCAGGCCGTCGGCGTCGACCCCATGCAGTGGGTGCTCACCGGGGGAGAGGACCACGCCATCGTGGCCACCTTCCCGCCCGACGTGAAGCTCCCCGCCCGCTGGAAGGTCATCGGCGAGGTCCTCCACCCCTCCGCGCTTCCGCAGGTCACCGTGGACGGCGCGCCCTGGCACGCGGCCGGCGGCTGGGACCACTTCGGGGAGACCGAGTGAGCGCCGCGCCGCCGCTGGCGCTGACCGTCGCCGGTTCCGACTCCGGCGGCGGCGCGGGCGTCCAGGCCGATCTGAAGACCATGCTGGCGCTCGGCGTCCACGGCATGAGCGTCCTCACCGCCGTCACCGCCCAGAACTCGCGGGGCGTCCAGGGCGTCTGGGAACTCCCGGTGGAGGCCGTACGCGCCCAGTACCGGTCCGTCGTCGACGACATCGGCGTCCACGCCGTCAAGACCGGCATGCTGGCCTCCGCCGGGCTCGTCGAGACCGTCGCCGCACTCCTCTCGGAGACCACCGCGCCCGTCGTCGTCGACCCCGTCGGCGTCTCCAAGCACGGCGATCCGCTGCTCGCGGCCTCCGCCCTCGACGCCGTACGCCGCGAACTGCTGCCCCGGGCGACCGTCGCCACGCCCAACCTGGACGAAGTGACACAGCTCACGGGGGTCCACGTCGTGCACGAGAGCGATCTGAGGACCGCCGCCGAAGCCGTCCTCTCGTACGGGCCCGAGTGGGTCCTGATCAAGGGCGGACACCTGCCCACCGGCACGGAGGCGGTCGACCTGCTCACCGACGGCGAGCGGGAACACTGGCTGCGCGCCCCGCGCCACGACAACCGGCACACCCACGGCACCGGCTGCACGCTCGCCTCGGCGATCGCCTCCGGGCTCGCCAAGGGCCTCGCCGTGCCGGAGGCCGTCCGGCAGGCCAAGGAGTATGTGACCGGAGCAATAGGCGCCGGATTCGCGCTGGGCACCGGAATCGGCCCGGTCGACCACGGCTGGCGGTTCAGGGACTGAGGGGGGAGGCGCCGGGGGACCCCTGGGCGCAGCCCGCAGACCCCAAGACCGCAGGGGTCTCCTACCGGCAGCGTCCGTTTCCGGGCATGGCAAAAGGCCGGTTCACCGAGGTGAACCGGCCTTTCAAGGCAACCGCAGGGGCTGCGCTACGACAGAACGTCGCGATTAGCGCGAGACCTTGCCGGCCTTGATGCACGAGGTGCAGACGTTGAGCCGCTTCGGCGTCCGACCGACCACGGCACGCACGCGCTGGATGTTCGGGTTCCAGCGACGGGACGTACGGCGGTGCGAGTGCGAAATGTTGTTGCCGAAGCCCGGCCCCTTGCCGCAGACGTCGCAGTTGGCAGCCACGGGTCACTCCAAAGACTTCAGAATTACAGTGAAATCCGGCGCACCGGAATCAGGAGTCTGAAGTGGCTTGCCGGGGAACGGCCCGGTTTGAACCGGGCAACCGAAGCAGCATACAACGCCTGCTTCGGTAGAACGAAACTACCACGGTCCGAGCGGACCCCGCCCCGGGGCCCGCCTCCCGGAGGGTCCCTCCGGGTCTACCCTGCGGTGAGCTACCGCCGAAGGAGGACCCCCGTTGTCGCGAGCCCTTCCGCCCCCCGAGAAGCTCGCCGAGCTGGACGCCGACGCGGTCAGGACCTGGTGCGCGCGGATGCTCGACGCCCTCGGCGGGGAGCGCGAGGAGATCGACGCGATCAACGTCTACCCCGTCCCCGACGGGGACACCGGCACCAATCTGTACCTCACGGCGGAAGCCGCCCACGAGGCCGTGGAGGCCGTCTTCGCGGCCTCCGCGCCCGACACCGCCGAGACCGTACGGGCCATGGCGCACGGCGCCCTCCTCGGCGCCCGGGGCAACTCCGGCACCATCCTGTCCCAGCTCCTGCGCGGCATGGCGGGGGTCCTCGCCAGGGGAGGTGACGGAGACCACCTCGCCCGCGCCCTCGCCGAGGCCTCCGACGCGGCCAGGGGCGCCGTCGCCCGCCCCGTGGAAGGCACCATCCTCACCGTGGCCGCCGCCGCGGCGGCCGCCTGCGCGGACGGCGGAACGCTCGCCGAGGTGGCCACCGCGGCCCACCGGGGCGCCCGCACCGCCCTCGCCGCCACCCCGGCCCAGCTGACCGCCCTGGCCCGCGCGGGCGTCGTCGACGCGGGCGGCCGGGGGCTCGTCACGGTCCTCGGAGCCCTGGTGGAGACGGTGACGGGAGGCACGGGGGGAACCGGAACCGGAACTGGACCTGGGACCGGGACCGCGCCCGCCATCGGAGCCGTATCCGCGGACGAGGCCCACCCCGCCCCCGTACCGGCTCGCGGCTCCGTACCCGCTCGCGCCCCCTCCGCCCCCGGCGACCCCTGCCCCGCCGAAGACGGTCCCGCCTACGAGGTCATCTACCTCCTGGAGGCCGACGACGACGCCGTCGGGCTGCTGCGCGCCCGGCTCGACGCGCTGGGGGACTCCCTCGTCGTCGTCGGCGGCGACGGCCTGTGGAACGTGCACGTGCACGTCGACGACCCCGGCGCCGCCGTCGAGGCGGGCATCGAGGCCGGCCGCCCCCACCGCATCCGCATCAGCCACTTCGCCGCCGACGCAGCCGCCGCCGACCAGGGCGAACGCGCCCAGCGGGCCGTCGTCGCCGTCGTCCCCGGCGAAGGCCTCGCCGGACTCTGCGCCGAAGCGGGCGCCACCACCGTGCGGAGCAGGCCCGGCGAGCCCCCGGCGGGCGACGAACTCCTCGACGCCATCCGCCGCGCCCACGCCCGCGAGGTCGTCCTGCTGCCCAACGACACCGAACTGCGCCAGACCGCCGCCGCCGTCGCCGAACGCGCCAGGGCCGAGGGCATCCGGGTCGCCCTCATCCCCACCAGGGCCGCCGTCCAGGGCATCGCCGCCCTCGCCGTCCACGAACCGGACCGGCGCTTCGACGAGGACGTCGTCGCCATGACGGCCGCCGCCGGAGCCACCCGCTACGCCGAACTCGCCGTCGCCGAGCACCAGTCCTTCACCTCGGCCGGCGTCTGCCAGGCGGGCGACGTCCTCGGTCTCATCGAGGGCGACGTCGCCGTCATCGGCAAGGACCTCACCGAGACCGCCCGCACCGTCCTGGACCGGATGCTCTCGGCGGGCGGCGAACTCGTCACCCTCGTCGTCGCCGACGACACCCCGCCCGGCCTCGCCCCCGACCTCGAACACCACGTCCGGCGCGGCTATCTGGCCGTCGACACCACCACGTACCACGCGGGCACCGGAGCCCCGCCGCTGCTCATCGGAGTGGAGTGACACGCCGGTCCCCGCCCCGTCTGTCGGTGTCGTGGTGTGCAATGGAACGCGTGCCCGCGCTCGACGAACCACTCAAGAAGTCCCTCGGCCCCGCCACCGCCAAGGTCATGGCCGAAGCCCTCGACCTGCACACGGTCGGCGACCTGCTCCACCACTACCCCCGCCGGTACGCCGAGCGGGGGGAGCTGACCACGCTCTCCGACCTGCCGCTCGACGAGCACGTCACCGTGGTCGCCCAGGTCGCCGACGCCCGGGTGCTCACCTTCAACGGGGCCAAGGGGCGCGGCCAGCGCCTCGAAGTGACCATCACCGACGGCAGCGGCCGCCTCCAACTGGTCTTCTTCGGCAAGGGAGTGCACAAGCCGCACAAGGACCTGCTGCCCGGCACCCGCGCGATGTTCGCCGGGAAGGTGTCGCTCTTCAACCGGCGCCTCCAGCTCGCCCACCCCGCGTACGAACTCCTCCGCGGCGACGGCGAGCAGACCGTGGACGCCTGGGCGGGCGCCCTCATCCCGATCTACCCGGCCACCACCAAACTGGAGTCCTGGAAGATCGCCAAGGCGGTCGACGCGGTCCTGCCCAGCGCCGCCGACGCCGTCGACCCGCTCCCCGAGGCCCTGCGCGAGGGCCGGGGCCTCGCCGAGCTGCCCGACGCCCTCCGGCTCGTCCACCGCCCCCGTACCAAGGCGGACATCGAGACCGCCCGCGACCGCCTCAAATGGGACGAGGCCTTCGTCCTCCAGGTCGCCCTCGCCCGCCGCAGGCACGCCGACACCCAGCTGCCCGCCGTCGCCCGAAAGCCCGCCCCCGACGGCATCCTGGACGCCTTCGACGCCCGGCTGCCCTTCACCCTCACCGAGGGGCAGCGGAAGGTCTCCGCCGAGATCTTCGCCGACCTCGCCACCGAGCACCCCATGCACCGCCTCCTCCAGGGCGAGGTCGGCTCGGGAAAGACGATGGTCGCGCTCCGCGCCATGCTTGCCGTCGTGGACGCCGGGGGACAGGCCGCGATGCTCGCCCCCACCGAGGTCCTCGCCCAGCAGCACCACCGCTCGATCACCGAGATGATGGGGGAGCTGGCCGAGGGAGGGATGCTCGGCGGGGCCGACCGGGCCACCAAGGTCGTGCTCCTCACCGGCTCCATGGGCGCCGCCGCCCGCCGGCACGCCCTGCTCGACCTGGTCACCGGCGAGGCGGGCCTGGTCATCGGCACCCACGCCCTGATCGAGGACAAGGTCGCCTTCCACGATCTGGGCCTGGTCGTCGTCGACGAACAGCACCGCTTCGGCGTGGAACAGCGCGACGCCCTGCGGGGCAAGGGCAAGCAGCCCCCGCACCTCCTGGTGATGACCGCCACGCCCATTCCGCGTACGGTCGCCATGACCGTCTTCGGCGACCTGGAGACCTCGGTCCTCGACCAGCTCCCCGCCGGGCGGTCCCCGATCGCCAGCCATGTCGTCCCCGCCGCCGACAAACCGCACTTCCTCACCCGCGCCTGGGAACGGGTCCGCGAGGAGGTCGCCAAGGGCCATCAGGCGTACGTGGTCTGCCCGCGCATCGGCGACGAGGAGGACCGGAAGAAGACCGGGACCGCAGGGGCCTCCGGGGCCGCCGGGGACGACGGGAAGCGCCCGCCGCTCGCCGTCCTCGACGTGGCGGAGAAGCTGGGCGCCGGGCCGCTCGCCGGGCTCCGGATCGCCGTGCTGCACGGCAGGATGCACCCCGACGACAAGGACGACGTGATGCGCCGCTTCGCCGCGGGCGAGCTGGACGTCCTCGTCGCCACCACCGTCATCGAGGTCGGCGTCAACGTCCCCAACGCCACCGCCATGGTGATCATGGACGCGGACCGGTTCGGCGTCTCCCAGCTCCACCAGCTGCGCGGCCGGGTCGGGCGGGGTTCCGCCCCCGGGCTCTGCCTCCTCGTCAGCGAGATGCCCGAGGCGAGCCCCGCCCGGCAGCGGCTCAACGCGGTCGCGGCCACCCTCGACGGCTTCGAGCTCTCCCGGATCGACCTGGAGCAGCGGCGCGAGGGCGACGTCCTCGGCCAGGCCCAGTCCGGCGCCCGGTCCTCGCTGCGCGTCCTCACCGTCATCGACGACGAGGAGGTCATCGCCGCCGCCCGCGAGGAGGCCACCGCCCTCGTCCTCGCCGACCCCGATCTCACCGCCCATCCCGCGACGCGGACCGCGCTCGACGCCCTCCTCGACAAGGACCGGGAGGAGTACCTGGAGAAGGGCTGACGGCGCGGGGCGGAAGGCCGCCATAAGCTGTCGCGTACGCAATGGTTTACGGAGAACGAGGACATCGATGACCCGCGTGATCGCCGGTACGGCCGGCGGGCGCCGCCTGGCCGTACCGCCCGGCAACGGCACCCGCCCCACTTCCGACCGGGCGCGTGAAGGCCTCTTCTCCACCTGGGAGGCGTTCCTCGGCACCCTCGACGGAGCCAGGGTCGCCGACCTGTACGCGGGCTCGGGCGCCGTCGGCCTCGAAGCGCTCTCCCGGGGCGCCGCCCACGCCCTGCTCGTCGAGGCGGAGCCGCGCGCGGCCCGGACCATCCGGGAGAACGTGAAGGCGATCGGACTGCCCGGTGCCGAGCAGCGCACCGGCAGAGCGGAGCAGATCGTCACGGGCCCGGCCCCTGCCGACCCCTACGACCTGGTCTTTCTCGATCCCCCGTACGCCGTCACCGACGAGGAGCTGCGCGAGATACTCCTCACACTCCGCTCGGGGGGCTGGCTCGCGGACGACGCCCTCGTCACCGTGGAGCGCAGCACCAGAGGCGGGGAGTTCGGCTGGCCGGAGGGCTTCGAACCACTGCGCTCCCGTCGTTACGGCGAGGGAACGTTTTGGTACGGTCGCGCCGCCTCTACGTGCGAAGACGCACGATGACCGGACCGGAGAGCGAGGGACCAAAGTTGCGCCGCGCCGTCTGTCCTGGGTCATTCGACCCCATCACCAACGGACATCTCGACATCATCGCCCGCGCCTCCAAGCTGTACGACGTCGTACATGTCGCGGTGATGATCAACCAGTCGAAGAAGGGCCTGTTCACGGTCGAGGAGCGGATCGAGCTGATCCGCGAGGTGACCTCCGGCTTCGGCAACGTCGAGGTGGAGTCCTTCCACGGGCTGCTCGTCGACTTCTGCAAGCAGCGTGACATCCCCGCCATCGTCAAGGGCCTCCGCGCGGTCAGCGACTTCGACTACGAGTTGCAGATGGCGCAGATGAACATCGGGCTCACGGGCGTGGAGACCCTCTTCGTCCCCACCAACCCGACGTACAGCTTCCTCTCCTCCTCCCTGGTGAAGGAGGTCGCCGCCTGGGGCGGCGACGTCTCCCACCTCGTCCCGCCGACGGTCCTGGAGAGGCTCGCCGAGCGCCTGCGGGCAAAGTGACGCGCGGCCACCGCCGTTGACCCTCCGTCACCTGGTGTCGGACGGGCGCCGACTGCCCTTACAGTCGTCCCGTCCGTCTCCATCCAGCTGTAGAGAGTGGCGAGCACCAGGTGGACGTGCAGAAGAAGCTCGACGAGATCGTGGCGACCGTGCGGGGCGCCCGTTCCCTGCCGATGTCGGCGTCCTGCGTGGTCAACCGCGCCGAGCTGCTCGCCCTGCTCGAAGAGGTCGGTCAGGCCCTGCCGGGCTCCCTCGCGCAGGCCCGGGAGCTGATCGGCGACCGTGAGCAGATGGTCGAGCAGGCCCGCCAGGAGGCCGAGCGGATCATCGAGGCGGCCCGCGCCGAGCGGGGGTCGATCGTCTCCGACACCCAGGTCGCCCGGCTCTCGCAGGAGGAGGCCGATCGCATCCTCGCCGAGGCCCGCCGCGAGGCCGAGGAGGTCCGCGCCGAGGCCGACGACTACGTCGACTCCAAGCTGGCCAACTTCGAGGTCGTCCTCAACAAGACGATCGGCTCGGTCGACCGGGGCCGGGAGAAGCTCCTGGGCCGGGGCCCCGGGCTCGACCAGGACGGTTACGCGGACGAGGACGCCCCCGAGTACAGCGCGGACCCGCAGACCCTGATCCACCGCGCCGACGCGTACGTGGACGCCAAGCTCGGCGCCTTCGAGGCGGTCCTCAGCAAGACCCTGGAGGCCGTCGGGCACGGCCGGCGCAAGCTGCACGGCCGGATCGCCACCGACGCGCTCGGCGAGCACATGGCCGCGCAGGACGGTCTGGGCGGCGGCGGTGTGCACACCAGCGACGCCGACTACCTGGCCGGACTCGCGGAGCTGGCCGATCCCGAACCGGCCCCCCTCCCGCAGCAAGGCCACCCGGGCTCCCAGGTCCCTCAGCCCGCCCAGGCGGACCCCTACGGGTACCCGCAGCAGGTCCCCCAGGCCGATCCGTACGCGGCCTACCAGCAGCAGTCGCAGCAGCCCGACCCGTACGGGTACCCCCAGGCGCCCTCGCAGGCCCCCCAGGCGGACCCCTATGGCTACCCGCAGCAGGATCCTTACCCGTACCAGCAGCCCGGCGGGCAGCCGCAGCAGGCCGCCGCGCTCGACGAGACCAGCTTCTTCGACACGAGCATGATCGACCTGGAGCAGCTCCGACGGTACGAGCAGGGGCACTGACCGGGCCGGAAACCGGGCAGCGGGGGATCAAGCCCCCGATTGGGCCCTGAGCGAAGCGTCCAGTATCCTGGCTCTTCGGTCGCGCGTATTCCGCGATCCTTGCTGCCCACGTTCGGCAGCCACCCCCGACGCAGCATGATTCCGAAAGCAGGAAGAGCCCTGAGCACGCGCCTCGACCACCGCAACCCCCTCGTGTTCGACACACACGAGCTGGGGCGGCGTCCTGGCGCCCTCCAGCGGCTCTCCCGCACGGTCGAGGCCCCCCGGGACCTCGGCGTCGAGGGAGTCATCGGAGTGCCCCTGGGCTCTCCGGTGGAAATCGATCTCCGTCTTGAGTCGGTCATGGAAGGGGTGCTTGTCACAGGCACCGCCCGTGCATCGGCCGAGGGGGAGTGCGTAAGGTGTCTGGAGCCCGTCGAGCTTGATCTCGACGTGGACTTCCAGGAGATGTTCTCGTACCCCGAGTCCGACGACCGGGGCCGCTCCAAGGCGGCCGCGGAAGACGAGGACGAGGGCGAAGAGGACATGATCCCCCTCGAGGACGGCATGTTCGACCTCGAACCCGTGCTGCGTGATGCGGTGGTGCTCGCACTGCCGATGCAGCCGGTGTGCCGGGAGGACTGTGCGGGTCTGTGTTCCGAATGCGGGACCAACCTGAACGAGAACCCGGACCACCACCATGACGCCGTCGACATCCGTTGGGCGGCATTGCAGGGACTCGCCGGTTCGCTGGGAACCGATGAGAAGGACAACATGAGCGGCAAAGCCTCTGACGGGGACGTCCGAAGCGCCGCCGAGAAGCAGGAGAAGTAGCCGTGGCTGTTCCGAAGCGGAAGATGTCGCGCAGCAACACGCGCCACCGCCGGTCGCAGTGGAAGGCTGCGGTCCCCACCCTGGTTTCGTGTGAGCGTTGCCAGGAGCCGAAGCAGCAGCACATCGCGTGCCCGAGCTGCGGCACCTACAACAAGCGCCAGGTCCTCTCGGTCTGATTGGGCTGGTGAGAGGCGCAATGTCTGAGTCCCGCAAGACGGACGACAAGACGGACCATGCCTCGTCCCACACGCTTCTGGAAGGGCGGCTCGGCTATCGGCTCGAGTCCGCCCTTCTGGTGCGTGCGCTGACCCACCGTTCCTACGCGTACGAGAACGGCGGTCTGCCCACCAACGAGCGGCTGGAGTTCCTCGGGGACTCCGTGCTCGGTCTCGTGGTCACGGACACGCTGTACCGCACCCACCCCGACCTGCCGGAAGGCCAGCTGGCCAAACTGCGGGCCGCTGTGGTCAACTCTCGCGCCCTCGCGGGCGTGGGGCGCGGACTCGAACTCGGCTCCTTCATCCGGCTCGGCCGGGGCGAGGAAGGCACGGGAGGCAGGGACAAGGCGTCCATCCTCGCCGACACCCTTGAAGCGGTGATCGGCGCGGTCTATCTCGACCAGGGCCTCGAAGCGGCGTCCGAGCTGGTGCACCGGCTCTTCGACCCGCTGATCGAGAAGTCCTCGAACCTCGGTGCCGGCCTGGACTGGAAGACCAGTCTCCAGGAACTCACCGCGGCCGAGGGCCTGGGCGTCCCGGAGTACCTCGTCTCCGAGGAAGGCCCGGACCACGAGAAGATCTTCACTGCTGCCGCCCGCGTCGGTGGTGTCTCGTACGGCACCGGCACCGGCCGCAGCAAGAAGGAAGCGGAACAGCAGGCGGCGGAATCCGCGTGGCGCGCGATTCGCGCGGCCGCGGACGAACGCGAGGCGGCGGCGAAGGCCACCGCCGACCAGGGCAAGGAAGAGGTCGCCGACCCCTCTTCGACCGCCCACCGGGCGTCGGCCTGACGGCCGTCCCCACCCGCTTCCCACCGGAACCCCGCCCCAGGGCGGGGTTCCGGCGTTTTCCGGCGGAATCCGCACCCGGCGGACGTGCGGTACGGGCCCCGCCCGGTGCCCGTGCGGTACGGGGTCGCTGCCCGGCGCCCGTGCGGGTACGGACCCTTGCCCGGCGCTCATGCGGTGTGCGGCGCCCGTGTGCGTACGGGCCCCGCCCGTGCCCGTACGCGCGGGCGTCCGACCGCCGACCGCCCGGCGGTAGGCTGAAACCCCGATCCGAAGACGTCCCGAGGAGTCCCGTGCCCGAGCTGCCCGAGGTCGAGGTCGTCCGGCGCGGACTGGAACGCTGGGTCGCCGGGCGGACCGTTACCGAGGTCGAGGTGCTGCACCCCCGGGCCGTACGACGCCACCCGGCGGGCGGCGAGGACTTCGCGGCCCGGCTGCGCGGACAGCGCTTCGAGGCGGCGCGGCGGCGCGGAAAGTACCTCTGGCTGCCGCTGGCCGAATCAGGCACCGCCGTCCTCGGACACCTCGGCATGAGCGGCCAGCTGCTCGTCCAGCCGGAGGACTCCGCCGACGAGAAGCACCTGCGGATCCGGGTCCGCTTCGACGACACCGCGGGCACCGAACTGCGCTTCGTCGACCAACGCACCTTCGGCGGCCTCTCGCTGCACGAGCAGAGCCCCGACGGCCTCCCCGACGTCATCGCGCACATCGCCCGCGACCCGCTGGACCCGGAATTCGACGACGACGCCTTCCAGCGCGCCCTGCGCCTGCGCCGCACGACGGTCAAACGGGCCCTCCTGGACCAGTCGCTGATCAGCGGCGTCGGCAACATCTACGCGGACGAGGCGCTCTGGCGCTCCCGCCTCCACTACGACCGCCCGACGGCCACCCTCACCCGGCCCCGCTCCGCCGAACTGCTCGGGCACGTCCGGGACGTCATGAACGCGGCCCTCGACGCGGGCGGCACCAGCTTCGACAGCCTGTACGTGAACGTCAACGGGGAGTCCGGCTACTTCGACCGGTCGCTCGACGCGTACGGACGCGAGGACGAACCCTGCCACCGCTGCGGCACACCGATGCGCCGCCGCCCCTGGATGAACCGCTCCAGCTACTTCTGCCCCCGCTGCCAGCGCCCGCCACGCCCCACGGCGTAGGACCGACTGGGGGAGGGAGACTCCAGGCGGGATCAGACGGTGGTCGCGGCCCGCCGCGCGTCGTAGCTCTCCCGGGCCGCCTCGACCTGCGGCATGCGTCCCTCCACCAGCCCGATCAGACCGATCAGCCGCTCGGCGATCTCCCGGCCGAGCGGGGTGAGCCGGTAGTCGACCCGGGGCGGATTCGTCGGCTGCGCCTCGCGGTGCACCAGCCCGTCGCGCTCCAGCGCGTGCAGGGTCTGCGACAGCATCTTCTCGCTCACCCCGTCGACCCGGCGCCGCAGCTCGTTGAAGCGGAACGACCCGTCGTACAGCGCCCCCAGGGTCAGGCTGCCCCAGCGGCCCGTCACATGCTCAAGCGTCCCCCGCGAGGGACAGGCCCGCGCGAACACGTCGTAGGCGAGGTCGTCAGTCATGTCCACACCGTACTCCGGGGGAGCGCTTACGACCATGAGGGCGCTCTCTCACAGGTAGCGCTTTCCAGGAGCCAGCTCCTGGGGAGGGTGGGCGGTCCGGCCGCCGAAGCCCCGCGCCGGGGGCTCAGTACCCGAAGTCCTGCGTCCACCAAGGACCGCCGTCGCCGAACTGCACGCCGACGCCCAGGACGGTGAAGTCGCAGTTCAGTATGTTCGCGCGGTGGCCGTCGCTGTTCATCCAGGAGGCCATCACGGCAGCCGCGTCCGCCTGGCCCCGGGCGATGTTCTCGCCGCCCATACCCGTGACGCCTGCCTGCTCCGCGCGGGCCCAGGGCGTGTCGCCGTCCGGGTCCGTGTGGTCGAAGAAGCCCCGGGCCGCCATGTCCGCGCTGAACGCCCCGGCGAGCGACGCGAGCCGGGTGCTCGCGGTCACCGGCCGGCAGCCCACCCGGTCCCGCTCGACGTTGACGAGCCGGAGGACCTCCGCCTCGGCGGCGGCGCTCCGGTCGGTGGTCGCGGGGGCCGCGCCCCGGGTCTTCGTGGTCGGCGCCCCGGTGGACGGCGCGGGATCCGGCTTCGGCGCGGACGCCTCGGTGGTCGGCGCCGTCGTCGTCCGGGGGGCGGCGGGCTTCGTCGGCGCGGGCGTGGACGGAACTGCCGTGGGGGTGGGACGTACGGTCGGGGTCGCCGTGGGGGAAGCCGTCTTCGCGGCACCCGCACCCGCACCCGTGCCCGCGCCCGTACCGGCTCCGCTCGCCGAGCCCGTCCGGCCTCCCGTGCCCGCCGAGGCGCCCGCCCTGTCCGTCGGGGTCTGCGTCGCCCCGCCCTGGGTGGTCAGCTCGGGCGCGAGACGGGACTGGCCCGGCCGCTCGGTGGCGCTCGGACCACCGACCGTGAGGGTCTCCCCGCCCGGCAGCAGCCCCGAGGCGACGGCGACCGCGCCCACCGCGAGCGCGGCGGAGACGCCGAGCAGACCGGTGCGCACGGGGGCGCGCCGCCTGCGACGGGCTCCCCGGTGTCCGCGACGCGTACCGGCGGCGAGTTCTTCCGCCGCGGGTGCGGCTCCGGCGCGCCGGTGGCGTCCCATCTGCACTGCCTTCCTGCTGGTCCTGAGGGCCTTTGCTGGGCTTTGCTGTCGGTCCGCCCAGGGGCCCGTCAGTCGAACGGCGCACGCCCGAAAGGGTGAGGCGTACCCGCTCGGGACTGTAGTCCATGCACTGCCAGGGCGATGTGCTCATCTGGCAATCCGCCCGCTAGCGTGCAGGCATGAGCGACGACGTACGGATGACCGCCTGGGTGCGCGGCCGGGTGCAGGGAGTGGGCTTCCGCTGGTTCACCAGGGCAAACGCGCTGGAGATCGGCGATCTGGTGGGCTTCGCCCTGAACCTCGACGACGGACGGGTGCAGGTGGTCGCCGAGGGACCGCGTGAGAATTGCCACCGTCTGCTCGCCTGGCTCCACTCCGACGACACACCCGGGCGCGTGGACGGTGTCACTGAGATCTGGGCCACTCCGCGCGGCGGGTACGAGGGCTTCGCCATCCGCTGACCGACCCCCTCGGTGATCGCTCCCGGTGACCGGGAGGAGCCCCGGGCGGACACCCGGCGAAGGGTGCCCGGAGGGGAAAACCTCCTGGTGGTTGCCAAGGAGCGCGGGCCGTGGAAGGCTGCCGGGTAAGGATGATCGCGACGCCCCGAGGCTCCGAGTCCGAGCGCCCCCGCCGCTTCTCACGCGGGCCGGCACTCCTCGGTCGCCCCTTCGAACGGGGTGTGATCGTGTTGACCGTCAAACTTTTTGGTGAGACTCTGGAAGCCCCGCGCACCTTAGCTGTTTGGCAGTGGAATCCGGCACGATCAAGCAGTACTGCCGAGCACCGCGGGTGCGAATCCCCAACGACCCACACCGCTTCGGTCGGTCACTCATTGTGGAGGACCATCCATCATGGCAAAGGCGCTTCTCGGTTACGTCGGCGGCTCCGACCCGCGACTCCTCGCCGAGATGCGACGGCTTCAGCAGCGCGTCCAGGACCTTGAATCCGAGCTGGTACGGATCCAGTCCGAGAACGACACGCTCGCCGCTGCCGCCGCTCAGCACCAGGGAGAGTCGCTGCTGAACAGCATCGATCTCGACGTACCCCAGGCGGAGCCTGCGCTCACCTGACCACCGGCCCCCCCGGGGCCGAGTGGAACCACCCAACCCGGCATGGTCGGAATCGACACCGCCGGACACGCAAGGGGCGCTTCGGCGTCCCTTCTCTCTTTCCCCCACCTCTTCACTCGCCGTTTCCCCCTCGTCCCACCCCACCTCACCCGAGGATCTGCCCCCGACCCTCGCAGGTGAAACGCGCGAGCCCCGGTAGAGTCCCCGGAGTGCACCTCAAGGCCCTGACCCTCCGCGGATTCAAGTCGTTCGCCTCGGCCACCACCCTGCGTTTCGAGCCGGGCATCACCTGTGTCGTGGGACCCAATGGATCGGGCAAGTCCAACGTCGTGGACGCCCTGTCCTGGGTGATGGGCCAGCAAGGCGCCAAATCGCTGCGCGGCGGCAAGATGGACGACGTGATCTTCGCCGGTACGACCGGCCGCCCGCCGCTCGGCCGCGCCGAGGTCTCCCTCACCATCGACAACTCCGACGGCGTGCTGCCCATCGACTACGCCGAGGTCACCCTCACCCGGACCATGTTCCGCGGCGGCAGCAGCGAGTACCGGATCAACGGCGACACCTGCCGGCTGCTCGACTTCCAGGACCTGCTCTCCGACTCGGGCATCGGCCGCGAGATGCACGTCATCGTCGGCCAGGGCCAGCTCGACTCCGTGCTGCACGCCGACCCGATGGGCCGCCGCGCCTTCATCGAGGAGGCCGCGGGCGTCCTCAAGCACCGCAAGCGCAAGGAGAAGGCGCTGCGGAAGCTCGACGCGATGCAGGCCAACCTCTCCAGGGTGCAGGACCTCGCCGACGAACTCCGCCGCCAGCTCAAGCCCCTCGGCAGGCAGGCGGCCGTCGCCCGCCGCGCCGTCGTCATCCAGGCCGACCTGCGCGACGCCCGCCTCCGCCTCCTCGCCGACGACCTCGTCCTCCTCCAGCGCGCCCTGCACGCCGAAGTCGCCGACGAAGCCGCCCTCCTCGCCCGCAAGGAGACCACCGAGGACGCCCTGCGGACCGCGCTCGCCCGGGAGACGGAACTCGAAGCCGAAGTCAGGTCCCTGGGGCCCCGCCTGGAACGCGCCCAGCAGAACTGGTACGCCCTCTCCCAGCTCGCCGAACGCGTCCGGGGCACCGTCTCGCTCGCCGACGCCCGGGTGAAGAGCGCCGGAGCGGCCCCCGCCGAGGAGCGCCGCGGCCGCGACCCGGAGGACCTGGAGCGCGAGGCCGTCCGCGTCCGCGAACAGGAAGCCGAACTGGAAGCCGCCCTGGAAGCGGCCGAGAGCGCCCTGGAGGAGACCGTCGCCCACCGGGCCGGCCTCGAAGAATCCCTCGCCGCCGAGGAACGACGCCTCAAGGACCTCGCCCGCGCCCTCGCCGACCGCCGCGAAGGCCTCGCCCGGCTGCACGGCCAGGCCAACGCGGCCCGCTCGCGCGCCACCGCCGCCCGCTCCGAGATCGACCGCCTCGCCACCGCCCGCGACGAGGCGGGCGAGCGGGCCGCCACCGCCCAGGAGGAGTACGAGCGGCTCAAGGCCGAAGTCGACGGCATCGACGCGGCCGACACCGCCCAGCACGAGCGGTACGAGGACGCCCGCCGCGAACTCGCCGCGGCCGACACCGCGCTGAGCACCGCCCGCGAAGCCGTCGCCACCGCCGAACGCACCCGCGCCGCCACCCGCGCCCGGCACGACACCCTCGCCCTCGGACTGCGCCGCAAGGACGGCACGGGCACCCTCCTCGACGCCGGACTCGACGGCCTCCTCGGCCCCGCCGCCGAACTCCTCACCGTCACCCCGGGATACGAGATCCCCGTCGCCACCGCCCTCGGCTCCGCCGCCGACGCCCTCGCCGCCACCGGCCCCACCGCCGCCGCCGAAGCCCTCCGCCTGCTGCGCAAGCAGGACGCCGGGCGGGTCGCCCTGCTCCTCGCCGACGCCCCCGAACCGGACCCGACCCCGGACCCCGCCCCCGTCCCCGGCGGCCACCCGTACGCCGCCGACCTGGTGCGGGGCCCCGCCGAACTCCTCGCCGCCGTCCACCGGCTGCTCGCCGGGACCGTGGTCGTCGCCGACCTCGACGAAGCCGCCGAACTCGTCAGGACCCGGCCCGCGCTCACCGCCGTCACCGCCGAGGGCGACCTGCTCGGAGCGCACCTCGCACGAGGCGGCTCGGCGGGCGCGCCCAGCCTCCTCGAAGTCCAGGCATCCGTCGCCGAGGCCGCAGCCGAACTCGACGAACTGGCCGTACGGTGCGAGGAATCGGCCACTGCCCGACGCGAGGCCGAGGAGCGGCGCACGGCCGCCGCCGCGCTCGTCGAGGAACTCGACGCCCTCCGCCGTACCGCCGACCGGGAGAAGTCCGACACCGCCCAGCGGCTCGGACGGCTCGCCGGGCAGGCCAGGGGAGCGGCGGGGGAGGCCGAGCGGACGGCCGCCGCCGCGGCCCGCGCCCAGGAGTCGCTGGAACGGGCGGACGCCGAGGCCGAGGAACTGGCCGAGCGGCTGACCGTCGCCGAGGAGACGGCCGACCTCGCCGACGGCGAGGAGCCCGACACCTCCGTCCGCGACCGGCTCGCGGTCGACGGCTCCCTGGCCCGCCAGAGCGAGATGGAGGCGCGGCTCCAGGTCCGTACCCACGAGGAGCGGGTCAAGGGGCTCGCCGGGCGGGCCGACTCGCTCGACCGGGCCGCCCGCGCCGAGCGGGAGGCCCGCGCACGGGCCGAGCGGCACCGGGCCCGGCTGCGCCACGAGGAGCGGGTCGCGGGCGCGGTGGCGTCCGGCGCCCGGCAGCTCCTCGCCCATGTCGAGGTCTCCCTCGGCCGCGCCGAGGCCGAGCGGGTGGCCGCCCAGGCGGCGCGGGCCGGCCACGAGGAGGGCCTGGCGGCCGCCCGGGTGCGGGGCCGCGACCTCAAGACGGAGCTGGACAAGCTGACCGACTCGGTGCACCGGGGCGAGGTCCTGGGCGCGGAGAAGCGGCTGCGGATCGAACAGCTGGAGGCGAAGGCCCTGGAGGAGTTCGGGGTGGAGGCGGCCGATCTGGTCGCCGAGTACGGCCCCGACCAGCCGGTGCCGCCGTCGCCGACGCCCGAGGGGGAGCCCCCGGCGGACCCGGCCGAGGGCCGCCCGTTCATCCGTTCGGAGCAGGAGAAGCGGCTGAAGGCGGCGGAGCGCGCGTACCACCAGCTCGGCAAGGTCAATCCGCTGGCCCTGGAGGAGTTCGCGGCCCTGGAGGAGCGGCACAAGTTCCTCTCCGAGCAGCTGGAGGACCTGAAGAAGACCCGGACGGATCTCCTCCAGGTCGTGAAGGAGGTCGACCTGAGGGTCGAGCAGGTCTTCACGGAGGCGTACCGGGACACGGCCCGGGAGTTCGAGGGCGTCTTCTCGCGGCTCTTTCCCGGCGGCGAGGGCCGCCTGGTGCTCACCGACCCCGACGACATGCTGGCCACCGGCGTCGAGGTGGAGGCCCGCCCGCCGGGCAAGAAGGTCAAGCGGCTCTCGCTGCTCTCCGGCGGCGAGCGCTCCCTGACGGCGGTGGCGCTCCTCGTCTCGATCTTCAAGGCGCGGCCCAGCCCGTTCTACGTGATGGACGAGGTGGAGGCGGCGCTCGACGACACCAACCTCCAGCGGCTGATCGGGATCATGCGGGAGCTCCAGGAGTCCTCGCAGCTGATCGTGATCACCCACCAGAAGCGCACGATGGAGGTCGCGGACGCGCTCTACGGGGTGTCGATGCAGGGCGACGGCGTCTCGAAGGTGATCGGCCAGCGGCTCCGCTGAGCGGGGCGGGTCCGCCCGGCGCTGAAGTGGTGGACGGGCGGAAGGTGTGCGCCACTGGAAGCCCCGGTCGTCCGGCAGTGCCCGGTGGGCCGGAACGCCCGGCCGTCCGGAGCGCCCGACGGCCCGGGAGGCCAGCGGAAGGCTCGTCCCACCCAGGAGTACATGTGAGCAGCACCGCGCAGGCGCCCCCGCCGTCGCCGGAAGGCCGGGCCGCCCACCCGGACCATCTCGGACATGTCATCTTCATCACGGCCTCCGCCGCCATGGGCGGTTTCCTCTTCGGCTACGACAGTTCCGTCATCAACGGCGCCGTCGAGGCGATCCGGAACCGGTACGACATCGGCTCGGCCACCCTCGCCCAGGTCATCGCCATCGCCCTGATCGGCTGCGCGATCGGCGCGGCCACCGCGGGACGGATCGCCGACCGCATCGGCCGCATCCTCTGCATGCGGATCGCCTCCGGTCTCTTCGCCGTCAGCGCCGTCGGCTCGGCGCTGCCCTTCGCCCTCTGGGACCTGGCCTTCTGGCGTGTCATCGGCGGCTTCGCCATCGGCATGGCCTCCGTCATCGGCCCCGCGTACATCGCCGAGGTCGCCCCCGCCGCCTACCGGGGCAGGCTCGGCTCCTTCCAGCAGGCGGCCATCGTCATCGGCATCGCCATCTCCCAGCTGGTCAACTACGGCATCCTCCAACTGGCCGACGGAGACCAGCGCGGCAAGATCGGCGGCCTGGAAGCCTGGCAGTGGATGCTCGGGGTGATGGTGGTGCCCGCGCTCCTCTACGGGCTGCTCTCCTTCGCCATCCCCGAGTCCCCGCGCTTCCTCATCTCGGTGGGGAAGACCGCACGGGCCAAGTCGGTCCTCGCCGAGGTCGAGGGCCAGGGCGTCGACCTCGACCAGCGGATCGCCGAGATCGACCGGGCCATGCGCAGCGAGCACAAGTCCACCTTCCGGGACCTGTTCGTCCCCGGCTCCCGCAGGCTGCTGCCCATCGTCTGGGTCGGCATCGGACTCTCGCTCTTCCAGCAGCTGGTCGGCATCAACGTGGCGTTCTACTACTCGGCGACGCTCTGGCAGTCCGTCGGCATCGACCCGTCGGGCTCGTTCTTCTACTCGTTCACCACGTCGATCATCAACATCGTCGGTACGGTGATCGCGATGGTCCTGGTCGACCGCGTCGGCCGCAAACCGCTGGCCCTCGTCGGCTCGGCGGGCATGGCGATCGCGCTCTCCTTCGAGGCGTGGGCCTTCTCCGCCGACCTCGTCGACGGCAAGCTCCCCACCACCGAGGCGGTCGTCGCCCTCGTCGCCGCCCATGTCTTCGTACTCTTCTTCGCCCTCTCCTGGGGCGTGGTGGTCTGGGTCTTCCTCGGCGAGATGTTCCCCAACCGGATCCGCGCCGCCGCCCTCGGCGTCGCCGCCTCCGCCCAGTGGCTCGCCAACTGGGCCATCACCGCGAGCTTCCCCTCCCTCTCGGACTGGAACCTCTCCGGCACCTACATCATCTACGCGTGCTTCGCGGTCCTCTCGATCCCCTTCGTGCTCCGGTTCGTCAAGGAGACGAAGGGCAAGGCACTGGAGGAGATGGGCTGACCCGGCTTCCAGGGGCCCGTACGGGAGAGCCAGTACGGGAGACCCAGTACGGGAAGTCCCGTATGGGAAGTCCCGTACGGGCTGCCCCGGCTCCCGGTTCCGGTGTCATCCGGTCCGGTCAGCCGAGCCGGGGCAGTACCTCCTCGCAGAACAGGCGCAGGCTCCGCCAGCCCTCCTCGACCGGGATCCCGCCGCACAGCGGATGCAGCACCGGGCTCTCCGGAGCGAGCGCCACGCACTCCCCGGGGGTCACGACCCGGTACACGCCCTCCGCCCGCAGCTCCGCCACCGTCGTCGCCGCCGACCGCACGGCCGAGCGGACGTCCTTCGACTGCCAGGAGGCGTAGGTCAGCGCCTCGTGCAGGAAGTGCTCCCCGTGCTCCGCCCAGGTCCGGTCGGGATCCTCCGAGAGATGCAGCAGCGGGGTCTCGGCCGCGGGCATCATCGTCCAGCCCTCCGTGCCGTACTCCGCGCACCGCTCCCGGTAGTACGCGTCGAGGTCCGGCAGGTGCGCGCTGGGGAAGAACGGCAGTCCGAGCCTGGCCGCCCGCCGCGCCGCCGCCCGTGAGGACCCGCCGACCAGGAGCAGCGGGTGCGGCCGGGTGAAGGGGCGCGGGGTGACCCGTACGGTACGGCCCCGGTACGGGAACGGCTCCCCGGTCCAGGCGGCGAGCAGGGTTTCGAGCAGCTCGTCCTGGAGCGCGCCGCGCCGCCCCCAGGGGACCCCGTGCCGCTCGTACTCCTCCGGGCGGTAGCCGATTCCGGCCACCGTCACGAGCCGGCCGCCGCTCAGCAGGTCCAGGACCGCGATGTCCTCGGCGAGCCTCAGCGGGTCGTGGAGCGGGCCGATGACCGCCGAGACGGTGACGGAGATCCGCTCCGTCGCCCCGAGGACCGCGCCCGCGAAGGTGAAGGGGGAGGGGATCCAGTTGTTCCCGGTGCCGTGGTGCTCCTCGGTCTGCACGGTGCCGACCCCGTGCCCGTCGGCGTACGCGGCCATGGCGAGGGCCGCCCGGTAGCGCCCGGAGAGGGAGGCGGGGGTCGCGCGGGGATCGACGAGGTTGAACCGTACGACGCCGAACGGCATGGGAGGCCCCCTTCGCGGGTGTGCGGAGGGGCGGAGGGTATCTGACGATACGTCAGACGGGAAGGGTTCCGGACGGCGGACGGGACCCGCCCCGGGAGGGCGCGCCGCACGGGCGCGGGGGAGCCATCCGGGGCACACGCTCCGCTCCCGGCGCCTCCGTGGCCGATACTGGTCGGGTTATGGAACTCATCCTTGCTGTAGTCATCGCTCTGGCCGTCGCGGTCGCCGTGACGAGCGGGCTCGTGATCAGCGGCCGCAAGAAGAAGCAGCTGCCGCCCGCCGAGCCGCCGTCCACCACGCCGACCATCACCGCTCCGCCCGCCGAACCGCACGTCGGCGAGGAGGCGGAGACACCGCGGGAGGAACCACGCCGCACGGTCGAGGAGGTCCCGCTCCCTGCCGAGGGCGCCGCCGAGACCCCGGCGGCCGTCGAGGACCCCGTCGTCGCGGAGCCCGCCGCTCCGGAGGCGGAGGCGCCCGGGATCGAGGTGCCCGAGCCCACCGCCGGCCGTCTCGTCCGGCTCCGGGCCCGCCTCGCCCGCTCCCAGAACTCGCTGGGCAAGGGGCTCCTCACGCTCCTGTCCCGCGAGCACCTCGACGAGGACACCTGGGAGGAGATCGAGGAGACCCTCCTCACCGCCGACGTCGGCGTCGCCCCCACCCAGGAACTCGTCGACCGGCTGCGCGAGCGGGTCAAGGTGCTCGGCACCCGCACCCCGGCCGAACTGCGCGGACTGCTCCGTGAGGAACTGGTCGCCCTCCTCGGCGCCGACCTCGACCGCACGGTGAAGACCGACAGCCCGACGGACGTGCCCGGCGTGGTCATGGTCGTCGGCGTCAACGGCACCGGCAAGACCACCACCACCGGCAAGCTCGCCCGGGTCCTCGTCGCCGACGGCAAGTCCGTCGTCCTCGGCGCGGCCGACACCTTCCGCGCCGCCGCCGCCGACCAGCTCCAGACCTGGGGCGAGCGCGTCGGCGCCCGTACCGTCCGCGGTCCCGAGGGCGGCGACCCCGCCTCGATCGCCTTCGACGCCGTCAAGGAGGGCATCGCCGAGGGCGTCGACGTCGTCCTCATCGACACCGCCGGACGGCTCCACACCAAGACCGGCCTCATGGACGAGCTGGGCAAGGTCAAGCGCGTCGTCGAGAAGCACGGCCCGCTCGACGAGATCCTGCTCGTCCTCGACGCGACCACCGGCCAGAACGGTCTGATCCAGGCCCGGGTCTTCGCCGAGGTCGTCGACATCACCGGCATCGTCCTGACCAAGCTCGACGGCACCGCCAAGGGCGGCATCGTCATCGCCGTCCAGCGCGAGCTGGGCGTCCCGGTCAAGCTGATCGGCCTGGGCGAGGGCCCGGACGACCTGGCTCCCTTCGAGCCCGGCGCCTTCGTCGACGCCCTGATCGGCGACTGACACCCCGCACGACCCACGGAAGGGCCCTCGCCGACCGACGGCGAGGGCCCTTCCGTATGCCCGTATGCCCGTGTACCCGCGTACCCGTATATCTGTGTACCCGCGTATCCCCGGGCCTTCCGCGTCCGCCCGGGGCTTCGCGGGTCAGAAGCGCGTGCGGTGGCAGATGTACGCCAGGGTGCCGAGCAGCAGCCGCGCCTGCGGCGGCGCCCCCGCCGTGTCGAGCGTCGGCGCCCGCAGCCAGTGCACCGGGCCGAGCCCGCCGAGGTCCGACGGGGGAGCGGTGATGTGGCTGCCCGGCCCCAGACAGTGCAGATCCAGATCCGCGTCGTCCCAGCCCATCCGGTACAGCAGCCGGGGCAGCTCGGCCGCCGCGCCCGGGGCCACGAAGAACCGCGCCCGCCCGGTCGGCGTCGCGCACACCGGGCCGAGCGGCAGCCCCATCCGCTCCAGGCGCACCAGCGCCCGCCGCCCCGCCGCCTCCGCGACCTCGATCACGTCGAAGGAGTCGCCCACCGGAAGCATCATGGCCGCGCCCGGGAACTCCGACCAGGCCTTCGCCGCGTCGTCGGGACCCGCGCCCGCCGGGACCGGCCGCGCGTAGGAGAGCGGATGCGCGCCCGGGGCCGTACAGGCGAGGTCGCCGCAGGAGCAGCGGCCGGAGACGGCCCGCGCGCCGGGCACCACGGCCCAGCCCCACAGCCCCGTGTACTCCGCCACCGCCGTGCACTCCGTGGTGCGTACGCGGCGGCGTGTGCCGGACCGCATCTCACGCATGCCGATCGTGAAACCCATGTCCCCTCCAACGGGTCGAGCGGGCCGGTGGTTACGACCCGGAGTGCCATCGGCACTCTTCGTCACGTTCCGTCACGGAAACCCGGCGCATGGTCGTGCGAAAGGTGGTGCGGGCCGGGGTACGCGCCTCTCTGCGTATCCGTGCGCCGCCCCCGGTTCGTCGCATGTCAAGTGAATCGCGTTCCAGGCGTGGCGAGTTCATTCGAAGGGGTGGCGAATGGTGGCGTTTCTTGAATCGCCCTCGTAGAGGGGCGATCTTAGGATTACCTTCGGTACGCGAACCCTCGGGGCGATTGCGCGCGTGGGTATGCCGGAGGCAAGCCGGTTCCCAGTTCGAAGGGGCGCGAACGCCGGACGGGAGGCGCGCGACACGGCATGCTGACAAGGGTTCGCAATCAACAGGCGATCAGGTGGATGGGGGCGTTCCAGTGGGCGGCAGCGGCGCAGACGGTACGATCGCCGGCAAGCGCCCGAACGAGCCGCTCGGCTCGTGGTTCGTGCGCAGCGGATGGTCCAAGGGCGAACTGGCGCGGCAGGTGAACCGCAGGGCCCGCCAGATGGGCGCCCACCACATCTCCACCGACACCTCCCGCGTACGCCGCTGGCTCGACGGCGAACAGCCCCGCGAACCCATCCCGCGCATCCTCTCCGAGCTGTTCTCCGAGCGTTTCGGCTCCGTCGTCGCCGTCGAGGACCTCGGACTGCGCACCGCACACCAGTCGCCCTCCGTCTCCGGAGTCGACCTGCCCTGGGCCGGACCCCAGACCGTCGCCCTGCTCAGCGACTTCTCCCGCAGCGACCTCATGCTCGCCCGCCGGGGCTTCCTCGGCTCCTCCCTCTCGCTCGCCGCCGGGCCCTCCCTCATCGAACCGATGCAGCGCTGGCTCGTCCCCACCCCCGTCGCCGAGACCGAGCGCCCCGTCCTCGACGCCCGCCGCCCCAACCGGATCTCGGAGATCGAACTCGACCTCCTGGAGTCCACCACCGCCATGTTCCGCAAGTGGGACGCCCAGTGCGGCGGCGGACTGCGCCGCAAGGCCGTCGTCGGACAGCTCCACGAGGTCACCGACCTCCTCCAGGAGCCCCAGCCCCCCGCCACCGCCCAACGGCTCTTCACCTGCGCCGCCGAACTCGCCGAACTCGCCGGCTGGATGAGCTACGACGTGGGCCTCCAGCCCACCGCGCAGAAGTACTTCGTGCTCGCCCTGCACGCCGCCAAGGAAGCGGGCGACAAGCCCCTCGGCTCGTACATCCTGTCCTCGATGAGCCGCCAGATGATCCACCTCGGCAGGCCCGACGACGCCCTCGAACTCATCCACCTCGCCCAGTACGGCAGCCGGGACTGCGCCACCCCCCGCACCCAGGCCATGCTGTACGCGATGGAGGCCCGCGCCTACGCCAACATGGGCCAGCCCGCCAAGTGCAAGCGGGCCGTGCGGATGGCCGAGGACACCTTCTCCGACATCGGACTCGACGGCGAACCCGAGCCCGACTGGATCGGTTTCTTCTCCGAAGCCGAACTCCACGGCGAGAACTCGCACTCCTACCGCGACCTCGCCTATGTCGCCGGACGCTCCCCGACCTACGCCTCCCTCGCCGAACCCCTCATGGAGCGGGCCGTCGCCCTCTTCGAGAAGGACGCCGACCACCAGAGGTCCTACGCCCTCAACCTCATCGGCATGGCCACCGTCCACCTCCTCAAGCGCGAGCCGGAACAATCCGTCGCCCTCGCAGGGAAGGCCCTCGGAGTCGCCGGCGGCATCCGCTCGGAACGCGTCAACACCCGGCTCCGCAAGACCGTCGACTACGCGGCCCGCAACTACAGCGACATCGCCGAGGTCGTCCAGCTCACCGACCGGCTCACCGAACTCCTGCCGGAGTGCGCCGAAGCCGTCTGACCCCACCGGTCCCACCGGCCCCGCCCCCCAGACCCCGGCCGCGCCGGACGTCCCGTACTGCCCGACTCGGCTCCCCCGCCGCCAGGACACACGGACGCCGGCGCGGCCGGTTCCCTTTTCCCGCAGGCCCCGCAGGCCCCGCAGGCCCCGCGGTTCCCTCAGCTCCCATGGCTTCCGCTGCTCCCGCTGCTTCCGGGCGTCTGCCGGAGGACGCCGGGGGCCCGCGACCCGCCCGCTTCCCGGGGCGTTCACCACCGCGTAACACGCTCCACGCCTTCGTCACCGCTCCGAAACACCGTGCGGCATCGACGGAAACCGCGCTCCGTCAACCTCTGGCACATAACCGGCCACCCCCACGGCCGGAAGCCGCCGCCGGACCGCCCCGGCCGCACGACGACGAGGAGACGCCGATGGCCCCAGCCCTCACGGCCCTGGCCTCGGAAGCCCCCGGGCTGTCCGCCGCCAACACCGGGTTCATGCTCATCTGCTCCGCCCTGGTCATGCTGATGACCCCGGCGCTCGCCTTCTTCTACGGAGGCATGGTCCGCGTCAAATCCACCCTCAACATGCTGATGATGAGCTTCATCAGCCTCGGGATCGTCACGGTCCTCTGGGTCCTCTACGGCTTCAGCGTGGCCTTCGGCACCGACGCGGGCTCCCTCGTCGGCTGGTCCTCCGACTACCTCGGACTCGGCGGCATCGGCGTCACCGAACTCTGGGGCGGCTCCACGATCCCCGTATACGTCTTCGCCGTCTTCCAGCTGATGTTCGCGGTCCTCACCCCCGCCCTCATCAGCGGCGCCCTCGCCGACCGCGTCAAGTTCACCGCCTGGGCCCTCTTCGTCGCCCTCTGGGCCACCCTCGTCTACTTCCCCGTCGCCCACTGGGTCTGGGGCGAAGGCGGCTGGCTCTTCGAACTCGGCGTCATCGACTTCGCGGGCGGCACCGCCGTCCACATCAACGCGGGAGCCGCCGCCCTCGGCGTCATCCTCGTCATCGGCAAGCGCGTCGGATTCGGGAAGGACCCGATGCGCCCGCACAGCCTCCCCCTCGTCATGCTCGGCGCCGGACTCCTCTGGTTCGGCTGGTTCGGCTTCAACGCGGGCTCCTGGCTCGGCAACGACGACGGCGTCGGCGCCGTCATGTTCGTCAACACCCAGGTCGCCACCGCCGCCGCCATGCTCGCCTGGCTCGCCTACGAGAAGCTCCGCCACGGCGCCTTCACCACCCTCGGCGCCGCCTCCGGAGCCGTCGCCGGACTCGTCGCCATCACCCCGTCCGGCGGCGCCGTCAGCCCCCTCGGCGCACTCGCCGTCGGCGCCGTCGCCGGACTCGTCTGCGCCCTGACCGTGAGCCTCAAGTACCGCTTCGGCTACGACGACTCCCTCGACGTCATCGGCGTCCACCTCGTCGGCGGCATCCTCGGCTCCCTCCTCGTCGGGCTCTTCGCCACCGGCGGCGTCCAGTCCGAAGCCAAGGGCCTCTTCTACGGCGGCGGCTTCGAACAGCTCGGCAAGCAGGCCATCGGCGTCCTCGCGGTCCTCGTCTACTCCCTGACCGTCTCCGCCCTCCTCGCCCTCGCCCTCGACAGGACGATGGGCATGCGGGTCTCCGAGGACGACGAGATCTCCGGCATCGACCGGACCGAACACGCCGAGACCGCCTACGACTTCAGCGGCGCGGGCGGCGGTACCACCGGACGCGCCTCGGCCCACGCCCCCGCCCTCGGTCTCTCCCTCCCGAACTCGCACAAGAAGGTGGACGCGTGAAGCTCGTCACCGCCGTCGTGAAGCCGCACCGACTCGACGCGATCAAGGAGGCCCTCCAGGCCTTCGGCGTCCACGGCCTCACCGTCACCGAGGCCAGCGGATACGGACGCCAGCGCGGCCACACCGAGGTCTACCGGGGCGCCGAGTACACCGTCGACCTGGTCCCCAAGGTCCGCGTCGAGATCCTCGTCGAGGACGAGGACGCCGAACAGCTCATCGACGTCGTCGTCCAGGCCGCCAGAACCGGCAAGATCGGCGACGGCAAGGTCTGGAGCGTCCCGGTCGAGACGGCGGTACGGGTCCGCACGGGGGAGCGGGGACCGGACGCGATCTGAGGGGGAGGTGCGGGACGGGGAGGGGCCGGACGGGGAGGGACGCGCGGCGCCTGGTGGCGCCTGTGGGGTCGGGCGGCCTGTGTGGACGGGTGGCCCGCCTGGGCGGCGGCCTGTGCGGTCGGGTGGCCCCTGTGGGCGGCGGCCTGTGCGGGTCGGGCGGCCCGAGTGGACGGGCGGCCTGTGTGGACGGGCCGTCCGCGTAGACGGGCGACCTGTGTGGACGGGTAACCCGCGTAGACGGGCCGCCCGCGTAGATGGGCGGCGGAAGGCCGAGGAGCCGACGGATGATCACCTCCGGAGCACACGAAGCCACCGGCGATACGGGACCCGGCGCCTACCCGGCCGCCCGGCTGCGGCTCCTCCGGGAGGAGGGGCGGGACGGGCCCGGACGGCGGGCCGCTCTCGCCCGGCTCACCGACGCCTGGCTGGCCGGACTCTTCACCGAGGCCCACCCGCCCCCCGGCACCGCCCTCGTCGCCGTCGGCGGCCACGGACGGGCCGAACTCTCCCCGGGCAGCGACCTCGACCTCCTCCTGCTCCACGACGGCACCGCCGCCAAGGCGGACATCGCCGCCCTCGCCGACCGCCTCTGGTACCCCGTCTGGGACCTCGGGCTCGCCCTCGACCACTCCGTCCGCACCCCCGCCGAGGCCCGCGCCACCGCCACCGCCGACCTCAAAGCCCACCTCGGCCTCCTCGACGCCCGCCCCCTCGCCGGAGACCACGCCCTCGCGGGCACCCTGCGCGCCACCGCCCTCGCCGACTGGCGCGAGCAGGCACCCCGGCGCCTCCCCGCACTCGACGCCCTCTGCCGCGAACGCGCCGTACGCGCCGGCGAACTCCCGTACCTCCTCGAACCCGACCTCAAGGAGGCCAGGGGCGGGCTCCGCGACGCCCAGGCACTGCGCGCCGTCGCCGCCTCCTGGCTCGCCGACGCCCCCCACGAAGGACTCGACGCCGCACGCCGCCGCCTCCTCGACACCCGCGACGCCCTCCACCTCGCCACCGGCCGCGCCACCGACCGGCTCACCCTCCGGGAACAGGACGCCGTCGCCGCCCGGCTCGGCCTCCCCGACGCCGACACCCTGCTCCGCGAGGTCTACGAGGCCGCCCGGACCATCGCCTACGCCGCCGACGTCACCTGGCGCGAGGTCCACCGCCTCCTCAGGGCCCGCACCGGCAGACCCCGCCTCCGGGCCCTCCTCGGCGGCCGGACCGGCACCGGACGGGCCCCCGTCCGCACCCCGCTCGCCGAGGGCGTCGTCGAGATGGACGGCGAGGCCGTCCTCGCCCGCACCGCACGCCCCGCGCACGACCCCGTCCTGACCCTGCGCGCCGCCGCCGCGGCCGCCCAGTCCGGCCTGCCGCTCTCCCCGCACGCCGTACGCCACCTCGCCGCCCACGGCGCACCGCTCCCCGTGCCCTGGCCCGCCGAGGCACGCGAGGAACTCGTCACCCTCCTCGGTGCGGGCGCGGCCACCCTGCCCGTCTGGGAAGCCCTCGAAGCGGAGGGCCTGGTCGCCCGCCTCCTGCCCGGCTGGGAACGCGTGCGCTGCCGCCCCCAGCGCGACCCCGTCCACACCTGGACCGTCGACCGGCACCTCGTCGAGACCGCCGTCCGCGCCTCCTCCCTCACCCGCCGCGTCGGCCGCCCCGACCTCCTTCTGGTCGCCGCCCTCCTGCACGACCTCGGCAAGGGCCTGCCCGGCGACCACCGGGTCACCGGCGCGGCCCTCGCCCGCGACCTCGCCCCGCGCATCGGCTTCGACCGCGCCGACACCGCCACCCTCGCCCGCCTCGTCCGCCACCACCTCCTCCTGGCCGAGACCGCCACCCGCCGCGACCTCGACGACCCCGCCACCGTCCGGACCGTCGCCACCGCCGTCGGCACCGCCGGCACCCTGGAACTCCTGCACGCCCTCACCGAGGCCGACGCCCTCGCCACCGGCCCCGCCGCCTGGTCCGCCTGGCACGCCGGACTCGTCGATGACCTGGTCGAGCGCACCGCCGCCGCCCTCGCGGGGGAGCAACCGCCGGACCCCCCGGCCGTCGCCGCCCCCGGCGCCGCACAGGAACGCCTGGCCGCCGAGGCACTACGCACCAAGGGCCCCGTCCTCACCCTCCACACCCACGCCGAACGGCCCCACGCCGAAGGGCCCCACGCCGAAGGGCCCCACGCCGAAGGGCCCCACGACGAACGGCCCCACGACGAACGGCCCCACGACGCCGAGGCACCCGAACCCGTCGGCGTCGAACTCCGTATCGCGGTTCCCGAGCGGCCCGGCGTCCTCCCCGCCGTCGCCGGGGTCCTCGCCCTCCACCGGCTCACCGTCCGCACCGCCGAGCTACGCGCCGTCACCCTGCCCGCCGCCTACGACCCCGGTCCCGCACCTGGCTCCGGTCCCGCGCCCGGCTCCGTACTGGGTCCTGGTCCCGCGCCCGGCTCTGGTCCCGTGCCCAGCCCCGAGCCCGCACCCGGTTTCGCGCCCGCACCCAGTCCCGCGCCAGGCCCCGGCCCCGTACCCGGTCCCGAGCCCGTACCCGGTCCCGCGCCAGGCCCCGGCCTCGGTCCCACGCCCGTACCCGGCCCCGTACCCGTCCTAGTCCTGGACTGGCGGGTCGCCGCCTCCTACGGTTCCCTGCCCGAGGCCGTACGGCTCCGGGCCGATCTCGTCCGGGCGCTCGACGGCACCCTCGACCTCCCCGCCCGCCTCGCCGCACGCGAGGCCGCCCGACCCCGGCGCCGGGGCCCCGCCGCCCCACCGCCCCGCGTCACCGTCGCCCCCGCCGCCTCCCGCCACGCCACCGTGATCGAGGTCCGCGCCCAGGACGCCCCGGGACTCCTCCACCGGATCGGCCACGCCCTGGAGGGAGCCGCCATACGGGTCCGCAGCGCCCATGTCTCGACCCTGGGCGCGAACGCCGTGGACACCCTGTACGTCACCCGGCCCGACGGGTCGCCGCTGGACGCGGAGGAGGCCGCCGGAGTCGCGAAGACCCTGGAGGCGGCACTGGAGCCGGAGCCGCCGAAGCCACCGGCGTGAGGGCCGGGGCCGCGCTCCCCGCCGCGCCGGGGCGCGCCCCACCCGCCCGACCCGACGGGCGGGGACTATTCCTTTGCCGGGCCGGATACCCTGGAGGGCGATTCCCCGCCCCCGACCCCAAGGACCGACGAGCGCCGTGTTCGATACTCTCTCCGACCGCTTGGCGAACACCTTCAAGACCCTCCGGGGTAAAGGCCGCCTGACCGAGGCCGACATCGACGGCGCGGCCCGGGAGATCCGTATCGCGCTCCTTGAGGCGGACGTCGCCCTTCCGGTCGTCCGGGAGTTCATCAAGGAAGTCAAGACCCGCGCCCTCGGCGTCGAGGTCTCGAAGGCCCTGAACCCTTCGCAGCAGTTCATCAAGATCGTCAACGAGGCGCTCGTCGGCATCCTCGGCGGCGAGACCCGCCGACTGCGGTTCGCCAAGACCGCCCCGACGGTGATCATGCTCGCCGGTCTCCAGGGTGCCGGTAAGACCACCCTCGCCGGAAAGCTCGGCCTCTGGCTGAAGGGCCAGGGCCACTCCCCGCTGCTCGTCGCCTGCGACCTCCAGCGCCCCAACGCCGTCACCCAGCTCTCCGTCGTCGCCGACCGCGCGGGCGTGGCCTTCTACGGCCCCCAGCCCGGCAACGGCGTCGGGGACCCGGTCCAGGTCGCGAAGGACTCGATCGAGTACGCGCGGACCAAGATGTACGACGTCGTCATCGTCGACACCGCCGGCCGCCTCGGCATCGACCAGGAGCTGATGCAGCAGGCAGCGGACATCCGCGACGCCGTCAGCCCCGACGAGGTCCTCTTCGTCGTCGACGCCATGATCGGTCAGGACGCGGTCAACACCGCCGAGGCCTTCCGCGACGGCGTCGGCTTCGACGGCGTCGTGCTCTCCAAGCTCGACGGCGACGCCCGAGGCGGTGCCGCGCTCTCCATCGCGCACGTCACCGGCAAGCAGATCATGTTCGCCTCCAACGGCGAGAAGCTCGACGAGTTCGACGCGTTCCACCCGGACCGCATGGCGTCCCGCATCCTCGGCATGGGCGACATGCTCTCCCTCATCGAGAAGGCGCAGCAGACCTTCGACGAGGAAGAGGCCGCCAAGATGGCCTCGAAGCTCGCCTCGAAGAAGGGCGAGGGCTTCACGCTCGACGACTTCCTGGCGCAGATGGAGCAGGTCCGCAAGATGGGCTCCATCTCCAAGCTCCTCGGCATGCTGCCCGGCATGGGCCAGATGAAGGAGCAGATCGCCAACATCGACGAGCGGGACGTCGACCGCACCGCCGCCATCATCAAGTCGATGACCCCGGCCGAGCGCCAGGACCCGACCATCATCAACGGCTCCCGCCGCGCCCGTATCGCCAAGGGTTCCGGCGTCGAGGTCAGCGCCGTCAAGGGCCTGGTCGAGCGCTTCTTCGAGGCCCGCAAGATGATGTCCCGCATGGCCCAGGGCGGCGGCCTCCCCGGCATGCCGGGCATGCCCGGCATGGGCGGCGGCCCCGGCCGGCAGAAGAAGCAGATCAAGCAGGCCAAGGGCAAGCGCAAGAGCGGCAACCCGATGAAGCGCAAGGCCGAGGAGCAGGCGGCGGCCGATCGCCGCGAGCAGTCCCAGGCGGGCGGCGCGTTCGGCCTCCCGGCGGGCGGCCAGACCCCGAAGGACTTCGAGCTGCCCGACGAGTTCAAGAAGTTCATGAGCTGAGCTGAGCCGACTCGACCTGACCTGACCTGACCTGACCTGACCGACGGTCGGCCGGTCAGCGGGTCAGCGGGTCAGCGGGTCGGTCAGTCGTACGGGAGGCCCTGAGCGGCCTCCCCGCGGGAAAGGGCTCCGAGCGGGCCTCACGTGGGAAGGGCCCGGGGTGGTGGGAGACCGCTCCGGGCCCTTCGCCGTCCCCGGCCTCCGCGTCACCCTCCCGGGGGACCGCCCGTAGTCCCGGCCTCGGCCCCGGCCCCGTCACCCTCGGGGACCGTCCGCCGTGCCGCCCGCCCTCCGCTCTCCGATACTGGGGCCACAGCCGCCCCGAGGAGAGCCACGTGGCCAACCCCGTACCCCCGCGCGACCGGACCGACCAGCCCTGGCGCTCGGAGGGGGCACCGCCTCCCCAGCCGCCGAAGCGGCGGATGCCGGGCGGCTGGGGAGGCCTCATCCTCACCGCCCTCGTGGTCTATCTGCTCGCCAACATCGTCCTGTCGTTCTTCAACGAGGGCGGCGAGCCGACGATCTCGTACACCGAGTTCGACAAGCAGGTCGCCGCCGGGAACGTCACCAAGATCTACTCCAAGGGCGATGCCATCCAGGGGCAGCTGAAGGAGAAACAGGCCGTCCCCGGCGGCGAGGGCGACTACACCAAGTTCCGCACCCAGCGGCCCGCCTTCGCCGACGACGCTCTGTGGGCCCAGCTGACCAAGCACGACGTCGTCGTCACCGCCGAGCCTGTCGTCCAGGAACGCAGCTTCCTCTCCAACCTCCTCCTCTCCCTCGCCCCGATGCTGCTGCTCGTCGTGCTGTGGGTGTTCATCGCCCGGCGGATGAGCGCGGGCATGGGCGGCGCGGGCGGCATGCTCGGCCGCAAGACCCCGCCCAAACCGGTCGAACTGGAGGGCGGCCGGCGCACCACCTTCGCCGATGTCGCCGGCATCGACGAGGTCGAGGGCGAACTCAACGACGTCGTCGACTTCCTCAAGAACCCGCAGGCCTACCGGGAGATGGGCGCCAAGATGCCCCGGGGCGTCCTCCTCGCGGGACCGCCCGGCACCGGCAAGACGCTGCTCGCCCGCGCCGTCGCGGGCGAGGCCGGAGTGCCCTTCTTCTCCGCCTCCGCCTCCGAGTTCATCGAGATGATCGTCGGCGTCGGCGCCTCCCGGGTCCGCGAACTGTTCGCCGAGGCCCGCAAGGTCGCCCCCGCGATCATCTTCATCGACGAGATCGACACCATCGGACGCGCCCGGGGCGGCGGCTCCGGCATGGGCGGCCACGACGAGCGCGAGCAGACCCTCAACCAGATCCTCACCGAGATGGACGGCTTCACCGGCTCCGAGGGCGTCATCGTCCTCGCCGCCACCAACCGCGCCGACGTCCTCGACCCCGCCCTCACCCGGCCCGGCAGGTTCGACCGGATCGTGCACGTCAACCCGCCCGACCGGGGCGGCCGCGAGGCCATCCTCCGTATCCACACCCGGGAGATCCCGCTCGCCCAGGACGTCGACCTGGCGCAGGTCGCCCGCACCACCCCCGGCATGACCGGCGCCGAACTCGCCAACCTCGCCAACGAGGCCGCGCTGCTCGCGGTCAAGCGCGAGCAGAAGGCCGTCACCCAGTCGGACCTCTCCGACGCCCTGGAGAAGGTCCAGCTGGGCGCGGAACGCCCCCTCGTCATGCCCGCCGAGGAACGGCGCAGGACCGCGTACCACGAGAGCGGCCACGCCCTCCTCGGCATGCTCCAGCCGGGCGCCGACCCCGTCCGCAAGATCACCATCGTGCCCCGGGGCCGGGCCCTCGGCGTCACCCTCTCCACCCCGGACGCCGACAAGTACGCGTACACCGAGGAGTACCTGCGCGGCCGGATCATCGGCGCCCTCGGCGGCATGGCGGCCGAGCAGATCGTCTACGGGGTGATCACCACCGGCGCGGAGAGCGACCTGGAACAGGTCACCGGCATCGCCCGGGGCATGGTCGGCCGGTGGGGGATGAGCGAGACCGTCGGCCGGCTGACCGCGATCCCGAGCGACGCCCAGCAGGCGTACGGGCTCTCCGCCGCCCCGGCGACCCTCGACACCGTCGACGCGGAGATGCGCCGGATCGTCGACGAGTGCTACGAGCGCGCCCTCGCCCTGCTCCGGGAGAACCGCGGCCGCCTCGACGCCTTGGCCGCCGCCCTCCTGGAGAACGAGACCCTGGAGGAAGCCGCCGCCTACCGCGCGGCGGGCATCACCCGACTGACGAAGGAGGAGGGCGAGGGGTAAGGGGCGGGGAGGCAGCAAGGCAGGGGGAGGCAGGGGGCGGCGGGTGCACTGCCTTGGGCGTACGGCTTCCAGCGCGCGGGGTCCCGGTATGCGGGCTCCCGGGACGGGCCTCGGGTCCGGCGTACGGCTCCCGGGACGGGCCCGGTGGTCCCTACGGCACCCGGGTCAGCACGTACCGGAAGGTGTTCGGCATCCAGACCGTGCCGTCCGCGCGGGCGTACGGGGCCAGGGCCGCCGCGATCTCCTTGCCCACCCGGCTCGGGTCCGTCGCCCGCAGGGCCTCGTCGAAGACACCCGTCGACAGCAGCCCCCGCACCGCACCGGCCTCGTCCGCGTACCCGAAGGGGCAGGCCACCCACCCCGAGGCCACCGGCCGCAGACCGGCCGCCGCCACCAGCCGGTCCAGATCGGCCCGTACCGTCGGCGCCCGGTCCGAGAGCCGCGCGGGCTCGGTCCGCACCGTCGGCGCCCGGTCCGGGAAGGGTGCGGGCCCGGTCCGTACGGGCGGCTTACGAGGCGTGAGCCGTGCGGCGATCCGCAGCACCGGCTCCGTCGCGCACCGCTCCGGTGGACCCCAACCGGCCAGGGCGACCGCCGTGCCCCGCCGTGCCGTCCGGAGGAGCGCCGTCAGCTCCGGAAGGAGCCCGTCCGTCGCGTGGAAGGCGGTGATCACGTCGTACGGACCGGCCTCCGGGGCCTCCCCGGTGACCGTCACCCCCTCGGGGAGCCGCCGTCCGGCCAGCTCCACGCGCGCGTGGTCCCGGTCCGCGCCGGAGACCCGGGCACCCCGGGCCACCGCCATCAGGAGCGCGAGCCCGGAGCCGCAGCCGAGCCCGAGCACCCGGGAGCCCGCGCCCACGCCGAGGCGCTCGTACACGGCTTCGTAGAGCGGGACGAGCATCCGTTCCTGGATCTCGGCCCAGTCACGCGCGGGGTGGTGCGGGACGAGCGTGGGTGTCATGAAAGCGCCTCGATCCGTGCTCGGACGAATGCCCCCCGTAGCCAGGGAACCGCGCCTCCCGGACCGCGTCCAGTCCACGCGCCGGACCGGTGCGCCCGGGGGAGCGGCCGGAGCGGGGTGGTGCGCGCCCGCGCGCCAGGACCCGGTAGGGTCCGGGAGACGACTCCGCCCGCCCGCTTGTCCTTTCGTCCGACCGGGCTCGGGAAAACCGCCCCCAGGGGCGTGCGCACAGGGTGCGCGCGCCGGGGCGTATGCGCTACTAGGCACCGGCTTGGCGTCCCCTGCGCGGCTTCTCCGCAGATCGGCGCAGTGGCCCGCGTCCCGACGCATCGATGGCAACTGACGGGTACGTGCAAAATATTTGAGATGCCCCGGAATGGAACCCGAGAGCGTTTCGGATCGTTGTAAGCGACGTGAGCACGACACCACCTGTTCTCGCCGCAGAGCTGGCACAGGCGTGGGCCGACATTCAGCGGCACCACCCCGAGCTGCCCGACCTTGCCGCGCCCGAGTCCCTGATCGGAGAGTCCTCGTCCGCCTGCGGCGCCGAACTCTCCTTCGAGCGACTGCTCCACGAGGCAGTCCACGGCATCGCCGCCGCCCGGGGTGTCCGCGACACCTCCCGCGCCGGCCGCTACCACAACCGCAGATTCCTCGCGATCGCCGAGGAGATGGGGCTCGACCACCCCGAGGAGCCACACGCGAGCAGCGGCTTCTCCCTGGTCACGCTCAATCCGGAGGCCAGGCGCCGCTACCGGCCCACCATCGAGCGGCTCCAGCGCGCCCTCAAGGCGCACACGGTCGCCACGGCGGCCGACACCAAGCGCTCCTTCCGCGGCCCGGCGGCCCGGCACGGCTCCTCCGGCGGAGGCGTACGCGTCAAGGCCGTCTGCGACTGCGGGCGGAACGTCCGGGTGGTGCCGTCGGTGCTCGCCCAGGCGCCGATCGTCTGCGGCGGCTGCGGCAAGCCCTTCCGCATTCCGGAGACCGTGGGCGCCGCGAGCTGACCTCGCGGTGTGTGGCACAATGGCTAGCTGTACTCGACAGTCGCATAGGACCCCTCTCTCCTCCGGCTGACGCGTCCATCGGGCATCCGAGTACCGCAACCCCACGTGGCATCTCAAAGTGCCCAACCACGTCAAGACCAGGAGACACCACTCCAGTGGCAGTCAAGATCAAGCTCAAGCGCCTCGGCAAGATCCGCCAGCCTCACTACCGCATCGTCGTCGCCGACTCCCGCACCCGTCGGGACGGTCGCGCGATCGAGGAGATCGGCCTCTACCACCCGACGTACAACCCGTCGCGTATCGAGGTCGACTCCGAGCGTGCGCAGTACTGGCTGTCCGTCGGCGCCCAGCCGACCGAGCCCGTCCTCGCCATCCTGAAGCTCACCGGCGACTGGCAGAAGGCCAAGGGCCTCCCCGCCCCGGAGAAGCCCCTGCTCGCCCCGGCGACCAAGGAAGCCAAGCGCGCCACGTTCGACGAGTTCGCGAAGGCCCTTGAGGGCGGCGACGACAAGGGTGAGGCCATCACCCCGAAGGCCAAGAAGGCCGACAAGAAGGCGGACGAGGCCGAGGCCGCGTCCACCGAGTCGACCGAGGCCTGAGCATGCTCGAGGAGGCTCTCGAGCACCTCGTGAAAGGCATCGTCGACAACCCCGACGATGTGCAGGTCGCCTCGCGCGATCTGCGTCGCGGTCGCGTGCTTGAGGTCCGGGTTCACCCGGACGACCTCGGCAAGGTGATCGGCCGCAACGGCCGCACCGCGCGCGCCCTGCGCACGGTCGTGGGCGCCATCGGCGGCCGCGGCATCCGAGTCGACCTCGTCGATGTGGACCAGGTCCGCTGAGCAGGTCGGCAGCATTGCCTTGAGTTGTGCCGGCACGGGCCGGGGAGGGCTGTAGAGCCCACCCCGGCCCGTTGTCGTACAAGCTGGCCGTACGTACGTGTGACCGTCGTACGAGCGTGTGACAGGAGAGTGTGGAGCAGTGCAGTTGGTAGTCGCGCGGATCGGCCGCGCCCACGGCATCAAGGGCGAGGTCACCGTCGAGGTGCGGACGGACGAGCCGGAGCTGAGGCTCGGACCCGGAGCCGTCCTGCGCACCGACCCGGCCGGAATCGGGCCGCTGACCATCGAGACCGGCCGGGTGCACAGCGGCCGCCTGTTGCTGCGCTTCGAGGGCGTCCGCGACCGCACCGGCGCCGAGGCCCTGCGCAACACCCTCCTCATCGCCGAGGTCGACCCGGCGGAACTGCCCGAGGAGGAGGACGAGTACTACGACCACCAGCTCATGGACCTGGACGTGGTCCTCGTCGACGGCACCGAGATCGGCCGCATCACCGAGATCTCCCATCTGCCGTCCCAGGACCTCTTCATCGTCGAGTGCCCCGACGGCACCGAGCTGATGATCCCGTTCGTCAGCGAGATCGTCACCGAGATCGACCTGGAGGAGCAGCGGGCCGTCATCGACCCGCCGCCCGGCCTCATCGACGACCGCGCCGAGATCGCCTCCTCCCGGGACGAGGACGGCGTGGACGGTGAGGACGGCGCAGACGGTGAAGACGCCGAGAACGCCGACAGCGCCGAGGACGGCGAGAGCGGCAAGGGCCAGGCATGAGGCTCGACGTCGTCACGATCTTCCCCGAGTACCTCGAACCGCTGAACGTCTCCCTCGTCGGCAAGGCCCGCGCCCGAGGGCAGCTCGACGTGCACGTCCACGACCTGCGGAACTGGACGTACGACCGGCACAACACGGTCGACGACACCCCCTACGGCGGCGGCCCCGGCATGGTCATGAAGACCGACCCCTGGGGCGACGCGCTCGACCAGACCCTCGCCGACGGCTACGAGAACGGCGCCCACGGCCCCGTCCTCGTCGTCCCCACGCCCAGCGGCCGCCCCTTCACCCAGGAGCTGGCCGTCGAGCTGTCCGAGCGCCCCTGGCTGATCTTCACCCCGGCCCGCTACGAGGGCATCGACCGCCGCGTCATGGACGAGTACGCCACCCGGATGCCGGTCTACGAGGTCTCCATCGGCGACTACGTCCTCGCCGGCGGGGAAGCCGCCGTCCTCGTCGTCACCGAAGCCGTCGCCCGGCTCCTGCCCGGCGTCCTCGGCAACGCGGAGTCTCACCGGGACGACTCCTTCGCCCCCGGCGCCATGGCCAACCTCCTCGAAGGGCCCGTCTACACCAAGCCCCCCGAGTGGCGGGGCCGGGCCATCCCCGATGTCCTGCTCAGCGGCCACCACGGCAAGATCGCCCGCTGGCGGCGCGACGAGGCCTTCCGGCGTACCGCCGCGAACCGGCCCGACCTGATCGAGCGCTGCGACCCCGCCGCCTTCGACAAGAAGGACCGCGAGATCCTCTCCATGCTCGGCTGGGCCCCCGAGCCCGGCGGCCGATTTTGGCGCAAGCCGCAGGACATGGAAGAATAGGACGCTGTCGTCCGTCCGGCGTGCGCCCCTGCCACAGGGGGAACGCCGCCGTACGAAACGGACGACACTCCTTCACCATCACGTACCGCTGATGACCTGTGGCATCAGCGAGGAAAGAGACCTCCATGGCCTCCCTGCTCGACCAGGTCAACGCGGCCGCGCTCCGCTCCGACCTCCCCGCCTTCCGCCCCGGCGACACCGTGAACGTCCACGTGCGCGTCATCGAAGGCAGCCGCTCCCGTATCCAGCAGTTCAAGGGCGTCGTCATCCGCCGCCAGGGCTCGGGCGTCAGCGAGACCTTCACGGTCCGCAAGGTCTCGTTCTCCGTCGGCGTCGAGCGCACCTTCCCGGTCAACAGCCCGATCTTCGAGAAGATCGAGCTCGTGACCCGCGGTGACGTCCGTCGCGCCAAGCTCTACTACCTGCGTGAGCTGCGCGGCAAGGCTGCCAAGATCAAGGAGAAGCGCGACCGCTGAGCCCCGGCTCCCGGCACGCCCTTCGCTTCCGGGCCCTCGCACGGACTGGCCGGATAGGCTCTTCCAGCGATGGACACCGAAGCACAGCCCACGGAGCGCGACCCCTCTTCCGACACGGAGGACGGGTCGCGCTCCGCGCGCGTTTCCGAGCACCCCCCGGCCCCGTCCCCCTGGCGGCGCACCGCCTTCATCGGGGCCGCCTGCGTGGCCTTCCTGCTGCTCCTGAGCCATGTCGTACTCCAGCCCTTCCTGATCCCGAGCGGCTCCATGGAGCCGACGCTCCAGGTCGGCGACCGCATCCTGGTCGACAAGCTGGCGTACCGCTTCGGCGGCGAGCCGAGCCGGGGCGACGTCGTCGTCTTCGACGGCACCGGCTCCTTCGTACGGGAGGAGACCCGGGGCAACCCGGTCACCGGACTCCTGCACGACGCGGCGGCGGCCCTCGGGCTCGCCGAACCCGATGAGACCGACTTCGTGAAACGGGTCGTCGGCATCGGCGGCGACCGGGTGATCTGCTGCGACAAGAACGACCGGCTCACCGTCAACGGCGCCCCCGTCGAGGAGCGGTACCTGATGCTCGGCGACCAGCCGTCCAGCGTCCCCTTCGACATCGTCGTCCCGCCCGGCAGGCTCTGGGTGATGGGCGACCACCGCAGTCAGTCCAGCGACTCCCGCGACCACCTCGGCGACCCCGGCGGCGGCATGGTCCCCGTCGACAAGGTCATCGGACGCGCCGACTGGATCGGCTGGCCCGTCGGCCGCTGGTCCGCGGTGGCCGGAACCGGCGCCTTCGACGCCGTACCGGCGCCTGGACATGGAGTACCCGCCGCTGGACACGACGCGCCGGCGCCCGGACATGACGTACCGGCCCCTGGACACGGTGGATCGGGCGGGAACGGGACGGCGGGCACCCATGGGTAGCCGGGGAAGGCCCCCGGGCGGCCGCACCGCCGAGCCCGAGGGCGACCGGACCCGGCCGCCCGGCCGGGCCGAACGGCGCAGGCTCGCCCGCAAGGTCAAACGGCGCCGCCAGCGCTCGGCCCTCCGCGAGATCCCCGTCCTGATCACCGTCGCCGTGCTGATCGCGCTCTTCCTCAAGACCTTCCTGGTGCAGGCGTTCGTCATCCCCTCCGGTTCCATGGAGCAGACGATCCGCATCTCCGACCGGGTCCTCGTCGACAAGCTGACGCCCTGGTTCGGCTCCCGCCCCCAGCGTGGCGACGTCGTCGTCTTCAAGGACCCCGGCAGCTGGCTCCGGCAGGAAACCGCCCCGCCCGCCGACGACCCGATCGGCGTCAAGCAGGTGAAACAGGCCCTCACCTTCATCGGGCTGCTGCCCTCGGCCGACGACCGCGACCTCATCAAGCGGGTGGTCGGAGTCGGCGGCGACACCGTCCGCTGCTGCGACAAGGACGGGCGCCTCACCGTCAACGACGTACCCCTGGACGAGCCCTATCTGTACCCGGGCAACGCGCCCTCCGGCTTCCCCTTCGAGGTCGAGGTCCCCGAAGGCCGGATCTTCGTCCTCGGCGACCACCGCTCCGACTCGGCCGACTCCCGCTACCACCTGGACGAGAAGGACCACGGCACCGTCTCCGAGAAACAGGTGGTGGGACGCGCCGTGGTGATCGCCTGGCCGTTCGGGCACTGGCGCCGCCTCGAAGAACGGGACACCTTCGCGGACGTCCCCGACAACCGCGCGAGTCCGGGTTCGGCGCTCGGTCTTTCGCATAGTGTGTCCCAGCGGAATCTGAACGGATTCTCCGGACTCCCGACCCCTGCGGAACTTCTGCTCGTTATGGGAGTGGTGGGCCTGTCCCTGTTCGGGGACGGGCGTTCGCACGGACTGAGGAGTGGATGTGGGGGATTTGGCCGTCGACGCACGATCCGGACACGATGGGCCCGACAAGGGGGCCGACGGGGCCCTCCGCGATGACACGACGGGTGACGACGTGACGGGTGACGAGCAGACGCAGCCGGGCGGCGGCGCCCCGGGCGACGAGGACACGACGGGCGGTTCCGGCAGCGGCCCGAAGAAGCAGCGTTCCTTCTGGAAGGAACTGCCCCTCCTCGTCGGCATCGCCCTCGTCCTCGCCCTGCTGATCAAGACCTTCCTGGTGCAGGCGTTCTCGATCCCCTCGGAATCGATGATGAACACCCTCCAGAAGGGCGACCGGGTCCTCGTCGACAAACTGACGCCCTGGTTCGGCTCCGAGCCCGAGCGCGGCGAAGTCGTCGTCTTCCACGACCCGGGCGGCTGGCTCGAAGGCCAGACGGCGCCCACGCCGAACGTCGTCCAGAAGTTCCTCAGCTTCATCGGACTCATGCCGTCCGCCGAGGAGAAGGACCTCATCAAGCGCGTCATCGCGGTCGGCGGCGACACCGTCTCCTGCAAGGAGGGCGGCAAGGTCGTCGTCAACGACGTCCCACTCGACGAGACCTCCTACCTCTACCCCGGCTCCGTCCCCTGCCAGGACTCCTTCGGCCCGATCAAGGTCCCCAAGGACCGCATCTGGGTCATGGGCGACAACCGCCAGAACTCCCTGGACTCCCGCTTCCACCAGCAGCTCCCCGGCGGCGGCACCGTCTCCAACGACGAGGTCGTCGGCCGCGCCGTCGTCATCGCCTGGCCGGTGACCCGCTGGGCCACCCTCCCGGTGCCCGACATCTTCGACCAGCCCGGACTCAACCAGGCCATGGCCGCCGCACCCCTCGGCGCCGCGAGCCTCGCCGGGGCGCTCCCGCTGGTCCTCTGGCGCCGCAAGAAGCGCGCCACACGGCATACCGCCGAGTAGCACCCCGCCGGTAGGGTGCCGTCCCGAACCGTCGCCGGGCCCGATGGCCCGGCACCGAACCCCGGGATGCGCACATGAGCGGACACATACGGACGAAGGGCGGCCACGGCCGCCTCGGCAGCGTGCTGTCGGGGCTGGCCGTGGCCGTCGGCTGTGTGCTCTTCCTCGGCGGATTCATCGTCGGCGCCCTCGTCTACCAGCCGTACACCGTCCCCACCGACTCCATGACCCCCACCCTCGACGTCGGCTCCCGCATCCTCGCCGAACGCGTCGACGGCAGCGAGGTACGGCGCGGTGACGTCGTCGTCTTCCGCGACCCCCTCTGGGGCGACTCGCCCATGGTCAAGCGGGTCGCCGCCGTCGGCGGGGACACCGTCGCCTGCTGCGACCCCGACGGACGCCTCACCGTCAACGGCACGCCCGTCCGCGAGCCCTATCTGCGACCGGGCGCCGACGGGAGGATCCGCGCCTCCGGCACCGACTTCTCCGTCACCGTCCCGCAGGGCAAGCTCTTCCTGCTCGGCGACGACCGGCACACCTCCCTGGACTCCCGCACCCACCTGGAGGAAGCCGGCCAGGGCTCCGTGCCCCGCGGCACCGTCCTCGGCAGGGTCGACGCCGTCGTCTGGCCCGCCAGGGGCCTCCTGGACCGCCCCACGGGCTTCGCCGACCTCCCGGGCGGCACCTCCGAACCGGGCCCCTTCCACCTCCTCCTGACCGCCATCGCGGCAGGCGCCCTGCTGATCCTCCTCGGAGCGGCGTACGGCCCCGCCGCCCGCCTCTCCACCCGCCTCTCCGGGAAACGACCCTTGGAGCCCTCCCGCACGGCGGGACGGCGCGAGAGGGTGGGGACATGACGGAGACGGGGAGGGGAACGGAGACGGAGACGGAGATGGGGATGGGGATGGGGATGGGGATGGAGGCGGGAACGGGGACGGAGGTGCGGCGGCGGGTCGCGCGGGTGGTCCTGCTCGACCCCGACGACCGGGTCCTCCTCCTGCACGGCCACGAGCCCGACGACCCCGGCGACGCCTGGTGGTTCACCCCCGGCGGCGGACTCGAAGGAGCCGAGACCCACGCGGACGCGGCCCTGCGCGAACTCGCCGAGGAGACCGGGATCACCGAAGTCGACCTCGGCCCCGTCCTCTGGAAGCGGTACTGCTCCTTCCCCTTCGCCGGGCGGCGCTGGGACCAGGAGGAGTGGTACTACCTGGCCCGCACCCGCGGACCCGAGGCCGAACCGAGGCCCAGAGCCCTCACCGAACTGGAGACACACAGCCTCGAAGGCCTCAGATGGTGGACCTCCGCCGAACTGTCAGCGGCCCATGAGACGGTGTACCCGACCAGGCTCGCCGAGCTGCTGCGCACGCTGCTCGACGAGGGACCTCCGAGTGCACCGGTGGTGCTCGCCCCGGAAATCGTCTAGGGACGCGCACGGCTGGCGCACAATAGGTGGACGCACGGCTGAAGGGGAACATGCCATGAGCGCCGAGGACCTCGAAAAGTACGAGACCGAGATGGAGCTGAAGCTCTACCGGGAGTACCGCGACGTCGTCGGGTTGTTCAAATACGTGATCGAGACCGAGCGGCGCTTCTACCTCACCAACGACTACGAGATGCAGGTCCACTCCGTACAGGGTGAGGTCTTCTTCGAGGTCAGCATGGCCGACGCCTGGGTCTGGGACATGTACCGACCAGCCAGGTTCGTCAAGCAGGTCAGGGTGCTCACCTTCAAGGACGTGAACATCGAGGAACTCAACAAGAGCGACCTCGAACTGCCCGGCAGCTGACCCCGACTCACCCACACGGGTGAGCAGGTTTTCCACAGCCCCCGGACTGTCCACAGCGCCGCACACGCACCGCCCACCTCCGTCACAGTCAGTGACGGAGGTGGTCCCATGAACACGACCCAGACGACCCAGACGGCCCACGCGACTCATCCGAACCGTACGGCCCACGCGCCCCGTACGAGTCACGCCGTCCACACGCCCCGGAAGCCCCGCCGTTCGGACGGAACGGGGCGCACGGAGGACCCGCCGGGCACGCCCGGAGCCCCTGCGGGAAGCACCACGAGCCCGAGCGCGACGCATGCCGCGAGCCCGAGCACGACGCATGCCGCGAGCCCCGCCGAAAGGCGTACGACGGACGGAGCCGGGCGGTCCCGCGCCACCCGCGCCCTCGGCCGGTACGGAGAGGAACTGGCCACCCGCCGGCTCACCGCCGCCGGCATGCGCGTCCTCGCCCGCAACTGGCGCTGCGGCCGCACCGGCGAGATCGACATCGTCGCCCGCGACAAGGACACCCTCGTCATCTGCGAGGTCAAAACCCGACGCCACGGCGGCTTCGAACACCCGATGGCCGCCGTCACACCCCGCAAAGCCGAGCGCCTGCGCCGCCTCGCCGCCTGCTGGCTCGACCGCACCGGCACCCCCGCACCCCACGGCGGCATCCGGATCGACCTCGTCGGCATCGTCCTGCCCCGACGCGGCGCCCCCGTCCTCACCCACGCCCAGGGGGTGGCCTGAGGTGGGATTCGCCCGCACCTGCTCCGTCGCCCTCGTCGGCGTCGAAGGAGTCGTCGTCGAAGTACAGGCCGACCTCGAACCGGGCGTCGCCGCCTTCACCCTCGTCGGACTCCCCGACAAGAGCCTCACCGAGAGCCGCGACCGAGTCCGCGCCGCCGTCGTCAACTCCGGCGCCGACTGGCCCCAGAAAAAACTGACCGTCGGCCTCAGCCCCGCCTCCGTGCCCAAGAGCGGCTCCGGATTCGACCTGGCCGTGGCCGCCGCAGTCCTCGCCGCCGCCGAGCGCATCGACCCCCGCACCATCGCCGACCTCGTCCTCATCGGCGAACTCGGACTCGACGGACGCGTCCGGCCCGTCCGAGGCACCCTCCCCGCCGTCCTCGCCGCCGCCGACGCCGGATACCGGCAGGTCGTCGTCCCCGAGCAGACCGCCGGGGAAGCCTCCCTCGTCCCCGGCGTCTCCGTCCTCGGCATCCGCAGCCTCCGCCAACTCATCGCCGTCCTCACCGACGAGCCCGTCCCCGAGGAGGAACCCGCCGAGGAAGGCCGCCCCGACGCCCTGCTCGCCGGACTCATCGTCCCCGGCGCCGGACTCGGCACCGGACTGGCCGCCGACCCCACCGAAGGCCCCGACCTCGCCGACGTCGCCGGACAGCACCACGCCCGCCGCGCCCTCGAAGTCGCCGCCGCGGGCAGCCACCACCTACTCCTCTCCGGCCCGCCCGGCGCCGGAAAAACCATGCTGGCCGAACGGCTCCCCGGCATCCTCCCGCCCCTCACCCGACAGGAATCCCTCGAAGTCACCGCCGTCCACTCCGTCGCAGGACTCCTCCCACCGGGTGAACCCCTCGTCCACCGCGCCCCCTACTGCGCACCCCACCACTCGGCCACCATGCAGTCCCTCGTCGGCGGCGGGAACGGCCTCCCGAGGCCCGGCGCCGTCTCCCTCGCTCACCGAGGAATCCTCTTCCTCGACGAAGCACCCGAATTCTCCGGAAAAGCCCTCGACGCCCTCCGCCAGCCCCTTGAATCCGGCCACGTCGTCATCGCCCGCGCCGCCGGAGTCGTCCGCCTCCCCGCCCGCTTCCTCCTCGTCCTCGCCGCCAACCCCTGCCCCTGCGGACGCCACACCCTGCACGGCTCCGGCTGCGAATGCCCCGCCTCACTCGTCCGCCGCTACCAGGCACGCCTCTCCGGACCCCTCCTCGACCGCATCGACCTCCGGGTCGTGGCCGAACCCGTCACCCGCGCCGACCTCCTCGGCCACGGCGACCGGGGCGAGAGCACCGCCACCGTCGCCGACCGCGTCCGCGAGGCCCGCGCCCGCGCCGCCACCCGACTCTCCGACACCCCCTGGCGCGTCAACAGCGAGATCCCCGGCCACGAACTGCGCACCCGCCACCCGGCGGCCCCCGGAGCCCTCGACGCGGCGGAACGGGACATCGAACGCGGACTCCTCACCGCCCGGGGCGTCGACCGCGTCCTGCGCGTCGCCTGGACCCTCGCCGATCTCGCCGGACACGACCGCCCCGACCACCAGGACGTCGCCCTCGCCCTCGAACTGCGCACCGGCGTCTCCCGGGGCGTGCCCGTCACGGCGGGGGAGCGCCCATGACCCTCCCGCCCTCCCCGGAAGAGCGGCTCGCCCGCGCCGCCCTCAGCCGAGCGGTCGAACCGGGCGACGAACACGCGGGCCGCTGGCTCCGCCACTACGGCCCCGTCGGCTTCCTCGACCGCCTCCTGCGGAAACCGGAAACGGCCACGGCCACCGACACGCCCACCCACTTCGCGGACACGGCGCCCCCTGACCGGCCCGCTACCACCGCCACCACCCGAACCGGAGACGCCACCGGCGCCTCCACGGCCCCCTCAGGAGCACGGAACGACCCCTTCTTCCCCGGGACCGGCGCGAAACGCATCGCCTCATGGCGTATCCGCGCCACAACCGCAAACCCCGCCCGCGACCTCGACACCGTCCACCGACCAGGCGGCCGTTTCGTCATCCCGGGGGACATCGAATGGCCGCGTCAACTCGACGACCTCGGAGACACCCGCCCCCTCGGACTCTGGGTCACAGGCCCCGCCGACCTGCGGACCTGGGCCCTACGCTCCGTCGCCCTCGTCGGCGCCCGCGCCTGCACCCCCTACGGCGCCCACACCGCCGCCGACCTCGCCAACGGACTCGCCCGCCAAGGCTGGGTCGTCGTCTCCGGAGCCGCCTACGGCATCGACGGCGCCGCCCACCGAGGCGCCCTCGCCGCAGGAGGCGCCACCATCGCCGTCCTCGCCTGCGGCATCGACACCCCCTACCCCCGAGGCCACGACCGACTCCTCCAACGCATCGCCGAACAAGGCCTCGTCGTCAGCGAGTTGCCCCCCGGAAGCCACCCCACACCGAGCCGCTTCATCCTCCGCAACCGCGTCATCGCCGCCCTCACCCGAGGCACCGTCGTCATCGAGGCACAGCACCGCAGCGGCTCCCTCGTCACCGCCCGCGCCGCCGCCCGGCTCGGCCGCCACATCATGGGCATCCCCGGCCCCGTCACCAGCGCCCTCTCCGCCGGAGTCCACGCACTCCTCCGGGACGACGCCACCCTCGTCACCGACGCCGACGAGATCGTCGAACTCATCGGCGACATGGGTCAACTCGCCCCGACGCGCCGAGGCCCCGTCCTTCCCCGCGACCTCCTCGCCCCCGCCGCCCGGCACGTCCTCGAAGCCGTCCCCGCCCGAGGCCCCACCCCCACGACCACCGTCGCCCGCCGCGCCGGGACCACCCCCGACGAGACCCTTGCAAGGCTGTACGAGCTCCACTCCCTCGGCTTCGTCGAACGACACGAGGAGGGCTGGAAGTTGACGAACACCGTGACGTCCGAGTCGAACGCGCGGCGAGGCGGCACTCGACCCGGAGCATTCGGGTGAAAGGGTGCCGAGGGTGAACAAGCGAGTTCTCTCGGCCGCCCCCGAGGGGCCGCCGCGCGCCCCGGCCCGGGTTCGAAGATGTGGCCGATGGCGTCCACCCGGAGCGGCGCGATCCGCCGACGTTCGCTCACCGCTACCGCTCACTCACGCTACGCTCACCAGGATTCCCCCCAGGACACCCACACCTGCACATCCGACAGCAGAACGGCTCAAGGCGACGCATGCCCCAGCACACCTCAGGGTCTGACCGCGCCGCGGTGCCCCCAGCAGCCCGGGGCACCGTACGGCCACCCGCTCCGACCTCCCTCGACGAGCTGTGGCGCTCGTACAAGGACACGGGAGACGAGCGCCTGCGGGAGCAGCTGATCCTGCACTACTCGCCGCTCGTCAAATACGTCGCCGGACGCGTCAGCGTCGGCCTCCCGTCCAACGTGGAACAAGCCGACTTCGTCTCCTCCGGAGTCTTCGGGCTCATCGACGCCATCGAGAAGTTCGACGTCGAGCGCGCCATCAAATTCGAGACCTACGCCATCACCCGCATCCGCGGCGCCATGATCGACGAGCTGCGCGCCCTGGACTGGATCCCCCGCTCCGTCCGTCAGAAGGCGCGCAACGTCGAGCGCGCCTACGCCACCCTCGAAGCCCAGCTCCGGCGGACCCCCTCCGAGAGCGAAGTCGCCGCCGAGATGGACATCACGCTGGAAGAACTGCACGCGGTTTTCAGCCAGTTGTCCCTGGCGAACGTCGTCGCCCTCGAAGAACTCCTCCACGTCGGCGGCGAGGGCGGCGACCGGCTCTCCCTGATGGACACCCTGGAGGACACGGCCGCCGACGACCCCGTCGAGGTCGCCGAGGACCGTGAGCTGCGCCGACTGCTCGCCCGCGCCATCAACACGCTCCCCGAGCGGGAGAAGACCGTCGTCACGCTCTACTACTACGAAGGCCTCACCCTGGCCGAGATCGGCCACGTCCTCGGCGTCACCGAGAGCCGCGTCAGCCAGATCCACACCAAATCCGTCCTCCAGCTCCGGGCCAAGCTTGCCGACGTCGGGCGCTGACCGACGCCCGCCAGTCGTAGAGTGGAACCGTGCCCAGGATTCGAGCGGCCTCGGTGGCCGAGCACCGGACGATGCAGCGCGGCGCCCTCCTGGACGCCGCGCGTTCCCTGCTGTCCGAGGGCGGGACGGAAGCACTGACCTTCCCCGCCCTCGCCGAGCGTACGGGCCTGGCCCGCTCCTCGGTGTACGAGTACTTCCGGTCACGCGCGGCCGTCGTCGAGGAACTCTGCGCCGTCGACTTCCCCGTCTGGGCGGCCGAGGTCGAGTTCGCCATGGACGCGGCCGAGACCCCGCAGGGCAAGGTCGAGGCGTACGTCCGCAAACAGCTGGAACTGGTCGGTGACCAGCGCCACCGCGCGGTCGTCGCCATCTCCGCGAGCGAGCTGGACGACGGCGCCCGCGAGAAGATCCGCGCCGCCCACGGAGGCCTGGTCGCGATGATCGTCGAAGCCCTCGCCGCACTGGGCCAGCCCCAGCCGCGCCTCGGCGCCATGCTCCTCCAGGGCGTCGTCGACGCCGCCGTGCGCCGAATCGAGCTGGGCGCCGCCGAAAACCCGGCGGAGATCACCGAGGCAGCGGTCTCCATGGCCCTCCACGGAGTCAACGGAGTCGCCGAAGGCGACGAAACCGACCAGGCGGACACCACCACCTGAGCCCTCGGCGGCCGGGGGGCTCCTTCTTCGTTCCCCGCCCCACCTCTTCCCTTCCCTTCCCTTCCCTACCCCTCCCCGCCTGCTTCGCCCCCGCCCCGCCCACTCTTCAGTCCTCGCGCCCCAACCCTGCCCCTGGCCTCCAGGCCCTCTGGTTCCTGGGCCCTTCGCTCCGGGGCCCCTCCCCCCCCCCCCCTCCCCCCCCCCCCCCCCGCCCCCTCGCCTCGCCTCAGCCGCCCCAGTTCATCCCCACCCCTGCCCACGGCCCCACCCACTCCCCAGCCCACATCCCCGCTCCCGCTCCCGCTCCCGCCGCCGCTCCCGCTCCCCAAGGCAGTAGTCGTGATGGTTTGGGGTGGAGGAGGTTGAGTGGGTTGAGGTATTGCCGGCCTTTGAGGAGGCCCCAGTGGAGGCAGTTTTCGGGGCAGTGGGGTCCTGGGTTGACGGTGGCGATGGGGGTGCCTGGCGGGACCTGCGTGCCTGTTTTTACGAGGGGGGTCACGGGGGTGAAGGTGGTGCGGAGTGGGGGAGTGCCGGTGTCGGGGAGGGTCAGGGTGAGGACGCCTCGGCCGCCGACGGGTCCCGCGAAGGTCACGGTGCCCGTTGTCGGGGCCAGGACGGGGGTGCCGGGTGGGGCGCCGAGGTCGATTCCCCGGTGGCCGGGGGCGTACGGTCCCGGCGGTGGTTTCCAGCTCCGTACGACGGGTGGGGGTGGTGGGCCCACCGGCCATTGGGGGCCGGGGGTCAGGGTCAGGGTCAGCGCCAGGAGCGCAAGTCGGAACGGCATGGGTCCAGGCTCCCCGCCGGTGTCCGGCCGGGGGCGTCACCAGCCGTTTCTGTGGATAACCCACCGGTTGTGGACAGTGCCGTCACCCGCTGCTCCATGGTTCCCGTACACTTTCTATGGCGACCCGGGTCACCGGGTCGACTTCGCACGCCCCGCCACTGCCCTCACGGGTCGTGGCAGCGCCTTTCGGTCCCTCGTGGGCATGGCGCGCCGGGGCGTCAGGAACACAACCGAGAAACCCAAGGAGATACGGCCATGGCCGTCGTCACGATGCGGGAGCTGCTGGAGAGCGGCGTCCACTTCGGTCACCAGACCCGTCGCTGGAACCCGAAGATGAAGCGCTTCATCTTCACCGAGCGCAACGGCATCTACATCATCGACCTGCTCCAGTCGCTGTCGTACATCGACCGCGCCTACGAGTTCGTCAAGGAGACCGTCGCGCACGGCGGCTCCATCATGTTCGTCGGTACGAAGAAGCAGGCCCAGGAGGCCATCGCCGAGCAGGCGACGCGTGTCGGCATGCCGTACGTCAACCAGCGTTGGCTCGGTGGCATGCTCACCAACTTCTCCACCGTCTACAAGCGTCTCCAGCGCCTCAAGGAGCTTGAGCAGATCGACTTCGAGGATGTGGCCGCCTCCGGTCTCACCAAGAAGGAGCTGCTGGTCCTCTCCCGCGAGAAGGCCAAGCTGGAGAAGACCCTTGGTGGCATCCGCGAGATGCAGAAGGTGCCGAGCGCCGTCTGGATCGTCGACACCAAGAAGGAGCACATCGCCGTCGGTGAGGCGCGCAAGCTCCACATCCCGGTCGTCGCGATCCTCGACACCAACTGCGACCCCGACGAGGTCGACTACAAGATCCCGGGCAACGACGACGCGATCCGTTCCGTCACCCTGCTCACCCGCGTGATCGCCGACGCCGTCGCCGAGGGCCTCATCGCCCGTTCCGGCGCCGCGACCGGCGACTCGAAGCCGGGCGAGAAGGCTGCGGGCGAGCCGCTCGCCGAGTGGGAGCGCGACCTGCTCGAGGGTGAGAAGAAGGCTGACTCCGCCGAGGCCGCCGAGGCCGCCGAGGTCGAGGCCCCCGCCGAGGCCGAGGCCGAGAAGGTCGCGGACGAGGCTCCGGCCGCCGAGGCCGCTCCGGCGGACGAGGCTCCGGCCGCCGAGCAGGCCTGACCCTTCAGGACCTTCGGGTGACGACGGCGGGAGCCCACGAAGCTCCCGCCGTCCACCCGTGGAACCGCCCGATCTTTCAGACTTCGAGAGAGAAAAAGACTCATGGCGAACTACACCGCCGCTGACGTCAAGAAGCTCCGCGAGCTCACCGGCGCCGGCATGATGGACTGCAAGAAGGCCCTGGACGAGGCCGACGGCAACGTCGACAAGGCCGTCGAGGCGCTCCGTATCAAGGGTCAGAAGGGCGTCGCCAAGCGCGAGGGCCGCTCTGCCGAGAACGGCGCCGTGGTCTCCCTCATCGCCGACGACAACACCTCCGGCGTGCTCGTCGAGCTGAAGTGCGAGACGGACTTCGTCGCCAAGAGCGAGAAGTTCCAGGCCGTCGCCGCCGAGCTGGCCAAGCACGTCGCCGCCACCGCCCCGGCCGACCTGGAGGCGCTGCTCGCCTCCGAGATCGAGGCCGGCAAGACCGTGCAGGCGTACGTCGACGAGGCCAACGCCAACCTCGGCGAGAAGATCGTCCTCGACCGCTTCGCGCAGTTCGCCGACGGCTTCGTCTTCGCGTACATGCACCGCACGATGCCCGACCTGCCGCCGCAGATCGGTGTCCTCGTCGAGTTCGACAAGGCCGACGCCGACGTCGCCAAGGGTGTCGCCCAGCACATCGCCGCCTTCGCGCCGAAGTACCTCACCCGTGAGGACGTCCCGGCCGAGGTCGTCGAGTCCGAGCGTCGCATCGCCGAGGAGACCACCCGCGCCGAGGGCAAGCCCGAGGCCGCGATCGCCAAGATCGTCGAGGGTCGCGTCAACGGCTTCTTCAAGGACGCCACGCTGCTCGGCCAGCCGTACGCCCTGGACAACAAGAAGTCCGTCCAGAAGGTCCTGGACGAGGCCGGTGTCACCCTGAAGCGCTTCAGCCGCATCAAGGTCGGCATCTGATCCGTCCGCTCACGCGACGGACACCGGACCCCGGTAGGGTCTGAAGCAGTCGTCCGCGCCCGCGCAGGACGACCGCAGATCTGACGAGGAGGCCATTGCCGCACGGGATACCGCGAGTACCCAAGGCAATGGCCTCCTTCGTATGTGCACGAGGAGATCTCCATGAACCAGGGCGCCGTACAGGGCGACGACATCAACGGCAACAAGGCCGGCCGCTACATGCTGAAGCTGTCAGGAGAAGCATTCTCCGGCGGCACCGGCCTCGGCGTCGACCCCGACGTCGTGCACGCCGTCGCGCGTGAGATCGCGGCCGTCGTCCGCGACGGCGCGGAGATCGCGGTGGTCATCGGCGGCGGCAACTTCTTCCGGGGCGCCGAACTCCAGCAGCGCGGAATGGACCGCGCCCGCTCCGACTACATGGGCATGCTCGGCACTGTGATGAACTGCCTCGCCCTCCAGGACTTCCTGGAGAAGGAGGGCATCGACTCGCGCGTCCAGACCGCCATCACCATGGGCCAGGTCGCCGAGCCCTACATCCCGCTGCGCGCCGTGCGTCACCTGGAGAAGGGCCGCGTCGTGATCTTCGGCGCGGGCATGGGCATGCCCTACTTCTCCACGGACACCACCGCCGCCCAGCGCGCCCTGGAGATCGACGCCGAAGCCCTCCTCATGGGCAAGAACGGCGTGGACGGCGTCTACGACTCCGACCCGAAGGCCAACCCCGACGCGGTCAAGTTCGACGCGCTGGAGTACGGCGAGGTGATCTCCCGCGACCTCAAGGTCGCCGACGCCACGGCCATCACCCTGTGCCGGGACAACAACCTCCCGATCCTCGTCTTCGAACTCCTCACCGAGGGCAATATCGCTCGCGCGGTGAAGGGTGAGAAGATCGGCACGCTCGTGAGCGACCAGGGCACCCGGGCCTGACCCGAACCGGGGAACCGCCCCGCAAGGGGATGGACAGAGCCCTGCCGGTCGTACACCGTGCAGGACACAACGCGACGACACGCAGGAGCAAGTGGTGATCGAAGAGACCCTCCTCGAGGCCGAGGAGAAGATGGAGAAGGCCGTCGTGGTCGCCAAGGAGGACTTCGCCGCGATCCGCACCGGCCGTGCGCACCCGGCGATGTTCAACAAGATCGTGGCCGACTACTACGGCGCCATCACCCCCATCAACCAGCTGGCCTCCTTCTCCGTCCCGGAGCCCCGGATGGCCGTGGTGACCCCGTTCGACAAGAGCGCGCTGCGCAACATCGAGCAGGCCATCCGCGACTCGGACCTCGGCGTCAACCCGGGCAACGACGGCAACATCATCCGCGTCGTCTTCCCCGAGCTGACGGAAGAGCGCCGCCGGGAGTACATCAAGGTGGCCAAGGGCAAGGCCGAGGACTCGAAGATCTCGATCCGCTCGGTCCGCCGCAAGGCCAAGGAGACCATCGACAAGCTCGTCAAGGACGGCGAGGTCGGCGAGGACGAGGGCCGCCGCGCCGAGAAGGAGCTCGACGACACCACCGCGAAGTACGTCGCGCAGGTGGACGAGCTGCTCAAGCACAAGGAAGCCGAGCTGCTCGAGGTCTGATGAACGACTCTTCCTGGGGGGCCCCGGCCGGTTCCGGCCGTGGGGGACCCGACGAGGGGCCCGTCCCGGCGGGTCCCCCACCCGATCGGCACGAGGCGCCGCAGACTCGCCCCATGCCCATCGTGCCCGACGTTCCCGCCGGCGGATTCCAGGACGGTCACGGCCGGGGGGCCGCTCAGCCGAGCGGCCCCCTGTTCCGTGACGAGACGCCGCACGAGCACCCGCACGAGCACGAGCACCCGCGGGAGCCCACGCCCGGTCCCACCCCGCCATCGCCGTCCGCGCCGCCGCAGGCGCCCCGGCAGAAGAAGAGCGCGGGGCGCGACCTGGGCGCGGCCATAGGGGTCGGAGTCGGACTCGGCGCGGTCATCATCGCGTCGCTGTTCATCTGGAAGCCCGCCTTCATCGGCGTGATCGTGCTCGCCGTGGTCGTGGGCGTCTGGGAGCTGACCTCCCGCCTCCGGGAGCGCAAGGAGATCAAGGCTCCGCTGGTGCCGCTCGCGGTCGGCGGAGCGGCGATGGTCGTCGCCGGATACCTCCAGGGCCCCGAGGGCGCCTGGGTGGCGACGGCGCTCACCGCCCTCGCGGTCCTGGTCTGGCGGATGACCGAGCCGCCCGAGGGCTATCTGAAGGACGTCACGGCGGGCGTCTTCGCCGTCTTCTACGTGCCGTTCCTCGCGACCTTCGTGGCCCTGCTGCTCACCGCAGGCGACGGCGCGTGGCGGGTGCTGACCTTCCTGATCCTGACCGTGGTCAGCGACACGGGGGCGTACGCGGTCGGCTGGCGGTTCGGCAAGCACAAGCTGGCCCCCAGGATCAGCCCGGGGAAGACCCGGGAGGGCCTGGTCGGCGCGGTGACCTTCGCCATGGCGGCGGGCGCCCTGTGCATGCAGTTCCTCATCGACGACGGCGCCTGGTGGCAGGGCCTGCTCCTCGGCCTCGCGGTGGCGGCGAGCGCGACGCTCGGCGACCTCGGCGAGTCGATGATCAAGCGGGACCTGGGCATCAAGGACATGGGCACCCTGCTGCCCGGTCACGGCGGCATCATGGACCGCCTGGACTCCCTGCTGCCGACGGCACCGGTGGTCTGGCTGCTCCTCACCCTCTTCGTCGGAACGGCTTGACGGACAGCGGGTACTCTGGAAGGGCTCGTGGCGCGATGCGCCGCGAGCCCTTCGTACTCCCCGCTGCGGCGGGGTGACCCCCCTGAGGTCTCCTGGCTCCGGCACCCTGCTGCCGTGGTTCCCCGCTCGCGGCGGGGTGTCGGACCTCGTCGTCTTGAGGAGACACCCGTCGTGGCCCGTCCGCTTCCCGGAGAACTCACTTTCGTCGCCCCGCGCGGAGTCAAGAAGCCGCCGAGGCATCTCGCCGACCTCTCGCCCGCCGAGCGCAAGGAAGCCGTCGCCGCCATCGGCGAGAAGCCCTTCCGCGCCAAGCAGCTGTCGACGCACTACTTCGCGCGGTACGCGCACGACCCCGCCGAGTGGACCGACATCCCGGCCGCCTCGCGGGAGAAGCTGGCCGGGGAGCTGCTGCCCGAGCTGATGTCGGTGGTCCGGCACGTCTCCTGCGACGACGACACCACCCGCAAGACGCTGTGGCGGCTGCACGACGGCACGCTCGTCGAGTCGGTGCTCATGCGCTACCCGGACCGGGTCACCATGTGCATCTCCTCGCAGGCCGGCTGCGGGATGAACTGCCCGTTCTGCGCCACCGGACAGGCGGGGCTCGACCGCAACCTGTCGACCGCCGAGATCGTGCACCAGATCGTCGACGGCATGCGCGCCCTGCGGGACGGGGAGGTGCCCGGAGGCCCGGCACGCCTCTCCAACATCGTCTTCATGGGCATGGGCGAGCCGCTGGCCAACTACAACCGGGTCGTCGGCGCCATCCGGCGGCTCACCGACCCCGAGCCCGACGGCCTCGGCCTCTCCCAGCGCGGGATCACCGTCTCCACCGTCGGCCTCGTCCCCGCGATGCTCCGCTTCGCCGACGAGGGCTTCAAGTGCCGTCTCGCCGTCTCGCTGCACGCCCCCGACGACGAGCTGCGCGACACCCTCGTACCGGTCAACACGCGCTGGAAGGTCCGCGAGGTCCTCGACGCGGCCTGGGAGTACGCCGAGAAGTCCGGCCGCCGGATCTCCATCGAGTACGCGCTCATCCGGGACATCAACGACCAGGCCTGGCGCGGCGACCTCCTCGGGCGCCTGCTCAAGGGCAAGCGGGTGCACGTCAACCTCATCCCGCTCAACCCGACGCCCGGCTCGAAGTGGACCGCCTCACGCCCCGAGGACGAGAAGGCGTTCGTCGACGCCATCGCCCGCCACGGGGTGCCGGTGACCGTCCGGGACACCCGAGGCCAGGAGATCGACGGAGCCTGCGGCCAGCTCGCCGCCTCCGAGCGCTGACCGGCGCGCTTCGGCGCCGACCCCGCGCGGCGGCCCGGAGCCCCGGGCCGCCACCGGACACCGACCCGGAGCCTTCGAGCCATCGCCCGCGGGCCCTGGGCTACCCTTGGCTCGAACACATCTTCATATTCCGACAGGGGAGCGCCACAGCGCTGAGAGTGCGGTGAATTTCGGACCGCAGACCCTCTGAACCTCGCCCAGGTCATTCTGGGTAGGAAGTTCGGACGTAACTCAAGCTGTTGCGCCCTGCCCGCCTTCCGGTGGGCAGGGCCGCGTCTCTTCCTGGTCACCCCCAGGAGGAATCTCAGTGAGCACCAAGAAGGCGGCCACCGTCGCGCTCGTCGCGGCGCTGGGCGTCACCACGCTTGCCGCCTGCGGCAAGAACGAGGTCCACGAGGCCACCGGCACGTCCGGCGCGCCCGCCCCGAAGACCGTGACCCTCGTCAGCCACGACTCCTTCAACGCCTCCAAGGAAGTCCTCGCGGAGTTCACGAAGCAGACCGGTTTCGCCGTGAAGGTCCTCAAGAGCGGGGACGCGGGCGAGGCGGTCAACAAGGAGATCCTCACGAAGGGCTCTCCGCAGGGCGACGTGTTCTTCGGCGTCGACAACACGCTGCTCTCCCGCGCCCTCGACAACGGGATCTTCGTCCCGTACGAGGCGAAGGGAGCCGACCGGATCCCGGCCGCGTACCGCCTCGACAAGGAGAACCGGGTCACCCCGGTCGACTCCGGCGACATCTGCGTCAACTACGACAAGAAGTACTTCGCCGACCGGAAGCTGAAGCCGCCGGTGACCTTCGACGACCTGGCGAAGCCCGCGTACAAGGACCTCCTCGTGGTGGAGAACCCCGAGCGGTCCTCCCCGGGGCTCGGCTTTCTCCTCGGTACGGCCGCGAAGTACGGCGACGAGGGCTGGCCGGATTACTGGAAGAAGCTCAAGGCCAACGGTGTGAAGACCGTCGACAGCTGGGAACTCGCCTACAACCAGGAGTTCTCCGGCTCGGCCGGCGGCAAGCAGGCCAAGGGCGACCGCCCGCTCGTCGTCTCGTACGCGTCGAGCCCGCCCGTCGAGGTGCTCTACGCCGAGCCGCAGCCGAAGACCGCGCCGACCGGCGTCGCCACCGGCACCTGCTTCCGGCAGACGGAGTTCGCGGGGCTGCTGAACGGGGCGAAGAACCCCGAGGGCGGCAAGGCGCTGATCGACTTCCTGATCTCGAAGAAGTTCCAGGAGGACATGCCGCTCCAGATGTTCGTCAACCCGGTGGCGAAGGACGCGGCGCTGCCCGAACTGTTCACGAAGCACGGCGTGGTCGTCGACCACCCGGAGACGATGGCTCCGGAGAAGATCGCCGACAAGCGTGACGCGTGGATCCGGCAGTGGTCCTCGCTCGTCGTGAAGTGACGCGCGACCTCCGGGGGAACGTGACGCGGCTGGGCCTGATGGCCCTGCCCGTCGCGTTCTTCGCGGTCTTCTTCGCCTGGCCCGTGGTCTCCATCGTCGACCGCGGGCTGCGCCCTGACGGCGGCTGGGAACTCGGACGCGTCGGGGAGACCCTCAGCCGCCCCGACATCCTCGACGTCCTCGGCTTCACCCTCTGGCAGGCCCTCGCCTCCACCCTCCTCACCCTGCTCGTCGCCCTGCCCGGCGCATACGTCTTCGCCCGCTTCGACTTCCCCGGCAAGGGCGTCCTGCGGGCGGTCGTGACCGTGCCGTTCGTCCTGCCCACCGTCCTCGTCGGCACCGCGTTCCTCGCGCTCGTCGGCCGGAACGGACTCACGGACGAACTGTGGGGACTGCGCCTCGACACCAGCGTCTGGGCGATCCTGCTCGCCCATGTGTTCTTCAACTACGCGGTGGTCGTACGGACCGTGGGCGGACTGTGGTCCCAGCTCGACCCGCGCCAGGAGGAAGCCGCCCGGGTGCTCGGCGCCTCGCGGTGGACGGCCTGGCGGACGGTGACCCTGCCCGCCCTCGGGCCCTCGGTGGCCTCGGCGGCGCTGATGGTCTTCCTCTTCACCTTCACCTCCTTCGGCGTCGTGCAGATCCTCGGCGGAGACGCGTACTCCACCCTGGAAGCCGAGATCTACCGGCAGACCGCCCGGCTGCTCGACCTGCCGACCGCCGCCGTCCTCACCCTCGTGCAGTTCGCCGCCGTGGGCGCCATCCTCGCCGTGCACGCCCGCACGGTACGGCGACGGGAGACGGCCCTGCGGCTCGTGGCGCCGGAGCGTACCGCGCGCGTACCGCGCGGGACCGGCCAGTGGGCGCTGCTCGCCGGGGTGCTGCTCTCGGTGGCGCTGCTGATCCTGCTGCCGCTCGGGGTGCTCGTCGAGCGCTCGTTCGCCGGGCCCGACGGCTACGGGCTGCGCTACTACCGGGCGCTCGGCTCGCTCGACGAGTCCGGCACCTTCCTCGTCCCGCCGCTCGAAGCGATCGGCAACTCGCTGCGGTACGCACTGGCCGCGACCGGCATCGCGGTGCTGATCGGCGGGCTCGCGGCGGCGGCCCTCACCCGGCGCGCCGGGCGGCTGACCCGGGGCTTCGACGCGCTGCTCATGCTGCCGCTCGGGGTGTCGGCGGTGACCGTCGGCTTCGGGTTCCTCATCACGCTCGACGAGCCGCCGTTCGACCTGCGGGCCAGCTGGATCCTGGTGCCGCTGGCCCAGGCGCTGGTCGGTGTGCCGTTCGTGGTGCGGACGATGCTGCCGGTGCTGCGGGCGGTGGACGAACGGCTGCGGGAGGCGGCCGCCGTGCTCGGCGCCTCGCCCTGGCGTGCCTGGCGGGAGGTGGACCTGCCGCTGGTGCGGCGGGCGCTGCTGATCGCCGCCGGGTTCGCGTTCGCCGTCTCGCTGGGCGAGTTCGGCGCGACCGTGTTCATCGCCCGGCCCGACAGCCCGACGCTTCCGGTGGCGGTGGCGCGGCTGCTCGGCAGACCGGGCGAACTCAACTACGGCCAGGCGATGGCCCTCTCGACGATCCTCATGGTGGTGTGCGCGGTGTCCCTGCTGCTGCTCGAACGGCTCCGTACCGACCGGACCTCCGGGGAGTTCTGATGCTGAGACTCGACGCGGCGACCGTACGGTTCGGGGAGCGGGCCGTCCTGGACGCGGTGGACCTGGAGGTCGCCGAGCACGAGACGGTGTGCGTCCTCGGGCCCAGCGGCAGCGGCAAGTCGACGCTGCTGCGGGCGGTGGCCGGACTCCAAACCCTGGACGGCGGCCGGGTGCTGCTCGGCGGCGCCGACCAGCGCGGGGTGCCGGTGCACCGGCGGGGGGTGGGCCTGATGTTCCAGGACCACCAGCTGTTCCCGCAGCGGGACGTCGCGGGGAACGTGTCCTTCGGGCTGCGGATGCGCGGTGTGCCCCGGGCGGAGCGGGCCCGGCGGGTCGCGGACCTTCTCGACCTGGTCGGACTGCCGGGCGCGGGCCGGCGCCCGGTCGGCGTCCTTTCGGGCGGCGAGCAGCAGCGGGTGGCGCTCGCGCGGGCCCTCGCGCCCCGGCCCCGGCTGCTGATGCTGGACGAGCCCCTGGGACAGCTCGACCGGGGGCTGCGGGAGCGGCTCGTGGTCGAGCTGCGGCAGCTGTTCGGGCGGCTGGGGACGACGGTCCTCGCGGTCACCCACGACCAGGGGGAGGCGTTCGCGCTCGCCGACCGGGTGGTGGTCATGCGGGACGGGCGGATCGCCCAGACGGGTGCGCCCGTGGAGGTGTGGTCGCGTCCGGCGTCGGAGTTCGTGGCGCGGTTCCTCGGCTTCGACAACGTGGTGGCGGCGCGGGTGGACGGGCGGACGGCCCGGACCGCGTGGGGCACGGTGCCGGTGCCGGAGGGCTCGCCGCAGGGGGAGCGGCGGCTCCTCGTCCGGCCCGGCGGGGTGCGCCTCACGGCGGGGGAGCGGGGCTGGACGGTGGAGTCCCGGACGTTCCGGGGCAGCCGGGTGGCCGTCCTGCTCCGTCCGGTGGACGGGGACGGGCCGCCGCTCGAAGCGGAGCTGTCGCTGCGCGAGGCGCCGGAGGAAGGCGCCGCCGTGGGAGTGGAGTTCCGGGTGGAGGACGTGGTGGTGTTGGGGCCGGACGGGTGAGCCGGGTGCGATGAGTTCCGGCGCCCGGAGCAGTCTTGTTCCTGTCCGTAGTGCCAGGTCGACCGCGCGGAGGAAACAGCCGTGGCAGAGCAGTTGCTGAGAGTGCAGAACTTCAACGTCTCGTCCGACGGGTACGGGGCGGGTGAGGGGCAGACGCTTGAGCGGCCCTTCGGCCACGCGGACCCGGCGGCGATGTTCTCGTGGGCGGGCGCCACGGCGAGCTGGCCCATGCGGACGGACCCGGGCGGCAGCCGGGGCCTCGACGACTATCTGACCAGGGACTACGGCCGGAACATCGGGGCCGAGATCATGGGCCGCAACAAGTTCGGGCCGCAGCGCGGGCCCTGGCGCGACGAGGAGTGGCGCGGCTGGTGGGGCGACGAGCCGCCCTTCCGTACCCCGGTGTTCGTCCTCACGCACCACCCGCGCCCCTCGTTCACGCTCTCCGACACCACGTTCCACTTCGTGGACGCCGACCCGGAGACGGTGCTGGCGCGGGCTCGGGAGGCGGCCGGAGGCAAGGACGTACGGCTCGGCGGCGGGGCGACGACGATCCGGGAGTTCCTGGACGCGGATCTCGTCGACACCCTGCACGTGGCGGTCTCCCCGGTGGTGCTGGGCGGCGGGGCGCGCCTGTGGGAGTCGCCCCGGGAGCTGGACGACCGCTACCACTGCGACGTGGTGCCCAGCCCGAGCGGGCAGGTGACGCACCACCTGTTCTGGCGGAAGTGACCGCTTGGGCCGGACGGGTGGGATACGGCCCCGGGCGCGCGCCCGGGGCCGTTCGGGTGATTCAGGGGCCGCCGAGCCCGCGCAGGGCGGCGGCGGCTTCGTCGACGGAGTCGACCAGGGCGATCCGGTGCTCCATCGGCCGGTCCTCGGCGAGGGCGCGTAGCAGGGGCCAGACGGGGAGGGCCCGGGTCCAGTGGTCGTGGCCGACCAGGACCATGGGGGTGGGGGCGCCCCGGGAGCCGTAGTAGTTCGGGGTGGCGTTGTCGAAGATCTCCTGGACGGTGCCCGCGGCGCCGGGCAGGAAGACGATTCCGGCGGTGGAGCGGGCGAGGAGCCCGTCCTCGCGGGTGGCGTTGGCGAAGTACTTGGCGATGTGGGCGGCGAAGGCGTTGGGCGGTTCGTGCCCGTAGAACCAGGTGGGGATGCCGACCGAGGGGCCGAGGCGCGTGAACCGTTCCCGTACGCGGAAGGCGGCCAGGGCCCACTCCGTCACGGAGGGGAGGTACGAGGGGGCGGCGGCCAGCGGTACGAGGGCCTCGTCGAGGGCGCTGTCGGGGTGGGGCGCGAGACAGGCGCCGAGGTTGGCCGCCTCCATCGCGCCGGGTCCGCCGCCGGTGGCGACGGTGAGCCCGGCGCGGGCCAGGGTGCGGCCGAGGCGGGCGGCGCCCGCGTACGCCGTGCTGTCGCGGGCGGTGGCGTGGCCGCCCATGACGCCGACGACCCGGGCGCCTTCGAGGAGTTCGTCGAGGGCGTCGGAGACGGCGTCGTCGTGGATCGAGCGGATCATCGAGGCGAGGATGTCGCCGTCGGCCCTGGTCCGCCGGAACCAGGCGTGGGCGAGGGCGTCGGGCGTCCCTTCGTACCCGTGGGCGGCGAGTCCCTCGTACAGGCCCCCGGGGGAGTAGAGCGCTGCCCGGTAGGGGTCGAAGGGCAGATGGGGGACGGGCGGGAAGAGGAGTGCGCCGTCGGCCCGGACCTTGGCGGCGGCCTCGGGGGTCATGGGGCAGCCGAGGAAGACGGTGCCCGCGGTGGGGGTGGCGAGCAGGGCGCGGGTGCGGTCCGCGAGGTCCACGGACTGGACCCGGTATCCGGCGAGCGAGCCGGACCGGGTGGTCACCGCGTCGAAGGCGTCAAGGGTGTGGATCTCCCGCCCGCGCCCACGCGGTCCGGGCGGCCGATGGGCCGGGGGAGGCGTGGCCATGGGGCCAGGGTAGGCGCGGGGGCTGCGGGGGGCGTGGGAGTCGGGCGGGTCAGCCCTTCAGGGGCAGCGCCGCCAGTTCCGCGATGGCCCAGGTCAGGGGGAGGAAGACGGCGGCGAGGGCGGCGGCCCGCAGGAGGGCGGCCCTGCGCAGGGCGGTGGGCGGGGTGCCGACGCGCAGGAGGGCCTCGGTGGTGGGCTCGCGGCTCTGCCGGGCCTCCAGGGCGGCGGTGAGGAGGGTGGCGGTGGTGCAGGCGAGGACGAGGGTGGCGCCGAGGCCGGTGAGGGGGCCGATCGCCCCGGACTCGGGGCCCGCCGCGTGGAGGGCGGCGCCCGCGTAGGCGCCGGAGAGCACCGCGCTGACCACGCCGAGGGGGCGGCCGACGCGCCGGGCCTCCTCGGTGAGGATCCGGCCCGCGAGGAGCCGGACGGCGCCGGGCCGGACGGCCTGGAGGATCCGCCCGCAGCCGTGCACGAGGCCGGGCCCGGCGAGGGCGAGGCCGAGTGCGGTGAGGACCCAGCCCGCGAGGACGGCTCCCGGGCTGCTGTCGAGACGGCCGGGGAGGGGGAGTCCTTCGCCGCCGCCGCGTCCGGTGTACGTCTCGACGGCGAGTCCGGCGGCGATCAGGGCGGTGCCCCAGGGCAGCCCGGTGGGGACGGGCCGCTCGGCGCCTTCCGGGGCGGCGGGCGCGGTGCGGGGGCGCAGGGCGAGCCCGGCGGCGGTCGAGGCGGCGACCGGGGGGACGGCGAGGAGGGTGAGGGCGGCGGCGAGCGGGACGGGCCGGTCGGCGGCGAGGAGTCCGGCGGCGGCGCCGTCGAAGGGGAGTCCGGTGAGGTCGCCGCGCAGGTGCAGATAGACCAGGAGCGCGAGGGCGGAGCCGAGGGCGCAGGCGGCGGCGGTCGAGGCGGCGGCGATCGCGGTGAGGCGGGCGGGGCCGAGCCCGACGGCCGAGAGGCCGGTCCTGGGGCGGGTGCCGGGGTCGGTGCGGGCGACGGCGACGGCGAACTGCACGGTGGCGACGAGGGGCAGGACGCACCAGAGGAGCCGTAGGACGGAGGTGGGGGAGCCCGGGTGACCGAGGGCGTATCCCAGGGTGGCGAGCAGGAGGAAGCCCGTCCCTGCGGTCGCGGTGGCGACGAGGAGCCGCCGGGTCTGGACGAGGGGGCGGGAGCCGCGGGCTAGACGGAGAGCGAGCACGCGGCGACGCCCTCCGCCCCGGACGCCGGGGGTACGGTGCCGGCCCGGCGCCCGTCGAGGAGGGCGAGGGAGCGGTCGGCGCAGGCGGCGACCTCGGCGTCGTGGGTGGCGAGGAGCACGGTGATGCCGTGGGAGCGGGCGGCGGCGGTCAGGGTCCGCAGGACCAGGGCGCCTTCGGCCCGGTGCAGGGCGGCGGTCGGTTCGTCGGCGAAGAGCACCGAGGGGGTGGTGATCAGGGCGCGGGCGACGGCGATCCGCTGGCACTGGGCGCGGGTGAGGGCGTGCGGGCGGGTGCGGGCGACGGCGCCGATGTCGAGGCGCTCCAGCCATTCGAGGGCGGCGGTCCTGGCGGCGCGGTGGGAGGTGCCCCGCAGGAGCAGCGGCAGGGCGGCGTTCTCCCAGCCGGTGAGTTCGGGGACGAGTCCGGGGGTGGGGTCGATCCAGCCGAAGCGTTCGCGGCGGAGCCGTTCGCGGTCGGCGGCGGGCAGGGTGTGGACGGGGATGCTGTTGAACCAGACTTCGCCGCGTTGGGCGAGGAGCTGGCCGGAGAGGCAGCGCAGGAGGGTGGTCTTGCCGCTGCCGCACGGTCCGGTGACGGCGAGGATCTCGCCCTCGCGGACCCCGAGGGAGACGCCGCCGAGGGCGTCCGTGCCGCCCAGGGCGCAGTGCAGGGAACGCGCCCAGAGCACGTCGTTGTCCGGTGGGGCCATCGCGTACACCTCGATGTCGGATCCGAATCTGTGCTCCCCCCGTCCGGGGAACGAAAGACGGGCCTGTCGGTCACTGGGCACCGTAAGGATTCAGATCGTTTTGTACGCACGGCACGCGGCCCGGGGCGCGGCCATCCACTCGGATGGCCGCGCCCCGGGCCGGGGTCACGCCGTGAGGGCGGCGTGATGCTGGGGGGGAGACCCTTACAGCTTGGTCCACGCCTCGGTCAGCACCGTGCGCAGGATGCCCTCGATCTCGTCGAAGGTGCGCTGGTCGGAGATGAGCGGCGGGGCCAGCTGGATGACCGGGTCGCCGCGGTCGTCGGCACGGCAGTACAGGCCGTTGTCGAAGAGCGCCTTGGAGAGGAAGCCGTAGAGCACGCGCTCGGTCTCCTCGTCCGTGAAGGTCTCCTTGGTGACCTTGTCCTTGACGAGCTCGATGCCGTAGAAGAAGCCGTTGCCGCGGACGTCGCCGACGATCGGCAGGTCGTGCAGCTTCTGGAGCGTCGAGAAGAAGGCGCCCTCGTTGTCCAGGACGTGCTGGTTGAGGCCTTCCTTGTCGAAGATGTCGAGGTTGGCGAGCGCGACCGCCGACGACACCGGGTGGCCACCGAAGGTGTAGCCGTGCAGGAAGGTGTTGTCACCCTTGTAGAACGGCTCCGCGATGCGGTCGGAGACGATGCAGGCGCCGATCGGGGAGTAGCCCGAGGTCATGCCCTTGGCGCAGGTGATCATGTCGGGCACGTAGCCGAACTTGTCACAGGCGAACATCGTGCCGAGGCGGCCGAAGGCGCAGATGACCTCGTCGGAGACGAGCAGCACGTCGTACTGGTCGCAGATCTCGCGGACGCGCTGGAAGTAGCCGGGCGGCGGCGGGAAGCAGCCACCGGCGTTCTGCACCGGCTCAAGGAAGACGGCGGCGACGGTCTCGGGGCCCTCGAAGAGGATCTGCTGCTCGATCTGGTCGGCGGCCCAGCGGCCGAAGGCCTCGGGGTCGTCGCCGTGGATCGGGGCGCGGTAGATGTTGGTGTTCGGCACCTTGTGCGCGCCGGGGACCAGCGGCTCGAAGGGGGCCTTCAGGGCCGGCAGGCCGGTGATGGACAGGGCGCCCTGCGGGGTGCCGTGGTAGGCGACCGCACGCGAGATGACCTTGTACTTGGTGTGCTTGCCCTGGAGCTTGAAGTACTGCTTGGCGAGCTTCCAGGCGGTCTCGACGGCCTCGCCGCCACCGGTGGTGAAGAAGACCTTGTTGAGGTCGCCGGGGGCGTAGTTCGCGAGGCGCTCGGCCAGTTCGACGGCCTTGGGGTGCGCGTACGACCACACGGGGAAGAACGCGAGTTCCTGCGCCTGCTTGTAGGCGACCTCGGCCAGTTCCTTGCGGCCGTGTCCGGCGTTGACCACGAAGAGGCCCGAGAGACCGTCGAGGTAGCGCTTGCCCTGGTCGTCGAAGATGTAGGTGCCTTCGCCACGCGTGATGGTGGGGACGGGCGAGTTCTCGTACGACGACATGCGGGTGAAGTGCATCCACAGGTGGTCGTAGGCGGTCTTGGAGAGGTCCTGGGTCACGGTTATCGAGTTCCCCACATGTAGGTCTGCTTCTTGAGCTTGAGGTAGACGAAGCTCTCGGTGGAGCGCACGCCGGGAAGGGCGCGGATGCGTTTGTTGATCACATCCAGGAGGTGGTCGTCGTCCTCGCAGACGATCTCCACCATCAGGTCGAAGGAGCCCGCGGTCATCACCACGTACTCGCATTCGGCCATCCCGGTCAGTGCCTCCGCAACCGGATCCAGGTCACCCTCGACGTTGATGCCGACCATCGCCTGCCGTCGGAAACCCACGGTGAGCGGGTCGGTGACGGCGACGATCTGCATGACGCCCTGATCGAGAAGCTTCTGGACGCGCTGCCGTACGGCGGCTTCGGAGAGGCCCACGGCCTTGCCGATCGCCGCGTAGGGGCGGCGACCGTCCTCCTGGAGCTGTTCGATGATCGCCAGGGAGACGGCGTCGATCGTCGGGGACGAACCGGTTCCGGTTCTGGAGTCTGTGCTTCGACTGGCCACGCCTCACTCTGCACCGAGACTCGTCGGTATCGCAACCCCAGACCGATGTAATTCGTTGCATGAGGCCCCAACAAGCACTGAATCCGAAGTTATGGAGGGTCGGGCCTGTTGAAAGCATCAGCCTTATGACTAGGCTGGGGTGTCTCGCCCACCGAGACGCGCACGGCGACGTGCGACGACAGAACGTGACAGGAGGGGTGGAAGTGACCACCGAGCTGCGCCGGCTGCGTAACTACATCGACGGGGAGTTCCGCGACGCGGCCGACGGCCGCACGATCGACGTCGTCAACCCGGCCACCGGCGAGGTGTACGCCACCTCCCCGCTCTCCGGACAGGCCGACGTCGACGCCGCCATGGAAGCCGCCGCCGCCGCCTTCCCCGCCTGGCGCGACAGCACCCCCGCCGAGCGCCAGAAGGTACTCCTCAAGATCGCCGACGCCTTCGAGGAGCGCGCCGAGGAACTCATCGCCGCCGAGGTCGAGAACACCGGCAAGCCGGTCGCCCTCACCGCGAGCGAGGAGATCCCGCCGATGGTGGACCAGATCCGCTTCTTCGCGGGTGCCGCCCGGCTCCTCGAAGGCCGCTCCGCCGGCGAGTACATGGAGGGCATGACCTCCATCGTCCGCCGCGAGCCCGTCGGCGTCTGCGCCCAGGTCGCCCCCTGGAACTACCCGATGATGATGGCCGTGTGGAAGTTCGCCCCGGCCCTCGCCGCGGGCAACACCGTCGTCCTCAAGCCCTCCGACACGACCCCCGCGTCGACCGTCCTGATGGCCGAGATCATCGGCGGGATCGCCCCCAAGGGCGTCTTCAACGTCGTCTGCGGCGACCGCACCACCGGCAAGGCGATGGTCGAGCACCCGACCCCGGCCATGGCGTCCATCACCGGCTCCGTCCGCGCGGGCATGCAGGTCGCCGAGTCGGCCGCCAAGGACGTCAAGCGCGTCCACCTGGAGCTGGGCGGCAAGGCCCCCGTCGTCGTCTTCGAGGACACCGACATCGACAAGGCCGTCGAGGACATCTCCGTCGCCGGCTTCTTCAACGCCGGCCAGGACTGCACCGCCGCCACCCGCGTCCTCGTCCACGAGTCCATCCACGACACCTTCGTCGCCGCCCTCGCCAAGGCCGCCGCCGAGACGAAGACCGGACAGCCGGACGACGAGGACGTGCTCTACGGCCCCCTCAACAACGCCAACCAGCTCAAGCAGGTCAGCGGCTTCATCGAGCGCCTCCCGGCGCACGCCAAGGTCGAGGCCGGCGGCCACCGCGTCGGCGACAAGGGCTACTTCTACGCCCCCACCGTCGTCTCCGGCCTCAAGCAGGACGACGAGATCGTCCAGAACGAGGTCTTCGGCCCGGTCATCACCGTCCAGCCCTTCACCGACGAGGCCCAGGCCCTGGAGTTCGCCAACGGCGTCGAGTACGCCCTCGCCTCCTCCGTCTGGACCAAGGACCACGCCCGCGCCATGCGCATGTCCAAGGCCCTCGACTTCGGCTGCGTGTGGATCAACACCCACATCCCGCTGGTCGCCGAGATGCCCCACGGCGGCTTCAAGAAGTCCGGCTACGGCAAGGACCTCTCCGCCTACGGCTTCGAGGACTACACGCGCGTCAAGCACGTCATGACCTCCCTGGGCTGACCCCTCACCGGCCCCTCCCCGGGGCCGCCCCCGGCCCTTCCCCGGGCCGACCCCCACCGGTCCTCCCGCCGAGGCCCCGGCCCCTTGATCGACAAGGTGTCGGGGCCTCGGTCCTTCGCTCGACGGACCGTCCATTGCCCGGCCCGCCGCCGACCGCGATGCTGCACGGGTGAGAGCGACCAGGAAGACCATGACCCGCCGAGCCCTGCTGCGCGGCCTCGGCGGCGCCGGAGCCGCCACCCTGCTCACGGCCGGGTGCGGAGTCCCCGCCGCCTACGTCGAGGAGGCCGACCGCGCCGGACGCGACCTCTCCGCCCGCGACCGGACCCTCGCCTTCGCCAACTGGCCGCTCTACATCGACACCGACGACGAGGACCCCAGGAAGCGCCCCACCCTCGACGCCTTCCGCAAGCGCACCGGCATCGACGTCCGGTACACCGAGGAGATCAACGACAACGACGAGTTCTTCGGGAAGATCAGCCCCTCCCTGATGAACCGCCAGCAGACCGGCCGCGACCTCGTCGTCATCAGCGACTGGATGGCCGCCCGCTTCGTCCGCCTCGGCTGGGTCCAGGAGATGGACCGCGCCGCCCAGCCCAACGTCGCCGCCCACCTCGCCCCCCAGCTGCGCACCCCCGCCTTCGACCCCGGACGGCTGCACAGCGTCCCCTGGCAGTCCGGCATCACCGGCATCGCGTACAACCGCCGCAAGCTCGGCAGGGAACTGCGCTCCACCAAGGAACTCTGGGCCGACGACCTGCGAGGCAAGGTCACCCTGCTCTCCGGGCTCGACGAGTCCATGGCCCTGCTCCTCCAGGGCAACGGCGTCGACGTCACCCGCTGGACCGCCGACGACTTCCACACCCTCTGCGAGCAGATGGAAGGCCTCGTCCGCCGCAAGCACATCCGCCGCTTCACCGGCAACGACTACATCAAGGACCTCTCCACCGGAGACGTCCTCGCCTGCCAGGCCTACTCCGGCGACGTCATCCAACTCCAGGCCGACAACCCGGACATCGAGTTCGTCGTCCCCGAGGAAGGCGCCGAACTCTGGGCCGAATCCCTCATGATCCCCAACCTCGCCCGGCACAAGACCAACGCCGAGAAGCTCGTCGACTACTACTACGAGCCCGAGGTCGCCGCCGAACTCGCCGCCTGGGTCAACTACGTCTGCCCGGTCCCCGCCGCCCAGGCGGTCCTCGCCGACTCCGGCGACGAGGACCTCGTCGCCCTCGCCGAGGACCCGCTGATCTTCCCCGACGCCGAGATGAGCGCCCGCCTCGCCATCTGCCGGGACATCCGCGCCGACGAACGCCAGGAGTTCACGAAGAAGTGGAACACCATCGTGGGGCTGTGAGCGGCGGGCCGTGAGGGCCCCCGGCACGATCCGAAAGAGACGACCGGGGCCTCACCCCACCCGCACCCCGTCGGCCGCCTCCCGCACCGCCGCCGTCACCCGGGCGAGCGGCACGCCCGTCGGGACGGTCACGCCCAGCGCCGCCACCGTCCCCGCGGGACCCCGGACCGGCGCCGCCACCGTCACCTCGCCCAGCCGGTACTCCTCCGCGCAGACCGCAAGCCCCGCCGCCCGGAACCGGGCCGACCGCGCCGCCAGAACCCCCGGCGCCACCACCGTGTGCCGGGTCAGCCGGGCCGGCGCCACCGGCGGACCGGACCACAGGATCGCCCCGTACGCCGTCGCGTGCCCCGGCCACCGCTCCCCGCTCACCAGACACAGCGTCCCGCCGCCCGGCGGACCCGCCGCGACCGCCACGTCCGCGTGACCGCCCGTCCGCGCCCCCAGCACCCGCAGCGCGGGCAGCGCCGCGGTCAGCAGACCGCGCGGGCAGGGGGCCGCCGCGCCGAGCGCCCGCAGCCGCAACCCCAGCCGGTACGCCCCGTCCGCGCCCCGTTCGAGACCGCCCCAGGCCACCAACTCCCGCACCATCCGCAGCGCCGTCGGCGCCGGAAGCCCCGTACGGGCCGCGATGTCGGTGAGCCGCAGCGACGGCGGACCGCCCTCCTCGAAGGCGTCCAGGACCGAGAACAGCCGCCCCGCCACACTCTCCGCCATCTCCCCGCCCCCGTCTTCCACCCAGTGGAATCCCGTACTTCCCCGCCCCGCCGGGCCCGTACGAGGCTCAACACATGAACCTCGGTCTCGCTTCCGACACCCTGCTCTCCACCACCCGCGCCGTCCGCCACCGGCTCGACCTGACCCGGCCGGTGCCCCGCGCCCTCCTGGAGGAGTGCGTGGACCTCGCCGTCCAGGCACCCACCGGCCGCAACCGGCAGCGCTGGCACTTCGTCATCGTCACCGACCCGGACCGCCGCGCCGTCCTCGCCGACCTCTGGCGCGCCGCCCTCACCGTCCCCGGCGCCCATCAGCCGCTGCCCGCCCGCGACGTGCGCAGGGCCGAGGTCGCGCCCGGCGTGATGGACCGCGTCTACTCCGGGGTCGGCCACCTCCACCGGCATCTGCACGAGGTCCCCGCGTACGTCATCCCCTGCGTCGAGGGTCGCACCGAAGGCGCCCCCGTCACCCATCAGGCCGGTACCTGGGGATCGATCCTGCCCGCCGCCTGGAGCTTCATGCTCGCCGCCCGGGAACGCGGCCTCGGCACGGTGTGGACGACCGGGAACCTGCCGATGGAACGGGAGTTCGCCCGCTTCCTCGGCATCCCCTACGGCGAGGTCATGCAGGCCGCGTTCATCCCCGTCGCCTACACCCTCGGCACCGACTTCCGGCCCGCCCGGCGCGTCCCGCGCGAGCAGGTGCTCCACTGGGACCGCTGGTGACGCCCGCCGCTCAGTCCGGCAGGCCGTACGCCGCCACCATCAGGCCAAGCGCCGTACGGTTCACGTCCTGGCCCTTCGCGTCCGTGGCGTTGACGCTGTAGACCAGGGTCCGCGAACCGTCCCGGGTCGAGGCGACGGCCGCGTTGTACCCCCAGCGGCCCCCCGTCTTGCCCCACACCTCGCGCCCGCCGAGCCGCTTCATCGACAGACCGACGGAGTACGCGGCGGGCTCGCCGCTCGCCGCGTCCGGGACCTTCGGCAGCGTGAACATCTCCTCAAGCAGCGGCCCGCGCACCACCCGCCCCGCGAACAGCTCCCGGACGAACCGCTCCAGATCGGCGGTGGTCGACACCAGATCACCGGCCGCCCAGGCGTCCGACGTCCCCCAGACGGAGACATCCCGCAGCCCGGTCGTCCCGTCGTCCAGCCGCATCGTCTGATAACCATGGTTGTACGGCCCCGCCAACCCGGCCGCACCGCGCGGGAAGTACGTGTCCCGCAGCCCCAGCGGACCCAGCACCCGCCGCTCCACCTGCTTCTCGAACGAGTCACCGGTCACCCGCTCCACGATCAGCCCCGCGATCGTGTAGCCGATGTTCAGATAGTGCTGACGGGTGCCCGGCCGGAACTCGCGCGGCTGCGCCACCGCCGAGCGCACCAGCTCCACCGGAGTGTGCCGATCGAAGCGGTGCGCGTACCACTCCTCCACCGTCTCGCCCGGCAGATCGGCCGCCGGGATGCCGTGCGTGTGGTTCAGGAGCTGGCGGACCGTCACCGTGGCGTACCGGCCGGGGATCAGCTCCGGCAGATACGAACGGGCCGTACGGTCCAGATCGATCCGCCCCTCGGCCGCCAGCCGGAGCACGGTCGCCGCCGTGAACACCTTCGTCACCGAACCGGCCCGGAACCGCGCCGCCGGATCCGCCGGGGCGCCCGACTCCAGATCGTGGACCCCCGCACTGCCCCGCCAGACGCCCTCACGGCCGCCGACCCGGACGAGCGCGGCCGTCGCGTCCGCCCGGGGCAGCCCCGCGAGCACCGCCGACAGGGCCTCGCCCGGATCGGACGCCCCGGCCGGTGCGGTGGCCGGGGCCGTGGCCGCGGTCCCTCCCGCCGCGAGCGCGGGGACGGCCGCCGGACCGCCGGCCACCCCCAGGACCAGGGTGGCGGCGAGCAGTGCCCGAAGGGACTTCCTCATGGTCAACTCCCGTGATGTGAGCCGTGGTCGATGGCTCCATCCTGGCCGCCGGGGCACCCCGCGCGGATCACCCGCACCGGCGGTCTCCGAGAGGCCGACACCTCCCCGGCCCGGGGGAGGAACCAGGCCTCCCGCCTCCCCCGCCCGGGGGAGGTCTCCGGCGACGGGGAGCCCCCGGCGCCGGAGACCTGGCCGGGGCGTTCAGAGCGAGGAAGGCCAGGGCGGGACAGACCCGGACGGGGAAGCCCCCGCCGCGACCAGACCCGTCTCGTACGCGCAGATCACCGCCTGCACCCGGTCCCGCAGCCCCAGCTTGGACAGCACGTTCCCCACATGCGTCTTCACCGTGTGGTCGCTGACCACCAGCTCCGCCGCGATCTCCGCGTTCGAGAGCCCCCGCGCGAGCAGCAGCAGCGTCTCCCGCTCCCGGGCCGTCAGGACGTCGAGCCGGGGATCGGGCGCCGTCCTGCGGGGACCGCCCGAGGTGTACTGCTCCACGAGCCGCCGGGCCACCGAAGGCGCGAGCAGCGATTCGCCCGCCGCCACCACCCGTACCGCGTGCACCAGATCGTCGCGCCGCACGTCCTTCAGGAGGAAGCCGCTCGCGCCCGCGTGCAGCGCCTCGTACACATACGCGTCCGTGTCGAAGGTCGTCAGGATCACCGTCCGGCAGCGGGACTCCCCGGCGATCACCCGACAGGCCTCGATCCCGTCCATCCCCGGCATCCGGACGTCGAGCAGCGCCACGTCCGGCGCGTGCCGACGCACCGCCTCGACCGCCTCGGCGCCGTCGCCCGCCTCCGCGACCACCGCGATGTCCGGCTGCGCGTCCAGGATCATCGCGAAACCACTGCGCACCAGCTCCTGGTCGTCCGCGACCACCACCCGGATCACCGTCACACCCCCACCTCCGCCCCCGACGGCACGGGCAGCACCACCCGCACCTCGAACCCCTCGCCGCCCGGACCCGGGCCGTACGCCATCGTCCCGCCCTGCGAGGCGGCCCGCTCCCGTATCCCGGTGAGCCCGTGCCCCGCGCCGCCCGGCCGGGACCGGCCGGGACCGCGCCCGTCGTCGGTGACCGTGACCCGCAGGACCCCGTCCGCGTGCACGAGCCGGACCTCCGCCCGGCGCGCCCCGGAGTGCCGGACCACATTGGTCAGCGCCTCCTGGACGATCCGGTACACCTGCGCGCCGGTCGCCGAGGGCAGCGCCCGCACCCCGCCCTCCGTCCGGTACTCCACGGCCGTCCCGCCCGCCCGGACCCGCGCCAGCAGCTCCGGAAGCGCGCCGAGGTCCGGCTGCGGAGCGCGCGGCGCGGCCCCCTCCGGGCCCTCCCGCAGCAGCCCGAGCAGCTGCCGCAGCTGCGTCATCGCCTCCCGGCCCGTCTCCGAGATCGCCTCGAACGCGGCCTCGGCGCGCTCCGGGGCCGTCCGCACCGCCACCGGCCCCGCCTCCGCCTGGACCACCATCAGACTCACCGCGTGCGACAGGACGTCGTGCATCTCCCGCGCGATCCTGGCCCGCTCCCGCGCGGCGGCCCGCTCCTCCTCGACCCGGTGGGCGCGCTGCCGGGCGTCCTGGAGCCGCCCGAAGACATAGGCGGCGCCGAACACGAAGAACGAGAAGGTCAGTTCGCGCGCCGACTGGGTGTTGAGCCACACCGACCCCGGCACCGCGACAAGCAGCAGCCCCACCGTCACCAGACGCTTCACCGGCGGGGAGAGCAGCGCGATCGTATGGATGGCGACGAGCCCGGTGTACGGCAACGGCTGCCCGGGACCCGCCACGGCCAGCTTGTACAGCGCGCTCGTCGCCAGCACCGCCAGGAACACGGCGAGCGGCGCGCGCCGCCGCCAGGCCAGCGGCAGCACCGTGAGCGTCGTCAGTCCGTACGCGCTCCACGTCGCCGGTTCGAGATCGGGACCGCGCGGCACCACGAACGGCATCGTCACCGCCGCCTGGACCAGCAGCGCGATCCCCGCGTCCACCGCCCACGGGTTGGCCGCCCCCCACTCCCGCACCCGCTCCCCCCGGAGCCTCACGGCCTCCCGGACGCGCACGGCCCCCCCGCTCCCCATCAGGGCTTGCGGCCCACCGCGCCGAACTGCGCGACCACCGGCGCCCCCTCGGCGCGCCAGCGCGAGCAGGAGACGATGCCGGGCTCCAGCAGGTCGAGCCCTTCGAGGAAGGAGGCGAAGTCGGCGCGGCTGCGGGCGGTGATCGGCGGGGTGGCGTTCTCGTTCCAGAAGGCCATCGCCTCGTGGTTGCCCTCGCCGCCCAGCTCCGGCTCCAGGGTCGGGTGGGTCAGGACGAGATGGCTGCCGGAGGGGACGGCGTCCATCAGGGTCCGCACGATCGACCGCGCCTTGTCGGTGTCCATGACGAAGTTGAGGATGCCGAGCATCATCACCGCGACCGGCTGGGAGAAGTCGAGCGTCGCCGAAGCCGCCTTGACGATCGTCTCCGGGTCGTGCGCGTCGGCGTCCACGTACTCAGTGACGCCCTCCGGGGCGCTGGTGAGCAGCGCGCGGGCGTGGGTGAGGACGATCGGGTCGTTGTCGACGTAGACGATCCGGGCGTCGGGCGCGGAACGCTGGGCGACCTCGTGGGTGTTGTCGGCCGTCGGCAGCCCCGTACCGATGTCGAGGAACTGGCGTATGCCCGCGTCGGCGGCCAGATGGGTCACCACCCGGCCCAGGAACGCCCGGTCGGCGCGGGCGACTTCGCCGATGCTCGGGTAGAAGCCGGTGACCTGCTCGCCGACCGCGCGGTCCACCGGGTAGTTGTCCTTGCCGCCCAGCCAGTAGTTCCACACACGGGCGTTGTGGGCGATGTCGGTCCGGATGCGGTCGTTCATGAGCGAGCCTTTCGCAGGACGTCGGCCAGTGCGTCGACCCGGTTCGTGGTGACCGAGTCGACCCCGTTCATGATCAGCTTACGCATGGTGCGCCGGGTGTCGGCGGTCCAGGCCGAGACCAGCAGACCGTCCCGGTGCACCCGGTCGGTCAGCTCCCTGCTCACCAGGCCGAAACGGTAGTTGAGCCAACGGGGCCGGACGGCGTCGAGCAGCGTCGGACGGGGCGGGGCGAGCGAGGTCCAGGTCAGCGCGATCTCGGCGGACGGGTCCGCCGCCCGCACCCGGAGCATGGCGACCGCCCCCGCACAGTAGAGGACGCGCTCCCCGGCGCCGCACTCGCGGACCGTGCCGACGATCGTCCGGACCGTGCTCTCGTCGCCGCCCGGCAGGTCCAGCATCAGCCGGGTCTCCCCGGCGGTGAGCAGCGCCTCGCGCAGGGTCGGGATGCCGCCCCGCGACACCTCGGCGACCTGCTCGCGGGTGAGGGAGGCGAGCGGCCGGTCGTGGCCCCACAGGCGCTTGAGGGTGTCGTCGTGGAGGAGGACGGGCACCCCGTCCTTCGTCGTCCGGACGTCGACCTCGACGGTGTCGGCCCCCCGCTCGACCGCCGAGACGATCGAACGGAGGGTGTTCTCGCGGGCGCGGTAGGGGTCGCCGCGGTGACCTACGACAGTGACGGAGTCCATGGCCCCATTGTCGGTCCCGGCGTCGTCAGCGCGCGAGCCATCCCTCGGTGTAGGCGTCGATCTCCGCGGCGATCCTCGCCTTGCCCGGGGCGTCGAGGAAGGAGGCCTCGACGGCGTTCTTGGCGAGGGCGGCGACCCCGCGCTCGTCGAGCCCGAGGAGCCGGGCGGCGACGGCGTACTCGCTGTTGAGGTCGGTGCCGAACATCGGCGGGTCGTCGCTGTTGACCGTGACCAGGACACCCGCCTCGACCATCCGCCGGATCGGGTGCTCGTCCAGGGTGGCGACGGCCCGGGTGGCGATGTTGGAGGTCGGGCAGACCTCCAGGGCGATCCGGTGCTCGGCCAGGTGGGCGAGCAGCTCCGGGTCCCGCACGGAGCTGGTGCCGTGGCCGACGCGCTCGGCGCCCAGCTCGCGCAGGGCGTCCCAGACGGTCTCCGGGCCCGTGGTCTCGCCCGCGTGCGGGACGGAGTGCAGTCCGGCCGCCCGCGCCCGGTCGAAGTACGGCTTGAACTGCGGGCGCGGCACGCCGATCTCCGGTCCGCCGAGACCGAAGGAGACCAGGCCCTCCGGGCGCAGCGTGTCGGTGGTGGCGAGCCGCGCGGTCTCCTCGGCGGAGACGAGTCCGGCCTCGCCGGGGATGTCGAAGCACCAGCGCAGGAGGGTGCCGAACTCGGCCTCGGCCGCCTTGCGGGCGTCCTCGATGGCCTCCATGAAGGCGCGCTCGTCGATGCCCCGGCGGGTGGAGGAGTAGGGGGTGATGGTCAGCTCGGCGTACCGGATGTTCTGCCGGGCCATGTCGCGGGCGATCTCGAAGGTGAGGAGCCGGACGTCCTCGGGGGTGCGGACCAGGTCGACGACGGAGAGGTAGACGTCGATGAAGTGCGCGAAGTCGGTGAAGGTGAAGTAGTCGGACAGAGCCTCCGGGTCCGTGGGGACCTTGGAGTCCGGGTGCCGGGCGGCCAGTTCGGCGACGATCCGGGGCGAGGCGGAGCCGACGTGGTGCACATGCAGCTCGGCCTTGGGAAGCCCCGCGATGAAGGGATGGAGGTCGGTCATCGGATCATCGTAGGCCGGACGGATGCCCCGTAGGGGGGAGGCCGTAGCATGGCGGCACCATGATGGGGGGAGGCCCATGTCTGACAACCAAGACCAGCCGCGGGGCGGATTCGACCCGGCGGACCCGTGGGCTCCGCCGAATCGCGAAGGCGTGGAACTGAGCAAGTCGGCGTCCGCGCCGGGCCAGGACCCGCAGTCCGCGCCGGGCCAGGACCCGCAGTCCGCGCCGGGCCAGGACCCGCGGCCGGAGGTCCACGACCAGCAGACCGTCACGTCCGTGCCGGTGACGCCCGAGCCCGAGGGCGCGGTGCCGCCGCCCCCGGTCGCCCCGACGGGCCCGGCGGCCGCCGGCTACGGCTACCCGGCGGCGGGCGCCCCCGGCGGCTACGGCTATCCGACCGCCCCGGCGGCGCCCACGGGTGCCTCCGGCTACGGCTACCCCGGCTACCCGTCGACGCCGTACGGCGGCCAGCCGGGCTGGCAGCAGGCCCCGTCCAACGGCATGGGCACCACCGCGATGGTGCTCGGCATCATCTCCGTCGCGGGCTTCTGCCTCTACGGTCTGGGCGCGGTCCTCGGCATCCTGGCGCTGATCTTCGGCATCATCGGAGTGAAGAAGGCCGGCCGGGGCGAGGCGACCAACCGGGGCATGGCCGTCGCGGGCATCGTGCTCGGCGCCATCGGCACCCTGATCAGCGCGGTCTTCCTGTCCTTCATCGTCTGGGCGATCGCGCAGGGCGAGGAGTACGACGACTCCGGCACCGACGACCCGTTCGCCTCCAGCCTGGTGATCGAGAACGGCCGCTGAGCCACCCGCGCGCGACCGGCCACCGAGTCACCCCGCGCGCGACCGGGCCCCGCACCTGATCCCAGGTGCGGGGCCCGGCGCGTTCCCCGCCCCCGTACGGGCACGGGTGCGCGGCCCCCCTGCGTTCCCCGGCCCCCCTGCGTTCCCCGGCCCCCCTGCGTTTCCCGGCCCCGCGCCGTTCCTCACTCCTGGCGCAGCCGCTCCCTGGCCTCCATCAGGGCGAAGCCCAGCAGGTTGAGGCCGCGCCAGCGGGCGGGATCGGTCGCGCGGGGGTCGTCGGCGGCGAGCCCGATGCCCCAGACCCGGTCCAGCGGGCTGGCCTCCACCAGGACCCGCTCGCCCGTGCCGAGGAGGAAGGCGCGCAGCGCCTCGTCCGAGGAGAACTTGTGGACGCTGCCCTCGACGACGATCCCGAAGCGCTCCCGCTCCCACACCGCCTCGTCGAAGCCCCGCACCCCCCGGCCCGCGTTCTTCGCCTCGGCGGGGGTACGGGCGGTCAGCGCCGCCCGCTCGGCCCCGGCATCGCCGAAGAGCCGGGCCTTGGCCGCCATCATCCAGTGCTCGGCGGTCGCGTATCCCTCCCCTTCGACTACGAAGGGTGCGGGCCACCACTGGCTGAGACAACTCGCCGAAAGGTGTCCGTCCGGTCGCGGACGGTGACCCCAGAAGGGCAGCCACTTCACCCGATCACCCCTGCTGACCTGCTGCGTCAACGACTCGATGTGGCTCATGCACGCGAGTGTGGCATGCGCCACGGACACTCCGTACGGAGATTTTCCGGCCGCCTCGACACATGGTCGACCGATTCCGCCGCGTAACCAAAAGGCAACGGCGGAATCACTTGTTGGCCTTCTGGCGCCATGTCAGGATCGGCACTCAAATCGAGCTGGAACAACGGAGAGCGTCATGGGCAACCGCTTTCAGGTGACGGACCGCTTCGCGGACGGCGCACAGTACATCGGCGGACGGCTCCGTGCCGGGACCTCCGACCGGGAACACAGTGTGATCGACCCGGCGACCGGAAAGAGCGTGTACACCTACAGACTGGCCTCCACCGCCGATGTGGACGAGGCCGTCGCCGCCGCCAAGGCGGCCTTCCCCGGCTGGTCCGGAGCCACCCCGGGGGAGCGCTCCGACGCCCTCCACCGCTTCGCCGCCGTGCTCGCCGAACGGGCCGGGGACTTCGCCGCCGTGGAGTCCCTCCAGTGCGGCAAGCCCCTCAAGCTCAGCACCGAGTTCGACGTGCCGGGGACCGTCGACAACACCGCCTTCTTCGCGGGGGCCGCCCGCCATCTCCAGGGCCAGTCGGCCGGCGAGTACAGCGGCGACCACACCTCGTACGTCCGGCGCGAGGCGATCGGCGTCGTCGGCTCCATCGCCCCCTGGAACTACCCGCTCCAGATGGCCGCCTGGAAGATCCTCCCGGCCATCGCGGCGGGCAACACCATCGTCCTCAAGCCCGCCGAGCTGACCCCGCTGACCTCGCTGATGTTCGCGCAGGCGGCGACCGACGCGGGCATCCCCGACGGCGTCGTCAACATCGTCAACGGCACCGGGCGGGACGCGGGCGAGCACCTCGTCGGCCACCCCGACGTCGTCATGACCTCCTTCACCGGCTCCACCGCCGTCGGCAAGCGCGTCGCCGAGATCGCCACCGGCACCGTCAAGCGCCTCCACCTCGAACTCGGCGGCAAGGCGCCCTTCGTCGTCTTCGACGACGCCGACCTGGAAGCCGCCGCGCACGGAGCCGTCGCCGCCTCCCTCATCAACAGCGGCCAGGACTGCACCGCCGCCACCCGCGCCTACGTCCAGCGCCCGCTCTTCGACGCCTTCGTCGCCCGGGTCGCCGAGCTGATGGAGACCGTCCGCGTCGGCGACCCCTTCGACCCGGCCACCGACCTCGGCCCGCTCGTCAGCCACCGGCACCGCGACGCCGTCGCCGGATTCGTCGAGCGCGCCCGCGGCTACGCCACCGTCGTCACCGGCGGGGAGGCGCCCGGCGGCGACCTGGAGGGCGGCGCCTACTACCGGCCGACCCTGATCACCGGAGCCCCGCAGGACAGCGAGGTCGTCCAGTCGGAGATCTTCGGGCCGGTCCTGGTGGCCCTGCCCTTCGACGGCGACGACGAGGGCATCCGGCTCGCCAACGACACCCCCTACGGTCTCGCCGCCTCCGCCTGGAGCCGGGACGTCTACCGGGCCCACCGCGCCACCCGGGAGATCAAGGCGGGCTGCGTCTGGGTCAACGACCACATCCCGATCATCAGCGAGATGCCGCACGGCGGCACCAAGGCATCGGGCTACGGCAAGGACATGTCTGCCTACTCCTTCGAGGAATACACGCAGGTCAAGCATGTGATGTTCGACAACACGGCAGTGGCGGCCAAGGACTGGCACCGCACGATCTTCGGGGACCGATAGCCGACTTCCGCCCTGACCAGGCGACGCACACTCCGAAAGGGCACAGCGTATGGAGCAGTACGAGCCCGACCGCCTCTCGGCCGCGCGGGCGGCGGCGATCCGCCGCACCCTGACCAGTGGCCGGGGCGCCCTCAGCCGCCGCTCGGTGCTGCGCGCGGGCGGCTTCGGGGCGCTCACCGTCGGCGCCCTCGCCGGACTGAGCGCCTGCGGCATCCCGCCGGCCGGGCGGACGGGCGAGGGCGCCGTCTCCGACGACGCCTCGGCGAAGGAGAAGACCGTCTCCTTCTCCAACTGGACCGAGTACATGGACGTCGACGAGAGCGGCAAGTCCCGCCCCACCCTCCAGGACTTCACCCGGCGCACCGGCATCACGGTCAAGTACACCGAGGACATCAACGACAACGTCGAGTTCTTCGGCAAGGTCAAACCGCAGCTCGCCGCGGGCCAGGACACCGGCCGCGACCTGATCTGCGTCACCGACTGGCTCGCCGCCCGCATGATCCGGCTCGGCTGGGTCCAGAAGCTCGACCCGGCGAACCTGCCCCACGCGTACGCCAATCTCTCCGCCCAGTTCCGCACCCCCGACTGGGACCCGGGCCGGTCCCACTCCTACCCCTGGACCGGCATCTCCTCCGTCATCGCGTACAACGTGAAGGCGACCGGAGGGCGGAAGGTCGACTCGGTCACCCAGCTCCTCGACGACCCCGCCCTCAAGGGCCGCGTCGGCTTCCTCACCGAGATGCGCGACACCATCGGCATGACCCTGCTCGACCTCGGCAAGGACCCCGGCACCTTCACCGACGCCGATTTCGACGCGGCGGTCGGACGCCTCTCCAAGGGCGTCGACACCAAGCAGATACGCCGCTTCACCGGCAACGACTACACGTCGGACCTGGACAAGGGCGACCTCGCCGCCTGTCTCGCCTGGGCCGGTGACGTCATCCAGCTCCAGGCCGACAACCCGGACATCCGGTACGCCGTCCCGGCCGCCGGATACATCACCTCCACCGACAACCTGCTCGTCCCCGCCGGGTCCCGGCACAAGACCAACGCCGAGAAGCTCATCGACCACTACTACGAGCCGCCCACCGCCGCCCGGCTCGCCGCGTACATCAACTTCGTGTGCCCGGTCGACGGGGTGAAGGACGAGCTGTCGAAGATCGACCCCGCGCTCGCGAACAACACGCTGATCCTCCCGGACCAGGCCATGGCCAGGAAGTCGCACGCCTTCCGCTCGCTCAGCACCGCCGAGGAGACGGCGTACGAGGAGAAGTTCGCCAAGCTCATCGGTGCCTGAGGCCCACGTCGTCCACCTCTCTCACTCCCTGGGACCACACCCCATGACTGACACCACCACCGGCGGCGACGTCCGTCTCACCGGGATCGGCAAGACGTACGGCTCCTTCACCGCCGTCCACCCGCTCGACCTGACCATCCCGCAGGGCTCCTTCTTCGCCCTCCTCGGCGCCTCCGGCTGCGGCAAGACCACCACCCTGCGGATGATCGCCGGTCTGGAGGAGCCCAGCACCGGCACCGTCTTCCTCGGCGACCGGGACGTCACCGACCTCCCGCCCTACAAGCGGCCGGTCAACACCGTCTTCCAGTCCTACGCGCTCTTCCCGCACATGGACATCTCCGAGAACATCGCCTTCGGACTGCGCCGCAGGGGCGTCAAGTCCGTCCGCAAGCAGGTCGACGACATGCTGGAGCTCGTCCAGCTCGGCGACAAGGCCCGCCACAAGCCGCACCAGCTCTCCGGCGGCCAGCAGCAGCGCGTCGCCGTGGCCCGCGCGCTCATCAACCACCCGCAGGTCCTCCTCCTCGACGAGCCGCTCGGCGCCCTCGACCTCAAGCTGCGCCGCCAGATGCAGCTGGAGCTGAAGCGCATCCAGACCGAGGTCGGCATCACCTTCGTGCACGTCACCCACGACCAGGAGGAGGCCATGACCATGGCCGACCAGGTCGCGGTGATGAACGGCGGCCGGGTCGAGCAGCTCGGCGCCCCCGCCGACCTCTACGAGAACCCGCGGACCACCTTCGTCGCCAACTTCCTCGGCACCTCCAACCTCATCGAGGCCGAGGTCCTGGAGAGCGGCGGCGCCGACGTCCTGGTCACGGCGGGCGGCGGCAGGCTCCGGGTGCCCGGCGACCGCTGTACGAGCGCCGTCCGGCAGGGCGGCAAGGTGCTCATGGGCGTCCGCCCCGAGAAGATCTCGCTCACGCACGCCGACGACGCCGACGCGATAGCCGACGGCCGCAACCGGGTCACCGGCCGGATCGCCGACTCCTCCTTCATCGGCGTCTCCACCCAGTACGTGGTGGACGGCCCCGCGGGCACCGGACTCCAGGTCTACGAGCAGAACATCGAGCGCGACACCCGGCTCGTCCCGGGCGCCGAGGTCGTCCTGCACTGGAACCCGGCGCACACCTTCGGGCTCGACGCCTCCCAGGCCATCGACGCGGGCGTGGAGACGGTGGAGGACGCCGGATGAGCACCGCCACCCTCCCGAAGGAGGCCGTGGAGCCGACCGGGGAGCCCGCCCCGCGCAAGCCCTCCACCCGCAAGCGGCTCGTCCCCTACTGGCTGCTGCTGCCCGGCATCGTCTGGCTGCTCGTCTTCTTCGCGCTGCCGCTGGTCTACCAGGCCTCCACCTCGGTCCAGACCGGCTCCCTCGAACAGGGCTTCGAGGTCACCTGGCACTTCCGGACCTACTGGGACGCCTTCCACGAGTACTGGCCGCAGTTCGTCCGCTCCCTGCTCTACGCGGGCACCGCGACCCTGCTCTGCCTGCTGCTCGGCTACCCGCTGGCGTACCTCATCGCCTTCAAGGCGGGACGCTGGCGCAATCTCGTCCTCGTCCTCGTCATCGCCCCCTTCTTCACCAGCTTCCTCATCCGGACGCTGGCCTGGAAGACGATCCTGGCCGACGACAGTCTCGTCGTGGACACCCTCAACGCCCTGCACGTCCTCGACGTCACCAGCTGGCTCGGCTTCACCGAGGGCGACCGGGTGCTCGCCACCCCGATGGCCGTCGTCTGCGGTCTCACGTACAACTTCCTGCCCTTCATGATCCTGCCCCTCTACACCTCCCTGGAGCGGATCGACGGACGGCTGCACGAGGCGGCGCAGGACCTGTACGCCTCCCCGGCGACCACCTTCCGCAAGGTGACCTTCCCGCTGTCGATGCCCGGCGTCGTCTCCGGCACCCTGCTCACCTTCATCCCCGCGAGCGGCGACTACGTCAACGCGGAACTGCTCGGCTCCACCGACACCAAGATGATCGGAAGCGTCATCCAGTCGCAGTTCCTGCGGGTCCTCGACTATCCGACGGCCGCCGCGCTCTCCTTCATCCTCATGGCGATCGTGCTGGTCATGGTCACCGTCTACATCCGCCGGGCGGGAACGGAGGACCTGGTCTGATGCGTTGGATCCGGCGCAACCTCGTCGTCATCGCGGGCCTGCTCACGCTCGCCTACATGATCCTGCCGAACCTGGTGGTGATGGCGTTCTCCTTCAACAAGCCGAAGGGACGCTTCAACTACTCCTGGCAGGAGTTCTCCCTGGACGCCTGGAAGGACCCCTGCGGCGTCGCCGACATGTGCGAGTCGCTCTCCCTCTCGCTCCAGCTCGCCGCCTGGGCCACCCTCGGCGCCGTCGTCCTCGGCACGATGATCGCCTTCGCGCTCGTCCGCTACCGCTTCCGGGCACGCGGCGCGGTCAGCTCGCTGATCTTCCTGCCGATGGCGATGCCCGAGGTCGTCATGGCCGCCTCCATGCTGACGCTCTTCCTCAACATGGGCATCCAGCTCGGCTTCTGGACGATCCTCATCGCCCATGTCACCTTCTGCCTGTCGTTCGTCGTCACGGCGGTCAAGGCCAGGGTCATGTCCATGGACCCGCGCCTGGAGGAAGCCGCGGGCGACCTCTACGCGAGCCCCGCGCAGACCTTCCTGCGGGTGACCCTGCCGATCGTCGCGCCCGGCATCGCCGCCGGCGGCATGCTCGCCTTCGCGCTCTCCTTCGACGACTTCATCATCACCAACTTCAACGCGGGCTCCACCGTGACCTTCCCCATGTTCGTCTGGGGCTCGGCACAGCGCGGAACCCCCGTTCAGATCAACGTCATCGGCACCGCGATGTTCGCCCTCGCGGTACTGATGGTCGTAGCCGGGCAAGTCATGACGAACCGGCGCAAGAAATCAGCAACGGCCTGAGCGGAAAGCAGCCCAGGCACCGAAGGAGTTGGAAACCATGGCCCCCGAAGCCATGCGTCTCGCCGCACGATCTCTCTCCGACGCCCAGCCCGTCCCCTTCTGGCTGGAAGACCCCGGCAAGCCCGGCGCCCTGCCCGCCCTCACCGGCACCGAGAAGTGCGACCTCCTCGTGGTCGGCGGCGGCTACAGCGGACTGTGGACCGCGCTCCTCGCCAAGGAGCGCGACCCCTCCCGTGACGTCGTGCTGATCGAGGGCCGCGAGGTGGGCTGGGCCGCCTCGGGCCGCAACGGAGGCTTCTGCGCCGCCTCCCTCACCCATGGCTTCGGCAACGGGCTCGCCCGCTGGCCGGACGAGCTGGCGAAGCTGGAGGAGCTGGGCGGACGCAACCTCGACGCCATCGAGGAGGCGGTCGCCCGCTACTCCCTTGACTGCGACTTCGAGCGCACCGGCGAGATCGACGTGGCCACCGAGCCCCACCAGGTCGAGGAACTCCACGAGATGTACGAGGAGATCGAGCGGCTCGGCCTCGCCGACGGACTCGAACTCCTCGACGAAGGCGCCCTGCGCGCCGAGGTCGACTCCCCGACCTTCCTCGGCGGACTCTGGGACCGCACCGGCGTCGCCATGCTGAACCCCGCCAAGCTGGCCTGGGGCCTCAAGCGCGCCTGCCTCGACCTGGGCGTGCGGATCTTCGAGAACACCCCGGGCCTCGAACTGGTCGCGGTCGGCGCGGGCATGGGCGTCCGCACCCCCTACGGGCGGGTCCTCGCCCAGCGGGTCGCGCTCGGCACCAACGTCTTCCCCTCGCTCGTCAAGCGCGTCCGCCCGTACACCGTCCCGGTCTACGACTACGCCCTGATGACCGAACCGCTCACCCCCGGGCAGCTGGCCTCCATCGGCTGGCGCAACCGGCAGGGGCTCGGCGACTCGGCCAACCAGTTCCACTACTTCCGGATCACCGCCGACCAGCGCATCCTGTGGGGCGGCTACGACGCGATCTACCCGTTCGGCGGCAAGGTCAGCGCCGAGATGGACCACCGCCCCGAGACCTACCTCAAGCTCGCCGAACACTTCTTCCGCTGCTTCCCGCAGCTGGAAGGGATCCGTTTCAGCCATGCCTGGGGCGGCGCCATCGACACCTGCTCCCGCTTCTCCGCCTTCTTCGGCACGGCGTACCGGGGCAAGGTGGCGTACGCGGCGGGGTTCACCGGGCTCGGCGTCGGCGCCACCCGCTTCGGCGGGGACGTGATGCTCGACCTGCTGGCGGGGGAGCGCACCGAGCGCACCGGCCTTGAGATGGTCCGCTCCAAGCCGCTGCCGTTCCCGCCCGAGCCGATCGCCTGGGCCGGCATCGGCATCACCAAGTGGTCCCTCGCGCGCGCCGACGAACGCGGCGGACGGCGCAACCTCTGGCTGAAGGCGATGGACCGGGTGGGCCTCGGATTCGACAGCTGAACGATAAGTGACCCACATCACAACTGGCGAGTAGCCGAAGCCGCGTAAGGGAAGCCCCCGCGCCCGCTCTCTCCGTACGGACAACGTGTCCACACGGAAGGAGAACCACGCGATGACTGGTACGGGGGCCCCGGGCGCCAAGCGCGCCGCGGAGTGGCTGGCTTCGGTCGCACCCGACCCGGACGCCTGCCGGTGGGAATGGGAGCGCAGCCCGCACAGGGTCGCGCTGCTGCCCGCCGGCCGGCGCTGGGACGTGCTCATCCTGCCGGGGGAACTGGGCGGGCCCACCCTCGACGTCCTCACCCGTCTGGTCGGCAGGCCGGGTCCGGTCCTCGCCGACTTCGGCGACGCCCGGATCGGCTTCTTCGTGCCACCGGGCACCGCCACCGGCTGGCTCGGCACCGGTGTCCGGGGCGCGGGCACCGGGACCTGGATCGCCATCCCGCACCCCGGCCGGGTGGGCGGCGGAGTCCGCTGGCTGGTCCCCCCGGACGGCACGGGCCTGCTCACCGACGCCGTCCTCCTGGAACGGGCGATGCACGAGGCGGCGGGGCGCATCGGACGCGGGGGAGGCGAGGGGTAGGGGCGGGGTAGGGACGGGACGGCTCGGGGCGGGGTAGGGGCGGGACGGCTCGGGGCCGGGCCGGGCCTTGGCGTTCTGAGGGCACGGCAGACCGGGCCCCGGTCGCCGTGCCGGTGGCCGGGCCCCGGTCCGAGAGCGGGAGGTCCGTTCGGTGAGCGACACCCCGCAGTCCCGCGGTGAGTCGGCGGCGGCGGTTCTCGACGAGGTCGGAGCACGGTACGAGGAGGTGTTCGCCGACGTCCCCGGGCAGCTCGCGGCCCTGGAATGGCTCATCGGACGGCTCGCGCCCGGCGCCACCTTCGAACAGGCCGACGTGCGGACCTTCCGGCCCCCGGCCGGTGGATACGACGCGGTGTGCTCCATCGGCCGGGCCCCGGGGGCGGCGCGGCGGGCCATGATCGGGCGAGGGGCGGGCCGGGCGCTCCGTACGGTGGGCGGACCGGTCCGTCCGCCGTGCGGACGTCGGAGTCAGAGGTCTTGACCACTCGATTGGTCTGGACCATGCTGTGGCGCACCCGACCCCCGATTCCCCCACATCCGGAGGCAGTTGTGGACCGCGCAAGACCCCTCACCCTGCTCCTCGCGGGCGCCCTCGCCGTCGGCGGGCTCGCCGCGCTCACCCCCGCGGCCCAGGCCGCCGACGCCGAACTGGCCCGCAACGGCGGCTTCGAGGCCGGTCTCGACGGCTGGAGCTGCTCGGGCGGCAGCGGCACCGCCGTCTCCACCCCCGTCCACAGCGGTACGAAGGCGCTCCAGGCCACCCCCGCCGGTGCCGACAACGCCCGCTGCTCGCAGACCGTCACGGTCAAGCCGAGTTCCTCGTACACGCTCAGCGGCTGGGTGCGCGGCAGCTACGTCTACCTCGGCGCCTCCGGCACCGGCACCACCGACGTCTCCACCTGGACGGGCTCCGCCCCCGACTGGCAGAAGCTCAGCACCACCTTCACCACGGGCCCCTCCACCACCTCGGTCACCATCTACACCCACGGCTGGTACGGCACCCCCGCCTACCAGGCCGACGACCTCTCCCTGTTCGGCCCCGGCGGCGACCCGGTCCAGCTCCCGGCCGCCCCCACGGGCCTCGCGGCCGGCTCCCCGACCTCCACCAGCGTGCCGCTCACCTGGACGGCGGTCTCCGGGGCCACCTCGTACAACGTCTACCAGGGCGCGACCAAGGTCCAGACGGTCACCGGCACCTCCGCCAACGTCACCGGCCTCACCGCCTCCACCGCGTACACCTTCCAGGTCAGCGCCGTGAACAGCGCGGGCGAGTCGCCGAAGTCGGGCGGCGTGACCGCGACCACGACCAGCGGCGGGGGCGGCGGCAACACCGACCTGCCCGCGCACGCCCTCGTCGGCTACCTCCACGCCAGCTTCGCCAACGGCTCCGGCTACACCCGGATGGCCGACGTCCCCGCCTCCTGGGACATCATCAACCTGGCCTTCGGCGAGCCGACCTCGGTGACCTCGGGTGACATCCGCTTCAAGCTCTGCCCCGTGACGGAGTGCCCCACCGTCGAGTCGGAGGCCGACTTCAAGGCCGCGATCAAGGCCAAGCAGGCCGCGGGCAAGAAGGTCCTCATCTCCATCGGCGGCCAGAACGGACAGGTCCAGCTCTCCACCACCGCCGCCCGCGACACCTTCGTCAGCTCCGTCTCGAAGATCATCGACGAGTACGGCCTCGACGGCCTCGACATCGACTTCGAGGGCCACTCGCTGTCGCTCCAGACCGGTGACACCGACTTCCGCAACCCGACCAGCCCGGTCATCGTCAACCTGATCCAGGCGGTCAAGACCCTCAAGGCCAAGTACGGACAGAAGTTCGTCCTCACCATGGCCCCCGAGACCTTCTTCGTCCAGCTCGGCTACCAGTACTACGGCTCCGGCCCCTGGGGCGGCCAGGACCCGCGCGCCGGCGCCTACCTGCCGGTCATCCACGCCCTGCGCGACGACCTGACGCTGCTCCACGTCCAGGACTACAACTCGGGCTCCATCATGGGCCTGGACAACCAGTACCACTCGATGGGCGGCGCGGACTTCCACATCGCCATGACCGACATGCTGCTCACCGGCTTCCCGGTCGCGGGCAACGCCGACCGCTTCTTCCCGGCCCTGCGCGCCGACCAGGTCGCGATCGGCCTCCCCGCCTCCACCCAGGCGGGCAACGGCCACACCGCCCCGGCCGAGGTCAACAAGGTCCTCGACTGCCTCACCAAGAAGACCAACTGCGGCTCGTACCAGACCCACGGCACCTGGCCCGCCCTGCGCGGTCTGATGACCTGGTCGATCAACTGGGACCGCTACAACCAGTGGCAGTTCTCGAACAACTTCTCCGCGTACAAGTGGAGCTGACCCCCAGCACCAGCAGGCTCAGACAGAGACTGGCCAGCACGTCCAGCGGCCAGTGGTAGCCCCTCAGGACCAGCCCGGTTCCCGTCACCGCCGTCAGTACGGCGGCGACGGGAACCAGCCGTTTCGAGACCAGGAAGGCCGCGCCGAAGTACGCCACGGCGGCCGTCGCCGTATGACCCGACGGGAAGTAGCCGTGGTTCCAGGGGTCCAGCGGGCCGGGGCGGGCCGTCCACGCCTTCAGGGGGACCACCAGGAGCGGGACGGCGCCCATCGCGAGACCCGCGTACAGCGCGGCGAGCCGACGGCCGCGCCACACCGCGTACGCCATCGCGCAGCCGAGCACGGGCAGGGCGACGCTCATGGAACCGAGGTCGGAGGCCAGCTCGGAGAGGGGCCGGGGAACCGTGTCCACCAGGGCCCCGGAAAGGCGTTCGTCGAGCCGGACCAGCGGGCCGTGGACGAGCACCTGCCAGGTCGTGACGGCGAGGACGAGCAGCGCAGAGAAGATGGCCGGCCGCCCTGGAACAGGGGGGGTGGTTCCAGGGCGGCCGAGGGGACCGGGCCGCCGCTCGCCCCGGGGGGTGTGGGGCGAGCGGCCATCCGATCGGTGAGGAGGTCCGGGGCACGGGGCCCCGGTGGTGTGCGCGGCGGCACGGTGTGGGCGGGGCTGGGGAGGCTCCGCCCGGGGTGTTTCTCTCATCCGCAGAAACCGTACGGCAGAGAAGAGGGGACCGACAGCGGGAAACGCGTCCCGCCATCGGCCCCCCACACACTCTTCACCTCTTCACACGGCCCGCCGACCCGGTGGGCCGTGTGAGCCGGTGGGCCGCAGATCCGCAGATCCGTGGCCCCGCGGCCCCGCGGACTCGTGGATCAGATCGAGGCCAGCTCGGTCTCGATGATGTCGAGGCCCTCGTTCAGCAGGTCCTCGCCGATGACCAGCGGCGGCAGGAAACGCAGCACGTTGCCGTACGTGCCACAGGTCAGGACGAGCAGACCCGCCGCGTGGCAGGCCTTCGCCAGGGCGGCGGCACCGGCCGCGTGCGGCTCCTTGGTCGCCGGGTCCTTCACCAGTTCGATGGCGATCATGGCGCCGCGACCGCGGATGTCGCCGATGACCGGGAACTTCTCCTGCATGGTGACGAGGCGGGCCTTCATGACCTCCTCGATGCGGCGGGCCTTGCCGTTGAGGTCCTGCTCCTTCATCGTCTCGATGGCGCCGAGCGCGGCGGCGCAGGCCACCGGGTTGCCGCCGTAGGTGCCGCCCAGACCGCCGCCGTGGACGGAGTCCATGATCTCGGCGCGACCCGTCACGGCGGCGAGCGGCAGGCCGCCCGCGATGCCCTTGGCGGTGGTGATCAGGTCCGGGACGATGCCCTCGTCCTCGCACGCGAACCACTGGCCGGTGCGGCAGAAGCCCGACTGGATCTCGTCCGCGACGAAGACGATGCCGTTGTCGTTGGCGAACTTCACGATCGCCGGGAGGAAGCCCTTCGAGGGCTCGATGAAGCCACCCTCGCCGAGGACCGGCTCGATGATGATCGCGGCGACGTTCTCGGCGCCGATCTGCTTGGTGATCTGGTCGATCGCCTGGGCGGCGGCCTCCTGGCCGGCGTTCTCGGCACCGGTCGGCCAGCGGTAGCCGTAGGCCACCGGCACGCGGTACACCTCGGGCGCGAACGGACCGAAGCCCTGCTTGTACGGCATGTTCTTCGCCGTCAGCGCCATCGTCAGGTTCGTCCGGCCGTGGTAGCCGTGGTCGAAGACGACGACCGCCGGGCGCTTGGTGTACGAACGGGCCACCTTCACCGCGTTCTCGACGGCCTCGGCGCCCGAGTTGAACAGCGCGGACTTCTTGGCGTGGTCGCCCGGCGTCAGCTCGGCCAGCGCCTCGCAGACCTCCACGTAACCCTCGTACGGCGTCACCATGAAACAGGTGTGCGTGAAGTCCTGGAGCTGCGCGGCGGCCCGGCGCACCACGGCCTCCGCGGAGGCGCCGACCGAGGTCACGGCGATGCCGGAACCGAAGTCGATCAGACGGTTGCCGTCGACGTCCTCGATGATGCCCCCACCGGCCCGCTTGGTGAACACGGGAAGCGTGGAACCGACGCCACCGGCGACCGTGTCGAGACGGCGAGCCTGAAGCTCCTGCGACTTCGGACCGGGGATGGCGGTGACGACGCGCCGCTCCTGCGGGACAGCGTTCATGCGGGGCTCCTGGGGATGATCTGGACGCACTTGCGGGTTTCCTCCGCAGGCTAGGCGCGGGGGAGACGCCTGGGCATGCGCCGATAGGGAGTGGTCGTGGGCGTGTCGTTATCCGAGATGGACATGGCGGTTCCGTTTCCACCCCCGCCCCCCACCCCCGCGAAACCCCTCCGCGGACCCCCGGGCCCACTAGATTGACGCTGGCACAGACGCGGCGACCTGGCTGGTCAGGGGGCAGGGGTACATGGAGAACGACGGCAGGTACGAGTCGGGTGGGAGTCGGGGGGAGGGGGGTGGGGTGCCGCCGATCGGCGGACCACAGGGCGGCCCCGCACGGGACGGCCGGATTCCGGCCGGACCTCCGGCGGACACCACAGCGCCCATGGACATCCCCCCGGCCCGAGTCCGGCCCGTGCCCCCACCGCCCTCCGCCCCGCCCGCTTACGGCCGGACCGCACCGCCGAGGCCCCCACAGCCCCCCGGCGCGCCCCCGGCCGTCGTCGAGTGGCTGGACGCCCCGCGACCCGAGGCGGGCCTCGGCATCTGGCGGTTCCGCCACGTCCCGCCACCGGCCGCGGCGCCCGTCCGGCTCGCCCCCGTCACCGTCATCGGCATGCTCGTCCCGCTCGCGGTCGGCCTGCTCATCTGGTCGGCCTTCCGACGCGGCACCCTCCCCTACATGTGGGCGGTGCTCAAGACCCTCACCCCGGGGGACTGGTGGTACAGCCTCGGCACCACCCCCCGTGACTGGCACGGGCAGGCGGCGCACGAGGTCTTCGCCGGAGCCTTCTTCGTCGGGCTCGTCTGCGCCGTCGCCGCCGTCGGCTCCTGGGGCCGCATCGTCCGCTTCTACCTCGACCGCTTCCGGCCGCCCGGCCGGGCGGCGCTCACCGGCGCTGGGGCCCTGATCGCCCTGATGTTCGTCTGGCCGGAGGCCTTCGGACTGGGCTGGGACCCACTGCCCATCGCCACCCCCGCGCTCTCCCTCGTGGCCCTCGTCGCCGGCAGCTACACCGCCCTCGGCTCGCCCTTCCTCGTCTACCCGGTCTACGCGCTCGTCACGGCGCTCGTCCTGCGGCCCTTCGCCCGGGTCGGTGGCTGGCTCCCCCTCCTCCGCGCCCGCCGGGCCACCACCGCACCGGTCCCCGCAGCCGCGCCCGAGACCGCACGCTCCCGCTGGCCGGAGCTGCGCGAGGCAGGCGCCCATCAGGCCGCCGAGGTGCTCACCGCGGAACTGGCCGCCGGACGCATGAGCGATGCCGACTGCGCCCGGATCCACCGCGCCTGGCGGGACCCCGCCCGCCGTGCCACCGTCGCCGACCTGATCCTCAAGGAGGGCGCCGCCGCGGACGCCCACCCCTCCGGCGCCCGCGATCTGCCGGGCCGCCGGGCCACCCACGACCTGCTCCTCGGCCAGGTCCGCGTCGGCCGGTACGCACCCGCCGAGCGCACCCCGGACGCCTACCACGGCGCCGGTCTCGCCCTCGACCCCGGCCTCCTCGGCACCTCCCTCCTCGCGGTGGGCCCCTCCGGCGCGGGCAAGACCCGGCACCTCGTCGCACCCGTCGTCGAGACGCTCGCCCTGCAGGCGCTCACCGGCTCCTGCGCCGTCGTCGCCGTCGGCCCGGCGGGATCACCGCTCGGCCCCGACGCCTCGTACGACGTCGTCGTCCGCCTCGGCGACCCCTCCTCCCGCTACGACCTGGACCTCTACGCCGGGGCCACCGACCCCGACGAGGCCGCCGACTTCCTCGCCGAGGGACTCGTCGGCGACATGGAAGGAGTGGAGACCCGGCGCGCCGCCACCGTGCTCGCCCAGCTCATCGGCCCCTACCGGGTCGCCTACGGACGCTTCCCGACCGTCCCGGTCCTGCGGGAACTGCTCGAAGCCCGCCCCGAGACCCTCCAGGCGCTGCTCGGCCTGCTGCCCGAGGACGGCGCCCCGGCCATGCGGCGAGAGCTGGACTCCCGTATCCGCCAGGTCGGCACCGCGACCGACGTCGGCCCCGTCCTCGCCGACCGGCTCGCCGCCCTCGACCGCCCGGTCTTCGCCGACTTCTTCGGCGGCGGACGCGACGCACGGCCCTTCTCGCTGCGGGCCGTCGCCCAGCACCCGATGCGCGTCCGGATCGCCCTGCCCGAGGGCGGTCACGAGGAGGCCGCCCGGCTGCTCAACCGGCTGCTGCTCGCCCAGTTCCAGTCCGTCACCCGCGACCGGCCGGGCCGGAGCCACTTCGTCTGCCTGGTGCTCGACGAGGCCGCGGGCGCCCTGACGGCAGGAACCCTCCGAAGCCTCCAGCGGCTCCGCCCGCAGAACGCTGGCGCCGTCCTGGCACTCCGTACCCTCGCCGAAGTGCCCGAGGCACTGCACGGCCCGCTGCTCGCCGTCGTCGGCTGCCGGATGGCCTTCGCAGGACTTCCCACCTGGGACGGGCGGGCCTTCGCCGAGGCCTGGGGCACCGAACGGGTGGAGACCAAGGAGGTCGCCCACCACACCGTCTTCGCCGACCAGCCGATGACCCGTGCCCTCCACGCCCTCCGGAAACTCGTCACCGGCAAAGCCGTCACCACCGAAGCCGTCACCGTGCGGGAAGTCGAGCGGCAGCGGTGGTCCGCTTCCGATCTCGCGCATGCCGTGCCGCCGGGGCACGCCGTGCTCTCGCTCACCCATGTGCGGGGGGAGCACGTGCCCCCGCTGCTCGTGGAGTTGAACGGCTGAGGCGAGAACCCCGCCCGCCCGGCCGAGCCGGGACACCATGCGGCCCGCCCGCCCGGCCGGGCCGCGTCCCTCCGCGACCCGCCCGCCCGGCCGAGCCGTGCCCCCCGCCCGGCCCGCTCGGCTGAGCGGGTGCCCCCGTGTGCTGGCACAATCGGGGGCGTCGCTCGGTTGAGCGGTGCCCCCTCGCTCAAAGGTCCGTCGGTCCGCACATGCCGCCCACCCTCGCCTCGCTCGTCCAGCACTCCTCGCTCAAACTCGTCGTCCGTGCCGGTGAGGACCGTCTCGACACCCCCGTCCGCTGGGCCCACGTCAGCGAGCTGGCCGACCCCGTCCCGTACATGGAGGGCGGCGAACTCCTCCTCACCACCGCGCTCACCCTCGACGCCGAGGACCTGGCGTCCATGCGCCGCTACGTACGCCGGCTGCTCGGCGCCGGAGTCGTCGGGCTCGGTTTCGCCGTGGGCGTCAACTACGAGGAGATCCCGCCCGCGCTCCTCGCCGCCGCCCGCGAGGAGCACCTGCCGCTCCTCGAAGTGCCCCGCCGCACCCCCTTCCTCGCCATCAGCAAGGCCGTCTCCGCCGCCATCTCCGCCGACCAGTACCGGGCCGTCACCGCCGGTTTCGAAGTCCAGCGCGAGCTGACCAGAGCCGCCCTCGCCGAGGGGCCCGACGCCGTCGTCGCCCGGCTCGCCGCCCACGTCGACGGCTGGGCCGCGCTCTACGACACCTCCGGCTCCGTCGTCGCCGTCTCGCCCGACTGGGCGGCCCGCCGCGCCGCCCGCCTCACCCCCGACGTGGAACGCCTCCGCGCCCGCCCGGCCCCCGCGAGCGCCGTCGTCGGCGGCACCGACGACCGCGTCGAACTCCAGTCCCTCGGCACCGGCCGACGCGTCCGGGGCGCCCTCGCCGTCGGCACGGCCGCCCCCCTCGGCACGGCCGAGCGGTACGCCGTGCACTCGGCCATCGCCCTTCTCACCCTCACCACCGAACGCTCGCGTTCCCTCCAGGCGGCCGAACAGCGCCTCGGCGCCGCGATCCTGCGCCTGTTGCTCGAAGGCCAGGCGGACCACGCCCGCACGGTCGCCGGCGGGGTGTACGGCGGACTCCTCGACGCCCCCTTCCGCCTCCTCGTCGCCGAACCCGCGGGCTCCGAACCCGCCGGGGAACCCGCGCTCCCGCTGCTCGCCGAGGACCTGGAAGCCGCCGCCGCCCGCGCCGGAGAGGCCGTCCTCACCGTCGCCGAGAGCGAACACCGGCTCGTCGTCCTCGCCGGGGACGACGGCGCGGTCGTCACCGCCTGCGGGGGATACGCCGCCCGGGAGGCCGAGGAGGCCGGAATCGTCGTCGGCCTGTCCGCGCCCACCGCGCCCGCCCTGACGGCAGCCGCGTACAAACAGGCCGAACAGGCGCTCTCGGTCGCCCGGCGACGCGGGCGCGCGCTCGTCGAGCACGAGGACCTGGCGGCCGGTTCGGTCCTTCCGCTCCTCGCCGACGACGCCGTCCGCGCCTTCGCCGACGGCATGCTCCGCGCCCTCCGGGACCACGACGCCACCGGCCGGGGCGATCTGGTCGCCTCCCTGCGCGCCTGGCTCTCCCGGCACGGCCAGTGGGACGCGGCGGCGGCCGACCTCGGCGTCCACCGGCACACCCTCCGCTACCGGATGCGGCGGGTGGAGGAGATCCTCGGCCGCTCGCTCGACGATCCGGACGTACGGATGGAGCTGTGGCTGGCGTTGAAGGCCACGGAGGAGGGGGCGAAGTAGCCCCCGTGGCCCGTTTTCGCCCCCCTGGGTCCCCTTTTTCGCCCGCCTCCGCTCCCCTCCCCGTGTCTCAGCAGCCGTCGTTGCCGCAGCCCATCGTCCCGACGTCATTCCCGTTCCGGCTGTTCGACCGGCCGTTCGCGCGTGCTCCCGCGCGCACCAGTTCCCCGGCGGTCAGCGTCACGGCGGCCACCGCGCGGGCCCCCTTCGGTCCGCCCCGCGCGGCCCACACCACGCAGACGCAGCCCACCGCGGCGAGTGCGACGACACCGATCAGAGCGGTAAGGACCATGGGAGTCTCCTCGGGCCCGGCTGAGCGAGCGGGTCTGTCCGGCTCTGTGGCCGTACGGTCTTCAGGCCGCCGACGGGAACGTCCGGGCCTCTGCGGGCAGGGGCGGGAATCGAACGCACGGCCCCCGTAGGCAGGAGGACGGCGCACGGCCCTCACGGGTTCCGCCGGGCGTGGAAAACCGTCCCCCGGCCACCGAATCGCCCCTCGCCCGCCCCGGGGAAATCCCCTTGGCCGCCCCACCCCGCCTCCCTAGGCTCTGTTCATGACAAGCCCTGCCGTGGATCCGGCCCCCGAGCCACCCCGGGCCAGCGCCTTATCCCGTACCCCCACCGCTCCCATCGCCCCCATCGCCCCCGCTGCCGCTACCGATCCCACTGGTCCCATCGATCCCACTGGTCTCGCCGACCCCTCCGATCCCTCCGCTCCCACCGGCCCCGTCCGCCGGATCACCGGCGCCGTGTGGATCGCGCTCGGCATCGTCTACGTCCTGTGGGGATCGACGTATCTCGCCATCCGGCTCGTCGTCGAGACGCTGCCGCCCTTCCTCTCCGCAGGGGCCCGCTACGTCACCGCCGGACTGCTGCTCCTCGGGCTCGTCGCCTGGCGCCGGGGGCCGGGCGCCGTCAAGGTCACCCGGCGGCAGCTCGGTTCGGCGTTCCTCGTCGGTCTGCTCCTGCTCCTCGGCGGCGGCGGGCTCGTCGTCCTCGCCTCGACGTCGCTGCCCTCCGGGCTCGTCGCCCTGCTGATCTCGGTCGTTCCCGCCTGGGTCGTGCTCCTCAAGGCCGCCGCGGGGCGGCGGCCCGGCGCGGGAGGGCTCGCGGGCGTGCTCCTGGGGCTCGGCGGGCTCGCCGTGCTCAGCCTGCCGGGGCTGACCGGCGAGGTGAAGGCGACCGGCATCGTCCTCGTCCTGCTCGCGGCCCTGTTCTGGTCGCTCGGCTCGTTCTCCTCGGCGTATCTCCCGATGCCCGCCGACCCGTTCACGGCGAGCGCGTACGAGATGATCGCGGGCGGTCTCGGCAGCCTGGTGCTCGGTCTGGCCAAGGGGGAGCGGCACGGGCTCGACCTCGCCTCGGTCTCCGGGCGTTCCTGGGCCGGGCTCGGCTATCTGGTGGTCTTCGGCTCCCTGATCGGGTTCACCGCGTACGCCTGGCTCCTCCAGCGCGCGCCGCTCTCGCTGGTCGCCACCTACGCGTACGTGAACCCCGTCGTCGCCGTCGCCCTCGGCGCCCTCTTCCTGCGCGAGGCCCTGACCTGGCCGCTTCTCCTGGGCGGCGTGATCGTCGTCGGCGGAGTCGGGCTGATCGTCTCGACGGAGCGGCGCGGCTGAGGGGCGGCGCGCGAGGCCCACCCGGGCCTGGCACCCACCCCAACCCGGCACCCACCCGGGCCCGGCGCCCACCCGGCCCGGCCGGTCCGCGCGGTCCGCGCCGGTCCGGCCGAAAGTCGTTCGGCCAATTCGGACAGAGCTTCGCCCCCACCACTCCACAGCGGACAAGCCCATGCCCGCCGTCCCGGCCCTAACGTGTCACGAGAGCGCTCGCTCACTCCCCGAAACGGAAAGGGCCGGGACCCCATGACGACCACCCACGCCTTCTGGCTCGCCGGCCGCGAGGCCACCGGCGAGGCCGCCTTCGACGTCACGAACTCGTACGACGGACGTCTGGTCGGCAAGGTCAGCGTGCCCACCGAGGCCCAGGTCGAGGAGGCCGTGGCCGCCGCGCACGCCGTCGTCGACGAGTTCGCCGCCACCCCGGCGCACATCCGCACCGCCGCCCTCGACCACGTGGCGAAGCGGCTCGCCGAGCGCACCGAGGAGATCGCCCAGATCATCTCCGGCGAGAACGGCAAGCCCATCAAGTGGGCCCGCGGCGAGGTCGGCCGGGCCGTCTCCGTCTTCCGTTTCGCCGCCGAGGAGGCCCGCCGCTGGAACGCGGGCGAGGCCCAGCGTCTGGACACCGAGGCCGGTGGCGCGGGCCGCCTCGCCCTCACCCGCCGTATCCCGCAGGGCGTCGTCCTCGGCATCGCGCCGTTCAACTTCCCGCTGAACCTGGCCGCCCACAAGGTCGCCCCGGCCATCGCCGTCGGCGCCCCGATCATCCTCAAGCCGGCCCCGGCCACCCCGATCTCCTCCCTGATCCTGGGCGAGATCCTGGCCGAGACCGACCTGCCGGCCGGTTCCTGGTCCGTCCTGACCGTGCCGAACGACCGGATGCCCGCCCTCGTCCAGGACGAGCGCCTCCCCGTCATCTCCTTCACCGGCTCCGACAAGGTCGGCTACGCCATCCAGCAGTCGGTGCCGCACAAGCACTGCACCCTGGAGCTGGGCGGCAACGCCGCCGCCATCGTCCTGGGCGACTGGTCCTCCGAGGCCGACCTCGACTGGGCCGCCACCCGCATGGCCACCTTCTCCAACTACCAGGGCGGCCAGTCCTGCATCTCGGTGCAGCGCGTGATCGCCGACGCGAGCGTCTACGACCGGCTGGTGCCGAAGATCGTCGCCGCCGTCGAGTCCCAGGTCACCGGCGACCCGGCCGCCGAGACCACCGACGTCGGCCCGCTCGTCGACGAGGCCGCCGCCCGCCGTGTCGAGTCCTGGGTGGACGAGGCCGTCGCGGCCGGCGCCACCCTCCTCACCGGCGGCAAGCGCGAGGGCGCGACCTACGCCCCGACCGTCCTCACCGACCTCCCGGCGGACGTCACCCTGGCCCGCTCCGAGGTCTTCGGCCCGGTCCTGACGATCGCCAAGGTCGACGGCGAGGCCGAGGCCTTCGCGATGGCCAACGACTCCGACTTCGGTCTCCAGGCCGGTGTCTTCACCCACGACCTCCAGACCGCCTTCCGCGCCCACCGCGCCCTGGAGGTCGGCGGCGTGATCGTCGGCGACGTCCCCTCGTACCGCGCCGACCAGATGCCGTACGGCGGCGTCAAGCGTTCCGGCGTGGGCCGTGAGGGCGTCAAGTACGCCATGGACGACTACACCTACGAGCGCGTCCTCGTCCTGACGGGCCTCGCCCTCTAGGAACGGCGGCGGCCGACGGGCGCCCCCTCGGGGCGCCCCACCAGACCAGGCGGTCCGGACCCACTGTGCGGGGGCCCGGACCGCCTCGCCGTTTCACCGGGACCCCCCCCGGCCTCCTCCGTACGCCGGGACCAGCTCGCCTCTTCCGTACGCCGGACCTCCTCGCCTCCCTCGTACGCCGGGACCCCTCGCCCATCCCGTACGCACCCATGCCCGCCCCTCCGGAGGAACCGGGCCCGTCCCGTACGCCCCCAAGCCCTCGCCCGCCCCATACGCGCCCGAGCCCGCCCCCCCCCCGGAAGATTCCGGCCACCCACCCCATCGGTCCCGGTCGGGCGTGTGGTCCGGCATGCGGAACAGCGGGTCCTCCGGTGGCCCCGCGCGGCAGGATGAGGGGTGTGACCGTCATAGACATCCCCGGCTCCAAGTCCGTCACCGCCCGCGCGCTCTTCCTCGCCGCCGCGGCCGAGGGCACCACCACCCTTCTGCGGCCCCTCGTCTCCGACGACACCGAGGGCTTCGCCGAAGGGCTCGCCGCCCTCGGCTACACCGTCCGCCGCGAGCCCGGCGCCTGGCACATCGAGGGCCGCCCCGCGGGACCCGGCGCGCAGACCGCCGAGGTCTACTGCCGCGACGGCGCCACCACCGCCCGCTTCCTGCCCACCCTCGTCGCCGCCGGGCACGGCACCTACCGTTTCGACGCCTCCGCCCAGATGCGGCGGCGCCCCCTCGGCCCGCTCACCGAGGCCCTGCGCACCCTCGGCGTCGACCTGCGCCACGGCGGACAGGAGGGCCACCACCCGCTCGACGTGCACGCCCGGGGGGTGGACGGCGGCGCGCTCACCCTCGACGCCGGGCAGTCCTCCCAGTACCTGACGGCCCTCCTGATGCTGGGCCCGCTCACCGCCAAGGGCCTCGACATCACCGTCACCGACCTGGTCTCGGAGCCGTACGTCGAGATCACCCTGGCCATGATGCGGAGCTTCGGCGCCGACGTCGTCCGGGAGGGCCGCACCTACCGGGTCGCCCCCACCGGCTACCGCGCCCTGACCTACGGGATCGAGCCCGACGCCTCCACCGCCAGCTACTTCTTCGCCGCCGCCGCCCTCCAGCCGGGCCGCTCCGTCACCGTCCCCGGGCTCGGCACCGGCGCCCTCCAGGGCGACCTCGCCTTCGTCGACGTACTGCGCCGGATGGGCGCCGAGGTCGAGACCACCGCCGAGGGCACCACCGTCCGCTCCACCGGCACCCTGCGCGGACTCACGGTCAACATGCGGGACATCTCCGACACCATGCCGACCCTGGCCGCGATCGCGCCCTTCGCCGAAGGACCGGTCCGCATCGAGGACGTCGCCAACACCCGGGTCAAGGAGTGCGACCGGCTCGACGCCTGCGCCGAGAACCTGCGCCGCCTCGGCATCACCGTCCACACCGGGCCCGACTGGATCGAGATCCACCCCGGCACGCCGACGGGACCGGCCGAGATCGCCACCCACGGCGACCACCGGATCGTGATGTCCTTCGCGGTCACCGGGCTGCGCACCCCCGGCGTCACCTTCGACGACCCCGGCTGTGTGAAGAAGACGTTCCCCGACTTCCACCAGGCGTTCGAGGAGTTCTCCCGGACCCCGTGAAGAGCGCACAGTGTTTGGGGCAAGAATGGGGGGCATGAGCGACCGCCCCTCTCCTCTCGCCGACCCCCATATCGCCTTCGACGTCTCCGAAGGACGCCGGGACATCGTCGTCCTCGGCTCGACGGGGTCCATCGGCACCCAGGCCATCGACCTGGTCCTGCGCAACCCCGACCGCTTCCGGGTCACCGCCCTGGCCGCCTCCGGCGGCCGGGTCGGGCTCCTCGCCGAGCAGGCGCACCGGCTGAAGGTCGCCGCGGTCGCCGTGGCCCGCGAGGAGGTACTGCCGGAGCTGCGCGAGGCGCTGACGGCGCTGTACGGCTCCGAGCCGCTGCCCGAACTGCTCGCGGGGCCCGACGCGGCCACCCAACTGGCCGTCTCGCCGTGCCACACCGTGCTCAACGGCATCACCGGCTCCATCGGCCTCGCGCCGACCCTGGCCGCCCTCGAAGCGGGCCGCACCCTCGCCCTCGCCAACAAGGAGTCGCTGATCGTCGGCGGCCCGCTGGTGAAGGCGCTCGCCAAGCCCGGCCAGATCATCCCGGTCGACTCCGAGCACGCGGCCCTCTTCCAGGCGCTCGCCGCCGGCACCCGCGCCGACGTCCGCAAGCTGGTCGTCACCGCCTCCGGCGGCCCCTTCCGCGGCCGGACCCGCGCCCAGCTCGCCGACGTCACCCGCGAGGACGCGCTCGCCCACCCGACCTGGGCGATGGGCCCGGTGATCACGGTGAACAGCGCCACCCTGGTCAACAAGGGCCTGGAGGTCATCGAGGCCCATCTGCTCTACGACATCCCGTTCGACCGCATCGAGGTCGTCGTCCACCCGCAGTCGTATGTGCACTCGATGGTGGAGTTCACGGACGGTTCCACGCTCGCCCAGGCCACCCCGCCGGACATGCGCGGGCCCATCGCCCTCGGCATCGGCTGGCCCGAACGGGTCCCGGACGCGGCCCCCGCCTTCGACTGGACCAAGGCCTCCACCTGGGAGTTCTTCCCGCTGGACACCGAGGCCTTCCCCTCCGTCGGCCTCGCCCGGCACGTCGGCGAACTGGGCGGCACCGCCCCCGCCGTCTTCAACGCCGCCAACGAGGAGTGCGTGGCCGCGTTCCTCGAAGGGCGGCTGCACTTCAACGGCATCGTGGACACCGTCACGGCGGTCGTCGCCGAGCACGGCACCCCCCGTGCGGGAACCTCCCTCACGGTGCCGGACGTCCTGGAAGCGGAGACCTGGGCGCGTGCTCGGGCCCGAGAGCTCGCAGCGAAGGCAACACCGGAGGCCCGCGCATGACCGTACTCCTGTACGTCCTCGGCATCGTGCTGTTCGCGCTGGGGCTGCTGGTCTCCATCGCCTGGCACGAGCTGGGCCACCTCTCCACCGCCAAACTCTTCGGCATCCGCGTGCCGCAGTACATGGTCGGCTTCGGCCCCACCGTCTGGTCGCGCAAGCGCGGCGAGACCGAGTACGGCATCAAGGCCATCCCGGCGGGCGGCTACATCCGCATGATCGGCATGTTCCCGCCCGGCGACGACGGACGCATCGAAGCCCGCTCCACCTCGCCCTGGCGCTCGATGATCGAGGACGCCCGCGAAGCCTCGTACGAGGAGCTGGAGCCCGGCGACGAGACCCGGCTCTTCTACACGCGCAGGCCGTGGAAGCGCGTCATCGTCATGTTCGCCGGACCCTTCATGAACCTGGTCCTGGCGGCCGCCCTGTTCTTCGGCTCGATGATGACCCTCGGCATCGAGGGCCAGACCACCAAGGTCGCCGGGGTCCAGAAGTGCGTCATCGCGCAGAGCGAGCAGCGCGAGACGTGCGCCGCCGGAGACCCCGTCTCCCCGGCGTACAAGGCGGGACTGCGCGAAGGCGACCGGATCGTCGCCTTCAACGGCACCCCCGTCTCCGACTGGGACACCCTCTCGAACCACATCCGCGACACCATCGGCCCGGCCACCGTCACCGTCGAACGGGCCGGACAGCGCGTCGACCTGCACCCCACCCTGGTCTCCAACCAGGTCCCGAAGAAGGACGCGGACGGCAAGGTCGTCCGGCCCGTGACCTACATCCCCGCCGGATACCTCGGCTTCGCCTCCAAGACCGAGGTCGCCCCGCTCAGCTTCGGCGAGACCACCGAGCACATGGTCGACCTCATGGAGAACGGCGTCCGCTCGGTCATCGCCCTCCCCGCCAAGATCCCCGGACTCTGGGACGCCACCTTCGGCGACGGCGAGCGCGCCGAGGACTCCCCGGTCGGCGTCGTCGGCGCCGCCCGCATCACCGGTGAGCTGATGACCATCGAGGCGCCCCCGACGACGATCCTCGTCATGTTCATGCAGCTGCTGGTCATGTTCAACGTCTCGCTCTTCCTGTTCAACATGCTCCCGCTGCTCCCGCTCGACGGCGGCCACATCGCGGGCGCCCTGTGGGAGTCCCTGCGCCGTCACACGGCCCGGATCTTCAAGCGCCCCGACCCGGGCCCCTTCGACGTGGCGAAGCTGATGCCCGCCGCGTACGTGGTGGCAGGCGTCTTCGTCTGCTTCACCCTGCTGGTCCTCGCCGCCGACCTGGTGAACCCGGTGAAGATCACGTAGAGCGCAGTCTTTCCGAGAAAGAGTGGGGCCGCACCGCCGGTGTCAAGCCCCCCGTCCCCGGGGCGGTAACCTCGGAGACCTTGAGCCCGCCGACGCACGACCCTGAGGTTGTACAGAAGATGACCGCGATTTCTCTCGGTATCCCGACCGTCCCGACCCGGCTCGCCGAGCGGCGCAAGAGCCGCCAGATCCAGGTCGGCACCGTGGCCGTCGGCGGGGACGCGCCCGTATCGGTGCAGTCGATGACGACCACCCGCACGTCCGACATCGGTGCCACCCTCCAGCAGATCGCCGAGCTGACCGCCTCCGGCTGCCAGATCGTGCGCGTGGCCTGCCCGACCCAGGACGACGCCGACGCCCTCGCGACGATCGCGCGCAAGTCGCAGATCCCGGTCATCGCCGACATCCACTTCCAGCCGAAGTACGTCTTCGCGGCCATCGACGCGGGCTGCGCCGCTGTCCGCGTCAACCCCGGCAACATCAAGCAGTTCGACGACAAGGTCAAGGAGATCGCCAAGGCGGCCTCCGACGCCGGGACCCCCATCCGCATCGGCGTGAACGCGGGCTCGCTCGACGCCCGGCTGCTCAAGAAGTACGGCAAGGCCACCCCGGAGGCGCTCGTCGAGTCCGCCCTCTGGGAGGCCTCCCTCTTCGAGGAGCACGGCTTCCGCGACATCAAGATCTCGGTCAAGCACAACGACCCGGTCGTCATGGTCGAGGCCTACCGCCAGCTCGCCGCCCAGTCCGACTACCCGCTGCACCTCGGCGTCACCGAGGCCGGACCGGCCTTCCAGGGCACCATCAAGTCCGCCGTCGCCTTCGGCGCGCTGCTCTCCCAGGGCATCGGCGACACCATCCGCGTCTCCCTCTCCGCGCCCCCGGCCGAGGAGATCAAGGTCGGCATCCAGATCCTGGAATCGCTCAACCTGCGCCAGCGCCGCCTGGAGATCGTCTCCTGCCCGTCCTGCGGCCGGGCCCAGGTCGACGTCTACAAGCTCGCCGAGGAGGTCACCGCCGGACTCGAAGGCATGACCGTCCCGCTCCGCGTCGCCGTCATGGGCTGCGTCGTCAACGGCCCCGGCGAGGCCCGCGAGGCCGACCTCGGCGTCGCCTCCGGCAACGGCAAGGGCCAGATCTTCGTGAAGGGCGAGGTCATCAAGACCGTCCCCGAGTCGAAGATCGTCGAGACCCTCATCGAGGAGGCGCTGAAGATCGCCGAGCAGATGGAGAAGGACGGCGTCACCAGCGGCGAACCCACGGTCGCCATCGCGGGCTGAACAGCCGCCATCGCCGGCTGGAGGGCCGCCAGCACCCGCTGAACAGCCGCCCGCACGGGCCGACCCGGCCCAGGTCCCTGGGCGGCCCCGCACCCTCCAGGCCCCATGGCATCGCCCCGTCGCCCCCCCCGGGCGGCGGGGCACCGTGCTGCCGGGGGCGGCGTCCGGACCCCTCCGGGTAGAGTGCGGAGACCAGCAGAACCGTACGGTGAGGCCCCCTCGTGTTGACACAACCCGCCACCCGGGTCCTCGAACCCGGCGACCTCGGCGCCGCCCTCGCGGTCCTGGAGAGCGCCCCCGTCGAGAACGCCTTCGTGACCGCCCGCGTCCAGGTCGCAGGACTCGACCCCTGGCGGCTCGGCGGCGAGATGTGGGGCTGGTACGAGGAAGGCCGCCTCCGCTCCCTCTGCTACTCCGGCGCCAACCTCGTCCCCCTCTGCGCCACCCCCGAAGCCGTCCGCGCCTTCGCCGACCGGGCCCGCAGGACCGGCCGCCGCTGCTCCTCCATCGTCGGCTCCGCCGAACCCACCGCCGAACTGTGGCGGCTCCTCGAACCCTCCTGGGGCCCCGCCCGCGACGTCCGCGCCCACCAGCCCCTGATGGTCGCCGAGGAACCCTCCGTCACCGTCGCCGCCGACCCGTTCGTCCGCCGCGTCCGCAAGGACGAGATGGACGTGATCATGCCCGCCTGCGTGGCCATGTTCACCGAGGAGGTCGGCGTCTCCCCGCTCGCCAACGACGGCGGACTGCTCTACCAGGCCAGGGTCGCCGAACTCGTCGGCTCCGGACGCGCCTTCGCCCGCGTCGAGGACGGCAAGGTCGTCTTCAAGGCCGAGATCGGCGCCGCCACCCGCCAGGCCTGCCAGATCCAGGGCGTCTGGGTCGCCCCCGAACACCGCGGCAAAGGCCTCTCCGAGACCGGCATGGCCGCCGTCCTCCGCTACGCCCTCGCCGACATCGCCCCCGTCGTCAGCCTCTACGTGAACGACTACAACACCCCCGCGCGGGCCTCGTACCGCCGCGTCGGCTTCCGCGAGACCGGCGCCTTCATGAGCGTGCTGTTCTGAGACCCCGCCCGCTTGTAGGGTGCGCCGCATGGATGAAGCGGAGATCGTGATCGGGCCGGTCGACCTCGCCGCCCGGGTGGACGAGGCCCTCGCCGTGCAGGCGCTCGCCTTCGGCCTCGACCGGGCCGAGGTCGCCGTACGCCGCCACATCGTCCTGAGCCACCTGCTGTGCGCCGGGGCCCGCTCCTACGGGGCCACCACCCCCGAAGGGACACTTGTCGGCTTCGTCTACGGGATGCCCAACGACCGCGCCCACTGGTGGTCCACCATCGTCGAGCCCTACCTCGGCGCCACCGGCACCGCCGACTGGCTCGACCGCTCCTTCGTCATCACCGAACTCCACGTCCACCCCGCCCACCAGGGCCGGGGCGTGGGCCGTGCGCTCATCACCACCATCACCGACGGAGCCGCCGAACCCCGCTCGATCCTCTCCGCCATCGACACCGAGAGTCCGGCCCGGGGCCTCTACCGCTCCCTCGGTTACCAGGACCTCGCCCGGCAGGTGCACTTTCCCAGCGCGGCCCGCCCGTACGCCGTGATGGGAGCCCCCCTGCCGCTCACGCGCCGTAACTGATTTCTCCGAGGCGGGGCCGCCCGGCTAACCTCGGGGCCATCACCGTCAGTCCCGGCAGGAGTACGAGAACCATGGCCAACGCACCGGTCCAGCGCATGTCCCAGTTGATGGCGAAGACGCTGCGCGACGACCCGGCGGACGCCGAGGTCCTCAGCCACAAGCTCCTCGTCCGCGCCGGATACGTGCGCCGCACCGCCGCCGGCATCTGGAGCTGGCTGCCCCTCGGCAAGAAGGTCCTCGCCAACGTCGAGCGCGTCGTGCGCGAGGAGATGGACGCCATCGGCGCGCAGGAGGTCTCCCTCCCCGCGCTGCTGCCCCGCGAGCCCTACGAGGCCACCAACCGCTGGAACGAGTACGGCGCCGAGCTGTTCCGCCTCCAGGACCGCAAGGGCGGCGACTACCTCCTCGGCCCCACCCACGAGGAGATCTTCACCCTCGTGGTCAAGGACCAGTGCTCGTCCTACAAGGACCTGCCGGTCATCCTCTACCAGATCCAGTCGAAGTTCCGCGACGAGGCCCGCCCCCGCGCCGGCATCCTGCGCGGCCGCGAGTTCCTGATGAAGGACTCGTACTCCTTCGACACCGAGGACGAGGGCCTCGCCCGCTCCTACGCCCTGCACCGCGAGGCCTACCAGCGGATCTTCCAGCGCCTCGGCCTCGACTACCGCATCGTCGCCGCCACCGCCGGAGCCATGGGCGGCTCCAAGTCGGAGGAGTTCCTCGCCCCCGCCGAGGCCGGTGAGGACACCTTCGCCGACTGCCCGAACTGCGACTTCGCGGCCAACACCGAGGCGATCTCCTACGCCCTCGTGCCCGTCGACGGCTCCGCCGTCCCGGCCGCCGAGGAGATCCCCACCCCCGACACCCCCACCATCGAGACCCTCGCCGCCTCGCTCGGCGTGCCCGCCTCCGCCACCCTGAAGAACCTCCTGGTGAAGGTCGACGGCGAGATCGTCGCCATCGGCGTCCCCGGCGACCGCGAGGTCGACCTGGGCAAGGTCGAGGAGCACTTCGCGCCCGCCACCGTCGAGATGGTCACCGAGACCGACTTCGCCGGGCGCGCCGACCTCGTCCGGGGCTACGTCGGCCCGCAGGGCCTGGAGAAGGTCCGGTACGTCGCCGACCCGCGCGTCGCGCCCGGCTCGGCGTGGATCACCGGGGCCAACAAGGAGAACGTCCACGCGAAGAACGTCGTCGCGGGCCGTGACTTCGAGGTCGACGAGTACGTCGACGTGGTCGTGGTGCAGGAGGGCGACCCGTGCCCCGCGTGCGGCACCGGCCTGAAGCTGGACCGCGCCATCGAGATCGGCCACATCTTCCAGCTGGGCCGCAAGTACGCCGACGCCCTCAAGCTCGACGTCCTCGGCCAGAACGGCAAGCCCGTCCGGGTCACCATGGGCTCCTACGGCATCGGCGTCTCGCGCGCGGTCGCCGCCCTCGCCGAGCAGACCGCCGACGAGAAGGGCCTGTGCTGGCCCGCCGAGGTCGCCCCCGCCGACGTGCACGTCGTCGCCGCCGGAAAGGCCCTCCAGACGGAGCTGGCCCTCGAAGTCGCCGACAAGCTGTCCGCCGCCGGTCTCCGCGTCCTCGTCGACGACCGCGCCGGGGTCTCCCCGGGCGTCAAGTTCACCGACGCGGAGCTGATGGGCGTCCCGAAGATCCTGGTGGCCGGCCGCCGCTCCGGCGAAGGCGTCGTGGAACTCAAGGACCGCCGCACCGGCGAGCGCGAGGAACTCACCGTCGACGAGGCCCTCGCCCGCCTCACGGCCTGACGACCCCCGACGACCCCCGCCGCACGGCCTGACGGCGCCCGCCTCGGGCCGTACGGCGGGCGTCTCACGGCCCGGCGGCGCTTGCCGTACGGGCTGACGGCGCCCGCCTTGCGCCTGACGGCGGGTGTCTCACGGCTCTGCCGTCCTTGCCGTACGGCCTGACTGGGCCCGCCACAGGCCGTACGGCGGTCGGCGGTTGTCCCACGGCTCGGCTGCCCTTGCCGTACGGGCTGACGGCGCCCGCGTCCCGTCTGACGGTCCCCGCCTCACGGCTCGGCTGCCCTTGCCATGAGCCGGGCCGCCTTCCTCACGCCTGACGCGCACTGCCGTACCGCCTGGCGGCGTACCGCCTCACCGCCTGGCGGCACCCGCGTCCGGTGGGGCTCCGCCCTCGGCGGGATCGCCCTCGGCGAGGGCGGGGTCCTGGACCTCGCCCTCGCGGGGGCCCTCGTCTTCCCGGGGTGTCCCGCGCTCCAGGGGCGGCCCGTCTTCTTGAGGCGCCCCGCCGGCCGCGTCCTCCCGGCCCGTGGGCTCCACCGGTGAGCCCGCCAGATCCTCCACCGCATCCGACACGTCCGGGACCTTCCCTTCCGGGGTGTCCGGATAGGGCGGGACCGGGGGCGGAACGGGCGGGAGCGAAGGGGCCTGGGGGACGGGAGCGGCCCCGGAGGGCCTGGCCGGGCCGCCGCCCGTCGGATGCGGGTCGTCCCCGTCACCCGGGGTCGCCCGCTCCAGGAACCGCAGCAGCTCCACCGGGATCGGCAGGACCAGCGTCGAGTTCTTCTCCGCCGACACCGCCATCACCGTCTGCAACAGCCTCAGCTGGAGCGCCGCGGGCTGCTCCGACATCACCCCGGCCGCCTCCGCCAGCTTCTTCGACGCCTGGAGCTCCGCGTCCGCGTTGATCACCCGCGCCCGCCGCTCCCGGTCCGCCTCCGCCTGCCGGGCCATCGAACGCTTCATCGTCTCCGGCAGCGACACGTCCTTGATCTCGACCCGGTCGATCTGCACGCCCCAGCCGATGGCGGGGGAGTCCAGCATCAGTTCCAGACCCTGGTTGAGCTTCTCGCGGTTGGACAGCAGATCGTCGAGGTCGCTCTTGCCGATGATCGACCGCAGCGAGGTCTGAGCCATCTGGGAGACCGCGAACTTGTAGTCCTCGACCCGGATGATCGCCTCCGCCGCGTCGACGACCTTGAAGTAGACCACCGCGTCGACCCGGACCGTGACGTTGTCCCGGGTGATGCCCTCCTGCGCGGGCACGGGCATCGTGACGATCTGCATGTTGACCTTGCGGAGCCGGTCCATACCCGGCACGACGAGGGTGAACCCCGGCCCCCTGATCCCCTCGCGCAGCCGCCCGAAACGGAAGACCACTCCCCGCTCGTACTGCTTCACGACCCGCGCCGCGGCGCCCGCGTACACCGCTACCGCCGCGCCCGCGCCGACCACCGCCAGCAGGATTTCCTCGATCATCACGGCTCCCTGGATCGAGCCGAACCGTACGAAAACCGTACAAAAAATGTATGAAGAACCGTATGAACAAGGGTATTCCCCGCATACCGGTCCGCGAACGCGCGACCGGCCGGGAAGTTACAGCCAGCCCGCGAACTCCAGAAGCAGCTCCGCGTCCTGCCGCCGCCCCGCCGCCAGCGCCCGCGTCCCCGACTCCACCGCGCGGAACAGCGTCCAGCCGCGCAGCCGCTCCCGGTCCACGTCCAGGGAGTCCGCGAGCCGGTTGACCCGCCGCCGGGCCGCCGAAGCGCCCGAGGAGGCCGCCACCAGGTCCTCCACCCGGTCCCGTACCAGCCGGGCCAGGTCGTACGCACGCTCGCCCACCAGCGGCTCGGGGCCGACCGCGAGCCAGGGCGTCCGGTCCCCCGCGAGGACCTTGCCCTGCCGGAAGTTCCCGTGCAGGAGCAGCGTCTCGGCCTCGCCCGCCAGCAGCTCCTCGCGCGCCGCGAGCGCCGTCGCCGTCAGTTCGCCGACCGTCTCGTCCGCCCCGTGGCGCTCCATCGCCGCCGTCTGCCGGGCCGTGCGCTCCGCCACCGTCTCGAAACCGTGCCCCGCCGGGGGCTCGACCCACAGCCTCCGTACGGTCCCGGCCGCCTCCAGGAGCGCCTTGGCCTCCGGGAGGGAGCGCAGGGACACCTCGGGGTGCAGCCGCTCCAGGAGCAGCGCGTCCGGCCCGACCTCGTCGAGCAGCCGGACCGCACCCCAGCCGTTCCAGTGCGCGAGCGCCTCCCGCTCCCGGTCGGGCCGGGCGAACGGGGGTGCGATCTTCAGCGCGGCGGGGGAGCCGTCGGGCAGCCGGACGAGCACGACCAGGCCGCTCCGCCCGCCGGGCGCCATCACCCGCTCGGCGACCAGGGAGGCCTGTTCGACCCGCTCCGCGGCGAGCGCGGGCAGCCGCCCGAGCCACTCGGCCGCGACGGCTTCCCCGTACGTCTCTCCGAGCGTCCTCACCAGGCGCTGAGGCGGTTCGAAACCCATGCGTACGTCGATCCTTCGGTCGGGGCGCGGGCTCACACCCGCTCGGCGAGCCCAGGAAAGGTTACGTCCCCGCCGCGCCAGCGGGCCGCTCGTACCGCCGCCTCGGCGAGTGCGGCGGCGGCTTCGTGCCGCGCGGGGCCCGTCGCGGCCCGCACCAGGTCGGAGTAGACCCCGGCCACCCGGTCCTCCAGGACGGCGGCTAGCCGCACGGCCGAGGCGGGGTCCGGCACGGGGAACGGCAGCGCGTACGCGGGCTCGGCCGCCTCCGGGGTGCCGCCGAGGTCCCGTACGGCCCGGCGCAGCGCGTCCCGGCGCGCCCGGTGGGCCCCGTGGGCGGCGGTGGCCTCGGCCCGGCGTCCGGCTCCGACGCGGGCGCCGACCACCCCGTATCCGTACACCGCCGCGTGCTCGGCGGCCAGCGCCGCCCGGGTGGCCTCCAGGGCGCTCATGCGCGGGCTCCTTCGGTCAGCAGGAAGGCGTGGGCGGACCCGGCGGCGGCCA
>NZ_MSJP01000099.1 GCF_014596525.1 Streptomyces sp. CBMA291
TGCGCCGCGCCGCCGCGCTCGGCGACCCGCTGCTCGGTGTCCTCGACGCTCCCTCCCCCGAAGCACTTCCGCAGTCGCCCGTCGCCCTGGCCGCCTGCCGTACACCGTCCGGAACCCTGGTGGCCGGGGCCGCCCGCACCGACCTCGCGCGGCTGGCAGGTGCCCTGCGGTCCGCCGAACTCCATCTCGCGGCCGCCGATCCGGGAGTCGCCGCCACGGTCGGCGCCGACCCGGAGCACGCTCTCGGCCAGGCCCTGCGGCGTGCCGCCCTCGCCGTCCCCGGAGGCGGCGGCGAGGCACTGCCCGCGACGGTGTGGCGGGAACACCCCCAGGCCGCGCACTGGACGGCGGCGCTGGCGCGGCGCCTCGGCCGTGACGCCGACGTCACGGTCCGCCGGCTCTCCGGCCATGTCTTCCTGGCCACCGTGGAAGGAGCCAGGGCCGTCGAGGCCAGGCCCGCCGACGCGGTGTCCGTGGCCGCTCTGAGCGCCCTCACCCGTCTGACGGCCCGTGACCTCGGCCTGGCCGCCGCCCACCACACCACCCCCGGCGGCGCCCTCGCCCCGCTGGCCGCCGCCGGGCAGCGGCTCCCCGCCTGGGTGGAGGAGGGCTGGACGATCCGCTGGCTTGCCGGACTCGCCGACCGGGAAGCCGACCTGAGGGCCGCCCTCGGCCGCCTCACCGGCCTGCACACCACCCCCTGGAAGCCCCCTGCCTCCGCCGCCCGGCCCCTGGCCAACGCCCTGGAGGGCTGCGGCTTCACCGTCCTCGTACCGTCAGGACACACCCGATGACCGACCTCCCCGTCCTCTGCCCCGAACAGGCCCTGGCGCACACGAGCGGCCCCGCCGTCGTCCACCTCGCCCACTGGACCCTCGGCCTGGCCGAACGCCTCAGCCGCCACGCGCTGGCACACCCCGTCCGCCTCGTGCCCGTACGCGAGGACGGCGCGCTGACCATCGTCGGGCCCGTGCTCCACCCCGGTTCGCCCGCCTGTCTCAGCTGCACCGAGTACCAACGTCTCGCCACCACCGGTGGCCGGGTGCCCTGGCAGAGCCCGGCCCTGGTCCTCGCGGGCACCGGAACCCCGTCCTTCTCCGAAGCGGCGGTCGCCCTCGCGGCCGACCTGGCCGAGACCGAGGGCGAGCAGGACGACGAAGCGTCCCCCGAGGCCGCGAGCCACGCCACCGTCCACCTGCTCCACGGCGACCGCGCCACCTGGTCCACCCACCGGGTCCGCCCGATCGGCGGCTGCCCCGTCTGCCACCCCCTGCCCGAGGACACGCCCGAAGCCGCCCGTCTGCCCTCCGAACCCCTCCCCCTGCCCGATCCCGCGATACTGCGCGGCGCCAACGACCGTACGACCGCCGAGCGGCTGAGGGCAGAACTCCACGACGAACGCTTCGGCCCGGTCCGGAGCCTCTACCGCACCGAAGACTCGGCCTTCGCCCTCACCACCGCCCTGGTCACCGACGGCCGCCTCGAAGACGACGGCGGATACGGGCGGGCGTCCGACTTCCGCTCCAGCGAGCGCGTGGCCCTGTTCGAGAGCGTGGAGCGCCTCGCGGGGATGCGGCCCCTCGGCCGCCGGGGCACCCTGCGCTCCTCCTACGCCGACCTGGTGGCCGAGCACGGGCCCGAAGCCGTCCTCGACCCCGTCCGGCTCGGCCTGCCCGACCCCGGCGACCACCCCGCGCGCACCACCGTCCCGTACACCCCGGACCTCGTGCTCGACTGGGTACACGGTTGGTCCCTGACCCACGACCGCCCGATCGCCGTCCCCGAGCACCTCGCCTACTGGGACCCCCCGGGCCGCGACCGCCCCCGCGTGGCACACGAGACCTCCAACGGCTGCGGGCTGGGCAACAGCCCCCAGGAAGCGGCGCTCTACGGCCTGTTCGAGATCGCCGAACGCGACGCCTTCCTGATGGCCTGGTACGCGCGCACCCCTCTGCCCGCCGTCGGCGTCCCCACCGAGGACGAGGAGACGGCCGGCCTCGCCGACCGCGCCCGCCTGCTCGGCTACCGGCTCACCCTGCTCGACGCCACCGACGACCTCGCGATCCCCGCCGTGATCGCCGTCTGCCGCTACCAGGGCACGCATCCCGACGCCCCGCGCCTCCTGCTCGCCGCCGGCGCCCACCACGACCCCAGGACGGCGATCCGCTCCGCCGTCGCCGAGGTGGTGACCAACGTCCAGGACGCTCCGCGCCGCTCCACCGCCCCCGGCGGCGCACGCGATCCGCAGCGCCTGCGGGCGATGCTGGAGCGCCCGGACCTGGTGACCTCGCTGGACGACCACGTCGGCCTCAACACCCTGCCCGAAGCCCAGCCGCGCCTGGACTTCCTGTTCGCAGGCCCGCCCCCCGTGCCCTGGCAGGATCGCTGGCCCGCCGCCCCCGAGCCGGTGGACGACCTCGCGAAGCTGCTGCACCAGACGGTCGACCGGCTCGCCGGGCACGGCCTGGAAGTGGTGGTGGTCCGCCAGGACGAGCCAGGGGTACGCGACCGGCTCGGACTGCACTGCGCCAAGGTGATCGTTCCCGGAACGCTCCCGATGACCTTCGGCGAGGCCAACCGGCGCACCCACGGCCTCCCCCGCCTGCTGAACGTCCCCCACCGCCTCGGCCGAACCCCCCGCCCGCTGCGCCACGACGAACTCCCCCTGCACCCGCACCCGTTCCCGTAGCCCCCGACCCGCCCCGTTCCCCCTGCCGTCCGGGAAGGACGCGATGACGAACCGACAGCCGCCGGCCACCCACTGGCACGGCCTGCACCTCGCCCTGCCGCTGCCCGCACGCGGGACCGACGACTTCGTCACGGCGGACCTCGCGCCGCTGATGGACGAACTCGTAGGCGAGGACTGGTTCTTCATCCGCTACGGCGAAGGCGGACCGCACCTGCGCGTCCGCTTCCGGACGACGGACGCGGACCCCGGCGCCCTGGCCGGCGAACTCACCCGGCTCGCGTCCCTGCGCACTCCGCCCGACGGCCCATGGGCGGCCCGCCACGCGGAGGTCACCTCCGTGGCCTACGAACCCGAGACCGACCGCTACGGCGGCCCCGCGCTGCTGCCGATCGCCGAGGAACTCTTCACCCGCTCCACCCGCACGGCCGTCGACGCGCTGCGCTCCCTGGACGCCTCCCCCGGCGCCCGGCTGCCCCTGGCCCTGGATCTGGCGCACACCACCGCCCACACCCTGGGACTCGACGAGTTGGCCGCCGCCCGATGGCTGCGGCGCCACTCCGCCTCCTGGCGCTGGGTGACGGAGTTCCCACCGCTGCCCGGACTCGCCGTGCACACCAAGGTGAACTCGGTCTTCGCCGGACAGCGGCAGACCCTCGCGCACCGGGCCGGAGCCCTGTGGAAGGCGCTCGACGCCGGGACGGCCGCGTCCTGGCTCACCGACTGGTCGGCCGCCGTCGCCGTCGCCGACGCCCGGATGCGGGCCACCGCGCCGGACGCGGCCGAGGAACGGCTCCACTGGGTGTGGGCCTCGCAGCTGCACATGCTGTTCAACCGCCTGGGGGTCGGGCCCGACGAGGAGCGGGCCGTCTGCCGGCTCGCCGGCCGGACGCTCCTGGAGACCGACCGGCCCTTCACCTTCTTCCCCGACGACCGGAGCGCTCCTGACCTCCAGTACCTGGAGGACAGCAAGTTCCAGGTCGGACGCCCCGAGGACACCGCGCTGCCGGACGTGCCGCCCGCCGGTCCACCGCGGCCGCTCCCCGGCGACCTGCCCCTGCCCGCCGACCCGCTGCCGACCGTCGCCCTCGCCGACGCGCTCCGCACCCGCCACTCCACCCGAGGCCGGCTGACCGGCCCGCTCACCGCCGGTCAACTGGGCGGCCTGCTCTGGGCGGCGCACGCCCCGGACGACGCTTCGGGCCACCGCCCCTACCCCAGCGCGGGTGCCATGCACGCGGTCCGGGTCCGGCTGATCGCCCTCGCCGTCGACGGCCTGCCCTCCGCCACCTACCAGTGCGTCCCGGCCCTGCGCTCCCTGCGCCCGATCGGCCCGGCGCCCGACCCGGACCAGCTCCGAGCACTGTCCTACTACCTCACCCTCCCCGAGTCGGACCCGCAGCGCATCGTCGTCGACGAGGCCCCCGCCGTCCTCGCCCTGTACCTGGACCTCGCCCACCTGCGCCGCCGCTACGGCCTGCGCGCCCTGCGCCTCGGACTCCTCGAGACCGGGCACCTGGCCCAGAACCTCCTCCTCGCCTCCGCCGCCTTCGGCCTCGGCACCACCCCCCTCGGCGGCCTCTACGACGACCTCGCCCACGAACTCCTCGGCCTCGACGACCTGGACGAACCGATCCAGTACCTGCTGCCGCTGGGCCGCCCGACGACGACCTGACGCACTCTCGGACACGGGCGGCGGAAACGCTCCCGTGCGCTCGGCTCCCCGGCTCCCCTCAGTCGACCTCGGTCCCCGGCAGCGGGTCCTGGGCCACCTCGTGGCGGCGGGTGCGGATCTCGGGGGCCGGGGGATGCAGCTTGGCGTCGCAGGTGGGGCCGAGCCCGGTACGGCGGGAGTCGGCGCCCGTCAGGGGGCGCCCGCAGAGCCTGCAACGGACCCGACGGGGTGCCCGTCCGGTCTCCTCGGCGGAATCGATCGTGATGGCCAGTGGTTCGTCTCCCATGGTGAGATCAAACCCCATCCCGACCAGGAGTACGCCATGAGCCTGTACGACATCCCGCTGAAGAACCTCGCCGGCGAGCCGGTCACGCTCGCCGACTACCGCGACCGCGCCGTCCTGGTCGTGAACGTCGCCTCCCGGTGCGGCCTGACCCCGCAGTACTCCGGCCTGGAGCGGCTTCAGAAGGAGTACGGCGAGCGCGGACTGACCGTCCTCGGAGTGCCCTGCAACCAGTTCGGCGGCCAGGAGCCCGGCACCGCCGACGAGATCCGTACCTTCTGTTCGACGACCTACGGGGTGTCCTTCCCCCTCCTGGAGAAGACCGACGTCAACGGAGGCGGGCGCCACCCGTTCTACGCGGAGCTGGTGAAGACCGCCGACGCCGACGGCGAAGCCGGTGACGTCCAGTGGAACTTCGAGAAGTTCCTCGTCGCGGGGGACGGTGCCGTCACCCGCTTCCGCCCGCGCACCGAGCCCGACGCCCCCGAGCTGGTGACCGCCATCGAGGCGGCCCTGGCCGGCTGAGCCACGCCTCCGCACGGCCGGTCCCGGAAAAGATCACACCCGGGACCGGCCTGAGGGTACGATGAGCGGGCTCAGGACACGGCGACCGAGGAGGTGGGACCCATCACTACCACGCAGGCAGGATGCTCCCTCTCGGCGGCCGTTCCCACGGCCCGGTCGTAGCGACCGCGGGAGCCTCCTCAGGCTTCCCGGAAGGTCTCATGTCGCTCGATCCCCCGCGCTCCCTCCGTACCACCACCGTCTCCCGACTCCGTGCCGCGGGCTGTGTGTTCGCCGAGGACGAGGCGGAACTCCTCTTCTCCGCCGCCCGTGACACCGTCGAACTCGACGCCCTCGTCGAGCGCCGCGCCGCCGGACTCCCCCTCGAACACATCGTCGGCTGGGCCGAGTTCGCCGGGCTGCGCGTCGCCGTCGACCCGGGCGTGTTCGTGCCCAGACGCCGCACCGAGTTCCTCGTCGAACGGGCCGTGGCGCTCGCCGCACCCGGCGCGCTCTGCGTCGACCTGTGCTGCGGCTCAGGCGCGGCGGGCGCCGTCCTCCTCTCGGCCGTCCCCGGCGCACGGGTGCACGCCGCCGACATCGAACCGGCCGCGGTGCGCTGCGCCCGCCGGAACGTCGAGCCGCGCGGCGGACACGTCCACGAGGGCGACCTCTTCGCCCCGCTCCCCGCCGAGTTGCGCGGCCGGATCGAGATCCTGGTCGCCAACGTCCCCTACGTACCCACCGAGGAAGTCGGCCTGCTGCCGCCCGAGGCCCGGGAGCACGAGCCGCTGGTCGCACTCGACGGAGGCCCCGACGGCCTCGACGTGCTGCGCCGGGTGGCCGCCGAGGCGCCCCGCTGGCTGGCGCCCGGCGGACGCCTCCTCTTCGAGACCAGCGAGCGGCAGACGGCCCGCGCGGTGGAAGCGGTGACCGCGCACGGCCTGGCACCCCTGATCGTCGCCTGCGAGGAGCGGTACGCCACCGCGCTCGTCGCGACCTGGCAGGGGTGACCACCAGGGGGAGCGCCCGGAAGGCCGCTCCCCCTGGGTCCCCCGCCCGAGGGCTCAGCGGCCGAACGTGTCGATGCCCTCCACGAGCCAGCGGCCGTCCCCGCGCACCACGTCCACGGCGAACATGGCGCCCGCGTACACCCCTTGGTCCTGGGCCTTCCCCTTGGCGCCCCGCGTGCCCGCCGTGCTCACGCTGCTCTGGTCGGCGTAGACCAGCACCCGGGCCCGGTCGCCGTCGATCCGCTCGACCGCACTGTCCGTGACCACCGTGGTGATCACCGACTTCTGCTCGGCCGCCTGGGCGAGCACCCCGTCGAACAGGGTCCGGTGCTGCTCGACGGCCTTCCCCGTGAGGAGGGTCTTCCGCGCCCGTTCGAAGGCGGCCGGGTCGGCCTGGTCGTAGGAGAAGAGCGCGGCCACGGCCGCCGTGGTCTGACCCTTGATCTCGCTGGTCCGCGCCAGGTCCGCGAGGGCCGTGTTGGCCCGCGCGGGATCGTCGCGCAGTCCGCTCGCCCTGCTGTACGCCCATCCGGCGAAGCCGCCGAACAGCAGGGTCAGGACGCACAGGACGACGAGCGGGACGAGGTGGCGGGGCCGCTCCCCGGCCGCGCGGCCGACCCGGTCGGCGCCCTCGTCCGCTCCCCCGGGCCGAACGGGCCCCGGCTCCCCCGCCCGTACGGGCTTCGCCCCCGCAAGTTCGTCTCCCGGGGAGGCACCGCGATCGTAGCCCCAGAAAAGCCCGTTCGAGCATTGCGGGTACGGAATCCGCCCCACTTCGGGGATCTTCACCGGGTACG